>CAYWPR010000066.1:0-34021 GCA_964460115.1 uncultured Myxococcales bacterium
GAACATGTGGCCTGTAGCATAATGCTCTGACACTTGGTGTTCAAACACCAAGTGTTAATCGGTGTTTAAACACCCAAAAAACAGGTACGGCACGAGGCTGAGTAGAAAACATGAGCGCCAAGGCAGGCAATGCCCATTTTAGCGATGCGCGAGACCAAGTTGTTGCTGAAGAGGCCTGATAACTTAAAGCGGTAGCTCGAGAAAGCCAAGATAAGAGAGACAGAGGCCGAGCCTAATCTTGGACGCAAACACCATGGCGGCGTTCAAACACCAGCCGAGGCGCAAACACCATGGCGGCGTTCAAACACCAACCGAGGCGCAAACACCATGGCGGCGTTCAAACACCAGCCGAGGCGCAAACACCATGGCGGCGTTCAAACACCAACCGAGGCGCAAACACCATGGCGGCGTTCAAACACCAACCGAGGCGCAAACACCAGCCGAGGCTCAGACACCAAGTCGGCGTTCAAATCCCAAACTGGCGTTCAAACACCAATCGGTGTTCAAACACCAACTAGCAGTGGATGTTGCCAAGTTCCAGCGGCCGATGGCTGCGCTCATACGAACTCCGACAGCCAGATGTCCTAGGTACTGGTTGAGCCAGGATGACTGCCTACTGAGCTGTTCTTCCACGGCGGACGGAGGCCCAGCCATGGAACTTACGCCAAAACCGGAAGCTCCGAAAAAGTCCCGGGCGCGCTTCTTAGCCCCACTGATTGGACAAAAATACGTAAAAAGCGGCGCTTTCGAAGTAACGGCAATGGACCACTGCAAACACGATGTCATCGCCGTTATTCACGTCTTCGCCGCTAGCTCCAGGCTCTATGGGCATTCCCTTCAGCAATGTGGGATTAAGGGTTTGATAGGCACACAAAAGCAGGCGTGGTCCGCTCTTGGTAAAATACGCATGAACCTTGGAGACTGCCTGGTTGTTGAGGACGACATCATTGTTTTTGGCCCGTCCGACCAAAATCCGATCTGCCCAAGGATTGCGATCAGTCTTTACGATCGGATAAAGCGTAAATAGATTGCGCTTGCTGCGTACCGATGTGTAATTCGGTTTGGCCATCTCCGGTTTTTTCACCATAGACGACAAAACTGCGGTGGCCGGAGATGCAATGACCAGCCGCGCTGGAGGCTGCGCCGGAGGCTGCGCCGGCGCTTTGTTCACCTCGCAGAGCAACCAGGGATGTGGGTATTTGGCCACAAAGTGCTCTTTGGACAGCGCCTCAGCGTCTACTAATACCTGCGGAAGTAAATCGCTCACGAAGAATTTTATAACATGCTCTATTCACAATAGGTGCGGTGGCGGGATATCGCGGCTTGGCGCAAAATTTGGCCGACGGCAGCGTGTAAACCTTCTGGCAGGGCACATGTGCCAGATCCCCTAGGCCGAGCCGCGTGCTCTAGCGCCGCGGCCAATTCCAACTGGCTTTCGCACATCGTGATGAGGCCGCGTGCCGAAAGTTCTTCGCAAAGCATCTCCTGATGATCGTTTATCGCTTCGCCGTACGCCGCGCGGCGGGGAATGACGATGGGATGGCGACCCCATTTCAGGCAAAGCCCAAGCACTCCGGCACCGCCATGACAAACAATATTGGTGGCCGTACGCAGATGGTGTTCTAACAGCGCCGCCGGTACATACGAAACCGTTTGAAAATGGCGTGGCGGCTGCTTCACGACGCTGCTTTGCACCAGCATCGAGGGCCGCGGCTCGCCGGGCCGCGCCCCCAGCCATTCATCCAGCCAGCTCAGCAGCCGGTGACATGGGCGTACACTGCTGCCGACAACGACCAGAATCTGCACAGGCGGGTCTTTGATCGTTTGATGACTGTCCGGCACATGCTCGAACAAGGGCACAAACAGCGGCCCGGCATAACGAGCGTGCGGAAAAGTTCGCAAAAGCTGCGGCCACTGCACAAAGAAATGGTCGGCCAGCGGAACGATCAGTCGTCCGGTCAAAGATGGCCGCTGCACCGAACTGAAGCTTTCAATGTAAAGCGTGCCAATGCCAAGGCACTTGCCCAGCAGAAAAAAAGGAACCGCCGGCGAGGCGCCGGTTGAAATCAGCACATCAGGCCGCTCGCGCCAAAGAATTCCCGCGGCCTCTCCAAGGTTTAGGAGCACCCGCGCATCGCGTTCGGCATGTGTAATGCGGTACATGCGCGCGCTGGCGAACCCACCGCGCCATGGAGCTTGGTCATTTAGTACCCAAAACAGCTCGCAGCCGCGCAAAACCGGCGCCAGCTCCATGGCCTCGCTCAGATGTCCGCCTACCGAGCTGACGATGCCCACTCGCAAAGAACGCATACTGCCGGCCATCTAATTTGCTGCATCCATGAAAATGGAAAGCGGGCTTCCTTTCGTGCCCTCACAAAATCCCGACCTTTGGGCCCATAAGCAGCCGCGCACCGATCGTTACGGTTTAGAGATCGATTGAACGAAGATTGCGCCCGAGAAATACGCAGCCAGAAACTTGCTGCGCGACGCTGTTTTCGATGTAGGCCTAGTGCAATAGAAGCGCCAATCAGCTTGCGAGCAGATCTTCGCCATTTAGCCATTGCTCGCAGGGCAGACCGAGCTGGGCCAGCTCGCTTTCGCCGAGCGGCAAGGGGGCAACCATCTCGGACAGCGGATGTAGCACGCCGTGTTGCAGCGAAAGCTCGCGCATCGTGGCATCCCACAATTTTGCCTCTGCCAGAGCCGCTTGCACAGCGGTCAGCGACTGGGTCGCTTGCCGGCGCCAAGCTTCATGCAGGGCGGCCCTCCGCAACCTGTCACAGGCGGTCAAAAGATACTTCGCGGCCGGGCGCAAAAGCGGCACGTCGCGGCGCACAAATTCGCTTGGATTTTCGGCAACACCGTCGGTAGAGCCGGCCGCTTGGGGCGAACCTTCTTCCACCACACAGCGCACAAAAATCAGCAGTTGCTCGCCAGCGCGCGAGCGCTCCAGCAGTTTTTCGATAGAGCCAGAGACATCGTGCATCGGCACAGCGTGGTCGCGCTCCATGGTCTGAAGCTCGGCCAGCAGCCGATGCCAGCTTTCAATCTGTAGGCTCAACGAGAACCGTTTCGATAAGATGGCACTCACAAAAACGGAGTTTACTCCGCAAAACCGTCACGTACAGCCTTTTCGCGATCCCTGTGCGTCATCATTTGACAGGGAAAGCCAGGACGACTAATCTCCGTCGACTCGACGTAGACATGGCCGGCGCACGCCTCGATATTCAAAATCTACATAAGTCATTCGACTTTGAAGGCAGACGCATCAGCGTCCTGCAAGGCATTGATTTGCATGTCAAAGCGGGTGAGCTTGTCGCGGTGGTAGGTGCCTCCGGGGCCGGCAAATCCACTTTTTTGCACGTGCTCGGAACGCTGGATGCTCCCTCGACCGGCAAAATCGTCATCGATGACATGGATACGGGGCGGCTTTCGGCGGCGCAGCTCGCGGCATTTCGCAATCGCACGATCGGCTTTGTGTTTCAGTTTCATCATCTTTTGCCGGAATTTACCGCGGTCGAAAACACAGCGATGCCAGCACGCATCTTCGGGCATGGCCGCGCCGATGCCGAAAAGCGCGCAACCGATCTGCTAAAGCGGGTGGGCCTTTCGCATCGGCTGACCCATCGGCCTGGAGAGCTATCCGGCGGCGAGCAGCAGCGGGTCGCCCTGGCTCGGGCGCTGATCATGGAGCCGCGTCTGCTTTTGGCGGATGAGCCCACCGGAAACCTCGACCGGCGTACCGGGGCCGCCATTCATGACCTGCTTTTAGAGCTCAATCGCGAACGCGGCATGACCCTTTTAGTGGTGACCCACAACGAGGATCTGGCGCTGCGGCTGCCGCGCCAATTACGCATGTTCGAGGGCAAGCTGGTCGAGGAGGCCGGGTCGTGAGACGCTTTGTATGGTGGCGCGCACTTCTTGCAGTGCTGCTTGTCGTCGTTCCTTTTGCGGCATATGCCGATGACGGTGACAGTGCCGTCGGAAAAACCATCGAAGCGATTCAGTTTCGCGGCAACCGCAAGGTCGAGTCGGCGGCGATGCAGCGTGTCCTGCAAGCTCCCGAGCGCGGTCTGCATAAGACGTCGCAGGAGGGCCAGCCGCTCGACGTTACCACTGTCGAGGAAGATTTACGCACCCTGTGGAAAATGGGGTCTTTCGACGACGTCTCGGCCGAGGTCGAAGACGGCAGACAGGGCATTATCCTGCGCTTCGTCGTGCGTGAAAAGCGCACGATTCGCAAAATCTACGTCGCCGGCAATAGCGAAGTCGGACTGGATAAGATCAACGAAGCGCTGGACCTGAAAAAAGACACCATCTATGACCCGGCCAAGGTCAAGCGCAATGCCGAAAAGATTCGCGAGCTATATGTCGAAAAAGGCCACTTTTTGGCCGATGTGCGCAGCGAGATCAAGATTCATTCGGCGACGCAGCTTGATGTCTATTTCTATGTAGATGAACGGGCGAAAATCGAAGTTCGCAAAATATCGTTTATGGGCAATAAACATGCCACGGACGATGAGTTGCGCTCGGCGATGGGCACGCAAGAAGGCAATTGGCTGGGATTTTTGACCTCGGCCGGCACCTATCGCGAAGACGCCTTCGAGCGCGATGTACTGCTGATTACCGCGCTTTATTACGATAAGGGCTACGTGACGGCCAAAGTCGGCAAACCGCAGATCGAGATGTCAGCCGACAAACGATTTTTATATCTGGTCATTCCCATTGAGGAAGGCGAGATCTTCAATATCGGTCAGCTCGACTTCAAAGGGGAGCTGATTCGTCCGCGCGAGGACATGATAAAAGGCCTGTCGGTCAAATCGGGCGATAAGTTTAATCGGACCAAGCTTGGCAACGACATTTTGGCCATTAATGATCTGTATAAAAACCTCGGCTATGCCTATGTAAACGTCTCGCCGGAAACGCATATCGATCAAGAAAAGCGCATCGTCGATATCGTTTTTGATCTGCAGCAGGGCAAAAAAGTCTATTTCGAGCGCATCAATATTCGCGGCAACAGCAAGACCCGCGACAAAGTCATTCGCCGCGAACTCAAAGTTTACGAAGGCGAGCTGTTTAGCCAGCGCATGCTCGATTTCTCCAAGAATCGCGTGCAGGCGCTCGGTTTTTTTGAAAAAGTCGAGGTTTCGACAAGCCGCGGTTCCACCGACGAACGAATCGTCGTCAACCTGGAAGTCACCGAGCGCCCCACCGGTACTTTTCAAGTCGGCGCGGGCTTTTCATCCTTTGAGAACTTTATCTTTCAAGCGCAAGTCGCCCAAAACAATCTTTTTGGGCGCGGCACCACGCTGCGGCTGTCCGCTCAAGTCTCGCAACTGCGTCAGCTCTTTTCGATCAACTACTTGGATCCCTATTTTCTCGATACCAAGCTGACCTTTGCATTTTCTGCGTATAACCAATTGCTCTACTTTCCAAGTTTTAACCGCACCACGCGCGGCGGCGATTTGACCTGGGGTTATATGCTTGGCGATTTTGTGCGCCTGCTTGGAACCTACAAGCTGGAATGGGTGCAGGTCGGCCAAAACAGCCAAGGTTTGCAGATTGCGGGATTTGGGCAGGTGCAATCGATTGCCAGCGGCACCCTGGCCAATTTGTATAGGCGCGGCTGGACCTCGGCGGTGCGTCTATGGCTACAGTACGATAGCCGCAACGACCGCATGTTTCCCACAAACGGCATGTTTCACATGCTGTCCCTCGAAGTGGCCGACAAATATCTGGCTTCTGAGATCGATTACGTGCGGCTATCCGGCTACGCGCGCTTTTATCGGCCGATCTGGGGACCTTTTGTCTTTCGTCTAAATGCCGAAAGCGGCATGGTCACTTCGCGCAGTCCAAACGGTGTACCGATTTACGAGCGGTATTTCCTCGGCGGCATTCAAAGCATTCGCGGCTTCAACTTGTTTTCGCTCGGACCCAAGATTCAGATTCAGGGTGCCTTGGATCCTGGATCTTTCTTGATTCCATTTTCGATCGGCGGAAACTGGCAGATCATCGTAAACAGCGAAATCGAGTTCTTGATTCTGCCGATGGTGCAAATCAAAGGCGTGGTCTTTTTCGACATGGGCAATGGCTATAATCTCGAAGACAAGTACTGCACCAGCCAAAGCGCCAATGCCACGATGCCCGACGTATTTAACCCCTGTAGCAAGTATCCGACGTTTCAAAACCTGCGCTATTCGGCGGGATTTGGCTTCCGCTGGTTCTCGCCCATCGGGCCGCTGCGCTTTGAATGGGGTCTGCCGCTGAACAAACAGCAAGGCGAAGACACCATTCGCTTTGAGTTCACCATAGGCAATTTTTTCTAGCTCGCGTATGCTCACCCGCCGAAGCGGGCACTCGCCCCAAGCAAAATTCAGCAACGCTCCAAGGTTGGCAAGGATCGTCCATGAAGTTGTATTCGGGAAAAATCCCCGCCATCGCCACCGAGCTGATTCGTAAGCTCAAGGACGATGGCGACATCGAAGTGAACGAAATTTCTGAAGCTCAGCTCGATATCGAGGCAGTGCTGAAGGAATATCTGCGGCTAGATCGCGAGCTGACCGACCAAGCCAAAGACTTCATGGAACGCCGTCGCTTGCCTTACGAGCAGTTTGGCAAGATCAAGCGCGATCTGTGCGAGAAGCGCGATTTTGTCACGGGTGAAGAAGCCGTTGGCTACATCGCCAATCAGATCCTTGAAGCGTTTATGCACTCGCGCTTTGTAGACGAGGTCTACGCCGACGACGTCGATCTGCGCAAAAAAGTCGGACAAATTCTGCGGCGGCACATGCAAGTGGACGCTGACATCGATCAAGAAGTGCGGCGGCGCATCAAGAACCTGCAAGAAGGTACCGCCATGTGGGAGATCGAATATCAGCGCGTGATGGAAAACATCCGCCAAAAACACAAGCTGGATTGACCGACGCTTGATCCACGCCCAATCGGGCGGCGAAACATGGGGCAGTGGCCCCCAGTCGAACTACAGACGGCATATAGCCAGCCCAGGAGGCAACTTTTGAGTCGAGATGATCTGGTCGAAATGAACGGTACCGTCACCAACGTGATGGTCGGCGGCAACTTCGAGGTGGTCACCCCTGAGGGCCATAAGATCCTCGCACGCCTATCTGGGCGTATGCGCCGTTTTCGCATCCGCGTGGTGCTGGGAGACCAGGTTCTAGTCGGCGTATCTCCCTACGATCCGACCCGCGGGCTGATCACCAGAAGAACCTAGGGCTTGGGCGATTGCCCAAGCCGGCTGACCGAAAATTAGCGGACAGACGCAGGCGTCAGAAACGCTGGCGCGTTTGCGCCTTTTCTTAGTTTTCCAGATCCTTGGCAAAAGCCGGAAGCTGATTGCTCGCTACGCCCCAACGCGCCTTTTTCCACTGCCCTTGATAGGCCATCCATAGACCCATCGCGTCGCTGACAAAGCGCTGTGCCAATGGCTGACTGGCCGACAGCTCGCGCTGCTCGCCCAAATCCTCGACGGCGTCATAAAGCTTCACTTGCCCACCGCCGCTAACCAGCAGCTTATAGCGGAAAAGCCGCATCGTATGCGAAAGCTCATACTGACTGGAAACCGCAGGCCGCGGATAGCCCGCCGAAACGCCCTGGGCCAAGCCAATTAGGGACTCGCCTTGCACTTCTTTTGGCGGGGTCTGTCCCAGCGCCACCGAAAGCGTCGGCAGGATATCGACAAGCTCAACGCCTTCATCAACCACCCGTCCCGCGGGAAATAGCGGCGGATAGGAAATCCACAGCGGAATATGCACGAGCTCCTGACGCAGCGACTGCCCATGGCCGATGCGGCCATGATCCCAGAATTCCTCGCCGTGGTCGCTCGTATAGACGATAAGCGTATCGTCCTCGTGCCCGGTCTGTTTTAAAAGCTTTAAAAGGGCGCCAAACTGTTGATCGTTATAGGAGATGTCGCTGTCGTAAAGTGCAATGACCCGCTCGCGGTCGCGGGGCGTTATTGGAAGCTGTCCGGCGACGATGCGATCCAGTTGCGGATCCATACAGCCTTTGGCAAAAGGCCCGCTATAGGCGCCTTGATCGTAGCGGCCGATCCAAGGTTCATGGGCCCGCCATGAAACGTGCGCATCAATGGTGCCAAGATATAGAAAGAACGGCTTGGTTTTGCCGGGGCCCTTGGTCAAAAATTGCGCTGCCGCCGCCACCAGATCTTCGCCTTTTAGTCCACCGCCCTCGTGGATGTGGTTCTTCATAAAGTCCCAGCCGTCGCCAAATCCCCAGCGCTTGCTGATGTAGCCGTTGGCGATATGGCCGCTTGTAAACAGCCCGCCGCGCTGCATCATCTCCGGCAGGATGACAAACTGCGATGACAGCACCGCCTTGTCCTGCACAAACTTGTGCTGCGAAGGATAAAGCCCGGTAAACAGCGAGGCATGGCTGACGCGCGATTCGTTGCCTTGGGCATAGGTGACCGCAAAGCGGGTGGCTTTTTCGCTCCAGCCATCAAGCACCGGCGTTTCCACCCGTGAATGCTTGTTCCACAGCCGAAATTTGTCGGCGCGTGTGTCATCGGACAGCCAAAAAACGACATTGCGCGGTTTTTGGGCCAGATTCAGCGTCGCCGCGGGGCCGCGCGCCAAAAGTTCGGCAGAGGCCAGCGCCACGGCCGTGCAATTTCCTTGGGCGTGCAGTCCAATGCGGCGAATTTCGCCGGCGTGGCGTAAAAGCGACAGCGGTTTGCCGTCGAGCGACAATACTTTGGGCGCCTCTTCGGCGCGCGGGCCCTGCACCGACAGCTTCAGCGTACAGCCGTTGGCAGTCCCTTTTACGCTGAGGGCCCCGCCAAGAGGAATAAACGCGTAATAATAAAGCGCCCCGTTGCCCGGCACCAAAAGCTTGTCGCCTTCGGTCATGGCTGGTGGCCTAAAGTTAGTCGGCGGAGCGTTGCCGCCTATCTGCAGCCATTCGACGGCCGCCGCCGCCTTGACGGGGCCGACCGCTCCGGCGACGGCAATCGGCCAATTGCCTACATGTGCAAAGGTCAAGGACAAAGAATTCTCGCCGGGGTGTAGCGCTCCCGCGGGAAGTTTGACTTCGACCACTTGCCAAGCATCCAAGCCGCTGCCGGGCTTTAAGGGGAAAGCCGCACTACTTTTGCCTCCGGCAGTGATTTTTACTGAGGACGGCCCAAGCACTTTGACGCGCAAAAAGACGCTGGGCGTGCCATTGGCCGCGCCAGCTTGCTCCGCAGTCAAAGGAACGACAAGGCGGGCGTTCGCCGAAGCCAAGGCCGCTTTGCGACCGTCGATTTCAACCCGCGGCCGCCAAGTAGGGCTTGGTCGTCCAAAATGGGTGTAGCGTACAAAGCCCGGCGTTCCGGCCGAAATCAATAAGCCGCCGCGCTCTTCGATGTGAGCAAGCGTACGGTTGGCAATCAGATCGAAAACCACATGGCGTTCCGCCGGTTCTTGTTCTTCGGCGGCATGAAGCGGCGAAACGCTTGCCAGCGCCAGCTCCAACATGAGACCCACGACAAAAGCGGCGCACTTCCGCATCAGGCAACCTCGCGCAGAATGGCCAGCATATCGCGAACGGCGCGGTCTAGACCGACAAGGACGGCGCGCGCCACAATTGCATGTCCAATGTTCAATTCTTCCACCCCAGGAATGGCGGCGACAGCGCGTACATTGTTGTAGTCAAGTCCGTGGCCGGCCGCGACGTGCAAGCCCAGGCCCACGGCTTCCTCTGCAGCATGCGCCAAACGCTCGAGTTCGGCAGCGGCATGCTCTTTTTCTTCAGGCACCAAAGTCGCTTCACAGTACGCGCCGGTATGCAGCTCGATACGCGGCACCTTCAATTGCGCCGCGGCGCGGAGCTGCGCCGATTCGGGAGCGACAAACATGCTGACGGAGATACCGGCCGTGGAAAGCGCCGCCACGGCTGCGCCAATCTCTTGTTGGCTTTTGCCGAGCAAATCGAGGCCCCCCTCGGTGGTCTTTTCTTCGCGGCGCTCAGGCACGAGCGTCACGATTTCGGGCCGAATAAAGACCGCGCGTTCGACCATCGGCGCGGTCGCCGCCATTTCCAAATTGAGCGTGCCGCGCACCGTTTTGCGCAAAAGCTCGACATCGCGGTCCTGAATGTGCCGACGATCTTCGCGCAAATGCACGGTGATGCCGGCGGCACCAGCCAGCTCGCACAAAGAAGCTGCCCACAGCGGGTCGGGGTAGCGGGTGCCGCGCGCCTGCCGCAGCGTTGCGACGTGATCGATGTTGACGTGTAGGGTCAGCATGGTGACAAGTCAGCCAATCACTTATTGCGAGGAGATGCTCAGGGGCGTGCACACTCCCCAGGAGCAGACGTTCCCGCCGGTACACTTGATGCCGCAGCCGCCGCAGTTGAATATGTCAAAGAGAATGTTTTTGCACACAGCGTTGCAGCAAGCTTGGGTGTTTGGAGTGCATGGGATCGCACAGTCTCCATCGCACAGCCCAGCGTTGCAGTTTTTGCCGGGCTGGCACTGGTGTCCGCAAGCGCCGCAATTGTTGGTATCGCTTAGCAAGTCGGTACAGCCCGAAGAGCAGCAGGTCTGATCGCTGCGGCAGCCAAGTCCAGAAGGTCCGCAACCGCATCGGCCATTGACGCAGGATTCGCCCATTTGGCAATGCATGCCGCAGGCGCCGCAGTTATTCGAATCACTAAGAACTTTATGACAGCCATCGCTGCAGCACACAGAGTCCGTGCCGCAAATCTCGTCGCCTTTGGCGCGACAATAGCAGGTGCCGTTGGCACATACAGCGCTGGCGGGACAAGACTTTCCGCAGCCACCGCAGTGCCGCGGATTGGTCTTGATATCTACGCAAGGATCATCCGCCGAGCAGCAAATATTGTCCGGATTGGCGCATTTTACGTCGCTGCAAGCCGGCCCACTGCTGCTGGCGTCGCCTTTGCTTGCCATGTCTTTGACATCCTCTGCAGACTTGTCGCTTTGACAGCCGAAGCTCGCGAGCCCAAGGCAAAGCACCGCTTGCAGCAAAACTCGCCCCCAAACATGAAATCGCCAAGATCTAGGCCCGCGCTCTGCGGCCGTGCGCAGCAGCCTGTGTTCGATTCTAAAAGCCTGTGTCATTGCATACTCCACAAGTTGAACCGATTGCCAGGCTGCCCGCCCCACTTCCAGTGAGAAACGACGCTGCTGTGCAATGCGGAACTTCGAGACATGTACCATCTGCCCTGTGTCCGTACACGTAACCGTGCGGAACTTAGTCGGGATACGCGCGCGCTGTCAATGCGATCTCGATTGGCAAAACCGGCCTCGCGTTTTTCGCAAGCCGCGGACTACATGCCAGAACACGCCCCTAGGCAAGACAAGACACTCTAGGGCTTGCTCATTGTGGCACTTGCTCGTAAATACCTGTGAACATGAAAAATCCTTCACGGCCGGTAGCTATCTTTGGTAGGCTAATTGCGATGATGGCGCTGTCCTTCCTTACATACTCGACGGGGATCTGGGTAGCAGAGAGAAGCTTTTGAGGCGCGTATAAGTGGATAAGATGGGGCCCACTCTGAACGGCAAGACCTTTGGCGGCTATCGCCTGGGAGAAGTCCTGGGCAGCGGCAGCAGCAGCACGGTATACACCGCCGAGCCATCAAGCGGCGGCGACAAGGTGGCGCTGCGAGTCTTTGCCACCGATTTGTCACGCGATAAAAATCAGACGGCTCGCCTTGTCGCTGATATGCAAAAGGCCTGTGCCGTTCAGCATCCAAACCTAGTGCCGGTGCGGGACATCGGCACCGCTGACTGGAAGGGCAAGCGTTATCTATACGTTGCGATGGATCAGTTGCAGGGCGAGTCGCTGAAAAGCCGCTTGGCCCAAAAGCCAGGTCAGCCGCTGCCTTTAGACAGCGTGCTTCATATAGCGAGCGAAGTCGGCGCGGCGCTGCAAGCCATTCACAAAAGCGGCGCCAGCCATCGCCATGTCAACACCGGGTCGGTATTTTTGGGGCGCGCATCCGGCGAAGTTTCTGGCGAAACTTCCGGCGAAACTTCCGATGCCAAAAGCGCGCTTGAGGGCGTTTACCTGCTAGAACTTGGCAGCGCACTTTTGCCGTCGAACGAAACGCAGCCCGCAGGGCAAGGGGCCGCAAAGTCCGGCAAAACGAACAAAGTCCAGGAAGACATCCGCGGCCTGGCGCAACTGGTCGAGGAAGCGCTGAGCGTCCGGGCGGACAATGCCGCTGCGAATGCGCAACCGATATTGCCGCTGCGTTTTGGCAATGCCAAAGTTCCGGCGCGCATCGATGCGGTGCTGCGCAGCGTGCTCAGCGATACACTTGGGGCGGAAAAAAGTCCACGTTTTGACTCGGTAGCGGCCTTTGTTGCCGCCCTTTTGGGCACCGATGAGGTGCTGCCAACTTTAGGAAAATGGTCACCGGATGGGCGCGCCGCAGCGCGGCCTAGGCCAAGCGCTGGCAACGGTCTTATTTTTGCGGCGCTTTTTGCTGTCGTCCTCGGTGCGATCGTCGGCTATTGGTACTATGCGCAGGACGCGGCGCCAGCCCCGCAGCCGTCTACCGACGTTGCGGTGACGCCGCCGCCAGCGCCACCGCTGCCTGCTCCGGCGACTTCAAATACGGCGACGCCGACCCCGGCATTTTCACCAGCGCCGACGAATTTGTCGCCCCAAGCCGTCAGCACTGACGGCGGCACGGGAACGCCCAAAACGCCGCAGCCCGGCAAGATTCCACCGCTGCGCAATCTTGAATCCACTCCGGAATCTTCGCCAACACCGACGCCGGCAAGCCCAGCGGCAACGGCCGCAACGCCGCCTTCGGCAGTCAAACCTATAACAACGTCCCAGGGCCAAAATCCTGGAGTTCCATCCTCAGGCCCCGGCCCAGCGCCAGGACCCGTCGAACCAAAAGAGGTGAAGTAGTGAAGCGCACTGTATTTACCGTGCTCGTTCTGGCCACCCTCTCTTCGGGGGCTGCCGTTGCTCAACCTGCGCCCGTCAAGCCCGCAACTGCCCCGGCCGCCCCGGCGCCAGCGGCTGGCCAAGCTGCTGCGCGACCCGCGGCACAAGCGGGGCAAAAGCCGCAGACAGCCGTCAACCCGCGCACCAATGAGCTGGCCAAAAAAGCCATCGATGCGGCTAGCAAAGAAAATTACGAAGAAGCCTTAAATCTGTTTCGCGATGCGTATCGCACGGACAAAAATCCGCGCTGGCTTTATGACATGGGCGTGCTTTACGACCACATGGCCAACTGCGATGATGCCGCCTTCTTTTATCGGGCCGGTCAATTTGGCGGCGGCGTGCTTCCGCAGGATCGCGAGGCGGTGGAAAACCGTCTGGCGGTTTTGCAGGACGAATGCCATTTCAAAGAGCGGCATAAGCTCATCTCGGATCGCCATGATCGCGCGGCGCGCTACATGGCGTTGAAGCTTTGCGCGTTGGCTGAAGACATTCTGGCCGGCATCATCACGCCTGCCGAACGCAAACAAGTCGAAGAGTGCAAAGCCAAATAACTTAAGAGCGCCTAAAAATACCGTCGCGGTCGCCGGTATTTTTAAGCGCTCTAAATGGTCCGCGGTTCGATGATCGCGGCATTTAGCAGCTCGCGCAGGATGATTTCGGCGGCTTGCTCGGCGCTTGTCGTCATGGTGTCGATGCAGATTTCGGGGTTTGCCGGAACTTCGTAAGGCGAGTCGATGCCCGTGAAATTTTTCAGGGTTCCCGCCCGCGCTTTGCGATAAAGCCCTTTTGGATCGCGTTTTTCAGCCTCGGCAAGCGGGGTGTTTACGAAGATTTCAAAGAACTCGCCTGGGCCCACTTTTTCGCGCGCCTGTTGCCGTTCGGCGCAAAACGGCGAAATAAACGACACGAGAACGATAAGCCCGGCATCGACCATCAGCCGCGAGACTTCGGCAACGCGGCGAATATTTTCAACGCGATCCGCATCCGTAAAGCCCAGATCCTGATTGAGCCCGTGCCGAATGTTGTCGCCATCCAAGAGGTAGGTGTGGCAGCCCAAAGCATGCAGCCGTTTTTCCACCAAGTTGGCGATGGTGGATTTTCCGGAGCCAGACAAGCCGGTGAAAAACAAAATGCACGGACGCTGCCCTTTTTGCGCCGCGCGCGCCGCCTTATCGATATCCAGCGCCTGCCAGTGAATGTTGTCCGCGCGGCGTAGCGCGAAATGGATAAGACCCGCGCCGGCAGTATCGTTAGTCAGGCGATCGATCAGGATAAAGCCGCCAGTCTCGCGGTTGTCCTTATAGGCATCAAAAGCAATGGGACGATCCAAACCAAGGTTGCACAGACCGATTTCATTCAGATCAAGCTGCTTGGCGGCCAGCGCGTCCTGCGTGTTGACGTTGATTTTATGCCGCAGCGCAGTCACGGTTGCGTGAACGGTTTTGGTACCAAGCTTCAGAAGATACTGCCGTCCGGGCAGCATCGGTTGCTCGTGCATCCAAATGAGCGTGGCTTGCAACTGATCGGCGACGGTGGCCGCGGACGTCGCGCTCACCAAAAGGTCGCCGCGGCTAATATCAAGCTCGTCTTGCAGCGTCAAAGTGATTGCCTGCCCGGCGACGGCCTGCTCAATATCGCCGTCGTAGGTCACGATGCGCGTCACGTGGCTCGTCTTGCTGGAAGGCAGGACGCGAATGGCATCGTCCCGCCGAATCATTCCGCTGCAAACCAAACCGGTGTAGCCGCGAAAATCCTGATCGGGGCGGTTGACCCACTGGACGAACATGCGAAAAGGGCGATCCGTCAGATCATCTTGCACTTGCACGCTTTCAAGATGCTGCATCAGCGTCGGCCCGGCGTACCAAGGCATTTGCGTGCTCAACGTGGTGACATTGTCGCCATGCAGCGCCGACAGCGGAATGGCGATGACCTGATTTGGCGACAGACCGACCTGCGCGGCGAAGCGCTGATATTCGCTACATATGTTCGTAAAGATGGACTGGCTGTACTTGACTGCGTCCATTTTGTTGACAGCCAGTACGACTTTGCCGATTCCCAAAAGCGCGATGAGGTAGCTATGACGCCGCGTCTGCGTCAAAATCCCTTTGCGTGCATCGACAAGGACGATGGCCAAGTCGGTATTCGAGGCCGCGGTCACCATATTGCGGGTGTACTGCTCGTGACCGGGTGTATCAGCAACGATGAACTTGCGCCGCTCGGTGGAAAAATAGCGATACGCGACATCAATGGTGATGCCCTGTTCGCGCTCGGCTGCCAGGCCATCCAAAAGCAGCGCCAAATCCAGCGCCCCGCCCTGCGTTCCGACTTTTTTGGAATCGGCAGCCAGCGCCGAAAGATGATCCGCAAAGATCAGTTTGGAATCGTAAAGCAGACGGCCGATGAGCGTACTTTTGCCATCATCGACACTGCCGCAGGTCATAAAGCGCAGCAGGTCTTTTTGCGCGTGCTGGCCCAGATACTTTTCGATATCTTGCGCAATCAGGACCGACTTGTGAGCCATTAGAAATAGCCTTCTTGTTTCTTGCGTTCCATCGATGCCGCTCCGTCGTGATCGATGATGCGACCTTGTCTTTCGGACGATTCGGTCAAAAGCATCTCTTGAATGATTTGCGGCAGAGTATCGGCAGCGCTTTCGATGGCTCCGGTTAGCGGATAGCAGCCGAGCGTGCGAAAGCGTACAAGCTTGAGTTGCGGTGTCTCGCCGGGGCGCAGCGGCATTCGGTCGTCATCAACCATGATCAGGGTACCGTCGCGCTCGACCACCGGTCGATGTTTGGCAAAATAAAGCGGAACGATGGGCAGATTTTCCAAATAGATGTACTGCCAGACATCAAGTTCGGTCCAATTGGACAAAGGAAAGATCCGCAGACTTTCTCCTTTGTGCTTGCGGGCGTTATAAAGTCGCCACAGTTCCGGCCGCTGCCGCTTGGGATCCCATTGATGCTGGGTCGAACGAAATGAAAAAATGCGCTCTTTGGCACGCGATTTTTCTTCATCTCGACGAGCGCCACCAAATGCCGCGTCGAAGCCATAGCGATTAAGCGCCTGCTTCAGCGCTTGCGTCTTCATGACATCGGTGTGCACTTGCGAGCCGTGCGCAAAAGGATTAATTCCGGCGACAAGCCCTTCCTGATTGGTGTACACAATCAGATTCAGCGCGAGCGCCTCGGCCGTTTGATCGCGAAAAGAAATCATTTCGCGAAACTTCCAGGTCGTATCGACATGCAGCAGCGGAAACGGCAGCTTGGCCGGATAAAATGCCTTTTGCGCCAAATGCAGCATCACCGTGCTGTCCTTGCCGATGGAGTACAGCATCACCGGGTTTTCGCACTCGGCGACCACCTCACGCATGATGTGGATGCTTTCCGCTTCAAGCTGTTTCAGATGGGAAAGGGGCATGTTGTCGTCTTCCTGGGGGGCGTGGTAGGGTCCTTTGCCTCACCGATACAAAATCGACTTCGGATGCTGCCATGCGTGAAGTACCGCCGAAAGAACATACCGTATTAGATGTCGACCAATCGCCGATTTTTATCATCGGGACCGGTCGTTCCGGAACCACTCTGCTGCGTCAGATGCTAAATGCACATCCGCGCATTCATATCACTCATGAAGCCGGTTTTTATACGTATCTGCACCACGCGCCCTTTTACACGTCCGCGCAACAGTGGCTCGAGCGCTATTTTGCAACTTTCTCGTTTGCTTGGCTGCGGCTCGATCCCAAAATCATTGCTTCGGCACTGCCCAAAGACCTTTCCATAGAGCGGATTGACGAAGCTTTTCGCGTCATCATGCGCTGCAAAGCGCAGCAGCAAGGCAAAGTACGTTACGGCGACAAAAATCCGCTGGATACGCAAAATCTGCAGCGCATATTCACAGACTTTGCCGACCCGCGCATTGTCTACATCACGCGCGATCCGCGTCCCACGGTGCTTTCCTACAATCGAGTTCCTTTTGGAACCAGCAGTTCTCTTTTAAATAGCTTCATTTGCAGCATTCAGTATCGGCACGTCAAACCCTATCTGGATCGGATTTTGGAAGTGCGGCTCGAGGATTTGTCGGCCGATCCGCGTTCCGTGATGCAAACCGTTCTGCGCTTTGTCGGCGAGCCTTGGGATGAAGCGGTGCTCGATCACGTGCATCACGCCGCGGCCGACGATGTACCGCCGTTGCCCTGGTTTGTGCGCGCCACGCACGAGCAGCCCGGGGGCGAGCGCGCGCAAAACGAGCAAAGCTGGCGCGAGCGCCTGCCCCCGGTCTGGATTCAAATTATCGAGCAAATCAATCGCCGAAACATGCAGCACTATGGATACGTGCCGGCGCCGCTAAATCCCCCGCCAGGATTTTGGCAGCGTGCTTGGGCGGTGCTCAAGGATTTGCCCGGGGCTTTTGCCACCGGATTTCGCATGTTGGCATTTCGCCGAAAGCTCGTGCGGCATTTTCAGGGTCTGGAAAGACTGGATGCGCAACGCGGAATGGAAGAAAACGTACGGCTAAATCCCGCGGCCTGGCGTCACTACCCCGGATTTCAAATGCCCCAAGTTCCGCGCTTCTCTTATCCAGATATGGATGGGAACTTATCGACTTAGCTGAGTCGCTTCGCCAAGGAGCGCTCCGAACTGACGATCGAGCAAAGGATTTTTGCTAAGTGCTTGGTGCAGGGCCCGCACCGCCTGATCGGAAGCTTGTTTTCGAGCGCTGCCGGACAAAGTACGCGCCGACAGCAAGTAAAGCCCGCCGCGTACCGCCAGCGCCGAAGAAAATGTCGGATTAAGCCCCAATGCCTGATCCAGCGCCGCCAAGCCTTCCGCGATATCATCCTCCACCGGTTGTTTTTGAGCGATGCGCCATTCGGCCGTGGCTTGAGCGATTTCTCCCAGGCTTAAAAAAACGGAGGGAATCTTGGCGTTTAAATCGCGAGCCCGCGCCGCCGCGCCTTGGGCTTTTTGCAAAAGCGGCAGTGGCGATTTGCCGCGCAGCACATCGCTTTGCGCGCCAAGCAGCAGCAAATCCACCTGCGTCAAATAACTTTCCGGAGTATTGGGGCTAATCAAAATGCTTTTTTGAATCGCCTGCAACCCCTTGGACAATTGCTCCTCCATGTCGCGGTGCTGCTCTAAAAAGTCGCGAGCGCTTAACCAATAGACTTCGGCCAGTTCGCGATGGGTCTCGGCATCATTGGAATTGGCTTTGACTGCTTGCGCCAAGTGCTCCAGTGCTTTATTTAGCGGAATTTGCGGATTGCGCCCAAATGCCGATTCATATCGAGCCCGAATTGCATAAATCGAAGCTAAATTTCGATACGTTTCATAAAAATTCGGATTTACATGAAGCGAACGAGTGCTGGTTTCTATCGCCTTTTCAATCCAAGCTTCTGGCGAACGTCCATGATCCATTTCAAAGCGCGCCAACTGCTTGTACACATCGACCAAATTGCTATACGCAACATGATATTCTGGATCTGCTTCAATAGCGCGATTCAGCTTGCTGATGCTTAATGAAAGCTCATCTCGATAATCTCGACCGCGGTACGCCAGCCATTCGGCTTTGGCCGCATGCAACCCGGCAAAATCGGTCCACGCCCAGGCAAAGTTGGGGTTTACCTCAACGGCTTTTTGAAATGCTTCTTCGGCATGTTTTTCTGATTCCGAAGAATCCAAACCGCGATCATTTTCAGCACGAGCAATCAGCAAATAAGCATTTCCCATTTGATCGTACGGAAATGCATTTTTTGGATTCAATCTGACTGCCTGCTGCGCAGCTTCAATGGCTTGCTGTGCAGCATTTCGTGGATCATCTCCATGCGTATCTTGGTATTCTGCCCAGCGTATGAATGCCCACACTTTCTTGCGAACTGCGCTATCGTATTCAGGATTTGCAGTGATTGCGCGATTGCAAGCTGCCAAAGCTCGCTCGAAATCTTCTTTGGGCGACAGACCTTGGGTTTTGTCAATTTCCATGACCTGAACCCACATATCGGCTTCAGCGCTATGGATACTGAAGTCGCTGCGCGCATCTTCGGCGGCATCATGATAACATTCCGCGGCGCGGCGAAAATCGGCGCGGCTTTCTTCGTAAAGTCCATGCTTTTGTTTGGCCGAGCCGTATGCGTAAAATACATCGCCTTGAAGCTTTTTGGCTTCGTACAGCCAAGGCTCAGCAATCAATGCCTGTGCGGCTTTTTGTAAAGCTTCTTCGTATTGCTGACTATAATAAGCGAGCAAACCTTCCAAAAGCAGCCGCGATTCGCCATATAGGCCCGCGCTTTGCCGCAAATGATAAAGCGCACGATTAAGATATTTTTTATCGATTTCTTGTTTTTCAACGAGAAATCGCTGACCGCTGGTTCGTTGTAATTCTTTAAAATGTTTGTTGTAAATTTCTCCCAAAGTTCGACCAAATGCCCATTCAACTTCGGCCGTATGCAGCCCGCCGCGATTGGCCGCTTCTAAATGTTCTAAGGCCATGTCGAATTCTTGCAGCGCCAAATGGCCGCGACCGAGCGCGTAATGGCCCAGCGCTGCGGCTTGACCATCCATATGGCTCATCAAATCATGGATATTTTGCATGCGCTCGCGTATGACTTTTTTCTCAATGCGCGTATCATGCAATTTTAGTGCATACGCATAGCGCAAAAACATTTCAATTTCTTTGACTTTTTGGCCAAACTGCTGTGCTTGCCGCACTTGCTGCGAGGCTTCTACTCGCGCGCGAATTCCGATTCCGGTTAGCACCAAAATACTAAGAAAGGCAACTGTCAGCGTTCCAACCAGAGCTTTGTTCTTTTGCGCCTTTTTCTTGAGCCGATACGCCAGTCCGCCGCGGCCCAAAATCGGTTCATCATTCAGATAACGCTGCAAATCATCGGCCAGGGCTTTGGCGGATTCATAGCGCTCTGCCGGATCCTTCTCCAGGCATTTGTGAATGATGTTTTCAAGATCAGAAGGAATGCTGCGTTTGATTTGCCGAATCGGCCGCGGTTCGGCCATGAGCAGCGCCAGCAAAATCTCATCGTTGCTGCCTTTGCCAAACGGCGGCTGGCCGCACAAAAGATCGTACATCGTCGAGCCCAGGCTATACACGTCGGTGCGCCGATCGAGTAGCTGCATGTCACCGCGCGCCTGCTCTGGCGACATAAATGCCGGCGTTCCTTCGCGCGCCCCGCCGGCAGCTCCATCGATGGCTTGAATCTCGTCGGCTAGACCGAAATCCAGCACGTACGGGCGCCAGCCGCCGTCGGGCATTTGCTCGACCATGATATTGCCGGGCTTGACGTCGCGATGTATGAGGCCGTGACGATGAGCGGCGTGTAGCGCTTCGGCGACTTCTTTTATGACTTTGACCTTGTGCGGCAAAGTCAGGGCATCGCGCGCGCGGGTGAGTGTCGCCCCTTCGACGTACTGCATCGAGATGTACGGCCGGCCTTCGACCTCGCCGACCTCGTAAATCTTGCAAATGTGCTCGTGATCGATACTGGCCTGTGCCCGCGCTTCGCGATTGAA
This sequence comes from uncultured Myxococcales bacterium, assembly GCA_964460115.1. GTDB lineage: Bacteria > Myxococcota_A > Polyangia > Palsa-1104 > JAEUJZ01 > JAEUJZ01. Next base: position 20,471 of record CAYWPR010000066.1, read on the forward strand.
GCGCTGCACCAGATCGCTGCCGGGGCTAATGTTGCGTATGAATTTGAGGGCAACGTAGCGATTTAGGCGCGGATCCTGCGCCTTGTATACCGTCCCCATGCCACCGGCGCCCAGGAATTCAACGATGCGATAGCGGTCCCAGTCCTGCAGCGGTAGCGGCTGTTGACGCAGACTGTGCGTACTATCGCTTAGACTCGCTCCCGGGTTTTGGCCTGGTCCGGGCAGGTCGATGGTCGGCGGATCATAATCCGTGATCTCATCGTCCATTGATTCACTGTATCATGAGTGTATCGGCTGGGCGCTGCCGCTGAAACACGCGCAATGGGCATCTATTTTTCAATAAGAAATCCATAAACTTCAAAAACAAAAGGGCCCTCCTGGGTCATTGCCCGGGGGCCCTTTCCAGCACAGCCTGATCGCGCTGCCTACAAAGAAAGACGTTTTCTTACTTCGATTTTTCGGCGCCTTCTTTGGCACCTTCCTTGGCGCCTTCTTTGGCACCTTCCTTGGCGCCTTCCTTGGCGCCTTCCTTGGCGCCTTCTTTGGCGGCTTCCTTCTTCTCGGCGGGAGGCTTTTTGCCCTTGGCGCTAGCAACGGCGGGAACAGCAACAGACAATGCGAACACGGCGGTCAGGCCAAGCAGGATTTTTTTCATTTTGCTTTCTCCGTAGAGCTTTGTTGTAAAAACGTGACCCGCTGCATAGAGCTGATTTCATCATTCGCGCCATTGCGGCGTCACACTGCCAAACCAAAGCATGCGGTGTGCCACGTTCGTGCAAATCTGGCCAAGTTTGTAACCAGGCCAAAGTACTTAGATTTTGCGATTTCGCCTTTGCCACGGTCCAAAGCAAGTGAGGCGTCCTGGCAAGCAAATGGCAATCAAGTTGTGGCGGTTTTGCTAAACTGGGGATGCATGCAATTTGCGCAACCCGGCTTGACAGCAGCCATTTGAACAGGTATTTTTCGACAAAATTAGCTGTCTTCAACACTGTAGCCTGCTTTTGTCTCGAACCTTTTTAGCCGAACGCAACGGCATCAGCTTTCGCAAATATCGTCTCGATAGGCGCTACACACCTTCGGTACAAGGTGTAGGCAAGCGCATGCATCGTCCCACATGGGTTCCGTCCGGCTGGCATTTGCGCGGCGCCCAGTGTGCAGAGACGCGACAAGTACTGGCCTCGGCACCGCTGCTGCGCCAGTTCATCTCACCGGGCGCTTTTTCAAGACCATGCGCGCTCGAAAACCTAGGGCTTTTTTCCAAACAGCGCCGTTTCGCGCGGCTGCTTGGTCGCTGGCCCTTCCCCTTTCTGCTCGCTGCGCCGCGTTTTCGGCGAACTGCCGAAAGTTGCCAGTCTGACGAAGACGGCGCCCGCAGCACCAGCGAGCCTTTCGAGGATTTTTATGACCGATCATGTGCCGGCCAGCGCAAGCTTCGAAGCTTCCGCAGGCCTGGCGGAGCCGACCTCCGCCTTAACCGAATCGGAGGGCACTCCGAATAACTCCTTCGCGACGGTTCATGCAGTGCCTATGGCCATTTCCGCCGAAGATACCGACACCACCGCTCCAAACGCGGTGCCCGCACCTGCGCAGCCCGGTGAAGCCGACTATGGTCCCGAGCCGCGAAGCTTCGCGCAAATGGGACTTTCCGAAGAGGTTTTGCGCGCCTTAACGGAAATGGGTTTTCGCGAACCCATGCCGGTGCAAAGCCGAACCTATCGGCCCATCATGGCCGGCCGAGATCTAATCGTTCAGTCGCGCACCGGATCGGGCAAGACCGCGGCCTTTGGCATTCCGTTTGTGCAAGGACTTATCGATTCTGCCGTCGATTGCCAAAACGGCCGAATTCAGGTGCTGGTCATCGGCCCGACGCGCGAGCTGGCCCTGCAAGTCGGAACCGAAATCAGCCGCATCGCGGCTCATCGCCGTATCTCTATCACCTCGGTCTACGGCGGCGCCCCCATGGGCAAGCAAGTCGAGGCCCTAAAAGCCGGAAGCCACATGGTGGCAGGAACCCCCGGCCGAATCCTTGATCATCTGCGGCGCGGCACGCTGCAGCTTGATGGTCTGCGCGCCATTGTTCTAGATGAGGCTGACGAGATGCTCTCTATGGGGTTTCTCGAAGACATCATCGAGATTTTGCGGCGTTGTCCCAAGACGCGGCAGACGCTGCTTTTTTCGGCGACCATGCCCGACGAGGTGGTTCGCCTGGCGCAGCGCTATCAGCATAGCCCGCTGATGCTGACGCTATCGGTAGATTCCATCGGAGTCTCCGACATTGCACATGCCTATTATATGGTGTCGGGCATGGGACGGACGCGCGACCTTTTGCGCGTCCTACAGGTCGAGCGTCCCGACAGCGCCATGATCTTCTGCAACACCCGCGAGGAAACCAGCCACGTCGCCGAGTTTCTGCGCAACCAGGGACTTGATGCTGAGCCGATTTCCAGCGACCTGACCCAGGCCGAGCGCGAGCGGGTCATGGGACGCATGAAGCGCAAAAGCCTGCACTATCTAGTGGCCACCGATGTGGCAGCGCGCGGCATCGACATCAGCGACCTCAGCCACGTGATAAATTACACGTTTCCCGAGTCGGCAGAAGTCTACGTGCATCGCACCGGCCGCACCGGCCGCGCCGGCAAAGCAGGGGTCGCTATCTCGCTGATTAGCCCGCGCGAGCTTGGCAACTTCTACTATCTGAAGCTGACCTACAAGATTCGGCCCGAGGAACGAACGCTACCATCCGAGGCAGAGCTTCAGACCCTGCGCGAAGGCCAATACCTAGACCGGCTGCTGCGCGAGTTTTCCAGTCGCAAACCAGCCGCCGAGTTTCGTACATTTCTCAAGCGCGTGATGTCCAGCGAAGAGGGCGAACGCGTCTTGGCCCTGCTGTTGGAACAGCATTTGGGTCGCCCCGCCGCGCTGGCTGCCGAAACGAGCGCCGGCCCGACCGGGCATGCTGCACACCCCCATCGCGACCAAGCTGCCGCCCCCGCTGCGCCGATTTCGGCGGACGCCAATCGCGAGCGCCGACCCAGTCGTGAGCGATCACCCGGCCGTGACGGAGACTCGAACCGTGACGACCGCGACAGCCGCCGCGCCGGCCGTGGCCGACAGCGCGAAGATGAGTTTTCGGCCGATTCACGCAATCGCCGACGTGGTGCAGAAACCCGCCGACGCGAGGACGGCCGAGAAGGGGCCGCGCCGGTCGCCGGCAGCTTGGCCGACGCGGCACCGGCACCACGCTTAAGCCGCCCGCAGCCAAATTTGCCCAAGGCGGCTGAAGCTTCGGCTCCCGCCCCAGCCCCAGCCCCGGTGGCCAGTGCGGTGGCCGCCCCCACCTCCGCCTCAAGCGACATTATTCATGTGGAAGATGGTCGCGATTTCTGGGAAGCCTGGGTAGATGCCCGTCGCATGGGTCAAGATTCAGCCGCAGTCGCGGAAGAACCGGCCAAAAGTGCCGATGGCGAAAACGGCACAGACAGCGAAGAGGGCGATCGCCGCGGTCGCCGCCGCCGCCGCGAGCGCCCAGAATATGTGCCCGCGCCGGGCGAAGTTCGCTTGTACTTAAACCTGGGCCGACGCGATCAGGTGACCGAAGAGTCGCTTGTCGCCTTTTTGGCACAACGCGGCATCTCGCGCTATCCCATCGATCTGCATTCGACGCACATCTATATGTATGTGCCCGAGGCGCAAGTTGATGCCGTAATCGCTGCGCTAAGCGGCGCCTTATACGGTCAGCGCGCCGTGCTGTGCGAGCGCGCTCGCCGATAAACCGCTAGGCCGGTAGAATTGCAAAAATGACGGGAGGGCTGCGCAGCGCCGTCCTTGGTCTTTTCGTGCTGACGAGCCTTGCTCGGTGCCGGGCGCCCGCAGCGGACGTCCGGCCCAGCGCAAAGGCGACGCAAGATGCCAGCACTGATTCCGCCACATTAAAGCCGTCGACTTGCACGCCCAGTCCAAGCGACGATTCGACCGCCGAGCGAGACGAAATCGCGCTCGCGCTGGCCCAAAATCCCAACGATCCCAAGACGCTGGCCGCCGCCGCCGAGCTGTACCTTTCGCGCCTGCCGCCAAGTACCCTGCATAAAGAAATCGGCCTGCTTTATGCCAAGCGCGGCAGCTTGCACCTGCAAAAGCAATCTCACCTCGACAAGGCGCTTTTGGCCCGGCTGTGGCTGCTTGAAGCCGAAGCGCTTTTGGACCTGGGACGCGCCCAAAAGGCCATGCGCCGCATTGAAACGCTGCTCGCCAAAACCAGCTCGGCGCATGTGCATCTGGACGCTTCATTAGAATCCGAAGCCCGCTACGAACTAGCCGTGGCGCATTTTGAATTGTGTCAACTGCACGACGCCAAACGCGCTTTTGAATTCTGGCTTGGACGCTACGCCACAAGCGAGCTGTCGGCGTGGGCTCACCACCACCTGGGACTCACTTTGGAGATGCTTGGTCAAAGCGCCGCCGCAGAACGCGAGCTGCTTCTGGCCAGCCGCGCCCAGCCGAAAACTTTTGCCGCGTCGCTGTCGATCTCGGCGGCGGAATTTGACAACCTGGTCAAGACGCAGGCCGAGCTTCTGCCCAAAGAGGCGCTGGCCGATTTGCAAAAGGTCCATTTGCAGACCGCTGATTTGCCCGAGCTTGCCGATCTGACCCTGGAAGAGCCGCCGCTTTCGCCCACCATCGTCGGCCTGTTTCGCGGACTGCCGCTTGGCCAGGAACCAAGCGAGCCGCGCTCCATCGTTTTATATCGAAAAAATCTGCTGCGCGCGGTGCGCACTGCGGAAGAGTTGCGTACTGAAGTGCGCATCACGCTACAGCACGAGCTTGGCCATCTGCGCGGCGCCGACGATCAGGATCTACGCGAGCGCGGGCTTGAGTGATTCGTTGACCGTTCCTCAAGATTAAGTGAAACTCTGCATACGCGTTTCATGGATGGATTTTCGCCGTCCATTGTCCGCAGTTGCAGCAATCTCGAATGTTGTCCGAAGAACCAGACGGTACTGACGCAGATCCTTTCAGCGCCTGCTTTTCAGGCGCCAACCGCGCACCGACCTGTGTCTGCCCTTTTCCGTCGCTTCTTGCTCATCTCCGCTTTTACCCCATACTCTCCACCGTCCACGCTCCCCAGGGAGGATAGACAGCGTCTATGAAGATCGCCTTTACGCATAACCTGCGACTCACCGATTCCGAGGAAGAAGCAGAATTTGACACCCCCGAGACCATCGAAGCCATTGCCGCAGCGCTCACGCAGCGTGGACATCAGGTTCTAAAAATCGAGGTCAGCGGTCCCGCTTCGCATCTTGCGGCGCGGCTTGAAGCATTTTCTCCGGATTTGATTTTCAACATGGCCGAAGGCCGGCGCGGCCGCGCCCGCGAAGCATTCTATCCGGCGCTTTTTGAAGAACTGGGCTATCCCTACACGGGCTCGGACGCTTACACGCTGACGCTGACCCTGGACAAGTGGCTGACCAAGCAAGTGCTCAAAGCGCACAACATCGATACGCCGATGTCGCGCTTGCTGACCGCGCGCGACCTTCCCGATGCGACCAAAATCGAAGGGGTCCTCGGCGGTTCGCACGGCGTTCCGATTCCCGCCATCATTAAACCCAATTTTGAGGGGTCCTCCAAAGGCATCAGCGATGAATCGGTGGCGCGCGATTGGCGATCGCTGCGGACTGGTGTTGCTCGGGCCTTGGAACAGTATCCGCAGGGTGTACTGATCGAGGAATTTATCCCCGGCATCGACATCACGGTGCCTTTTGTCGAAGGCGTTGGCCCGCGCGAGTTCGAAGGCGTGTTGCCGCCGGTCGAGTTTATGATCGACCCTTCGGCGCGCAGCAAACACAACATCTATGACTATCGGCTAAAAATCAGCGAATCCAAACATGTGCACATGCGCTGTCCGGCGCACTTGCCGCGCGATGTGCTAAGTCGCCTGCGCGCCATGACGCGCACGGTGGTTCGTGCCTTGAACCTGCGCGATGTCGCCCGCATCGACTTTCGATTGGGCGAAGACGGCCGCATTTATTTTCTGGAAGTGAACGCTCTGCCCGCACTCGATCCCGCGGCGAGCTTGTTTGCGGCGACCAAACGCGAAAACCTCAGCTTCGACGACACCATCGCCGCCATCTTATCGAGCGCCGCGGTGCGCTGGAAACTTTTGCCCAGCGAGGAAAGCAAGCCCAAAAGCAAGCCTTCTGAACGCCTGCGCATTGGCTTTACCTACAACATTAAGCGCCCCGGCAACAAAGAAGCCGGCGACGCCGATGCTGAATACGATTCACCGCTGACCATCGAAGCGATTACCCAGGCGCTGGAATCGATGGGACACATCGTGGTGCCGCTAGAAGCCAATAGCGAGCTGCCCTCGAAGCTGATGGAGTCCAAAGTCAACCTGGTTTTCAACATCGCCGAAGGCCTTTCGGGTCGCAACCGCGAAGCGCAAGTGCCCGCCCTGTGTGAACTGTGCGGCATTCCGTACACCGGCAGCGATGCGGCAACGCTGGCCTTGGCGCTGGACAAAGCCTTGGCCAAGCGGCTTTTGCGGCAACATGCCATCCTGACGCCAGAGTTTCAGGTCATGACCACCGGCCGCGAAAAAATGTCGCCGCGGCTGCGCTTTCCACTGATCGTCAAGCCCATTGCCGAGGGCTCTAGCAAAGGCATCCTTTCCAAGTGCGTCGTCGATGACGAACCTTCTTTGCGCAAAGTGGTGCGCGAACTAGTCGAGCGCTACAAACAACCGGCGCTCGTCGAAGAATATATCTCCGGGCGCGAATTCACCGTCGGCATGCTTGGCGAGCGGCGGCCGCGCCTGCTACCACCCATGGAGATCATCTTCAAAGACGGCAACAACAAGCGTCCGGTCTACGATCTAGAGGTCAAGCAGGACTGCTTCAAGCACGTCGTCTATCAATGCCCGGCCAAGCTAAGCCCGCAGGAGCTGCGCAGTGTTGAGCGGGCCGCGCGCGAGACGTTTCAGGCCCTCGACTGCCGCGATGTCGCCCGCGTCGATCTGCGTATGAACGAGCAGGGCCAGGTTTACGTACTAGAAATTAACCCCCTGCCGGGGCTGACGCCGGATTATTCCGATCTGGTGCTTATCGCCAAAGCGGCGGCCATGGACTACCGCACGCTGATTGCCGAAATTCTTGCCGGAGGCCTGAAACGGCTGCGCGAAAAGCGACGCGAATCTGGCGGCATGAACGGCACACGCTCTCGTTCCTTTGACGCCGCCGCTTCCACGGCATCTAGGCCGATGCTGGCACCAGAAGCCCCCGCCAACAAATCTGGGACCGAGGCCAATGGCCACGACGGTTCCGGCAAATGGTCGGTGCTTGAATCAGCCCGGCATCTTGGAGCCGGCCTTAGCGAAGTGCCAAGGCCCCTCAAACGCCGGCGGCCTCGAGCCGAAAAGGACGCGGTCCGCTGAAGCGGACTGTCCGCCAAAAGAGTCATATCAACAGGGGCAATTTAGGATAGCCTAAGATAGTTCAGGTGACTCGTTGGAGAACCCGATGACCTGCTCGCGTTTGTTTGTTTTGGGAGCTTTGCTTACGACGGCGGCACCCGCCATGGCTCAGCCGGCAGCCGGTACCGCTCCGCCCGCAGCGGCTTCGAGCAAAGGTCCGGCGAAAAAAGCGATAGCCAAGCCGAAAACCCCCGCACCGCCGGTTTTGACCGCCACGCCTGGTGCAATCGCTTATCCCGCCGGACTTTCAGCGGCCAAGATCCGCCTGGTTCGCCATCAGGTCGAGCTGTCCGGGCCGGAACGCCGTGCCGCCAAAAAGAATGATTTGGTCTTGCCCGGCCAAAAAATTAGCACCCAGTCGCAGTCCTCGGCAGAGGTCAATTTCGCAGACGGAACTCGCGTTTTGATTGGCGAAAATAGCGAGCTGTCGCTGTACGGCGTTGCCCCTACACCTCCCGCCCCGCCCAAAAAAGCCAAGCCTATAAAGCCCGGCAATACGACGCTACTACGCGGTGAGGTCGTCCTGATGGTGCCGCCTAGCGTGGTGGTGGCTGCCGCACCGCCGCCCCCCGTCAAAGGCAAGGTCAAGGCCGCCAAAAAGCCACCACCGCCCAAACCCGCAGCCACTGCCCTTGTTGCTACTTCGGCTGGACTCGTCACGGCGACGCCGGGTACTCAGGTTCGTATCGTCATCGATTTGACCGGCGTTACGCGGGTCGCGGTGTATAGCGGGCAGGCCACGCTGATAAGTACCCGCAAGGGCGCAAAGCCGATCCTTTTGAATGCTGGTTTTGGCAGCAGCATCGAGAATGCCAAGCTTGGGCCAAAGCCTCCACAGCAGCTTTTGCCGCCACCGCAATATTCCGGCGTTCGGCAATTTGCTTTTTCCAGCGGCGAAGCGGTTGAAATTCCTGGTACCTACCGTCTGGACAATGCCACCGCCACATCCTGGCGTGTACAAATCGCCCGCGATGCGGCTTTTGACCACCTGATTAGTGACATTCGCGTCGCCAGCAGTGAAACGCGGCTTTTGCCGCAGCGCATGGCCCCCGGCGATTATCATGTTCGCGTCAGTGCGCTAGGTTCGGATGGTACAGAAGGCATGCTAAGCGCGCCGATGCGTATTCGCGTGGCGCGCGTCATTTTGGTGCCCGGTACGGAAAACCGCCGCGCCTCGGTTGCAGTCGAGGGCAAAGATCTGCATTGTTCGCTCGACGGCGCACCCTTGCAGCCGCTTGTCGAACCGCTATTTTTGACTCCGGCGCGCAGCCACCTATTGCGCTGCGCCAGCGTCGCGACCAATCCGCGTCTCGAAGAAATTGCCGAGCAAACGATAAGCGCCGCGCAAAGTGGCCCGCTACTAGCCCGCATCGAGCCTGGCGCCGTAAGCTTTACCGCCGCCGATGCCAAAAATCAGATTTCCGCCACCGGCCAAAGGCAGGTGACTTTGGTTCTGAGCGATGCCAGCGGCAATCCGCTAAGCGGCGCCGCCGTAAAGGTTCAGGGGCAAGGCGGGGTTACGATCAGCCCGGCTGTCGAATCACCGACCGCTGGCAGTTACGTGGCCACGGCCACTTGGCCGGCCGGCCAGACCGGGCACAGCCTGCGCTATACGATTAACGACACAGAAACTTATGAAGGCCGGCTGCCCGATGCGCTGCCGACTATCGACACGGCGGCGCAAAAGCCCGCCGAAACCAGTGCGCCAAGCGATTCGACAAGCGCGAGCGCCGAAGAAACTCCGCCGTCGACCAAACGTTTCGCCCTGGAACTTGGAGTCTTTCCCTCGGCCGGCATCGATATCACGCGCCAGGTTTTTGCCGTGGGCGCTGGTCTAGAAATCGGCGGCCGCATTCGCCTGCCTTACGGCGGCCTGGCGCTGGCGCTGCGTCCGCAGTACGAATTCTATCCGCCAAGCCCCTCGGTGGCGCATGTCATTTCAGTCGGCGTGCCGATCACGTACCGCGTGCGCAAAAATCTGGCGGCGGACATCGTGCCCTACTTCGGCGTCCTGCCGCAGTTTGTCGCCGACTACAGTTTCTTGGCACGCGACGGCGTTCAAGCCAATGACGGGCAGTGGCGCACTTCGTTCGCCATCGGCGGCCTTATCGGCTCCGAATTTCATGTGAAATACGGCGCCATCTTTGTCGAAGGCGGCTATCGCCAAGTTCTACTGCGCTCAGCTCCGGATTTTCTACCGACTTTAAGCGGCATCTACGTCAACCTCGGCTTCCGCGCGTCGTTTTAAGCAGTTTTTGTGAATTTCCCGTTCCGGTCGAGGCGCTTTCGAGCTGCAGATCGCCCGAACCACATCAAGAACCAGAACGCGCTGGGTCGTCGCCGCCGCGCAATATGTGCGCGGGCGGCGTGCGTAGGTCCCAAACCACTTCGAAAAAGGACAGTATTTTGAGGATGTAGTAGCTAAGATCCACTTCCCAAAAGAAAAAGCCCTGATTGGCGGTGCTCTGATAGTGATGGTGGTTATTGTGCCAACCCTCGCCCATGGTCAAAAGCGCCAGCCAGAAATTGTTGCGGCTGTCATCGGCAGTCTGGTAGCGGCGCGACCCCCAAACATGAGCCAGGGAATTGATTGTGAATGTGCCGTGCCATAAAAAAACCGTGCTGACAAAGCCGCCCCAAAGCCCTATGCGCAGTCCATCTTTGGCAGCCGCAAACAGGGCCGCAAAAAGCGGTGCTCCATGCAACTGGCCAAGCGTCTGCAAAGGCGGCAAGCCGTAGAAAAATCCCAGCGCCATCACCAAGCTGATCGTCAGCAAGCCCGGAAACAAGTAGTGCTGGTTTAGCCAGCGCAGCTCGGGATATTTGGCGAAATCGGCAATGCGCGCCCAATCCGTGTCATTAAAGCGGCGGCCCAAAAACCAGCCTTGATGCGCAAAATAAAATCCGCGCTGCTTTGGCGAATGCACATCGAGCTTCGAATCACTGTATTTGTGGTGCGATCGATGATGCGCTGCCCACCATAGGACTCCCTTTTGTAGCGCCATCGTTCCGAGCCAAGCCAGGACGAACTGAAAAAAGCGTCCGCATTTGTACGCACGATGCGAGAAGTACCGATGGTATCCAGCAGTAATGCCGAACATCCGCAGATAATAAAATCCGATGCATAGGGCAATATTGGCCCAAGTCGGATGAAAACTCGGCAGCAGCGTCAGCAGACAGCATGCATGTACAAAAAAATAAGGAATGCTTGTCACAGCATCCATGCGATCCGGATCTCGCGGCAAAGTTTTGCCGGACGGTGCACGATTCTTTGCCGGCGTCGCGAATATCTGCATCTCTTGATGCTGACCAAGTTTTGTCACGGAATTGTCACGGCCGCGTCATTTTTTCGTGTGAAGACCGCGCCCGCCAGATGTTCCTTCTGAATCGCAATTCGCGCGTGCTACCTTCACAAGGACCATGACGGCTCGGTACGATCTGCAACGCAGCAAGCTCCGGCGCTTGATGATTCTCATCGCGCTATTTGCTTTTGTACCAAGCGGACTTCTGCTAACGGTCGGAGTTCTAATTCTGGTCCTTGGTCACGCGACGCGCGACATGATCTTCGGAATCATGACGCTGGGACTGACCGTGACGCTTCTAGGAGGCGTGGTGGCCACGGTTTTGTATGTACGGCGCGAAAGTTCGGTCGCGCAGCTACAGACCGAATTTGTGAACAAGGTTTCGCACGACCTGCGTACTCCTTTGACCAGCATTCGTCTATTTGTCGAGACTTTACAAAGCGGGCGCCTTTGTGATCCGGACAAGATACAGCAAGCGCTGGATACAATCGCCACCGAGACCTCGCGGCTGTCGGCGATGATTGACAGACTGCTCGGCTGGGCGCGCATGGAAGCCGGCAAGCGTATTTATCGGCTGGAAATGACCTCGCCAACGCGAGTGGTGGAAGCCACGTTGGCCGCTTTTGCGCCGCAGCTTTTGACTAGCGATGTGACCATGCAGACTTCGGTGCAGGACGATCTGCCGTCCATTTACGTCGACATCGCCGCGATAAGCGAAGCGCTTTTGAACCTTTTGCAAAATGCCTTCAAATATACAGGAGCGGTGAAGATCATCTCGCTGCGCTGCGTGCGCAAAGGCCCGCACGTGGCATTTGCCATTGGCGACAACGGACCGGGCATTCCCAAAGCCGAGCACCGCCGCATCTTTGAAAAGTTTTATCGTTTGACGCGCCCTGACGCGCCGCTGCAGCCGCAGGGAACGGGCTTAGGCTTGTCGATGGTCGATCACATCGTTCGAGCCCACGACGGCACAACCACCGTCGAAAGCGATCTAGGACAAGGGGCTACTTTTACCATTTTTCTGCCGACGCGAACGAATCGGCCGTAGGAATGTAGTAAGAAATAGACCCTTCCGTGGAAACCATCCTAATCGTTGAAGATGACTTCGGAATCCGCAAAGCCCTGCAGATGAATCTGGGGCTCGAGGGCTATCGCGTGCTCTGTACCGAGGATGGTCAAGCGGCCCTGCGCATGTTTCAGCAAGAGTCTCCCGACCTGTTCCTAATCGATTTGATGCTGCCTCAGGTTTCGGGCATTGAGCTGATTCACGAGCTGCGCCAGCAAAATGTCGAAGCGCCGATTCTGGTCCTTTCGGCCAAGGATCAGGAAGCCGACAAAGTGCTGGCGCTATCGCTGGGCGCCGATGACTACATGACAAAGCCCTTTGGATTGGCCGAGCTTTTGGCGCGCGTGCGCGCGGCATTGCGACGTGGACGCCGTCAACGTAACAGCCAGCTACAAAGCGCTCGCATTCACCTTGATCGCGCCGAAAGGCGGGTCTTTGTGCAAGGCCACCAGATCGACACCACCGCCAAGGAATTTGCCTTGCTGTGTCTGTTTATGCAGCACCCCGGCCAGGTCCTTAGCCGCGAACAAATTATGGAGCGCATCTGGGGCGAGCACTGCACGCTGCGCACCATCGACAACTTCGTCGCCCGGCTGCGCAGCAAAATCGAAGAAAACTCAGACGTCCCTGTGCATTTAGAGACTGTGCGCGGTGTCGGCTACCGCTTTAACCCCTAAATTAGCCAGTTTTCTTTTTCTGCAAAATGATGCGGGCCAGCGCGGCGCCAGTTTTTTGCGCGAGATAGGCCAATCCGGAGGCCAGCGGCTTTAGATCGGTTTTCAGCTCATCGGCATAAAGAACGCCAATGCTTCGGCTGCCAACCGTGATCGGCAAAAGCAGCAGATTTCCCGCTGAGCTGCTCAGCGATGCCATCGCCGAGCGATTGGCCGGCGTATCCGGCAATGGACCGATGTGGGCTTGCCGACTGGCCATGACATCGTTAAAGGGCGACTGCTCTTCACTTGCCACTGAGAACCACTTCATTCCCATGACCACATGATCCGGGCCGCGACCGTCTAGGCAGACTAGCTGTTTTTGCTGTTGTACAAACAGCGCCGCGCAGTCCGACAATTCCGCCGCGCAGTCAAGCAGGGCGGTTACCACTTCATCGCGCTCGCTGGCTGCCTGCAAGCGGTCGATGTATTTGGCAAAACGCCGCGCTTCTGCCGGTGGCTCATCAGCCGCCGCACCGCTCGAAGGGGCAGCCGCACCGGGATTTAAAGCCCGAGCCAGCGCCTTTATTGCGTGCGGATCCGGTTCCGCCGCGGGCGCCGCCGGTCCTGCGGCTTTGGCGGCAGCAGGCGTTGCCGCTTTGGCGGCCGGAGTTGCGACCGCCGCGGGCTTGGCAGCGGTGGTCGCTCCAGTGAGACCTGCGCTTGGCGCAGAAGCCGCAGGCGTGGGCTTGGCAGCAACCACAGGCTTGGCAGCAGCAGCAGGCGCAGCAGCAGGTTTGGCGGCAGCCGCAGGCGAAGTGGCTGACACCGCGGGTTTGGCAGCGGCCACAGCGGGCGCTGCGGCAGCGGGTTTCGCCGCAGCGGGCGCTGCGGCAGGCTTGGCAGCAGCAGGCGCGGCAGCGGCAGGCTTGGCAGCAGCAGGCGCAGCAGCGGCAGGCTTGGCAGCAGCAGGCGCAGCAGCGGCAGGCTTGGCAGCAGCAGGCGCAGCAGCGGCAGGCTTGGCAGCAGCAGGCGCAGCAGCGGCAGGCTTGGCAGCAGCAG
>CAYWPR010000067.1:0-33308 GCA_964460115.1 uncultured Myxococcales bacterium
CCGACCTTATCGTTTCCGGCCTGGAAACAACCATCGCCAAGAAGGTCGTCACCTACGATTTTGCGCGCTTAACCGAGGGCGCAAAAGAGGTCAAATGTTCCGCCTTTGGTAGCGCAATTATTGAAAATATGCGCGCTATACACGGCTAACCTCTGTAGTTTTGCCATCCCATGCATTCGAAGTCCATGGCCGCCGCGCCGTGGCCGCATTTTGAGGCGTTGCGGCGCGCTATTTTTCTGCTTACCACAAGTGAGCAGGGGACGTCGCGTGGTCCACTTGGTCCGCGCGACGAAAATGCGCCAGTCGCTGCGGACGGCAATGAAGGGGTGCGGCCGCTCGGGCGCGTTGCCGAGCTGGCCCGCGACGCCGTAGGGGCCACGCAGGCGGCACTGGCGCGTTTTGACGACGAATACAGCGGCCTCACACTTTTGGCCGCGGTTTCCGATGGCTTATCCGGGCCGCTGTTTGGGCCGCGTCACGGCTATCCGCATCTACGGTCGCTGCTTGGGACCGGCGAAATCGCCGTTCTGCATCGCAATCTTGAGGCCGAGCTTTTGGCCCAGGCCTTGCGCATCTCCGCGGAACTTAGCATGGTCGTCGTGCCAGTGCCGACGTCGGCCTTGCGGCTGAAAAGTTCTACCGGTGCGATGTGGGCGCTTATTTTGTTCACGGCATCTGCCGAGCTCAGCGCGGCTTCCTTCGAGTTTTTAAGCAGCATCGCCCAGCTTTTGGGCCTGGCCCTAAGCAGCGGCGGATTTGATGAGACGCTGCGCGATCGCACAAGTCGCGTGCGCATGCAGCGCGATCGCGAACCGCCAATTCTTGAACACTATCGCGAATTTTTCGAATCGAGCGCTGACGGCGTCACGCTCATTGACGAAGCCACGCACGTCGTCTGGCTAAATCGCGCCGCCGAACAGATGACCGGCTATGCCACCGCCGGTCTGGCGGGCTATCCGCTGGCCAGCTTAGTGGCCGAGCCGCAACGGCCGCTTCTGTGGTACGCCATCGGACTTATCGTCGCCGATTGCCCGGTTCCATCTTTTGATTTGCTGTTTGTCACCACCTCTAGCGAAATGCTTGTGCTGTCGGTATCGATTTCGGCCGTGCCGACGCAGCCGCGTTACATCGTCTTGTCATTTCGCGATGTCACCGAAAAACGCATCCTTGAAAGTGAGCTGCGCAAAACCAAGGATTTCCTCGAACGCCTCATCGATTCGACCGTCGATGGGATCATCGCCGCCGACATTACTGGACGGGTGGTGCTTTTCAATCAAGGGGCCGCACGCATTACCGGTTATGCGCCTGACGAAGTGATTGGCAAACTACCGGTCTGGCGCCTGTATCCCGGTGATGAAGCCCGCCGCGTCATGGCCGAACTGCGCTCTGAGCACAGCGGTGGCAAAGGGCGGCTCATGCAGTCGCGCAAAACCATCGTCGGCAAAAACTTGCAGCTTATTCCGGTGGCGCTTAGCGCATCGATTATTTATCAAGGCGACGAAGAAGTAGCGACCGTTGGTGTGCTGTCTGACTTGCGTGAGCGTTTGCTCATTGAAGAACGGTTGCTCAAAACCGAAGAAAAATTGGCCTGGAGCGAGCGCCAGGCGCTGCTTGTCGAGCTGGCCGGCACGGCCGCGCACGAACTAAACCAGCCGCTGACGTCGGTTATGGGCTACGCGCAGCTCTTGCAGCGGCAGTTGCCGATGGAGTATTCCGACATTCACGAATACGCCACGGTGCTTGTGCGCGAAGCCGAACGCATCGCCGAGATCGTTCGCAAAATCGGCCACATCACCCGCTACGAGACCAAAAGCTACGTCGGGGAGGCCCGCATCCTCGATCTGGACAAGGCAGTTTTGCCCGCTGAAGAAGATTGGAACCGTACCGCCGCTGCACCGGATGAGTCGGGAGATGGCGCGGACGCCGGACCGCTGTTTCATTCTCGCGGCGGTTCAGAAAAACCCTAAAAGGACCGAACCTTAAAGGGCCGACCCGTGGCGATGACCGAGCATTTGCGCCAAGCTGCCGGCAGCGCAAGGGCTATACTGCCATGCATGCGGCTTTTGCGGCGGTGCGCAGCGCTGTTTCTAATCCTCTTGCTTTGGCAAGAAGGCGTTTTTGGGCAAGCGGCTTTGCCCAGTCCGCCGCCGCAAGCCGCCGCCGCCCGCGCCGAGGAGCTTTGCCGCGAAGCGCGTGAACTGTACCACGCGGCGCTGCTTATCCGTCGCCGCCAGAGCCCGGAACGAATTACTCTTTTGCAACGGGCCTTAAGCGTACTTTCGCGGGCCTTAGAACTCGACGAGCACAATGCCGAGCTGCGCATGCTTCTGGGAAGCTGGCTGACCCATACCGAGCTTGGTGAGGCGGCGCTCAAGCAATCGGTGGTCGAGCTATTGCGTGCGCGAAAGGACGATGTCAGCGGTGCGCTCAATGGCGAAATTGCTTCGCTTCTGGGCATCGTTTATTCTCACCGCGAGCGCTTTGCTGATGCCGTCGCCGAATACGATCTGGCGCTGCGGCTTTTGCCCGGCCAGCCCGACTTGGCCAGTGCACCGCGTCGGCAACAGCAGTCCATGATGCTTGGCAATTCGGCCGAAGCGCTGATGGCACTGGGTCGACTGGATGCGGCGATTTTACGCTATGCCCAGGCCGAAGCCATCGACGGCAGTGATCAGGCGGCGCTGCACGCGCTGGGGCTGGCGGTGGCCTACGATCGAGACGGCCAATTGCAAAAAAGCCGCGAAGCCTTGGAGCGCTCGCTGGCCGCGGATCCGGGTTTGCGGACGTTTCAAAGCGAAGATGTCTTTTTCGTTCCCGCCGGCGATCGCCACTACTACTGGGGTTTGCTGCATGAAATTTTTGGCAACCGCGACGAAGCGATTCGCGCCTTTCGCGATTTTCTAAACGAAGTGCCGCGCAGCCGCTATGCCGACCGGGCGCGCAGCCACATCGAGCAAATGCAGCGTCAACCAGGCTATGCACTTTCCGAGCTTTTGCGCGCTCGAGTCATTGTCGGCATTCCGCAATTTCCCTCCGATGTACAAAGCGGTACTGCTACGCGCCGCCATCGCACCGAGGCCGAGGTTTTGAAGGTGGTCAGCGAGCGAAACTTGGAGCTCAGGCAGTGCTACGCCCGCAGTTTGCGGCGGGGCGCAGGACTGCGGGGCGATTTGCTGGTGGCGCTGATGCTCGATCGCTACGGGGCGGTGCTGCTGGTGCAGGCCCTGGAAAATACGCTGGCCGACAAAGCGCAGCCGAGCAGCAGCACGAGCAGCGGCGCTACGACGGATTTATTGCGCTGCGTGCAAAACACGATTTACAGGTGGCGGTTTTCTGCAGCCGATTCCGATGTTTTGGATCAGGATGAGCTGGCCTTGCCCCTGCGCTTTGTTTCTCCATGAGAATTGCTCAGGTCGCAGCGCTGCTGCTAGTTTTGCTTGACATCCAAAAGCTGGCGCCGGCTGCGGCGGATGGGCAAAGGCCTCATTCCTGCCAGCAAACTCTGTGGGGATGTGCACCTGGGCGCGCAAAAGCTGCCGGTCCGCCGGCGCAGCGTTATGCCGAACTGCTGAACTTGGCGCGCAACCTGCTTTATTCCAGCCGCTTTGGCGCTGCCGCGGATCTGGACGAAGCCCTCACCTGGCTGAACGAGGCGACGAAGTTATGGCCCGATGTGCCGGATGCTCACAGTTTGCTCGGGCAGATACACCAGGAACGCGGACATATAGAGGCTGCCGGCCCGGCCTTGCGCCGCGCCGAGGAACTTTTGACAGGCGGGCGATTGGGCGACATCGAGTGTACCGACCCCGCCTTGGCGCTGGCCCTGGGCTTACAAATCGCGCTTGAGGGGGATCTTGATGCCGCGCTACTGCGCTACCTGCGGCTTTTGCCTATACTTCCCAAAGAGCCGCGCCTCCTTTATCGCACGGCCGATGTGCTGATGGTCATCGGGCGCTTGGAAGAGGCGACTCTCCTTTTTGGGCGCGCCTGCAAACTGCAGCAGGGGGTGAGTTCGCCATCCAGCGATATTGCGCGGGCTTGTACCGGATATTTGGTGGCGCTCGATCGCGGCGAGCGGGCTCAGGCTGCGGTGGTGCGCCACCGAGTGCATGCCCTAGATCCGAACCTGCGGGTCCTTAAATACAATGACTTTTTGTCTCCTTGGGAACGCGAGTACCACGCCGCCCTGGTGTTTGCTCCGGCTTCTTGCCAGCGTCGCGATGCCTTGATGCGCTTTTTGCAAGGCGTGGGCGGCGAAAACAAAAGCCCCGCCATAAACGGCGTCCCGCGGTCCTACGTGCGCCGCGCCGAATTTCACCTGGCGACGCTTGTCGGCCTTGTGTGTCCGCGCGCTTGAGTCGCTCTTTACAGGTTGCCTCGCTATGGTTTATGACCGCCGGGTGATAAGCTTGGCGCGCCCGCGGCTTTCAGTCCGTATCGGATTGTCGCTACTGCCTTTTGTCTGGGCCGTGCTTTTGGCCATGGCGCTGGCGTCGGTGCTGATTCGGCTTTTTGGCGTCGAGCCGCTGGCTGTTTATCGCTTGCTCGGGGTGGGCACCTGGGGCAGCACCTATGGCATCGGGCAGGTTTTGTTTAAAGCGACTCCGCTGCTTTTCACCGGGCTTTCGGTGGCCTTGGCGATGCGCGTCGGGCTGTTCAACGTAGGCGGCGAAGGGCAAATTCTGGCCGGCGGTTTGGCCATGGCGCTGTGTGCTGCCCACCTGCCGGCGAAAGTGCCGTCCTTTTTGGCCGTGCCGGTGGTCCTTTTGGCTGGGGCGGCTGTGGGGGCGGTACTGGGCGGGCTGGCCGGGCTGATGCGCGCTTTTACCGGCGCGCACGAAGTGATCGTCACCATCTTGCTGAACTTTATGGTACGAGCCGCGCTCATCGGTATCGGCGGCTTGGTGTTTGTGCGCGAGTCGGTACATACCGTGCCGATTTCGCCCGCTTTCGCGCTGCCGCGTCTGTCGCAATCTCTGCATGCTTTTCACGGTTCCGCCGTCAATGCGTCGCTATTTTTAGGAATCTTGCTGCTGCTGCTTTATGGATTTGTGCTGCAGCACTGCCACCTGGGCTTTGCGCTGCGCACTGTGGGGCAAAATCCTGAGGCAGCGCAGGCGGCGGGCCTGCGGGTACGCTTTTTGCGCACTTTGGCCTTAAGCCTGTCCGGGGCGCTTGCCGGTCTGGGCGGTGCCAACTTTGTGCTTGGTTATAAGCACTACTATGAAGACGGCTTCTCTTCGGGCCTGGGCTATCTGGGCATCGCGGTGGCCGTGCTTGGGCAAAATCGCGCGCTCGGGGTGCTGCTTGCGGCGCTGCTTTTTGGCACTTTGTCGCAAGGCGGCCTGGCGGTAAATGCCTTGGTGCCGCGCGAACTTTTCGATGTGCTGACTGCGGTCATTATCGTGGTGATGGCCACGAGCAATCCTTTCGTGCGGCGCTTGCTCGGGCGTTTGCCTGGGCTTGGCAACGCGCCGGTGGTCAGTTCATGAGCGAGGCACCGATGTCTTTGGCATGGACTTTTACGGGTGGCCTTTTGCTGTCCGTGCTTCGTCTAGGTGTGCCTTATGTCACTGCGGCGCTGGGCGGTACGATGTGCGAACGCGCCGGGGTCATCAATATTGCGCTGGAAGGATTTCTGCTGATCTCGGCCCTTGGCACGGCTTTGGGCGCAGCGCATGGCGCCCTTTTTGCCGCGACCTGCGGCCTTTTTGCCGGATTGTTCTTGGCGCTTTTCTACGCCCTGCTTGTGGTGGTGTTTCGCGGCGATCAAGTGGTATGTGGCGTTGCCATCTTTCTTTTGGCCGATGGACTGTCGCGGGTGCTACTCAAGGCGGTGTATGGCTCGACGAGCAACTCGCCGCGATTGGCGGCTTTGTCGGGCTACGGCCCCGGCTTGTTTGTGCTGGCCACGCTGCTGCTTGTCCTTTTGTGTCATGCAAGCCTCTATCACAACGTGTTCGGGCTACGGCTGCGTGCAGTGGGCGAGCGACCGCAGGCCGCCAGGGCGCTTGGGCTTTCGGTGCCGGGGGTGCGCATCTATGCCGTGGCGCTTTCCGGTCTGCTTTCGGCGGTGGGCGGAGTGTACCTGGTCTTTGAACAGCGGCAGTTTGTGGCCCTTATGTCCGGCGGGCGCGGTTTTTTGGCCTTGGCCGCGATGATCTTTGGCGGCTGGCGGCCCCTTTATGCGGCGGCCGCGGCGCTGCTTTTCGCCGGCGCTGAAGCGTTGGGCATTCGTCTGCAGTCAAGCGGCCTGCACATTCCGAATTTTCTCGTGCAACTTTTGCCCTATGCATTGACTTTGCTGGCGCTGCTTTTGCGAGGGACGTTGACACGCCGACAGCATCGACAAGGCAATTTGACTTTTTCAGCTCCGGCGGCGCTGGGCCAGCACTAGCCAAAAATTGGCAAATCAGTCTGACGGCGTTGTGTTTTCAAAATGCGGTCCGTCGCTGTCGGCGACATAGCCGATGGGCATGGCACTGCGGGCCCAGTAGCGCACCGCAAGTTCATCCAGCTCTTTTACCCGTTCGGCCGGCTCCGGCGGAAGCAGCACTGGAGCAGCGTCGTCTGGCGAGTGCTCGACCACGACCAGCGCGCCCAACATCAATTGATCATAAAGCGCGTCGTTCACAAGCAGCCGGCCAATAAATCCGTTGCGCTTGACGAAGTGAAAACGCCGCTGCCCGGGTTTGCTTGAACGCACGGCCCAGCGCTCACAAATATTGCGCACGCGGTGAAGCTGCTCGTGGCGTTCGCGCTCGATGGCTCGTTCGACTTCGAGCTGACGCTGCGCTTCCGCTTCGGCGGCTAGTTTTTCAGCGTGTAAACGCTGCTTTTCGGCTTCTTCTTGGGCTTGCTGATCGATGCCCTTCTGCTTTTTGTCTCGACGATCTTGCGTATCAGCCTGTTGCTTCTGTTTTTTGTCAACGAGGCCCGCCTTCAGCAATTTGTCTCGCAGGTTTTGCAGCGCCATTTTCAGATCATTTCCAGGTTCGTGCCGTAGGGCAACGTTATACATTTGGCGGCTTTTGGACGACAGGGTAGGGTGAGCCATGTTGCGCCGGTTAAGTTCTGAAAGCTTCAAGGTTTTCGCTCTTTTGAGTCTGGCGGTTTTTTCTTGCCGACCTCCGCTGGCCGATTCTTCGGATGGGTCGTCGCCGGATGCGGCGCCCGCGGACGCGGCAGTTTGGGACTTGCCGCCATCTGATGCCGGTTCTACGGGTCCCATCATTGTCGAGTGCGCTGAGATGCCAGGACCGACCGCGGACGAGCACTGCGCCGTTTTGCCAAGTAGCGGCAGCAGCAAGCGCCTGCTGTTACGGGCAGGCAGTGTGCTTTTGCCCGATCGCGTGCTGCACGGTGGATCGGTGCTTATCGACGAACAGGGCAAAATTGCCTGCGCCGCGTGCGATTGTGCGGCCGCTGCCAAGGACGCGGCTCAGATCATCTGTCCAGGCGGAGTCATTTCGCCTGGCTTCATCAATACGCACGATCACATCACCTACACCAAGGCCACGCCCCATCTGCATCCAACCAACCGTTACGATCACCGCCATGAGTGGCGACTGGGGGTGCCCGGCGATCCTACGCGGCCAAGACTTCCGGTTTCTGGCGGCAACAACGCGCAGGCCGTGCAGTGGGGCGAGCTGCGTCAGCTCATGGCTGGAACTACGTCGCTTGTCGGCTCGGGCCAAGCCCCGGGCGTGCTGCGCAATCTGGATACCAGCAATCAGGAAGGGCTCGGCCAGCCCGCTGTTGAATTTGACACTTTTCCCTTGGGCGACACGAGCGGCGAACGGCTTTACGCCGGCTGCGGCTATCCGAGCATTCGCTTCGCGAGTTCCATCAAGGGCTATGATGCCTACGAGCCGCACATCAGCGAAGGCATCACCACCGAGGCGCGCAACGAATTTTTGTGCATCGATCAGAACGCCAATGGCGGCCAGAATCTGCTTTTGCGAAAAAGTGCGCTGATTCACGGAATTGCGCTGACCGCCCAGGATGCTTGTCTGGTTGCGCAGCGCGGAGCGTCTTTGATTTGGTCGCCGCGAAGCAATGTGTCGCTTTACGGCCATACCGCGCAGGTTCCTATGTTCGATCGAGCCGGGGTCAACATCGCCCTGGGAACGGATTGGACCGCTTCGGGGTCGATGAATCTGCTGCGTGAACTCAAGTGCGCCGACGAATTTAATCGGCAAAGATGGGCCGGCTACTTCAGTGCCGAGGCGCTGTGGCGCATGGCGACGATAAACGCGGCACTTGCGACGGCTACAAATGATGTCATCGGACAAATTCAAAATGGCTACATCGCCGACCTGGCGATTTTTGATGCCAGCCGCAAAGCCGCGCTGGATCATGCCGCCGTCGTACAAGCCGGCGTAGAAGACGTTCTTTTGGTTTTGCGCGGCGGTCTGCCGATGTATGGGGACGCCAATTTGATGGAGGGGCTTTTGGCCGGGATTGCCAATAAGTGCGAAAGCCTCAGCGTCTGTGGCAGCGAAAAGCGGCTGTGCGTCGAACGCGAGACCGGCAAGAATCTGGCGGATCTGGAAAAAGCCGCCGGCAAGCCCATCTACAGACTATTTGCCTGCGGAACTCCGGCCGAGGAGCCGACTTGCGTGCCGCTGCGTCTTGGCCAGTATGACGGCCAGACTACAGATGAAGACCTCGACGGAGACGGCCTGATCGGCGCGGCGGACAACTGCCCTACCGTATTTAATCCGATAAGGCCGCTAGACCGCGGCGTGCAAGCCGACAGCGATGGCGACGGTTTGGGCGATGCCTGTGATCCTTGCCCGCTTGATGCGTATGCGCAAAATTGCGCCAAAGTTCGTGCCGCGGATTGCGATGCCGACGGCAGTCCGGACGACATCGACAACTGCCTGGGGGTGGCCAATCCCGATCAATGGGACAGCGATGCAGACGGGCAGGGAGACGCGTGCGACATTTGTCCGTTTTTCGCCAACTCGAATAGCGGGCCCTGTCCGTTTACCGTCAGAGATCTGCGCGATCCGACGCACGGCATGCGTCCGCCAGAGGGGACCAAAGTAAAGCTGAATCGGTTGCTGATAGTTGGCCTGCACAGCCAAAGCAGCATTGGATTTCATGCTCGCGATCTGGATGGCCCGCCGGATTATTCCGGCATTCTGGTCTATATAGGCGGAACTACGCCGCCCAAGGCCGCCGACGGCACACTTTTGCAAGTCGGGCACGTCGTCAGCCTGAATGGAACCTTTAGGGTCTTTAACAGCCAGGATGAAATCGAACGGCCTTTGTCGATTGCTATTTCAGATCTGGTCCCTGTCGAGCCCTTAGATATAAAGACGCGCGACCTGATTGGCGGCAAAGCCAATGCGGCCGAGCGCCTGGAAAACCTGCTGGTGCGTGTCAAAAACGTCACGATGCGCCGTCTGGTTGCGCCCACCGGTGACGATGACTTTTTTGTCAGCGACGATCCTTTGGAAACCTGTCAAGCGTCCGCGCCAGCCTGCGCCCGCGTCGGCGATTTCATTCTGGATGGCGGCAAAGCAAACGGCCAGCCGGCGTTTACCGCCGGCGGAGTTCTGCCTTGGGTGGTGGGCGTGGTCAGCGGCTACAACAACCAATACAGCATCGAAGTCCGCGACCTTTCGGACATCGTTAGCGAGCGTTAAAGCGCAGGGCGGCGTGACCGGCATAGCGGGCCGCGCTGCCTAGTTCTTCTTCGATGCGCAAGAGCTGGTTGTATTTGGCCAAGCGCTCGCCGCGGCAAGGTGCACCGGTTTTGATCTGTCCGGCGTCGGTCGCCACCGCTAGATCGGCAATGAAGTCGTCGCTGGTCTCGCCCGAACGGTGGCTGATGACGGTGCCGTAGCCGGCGGCGCGAGATGCGGCAATGGCTTCAAAGGTCTCGCTGAGCGTGCCGATTTGGTTTAGCTTGATCAGCACGGCGTTGGCGACCCCGTCGCTGATTCCGCGCCGAATAATCGTCGGATTGGTAACAAAGACATCGTCGCCGACAAGCTGAACTTTGTCGCCGAGTTCTTGGCTCAGCCGCTTCCAGCCCGCCCAGTCATCTTCGCCCAGGCCGTCTTCGATCGAGGCAATAGGAAATTGCCGCACCCAGTCGGCCAGAAACGCAATCATCTCGTCGGTCGTGCGGCGGCTGCCGTCAGACTTTTTAAAGACGTAGGCGCCGTCTTTGTAAAATTCACTGGCTGCCGCATCAAGTGCCAGCACAATGTCTTTTCCGGGACGCAGGCCGGCATGCTCGATGGCGCTAAGCAGTACCTCGATGGCTTCGACATTGGCGCGCAAATTGGGTGCAAAGCCGCCTTCATCGCCCACTGCGGTGGTCAGGCCGCGCTTTTTGAGCAGCGATTTTAGCGCCTGGTAGGTCTCGGCGCCCCAGCGCATCGCCTCAGCGAAGCTCGGCGCCCCCACCGGAACGATCATAAATTCTTGCAAATCGACGCTGTTGTCGGCGTGCGCGCCGCCGTTTAGGACATTTAGCAGCGGCAACGGCAAAGTGGTGCCCGCGCCCAGATGGCGATATAGCGGTTTGTGCGCCGCCGCCGCCGCTGCTCGGGCCACCGCCAGCGAAATGCCGAGTAAGGCATTGGCACCGAGCTTGCCTTTGTTTGCGGTGCCATCGAGCTCGCGCAGACGGGCGTCAAGCTCTGTCTGATTGGCTGCGGACATTTTGCGCAGCGCCGGCGCGCAAATTTCATTGACGTTCTTGATGGCGTGCAGCACGCCCTTGCCTTTGTAGCGATTGGCGCCGTCGCGTAGCTCAATGGCTTCGCGGCTGCCGGTGGATGCGCCAGACGGAACGGCAGCGCGTCCAAAGCTGCCATCGACAAGTCGAACATCGACTTCCAGGGTTGGAGTGCCGCGCGAATCCAAAATCTCGCGCGCTTTGATGGTTTCAATAACTGGGGTTGGCGTCGTGCTCATGGCTGATCGGTATCCATGAAAGTTTGCAGTAGCTTACCCCCATACCTTGCAGTCGGAAAGGGGCTGAATCGCGGCAAGGATGCACATTCAAGAACAGACATAGCTCCTCGCGACGACCCTGATTAAGTTAAGGTCGGAGAATAGGTGCCAGGATGCGCACAATCAAGGAACCAAAGATGTCTGCAAAGCAATGGACTTTTTCGCCAAAAGAAACCTGCTTGATGCCGCTTCTTTGCATCGGGCTTGCTAGCTGCTTTCACGCTCCGCCGCTGCCTATAGAAGAAGGCTGGGTGGTGCAGCAGGTGTCGGGACGTTATCGAGAGTTTTTTCCGCGGCCTGCCTCTTTGGCGGCGCAGACCGCGGACTCGACGGTTGAGGCGCCCGACGAGGCAGGCCTTTTACGTCCGCGGTTGGGCTTGCCCGAAATTGTGCAGACCGGAACGACATTTGATATCGAACTTTTGGAACGCGGCAGCAATTCGCCGCGACTTCCCTGGGTCGCGCTTTTGCAACATGAAGCCACGGATGCCGCGGCGACGGATTGCCTGCGCGGCGTGGCGGTGGTCGGCTGTCATCCGCTGCGCATTGAACTGCTTTTTCGAACCGCGGCGCTTGGCGGGCGTAACGAAACAAGCTTTGTCGCGCACTACTTGGCGCACCTCGACAGTGCCCTGTTTCCGCCGCCCGGCGGCTATGATTTGCTGATGCGTGGCGAGGCAGACTCTGTCCAGGCCGCTTGGAACCCGTCCAGTTCGGCGGTGGTGACGCGGGCGCCCCATGCCGTATGGCTGCGCCATGACGATCCCAGCAAGCTTTTGCGCGTGCGGGTGGCTCATCTTTCGGATTTGCACGTCGGCAAAGGCGGGCGCCTAAAATCCGAAGAGATTCTCGCGCGGCTGCGCCAGATCGTCGAAAACGTCAACCGCCTAGCCCCCGATTTGGTCATCGTCACCGGCGATATCGTCAACAGCGGGCAGCAGCCGCAGTTGTGGCCAGTCGCTCAGAAACTGCTTGGCAATGTCGCGGCGCCGGTGCTGGTGGTCCTTGGCAATCACGACATCGAATTTATGCAGCGGGGCATGCGCCCGGTGCGCCGCTACGGTGCGGGCTGGGCCAATTTTGCGCGAGCTTTTCATCCGTTTTTGCATTTCTCGCTGAGCTTAGGCGGCTACGATTTTGTGGGCTTTGACAGTGGTCCCGCGGAACGCTCGCCGCGCATTTTGACGCGTGGTTTGCATCCTGCGAGCGTCGCACTGCTACGCGACGATATTATGCGTGCGCAGCAGCGCGGGCGGCGCGGCGTGGTGCTGTTTAGTCATGCGCCATCGCGGGCCTCGACCTTTACGCATATCGCGCCGCGCTCGGCCGGATTTTTTGGCCGCATGCGTTATGGCAATGCCGACTTTGAAGGGGTGCTGATGGAAGCCGCTGCTCGCGGTCAGCGGGTGCTGCACTTATCGGGACACACGCACTGGTCCGACGTTTTTGAGCTGGATCCGCCAACGCGGCAATTTCAGCGCTGGCCTAGCGATGCGCTGTCTCCGTGCCCGCGGCCGCTGCGCAGCCCCGTGGCGCTTATCACTACCCAAGCCGCCGGCCATAGCGGTCTTTTTAGCAAAGCCAACGCGCGCGGGTACGGCTTTGCGCTTTTGACCTTGGGCGGCGAGCATCCCGAGCTCGCGGTATTTCGCTACGGGACGACAAAAGCCGCTTTCGCAAGCTGTGAAGACAACCGCGGAGCGCGCTTGGCCGATACCTCTATTGGCGGTAAACTATTGTGAGGCGAGGCAGCAATGGCCGACAGAATCGATGATGAGGAAGAGAAACGCGAGAGAGATGCTCTAAACCTCACGCATGAGATTGCTGAAAAGTATGACCCGGCGTTCTTGGCCAGAACGATGAGCAAGTTTGCGGGAAGCAAACGGAAGCTGGATCGGCACACCCAAAGCAAAATGGAGCGCCACATAAGCCAGTTTCGCGAACGCTCGCATGCAGTGGACTTCAGCGGGGTGGAATTAATTCAAGGCACCTTTGCCGAAGAGATTACTCGACGCTACCGTGCCGATGCCATCACGGTCGGTGGAACGAAACAGATTTTGGTACGCGAAGGCTGGCAGTCCAATCTGGAAAGCATCGAGGGCCAAACCCTTTTGGCGCACGAACTGACGCACATTGACCAGATGCATCGAGGAATGCGTTTAAGTGGGGATGGGTCAGACCATTCGCATCCGCAAGAAGAAGAGGCACAAAGGAGCGGACAGCGCTTTAAAGATACGGAAACTGGCGAGTCCGATGCGGCGCGCAAGAAGCAGCAGGCGCAACGGGCGGCGCTTATGCAAGAGGTCAAATTGGCTGTCCTGGCGCGGCTTTTACGAGACAATCAAATGGGAAGGGATCGCAGCCGAGGTTAGGCCATCGGCAAAAAGGACGAAGAGCAAGCATGTCCGACATCATCGACAGCAAAGAACAATTTCTGATTCGAGTTCGCGAACGTGAACTGCGCGGCGCTACGTGTCGAGGTCTGCGGCTGCAAGGTCTGCAGCTTGCGGACGTGGATTTTTCGGACCTGAGCTTTGACGCCTGCGATATGGACGGCATGAGCCTGCAAAATGCCAATTTGACTCGGGCAGCTTTTACGCGCGTCGATTTGCGCAAAACTCTGCTAACTCGCAGCGTCCTCAAGCGGACTACGTTTAACGACTGCAATTTGACCGAAACCGACCTGACCCAGGCGCTTATAGAAGATGCAGAGTTTGTGCGTTGCGACATGGACAACGCTATTTTTGATCGCGCCTATGTCGGAAACTGCTTGTTCAATGTAAACCGCGCCTATGGCCTGAAACTGCGCGGCGCTTTGCTGATTCGCTGCCGCTTTAGCCAAGAGCGCACGGCCCCGGATTTGACCCGCGCTCAGCTTGGTGCGGCGGTGCTGGTGCAGACCGAGCTGCCGGGGTCTACCCTTTTGCGCGGCGATCTGCGCGAAGCCTTGCTTGTCAAATGCAATCTGCGCCACGCGCTTTTGCGTGATGCGCAAGTTGAAAAATCCGGCCTCGTCGGCTGCCTGACCATCGGCGCTGAGCTGCCATTTCCAATATCATCCCACTAACTCGAGAAGGCCCGCTATGAGCGACCGTCACGACTTGCGCCGTCAGACTCGCGAGATACATGAAGCCCTTGGCCGGTTTGATCGCGAGCAGCTTCTGGACATCTTGACCCACATTTTTCGTGTCTACGTCGTTGAGGGGGCAAATTTGGCGGCCCCGCCGCCGGCAGCCCTTTCTGACGAGCTTTCTGGTTTGTCTTTTGCGCAGCTTATCGAACGTCTGCAGCTGCGGCTCGACTTGCCAGAGCTGCAGGCCTTTGAAGTGCAGGGCGGCCGCGTCAGCGTTCGCGTGGATGGACGGCTGATTCCGCTAGAAGCAGCGGCTTCGCGCAGCGATCCGCCAGTTCCGCCGCCGGCCCTGGCGCGACCGCAGCCGCCGGCCAGTTCTACACCGGCGGGCTCGGCTGCTGCCGAGGCGCGCCCTGCAGCGTCGCCATCTGCAGCGCCGCCCGCGGGGCTGCAAAGTGCAGCCAGCGCAGTGCGGGCCGAGGCTCGGCCTTCGGCTCCGCCCCGTCCCGCGAGCAGTGCTCCGGTGAGTGCCAGCAGTCGACCCAGCGCTATGCCGACAAATCCGCCCGCGGCGCCGGCCAATCCGCCGCCGGCGCGTTCGGAAAACAAACCGGCTGAAGAATCGGGCCAAAGTGGCCGCTTTGGCCTGTTGGAGATCGATTAATGAGTGCTCTCATCGCTCGACGTTACTATGTTCGTGGTTGCGATGAGCTGCAACGCGGTGAGCTGGATGACGCCTGCCAGGATCTGCAAGCCGCCCTGCAACTTATTCCAAGCTTTTTCGAAGCGCGCATTGCCTATGCTGCGGCGCTTTTGCGCTTAAAAGACCCACCGCGGGCCACACAGACCTTGCGCGCCGGTTTGCATTACAATGCCAGCGGCATCGGACGCACGATGCTATTGCGGGCGCTGGGCGATACGCTGACGGTTTCTGGCGACTTTTTGGCGGCTGAGGCGGCGCTCACCGAGACCACTGCGAACAGTGTCAGCGACAGCGCGGATCTGCACGACCGGCTGGCCCGCCTGCGGGCCAAAAGCGGCCGCTTTCAAGAGGCGCTTCACGAGCTGCTTGCCGCCGCGCAACTAAGCAATTCGATTTGGCGTTAAATTCCGTGCGGCGAGGTTGGCAAAAAAAAACGCCGTCCGGTAGAGCCGGGCGGCGTTTTTGGCCGAGACGTTTTTAGTACGTCTTATTCGGTGATGGTGAGCTTGAGCTTGCCGGTCACGCCTTGTCCAAGCTTGACCTCGACCGTGTGCTCGCCAGTGGTCTTGATCGGGTGTTCGATCACGACCTTTTTGCGGTCAATGGTCACGCCCAGGGCGCGAACGGCTTCTTCGATATCGCGAGTGCTGACCGAACCGAACAGCTTTCCACCTTCGCCAGCTTGCCGGGTAATACGCACGTCGAGCCCGCCGAGGCGATCGGCGACGGACTGCGCATCCTTGGCCAGCTTGGCGTTACGCGCCGCGATGACTTTTTTCTGATGCTCAATCTGCTTGACGTTCCGCTCGGTGGCCAGAAGCGCCAGACCCTGCGGGAGCAAGTAATTGCGACCATAGCCATCACGTACAGTGACGACGTCGCCGCCTTTGCCAAGATTGGGAACTTCTTCGCGCAAGATGATCCGCATGGTGACCTCCTACTGACCCATGACGGTGTAGGGCATAAGCGCAATCATCCGCGAACGGCGAACTGATAGCGCAACCTTGCGCTGATGCTTGGCGCAGTTACCCGAAATACGACGCGGAATAATCTTGCCGCGATCGGTAATAAAGTACTTCAGAAGCTGCGGATCCTTGTAATCGATCATCAGCGTCTTATCCGCGCAGAAACGGCAGACTTTGCGTCGTGTAAATCCACGTTTGCGCGCACCGCCAGCGGCGCTTCCCGCCTTCTTGGAATCGCGCTCACCTGCTTTGCCCTTGCCGCGCCCCGATGGAGCATCTTCAAAATCCATGGCCATAAGCTATACCTCACCCTTGTCTGCGTTGTTGGCCAGTGCCATTTCTTCCAGATCCGGATCGAACTCGTCGTCTTCGTCCTCTTCATCGCGGAAGCGGGCGGCGCCGGTGACCAGTTCTTCCTCATCGGGCACAGTGGTCGCGGCCTTGGTAAAGGCCTCGTCATCGACTGCCGAGGGACGCGCCTCGGGGTTGACGTCTTCGTCGACCTTGACCGTGTAATAACGCACCACAGAGTCAAGCATGCGCAGATTGCGTTCGATTTCCTCGACAAGGCCAGTGGTGCCGAGGAATTGCCAGTACATGTAGATGCCTTTGAGATTCTTTTTGATCTCGTAGGCAAGCTTGCGTTTGCCCCAGTTGTCGAGTTTGAGGGCTTTGCCGCCCATATTCTCGATCACGGAGCGGACGCGGCTGTTGACCTGGGTGATGCCATCCTGGTTGGTATCTGGACGCAGGATGAAAATGGTTTCGTATTCGCGTTGCGTACCGGGTTCGTCGCGCATTGATAGCGCCATGAGGTCCTCCTCTTGGGTCATAGAGCCCCCAAACGAGTTGGGAGCGAGGAAATTGGAGATCTCTTCTACTCTTTTATCGAAGCGGACTGCAAGTCTTTGTTGAAGTGGTTCATGGCGTACGCCGGACCATGCTGCAGCAAGGCTTGCACCGCGTCGGCTGCCTGCGTCAGAAAATCGGGCAATTGCTTTTCTTCGGCACGACGAAACGGACCAAGCACATGGCCGCTTACATCCTGCCCAGGCTCAATGCCCGCTTTTCCGCCCGGCCGTCCGACCCCAGCGCGTACGCGCAGATAGTCGGGACCGATGGCTTGGGAAATGGACCGCAGGCCATTATGTCCACCATGTCCACCGCCGACCTTGACGCGCAGCCGCAAAAACGGAAGGTCTATTTCATCGTGAATCACGACGAGGTTTGACGGCGCGATGCGAAAAAAAGCCATGGCCCGCTGCACTGGCCCCCCCGATAGATTCATAAACTCCATCGGTTTTTGCAGATGTACGCGCAGTGTCTTTGCACCAAGTCGTACATCTGTCTGGGCCAGCTCGCTGCCGAATTTGCTGCGAAACGCCGAACTTTGAACCCCCCAGCGCGTCGCCAGGAGGTCCACGATCATAAAGCCAATATTATGACGGTTATCAGCGTAGTCCGGACCTGGATTTCCAAGTCCGGCGATTAGCCAGCTAGGCGCGTCCACGTCGAAGAGAGATTATTTCTTCCCACCGGCAGCCGGTTTGGCCGCCTTATCGCCGCCCTTGTCTGCCGCCTTCGCATCAGGGGCTGGGGTCTTGCTGGATGCTGCACCTTCCGCAGCCCCTTCGCCTGTCGCGCCTTCAGCCGCTTCAGCCGCTTTTTCCGCCTTGGGAGCAGTGACGACGCATAGCGTCGTAGTTCCTGCTACAGCCGCCTTAATCCCCTCGGGAAGCTTAAGGTCCGCGGCGTGAATCGACTGTCCGATTTCTAGAGCGGACACATCGATATCGATGTGCGACGGAATGCGATCCGGCAGGCAGAACAGTTCCAGGCTGCGATATACCTGGTGCATGGTGCCACCGGATTTGACGCCTTCCGCCTTGCCGGTGAAGGACAGCGGCACAACGGCGCGTACCGGCTTGCCGGAATCTACGCGCAAAAAGTCGGCGTGCAAAAGCTCGCCGCGCAGCTTGCCGTGCTGCGCATCCTTCAGCAGCACCGATACCGGCGTAGAGCTGCCTTCGACGTGCAGCTTCAAAAGGGTATTGCGTCCCTTTTTAGGATCGAGCGCTTTTTGCAGCTCGGTCGGACTGATCTGTAGCTGAAGCGGATCTTTACCGGCTCCATAACAAATCGCTGGAATCATGCCGGCCTGGCGCAGCTTGCGTGCTGTGCCCGTACCGACGGAAGAACGAAGTTTTGCGTTTAGGTTCCCGACTTCCATAATTCACCCGTATGAGGGGAGGAGTTCGCCATATCCGATTGAATCTGTCAAGCCTCTATTCCCATTCAATGGTCCCAGGTGGCTTGCTGGTCAAGTCGAAGACGACTCGATTGATGCCGGAAACCTCGTTGACCAGGCGTGCGGCGATGGCCTTCAGATCGGATAGCGGCAGCTCGGTGGCCTCGGCTGTCATGGCATCGACCGAGGAAACGGCGCGAATGCAGACCGCATATTCATAGCTGCGGTGGTCTCCCATGACCCCGACTGAGCGCACTGGCAAAAGCACGACGAATGCCTGCCAAGTTTGGTGATAAAGATGGCGTCGGCACAGCTCTTCGTAAAAGATCGCATCGCATTTGCGAACGATGGCGATGCGCTCGGGCGTCAGCTCGCCGAGACACCGAATGGCCAAGCCCGGACCCGGAAAAGGATGCTGATGCAGAATTTCCGGATCGATACCAAGGAGCGCGCCTATTTCGCGCACTTCGTCTTTGAAAAAAGGACGCAGCGGCTCGATCAGTTTTACCGGGATATCGGTGGGAAAGCCGCCGACGTTGTGATGGCTTTTGATGGTTTGGGCGCGCGCCAAGGGATTGTGGGCGGACTCAATCACATCGGAATAAATCGTGCCTTGGGCCAGGTGCGTGAATCGTTTGCGCCCTACATGATCGGCAAAGGTTTCGACAAAGAGTCGTCCCATATGCTTGCGCTTGGTCTCGGGGTCAGAGACGCCATGCAGGGCCGCCCAGAATCGCTGTTGCGCATCCACGACTTCCAGCCGAATGGTCGGATAGTGCGAAAATACGCTGCGCAAGTTGTCGACATCGTAGGCGCGCACAAAACCGTGATCGACAAACAGCGCCCGCACGCGGGTCGCCTGGCTGAGCAGCACCGCCATGACCGTGGAATCGACGCCGCCCGATACTGCGCAAACGACCTCGGGCACATCGTGCAGCTCGGCGCGCAGACGGCGCTGCAGATCATCCAGCACCAAGCGCAAGTTCCAGTCGGGGACCTTGGCACAAATGTCGCGGGCGAATGACTCTAGAAGGATCTTGCCTTCGGGAGTGTGGTAGACCTCGGGGTGAAATTGCAGTCCCCACAGCCGCTTGCCGGGAATGGCAAAGGCCGCTGGTTTATCGCCGCTGTGTACCGATTCCAAAAGCAGCTTTGCCCCAGGTGGCAGCTCGATGACCGAATCGCCGTGGCTCATCCAAACCGGCGTTTCGGGCGACAGCCGTGCCGTCAGTGGATCGACGCGGCCGGCCAGCGTTTTTTTGACATGAGCTGGACCATACTCGCGATGTGTCGCCTGCGCCACTTTGCCGCCCAGGGCTTGGGCGATGAACTGATAGCCGAAACACAGGCCGAGCAGCGGAATTCCCAAGTCTAAGAGCGCCGGATCAGGATCGGCGCTGGTGCCTACACTGGCCGGCGAGCCCGAAAGGATGATTCCGGCCGGCTTTAAGGCCGCGACTTCGGCGGCGCGCAGACGACCGGGCATGACCTCTGCAGAAAACCCCTGTCCGCGCAGACGACGAGCGATAAGCTGCGTATATTGCGACCCAAAGTCTAAAACGGCAATCATGGGACGCCTGAGCCAGAGTAATTGGGCGATTCAGCAGTGATGGTTACATCGTGAACGTGGCTTTCGCGCAGTCCGCCCAGGGTGATGCGGCGGAAGCGGGCCTGCTTGCGCAATGCGCTAAGGTCGCCCGCACCGATATAGCCCATGCCGGCGCGCAGTCCGCCCACGAGCTGCTCGACGATTTGCTTCAGAGAACCGCGGTACGGTACGCGCGCCTCGACGCCTTCAGGGACGAGCTTGCCGCTGTCCTCAACTTCCTGCTGACCGTAGCGGTCGCGCGCGCCTTTTTTCATGGCCCCAAGCGAGCCCATGCCGCGGTAGGATTTGTAGCTGCGGCCTTGGTAAAGAATGATTTCGCCGGGGCTTTCATCGGTGCCAGCAAAAAGATTGCCGATCATCACAGCGTCGGCGCCGGCGGCCAAGGCCTTGGTAATATCGCCGGAATAGCGAATGCCGCCATCGGCAATAATTCCGATGTGGGGGTGATGTTTGCGCAATGCGCCGGCGGCTTCGACGATGGCGCTCCATTGCGCGACGCCGACGCCGCTGACCACGCGGGTGGTGCAGATCGAACCGGGACCCATTCCGATTTTGACCACGCTGGCACCCGCTTCTACAAGCGCCAGGGCCCCTTGCGCCGTGCCGACATTGCCGCCGATAAGCGGCAAAGATGGATAGCGCTGCCGCAGAGTGCGCAGCGTCGATAATACCCCTTCACTATGTCCATGGGCAGAATCCACGCACAGGCAGTCGGCACCGGCCGCGACCTGTTGCGCGGCGCGTTCGAGTTCGGCCGTTCCAACTCCGACCGCGGCCGCGACCATCAGGCTGCCATGGATGTCGCGCAAGGCATCGGGATGGCTTTGGGCTTCACGCCAGTCGCGCGAAGTAATAAGTCCTCCGAGCCGTCCTTCCTGATCGACCAGCGGCAGTTTTTCCAGCTTATAGCCGCGAAAAAATTCTTCGGCCTGCGCCCTCGTGGCCCCGAGCCGCAGGCTTAGCGGCGGCGCGCTCATGATGTCAGCGACGCGTGTCTCTTCGTCGGTGACATAGCGAATGTCGCGCCCGGTGCACATTCCCATAAGCACCCCGCGACCATCTACCACGGGAAATCCGGTGACGCCGGTTTCATTGATAAGCTGTTTGACTTCGGCGATGGTTTGATTGGGGTGAATGGTCAGCGGGCTTTGAATCACCGCATGTTGAAATTTTTTGACCCGCCGAACCATGCGCGCTTGTTCGTCCGGTGGACAATTCTTATGCAGCACGCCAAGTCCGCCCATAAGGGCCATGGCAATGGCGGTCTGAGATTCGGTGACCGTATCCATGGCCGCCGAAATCACGGGAAGGTGCAGATTCAAAGCGCCAAGCTGCGTATCCACTTTGCAATCGGTGGGCAGCACGGAAGAGTAACCCGGCAAAAGGAGCACATCGTCAAAGGACAAGGTCAGCTCTGGCGATGCCGCGAATTCAGACGACGGGGCTAAGAGGCTAGGAGACGATGTTTCCATGGCTCGCCCATATAATGGATCGGCTTCGGTTATGCAATGCTTTGGGGCCTCTCCGCAGCTAAGGTTTTACCTGCCTAAAGACGGTGACTGCGGCGGCAGATTTTTCGATCTGTTCGATTCGAGCTCAGTCGGCGAAGAACAACAGATACGCGGCCACGCGCTGCTTCATTTCTTCGGAATCGCTATAGCCGTCTATTTGATAGACGATCGAACCGTCTTTGCGGACATATCCGTTCGATTCGATTTCCCACACGATCGAGCCATTTTTGCGAACGTAGCGCCCGTCGATTTCCGCATGGATGGAGCCGTTTTTGCGGATGTAGTGGCCATCAAATTCGGCATGTATAGACCCGCTTTTGCGCACATAGCGGCCATCGAATTCGGCAACGATCGAGCCGTTTTTGCGCAAATAATTTCCATCAAGCTCGCCGACGATCGACCCATGTTTGCGAATGTAAGGACCGGCCAGCGCCAGCGACGAATAAAAAAGGACGGCCAGCAGCACGAGACCAAAGCAAAGCCGTAGAAAACGCATATCGTCATAGTACCTGGGCGGCGCCGCGCTCACAAGCTGCACCGCCAAGCTGGCCAATCGCGGTACCTGCAGTACGCTGTGAAATAAGATGTGGCAGATGGCGCGCTCACTCGGTAGCCGCACCGACCATTGAGCCAAAAGTCAGCGTCGTGTATACTCCCAAAAATCTATACTTGTTTCCATAGAGGATCTTCAATGCGTCTGCGTGGGCGAATGCCTCGTTCGCTTGAGCTTTACGCGGGCTTGGCGGTCATGGGTTTGTGGGCGGCCTGTCAGTCGCCCGAAGCCGCACTGCCGGAGCAAAAGGCCGCCAAAGGTCCGTTGCAAGTCAGTCTGTCAGGCTGCATGGATGTTGAGCTGAAGCAAGCGATTCAAAACGCCAACGCCGCCGGGGCAGGACCGCATCGCATTGAGCTTGCGGGCCAATGTACGTATACGCTGAACCAGCCTGACAACTTCTGGTATGGGCCAAACGGCTTACCACCGATCTCTAGCGAGATTACGATTGTCGGCAACGGCGCCACGATTGAACGGAATGGCGCGGCCGGTACGCCGAACTTTCGCTTGTTTTATGTCGCAGGCCCGCCTACGCCCACGCCGGATGTC
This sequence comes from uncultured Myxococcales bacterium, assembly GCA_964460115.1. Taxonomy (GTDB): domain Bacteria; phylum Myxococcota_A; class Polyangia; order Palsa-1104; family JAEUJZ01; genus JAEUJZ01. Next base: position 22,189 of record CAYWPR010000067.1, read on the forward strand.
GGTGGGCCATGGGGACTAAACAAAGGGCGGCTTTTGCTGCAGGATTTGACGCTGCGCGGCGGCCTGGCCAAAGGCGGCAATGGCGGCGTGTCCGGCGGCGGCGGCATGGGGGCAGGCGGTGCGCTATTTGTACAGGGCGAAGTAATCCTTTTGGGGGTGACGATCAGCGACTGCCAGGCGCAGGGCGGCTCTGCCGATTCGCGGCAAGTCAATTTTCTGGGCGGCGGCGGCATGGGCGGCGCTGGCGGCCTGAATACCGGCGGTGGGTTTCAAACCAAGGGAACGCCTGGCGGCCCGGGAATGGTTCAAAACGGCGGCGACTTTTTAGGCATCGTGGCGCCGTTTGATCATGGCGAAGGCGGAACCGGTACACTGGGGGGCAGCGGGCAAGGACCGGCGAATGCGACCATATCGAGTGGGGGCGGCCTGGGCAAGCTCGGCGGTCGTAGCGGTTCTAACAGCAGCGGCTCTACGGTACCGGGTGGGGACGGTGGCGGCGGGACATTTGGCGGCAGTGGCGCGGGCTTTGGCGGTCACGGCTCGGATGCGATCGAATACTGCGGCGGCGGCGGTTTTGGCGGCGGCGGCGGCGGTGGCGGATATACCGATGGCGGCGGCGGCGGGGGGGGGGTAGGCGGCGGCGGTGGCGGTGGTGGTGGCGGTGGCTTTGGCGGCGGCGGCGGCGGAATAGGCAGCTCGATTGGCGGCCAAGGTGGCTTTGGCGGTGGCGGCGGCGGCAGTGGTGGCGGAAATGGCAGCGGCAACGCCTCGGGCGCTGCCCAAAGCGTGTTTGGCGGTGGCACCGGGGGCTGCGGAATTACCAATACTCCAAGGGGCGGTGGCGGCGGTCTTGGCGCCGGCGGCGCTGTCTTTGTGCATCAGGGCACACTGTCCGTGGTCAATAGCACCTTGGCGGGCAACAGCGCTGTCGGCGGCAACGGCGGCAGCAGCAACGGCGAGCAGGGCGCGATACAGGGCGGCGCCGGCAGTGGCCTAGGGGGCGGCGTGTTCAACTTAAACGGCACCGTCTTATTGACGAACGCAACCGTGGCTAACAATGCGGTGACGGCGGGAGTTCCGGGGCCAAGTATTTTCTCGCCGCTAGACAGTGCCGGTCCGCCTGGATTGGCACAGGGCGGTGCCGTTTACCAACTGAACTTTGGCAACGATCCCGTAGATGGCAGCATTCCAAGTGCCAGTCTGACCCTGCAGAATGCCATTCTGGCGGGCAGCGTCGGAGGCGAAGACTTGGTCAGCAATCAGCTTGGAGCAGTCGGGTCAACCGGTTTCGCTTCGGTATTCGCCAGTGTTCCAAGCATCGTCCAGACCTTGTCGCTGCTGAACAACTCCAATGTCTTTGGCGTTGGCATAAAAAGCGTGGATCCCAAGCTTGGTCCTCTTGCGGACAACGGCGGCCGTACTCGCACCATGCTTCCGGCCAGCGATGGCCCAGCAGTGGACGCCGGAGACTTGGACGTTTGCCAGTCGGCCCCGGTAAATGGGCGCGATCAGCGTCAAGCGTTGCGGCGCGTCTGTGGCTGCTCGCTTGGCGCGGTGGAAGTGCGGGCGGCGATTCACACCCAAGGGGAAGCCTGCGCCGCCAGTAGTGAATGCTCAAGCTGTTTCTGTGTCGATGGGGTCTGCTGTGAAAATGCCTGCGAGGGCTCGGGTCCGACCACCTGCCTGGCTTGCAGCATGGCCGCCGGATCGCCGCAGGATGGCCTATGTAGGCCGCGCGTTGCCGAACAAGTATGTCGGCAAAGCATCGATCGCTATGACCCTGAAGAGGTGTGTGATGGGGCGTCTACGCAATGCCCTCCAGACATTAACAACGTCGTTCTGTTTCACAAGGGGGGCGGTGGACTGTCGCCGGGATGTGCGGCACTGCCAGGCAGTGCGCTGCCGTCCCTAGGGGCGCTGGGCGTCTGTGTACTATTGGGCGGAGTAGGCCTGGGACTCCGTCGCATCCGGCGCCGGCGCTGCGCTTTTAGGTGATTCGCTTCTTTTGTCGATTGGTGGAGATAGCTGCAATGTCAATGCCTTCGCTGCGTTCCCTTGGACTTATCGCCCTCGGCTTATTTGTTTGTGTCGTGCCTACTGCGCGGGCGCAAAAGCAGGGATTTCAGGTGAACCGGTATGAACCGACTCCGGCTGGTGAGTGGTCGTTTTGGACAGACCATCCGTGGTACTCGTCGACGCGGTACTTTGCCGGCGGCTTGACCCTGGATTATGCCCACGCTCCCTTGTTTAACTACGTTGATTCCCGTGATGCTGGCTTTCGGCGGCAATTTCCAATCATCGAGCATCAGTTCACTGGTCACCTCGATTTGGCCGGCAGTTTTCTGGATCGTGTGACTTTGTCGGCCTCGTTGCCGGTGGTTTTTGTCGAGCGCGGCACTGCTGGCGGCGGTGTCACTCCTGCCGACGGCGTGGTCGTGGGAGATCCGCGCTTTGGCGTGATGGTTCGCATTTGGGGCCAGCCGGACAAAACTCCTTTTTCGATTAGTGTGGGCGGTCATATCTGGGTGCCCTTGCGCAAGTATACGGATTCCATTCCCGCGCAAGAAAGCGATCAGGAAGTACGCGGTCTGCCCAAGATCGTGTTGGCGGGTTTGTGGAAGCGCTTTCGCTGGTCGTTTACATTCGGGGCGCTGATTCGCTCGGAAGCAATTCTGGGAGTGGCGCAGGATGTGTCGGGAAGTTTTACCGGCAGCTCACTGCAATTTGGCGTGCTTGCGCAATATTTCGACATGAAGCGTCACTTTGCTGTCGGACCCGAGATACAACTAGACACAATAGTGGCCGGCGGAAATGCTTTTAAGGCCGATTTCACCGCGCTGGAGTTCTTGCTGGGACTGCACTACAGCGTAGAACACCTGATACAGCTTGGTCTGGCCGGTGGATTTGGCGTTCTGCGTGAGCCGGGTACGCCGGACGGACGGTTTTTGCTGCGGGTGGCATATGCTCCGGTACGTACCAGCGACCGCGACCGCGATGGCGTGGCAGATGAAGATGATCGCTGTCCGGATGTGCCGCGCGGACAGCATCCTGACCCCGACCGCCGTGGCTGTCCGGACGGCGACCGCGATCACGATAATTACACGGATCACAAGGATCGCTGTCCGGATGAACCGAGCGGCGATCATCCGGATCCGAAACAGCCGGGCTGTCCGCTGCGCGATACGGACAAAGATGGTGTCTTTGATATCACGGATCAGTGCGTAAGCGAGCCGGCCGGACCTCATCCGGATCCCAATCGCCCTGGTTGTCCGATTCGCGACCGCGATGAAGATGGCGTCGCCGATGACGTCGATATCTGCCCGACGGTTCCCAAAGGTCCTTATCCGGATCCCAAACGCCGCGGTTGCCCGTCGCCGGATACCGATGGAGACGGCTATGTCGATGGCCGAGATCGCTGCCCGAAGACCCCGGCGGGGCTGCGTCCAGATCCGGATCTGCCGGGATGTCCGCTTATCGATACAGATGGCGATACGGTGCCCGATAAGGTGGATGCTTGTCCGACTGTCAAAGGTTCGCCAAATCCCGATCCGAAGAAGAACGGCTGTCCGGGCTTGGCATCTTTGAAGGATGGACGCATCGAAATCGCCGGCGAGGTCTTCTTTAAGACCGCGCAGGCCAAGATTTTGAAAAAGAGCGACGAAGTCCTTTTGGCCGTGGCCAACGTGCTAAAGGCCACTCCGGAGATTAAGAAGATGGAGATTGCGGCGTTTACCGATGATCGCGGCTCCGACTCGTTCAACTTGGATCTGTCGCAGCGCCGCGCCGAAAGCGTCAAGGTCTGGATGGTGGCGCATGGAGTTGAAGATGGACGCGTGGCGGTCAAGGGCTACGGCAAGCTGCAACTGGTTGCGGGCGAGTCCAAGAACAAGCAGCGCACCAAGAACCGCCGCGTAGAATTCCGCATCCTTGATCCACCGCAAGGAAAATTGGCGCCGCCTCCTGCGGGGCTGCCTGACTTGGTCTCGGCGCCGCCTACAGAGGCGTACGATCCATCCGCTCCGGCGCCGGTGCCGGTCGGACCCGTTCAGGATCCGCTGGATCAGCGTTACGATCGACCGGAAGAAAATAAGAAACCCGGCCAGAAGCCCGGAAGCACTCCAGATCCTCTGCAAGAACGCTAGCTTTTAGCTTGCCTCATGAAACCGGTTCGGGCGGCGCCGCGGCGCTGGGGGCCCGGCCGGTTTTTTCGGAACGTGGTATTCTGCTAACACCCTACGAAGATGACGCTGGACACTGAGACCCTGACTCTGACCGAGATCATTCAGCTACAAATCCAGCTTTCTCAAACGCTGCAGCGCCGTTTTGAGCGGCCCCTGGCGCTGGCTTTTACGGATGTCGCCGGCTCCACGCAGTATTTTTCCCGCTTTGGAGATGAGGCGGGGCGGCGGCTTCTGCAGCGTCACATCGATTTGTTACACGCAGTATTGCCAAGCGCCGAAGGGCGCATTGTGGATACTGCGGGGGATGGGGCATTTACTTGTTTTCCCAGCGCCGAACTCGGACGAAAGGCCATGGTGGGGCTGCAGCAGACGATCATGCATAACAATCTGCATTTTGGCCGCGAAGAACAATTGGTGATTCGCTGCGGCATGCACTTTGGCAATGTGCTGACCGATGGTTTGGTAGTGACCGGAGATGCGGTGAACCTTTGCGCGCGCGTCGCCGGTACGGCAAATGGCGGGGAAATTCGTCTGACTCGCGCGGCCTTTTTAGAGTTTTCGCCAAACTTTCGCTTGCGCTGCCGCAATATAAAGCAGGTAGAGATGAAAGGAATCGGCCGCCCGGTCGAAGTGCTGACTTTGGAATGGCGCGATACTTCACAATATCCTTCGCATGTACTTTTTCACGAGACCGGACAAGAGTTTCCCTTGCCGGATCAAGATGTCATCAGTTTTGGACGGCTGCGCGAGATGCGTGGAATGCCCGCCAACGACATCATTTTGGAGCTTCCTGACGAGCGTCAGACGCTGCAGATCAGCCGCTGGCAATTCGAGCTGCGTCGGCGGCCCGAAGGATTTTTGCTGCGGCCGGTTTCGGATCAAGTGACCGAAGTGGACGGGGTCGCGGTCAGCAAAGGTCAGGATGTGCCCCTTTTGCCGGGAATGCGGGTGCGGGTGGCGCGGCTGTTGACGCTGGAGTTCAAGCTGCCGGCGCGAGCCAGCCAGTCCAGCATGCCCGAGGCGCCCAGCACTTTTTACAATGAACCGGCCGGTCTGCGCTCATAGGGTTTCAGGACGCGTCAGATCAAATTGCTGTCCGGTTTGCACAAAACCGCGAAATCCGTCGGCGCGCGCATCTGGCAGGGCTCCGGTATTGTAATGATAAAGCCACATCTTTTGACGGAGTGCCAATGGCAGCGTTCGCAGATCATCATAGTGGGAATGCACGCCGCTTTTCGGGCCGGTTTCGCAGTCATGAAAGATGATATCGGCTTGCTGTGCATAGCTGCGGGTAGATAGCGCGGCATCAAACTTGGCATCCGATGAAAAATAGATAGTTCGACCGTCGGCGCGCAGTAGCAGTCCATAAGATATCATCCGCACACTACCGCCATCTATATGCAGCACCGGAATGCTCTGGCATTTCACTCCTTCCCAAATAAAGGACTGCTCTGTATCGACGGACTGTACTTCGAAATATGTTTCTAGCGTTGCCGGACCGTCTTCGGTAATCATCAAGCCGCCAGCCAGGCTATGTTTCCACAGGACTTCGCGAAGCTTGGCCGGAACAAACAGACGCGGCCGCCGCTGTATGGGGCCATAGCGGCAACTTAGCGCCAACCATTCCAATCCGCCAATATGGTCGGCATGGGTGTGCGTAATGTAAACAGCATCGATATCACTCGGGCGGCAAATGCCGATATGTGGCAGCGAGAATCGCGCATCCGATCCGCAATCAATCAGCAAATGGCGCGACGTGCCTGGCCCCTCTTTGGGAGCGATTTCCACCGTCAATACAACGTTGCTTTGGTAACTGTCCGATTCGAGTCTGGCTGCGTCTTAAGGTGTCCGCGATGCGTCGAAGGGATACGGATGGGTTTGCAGGTTGCTATCCTAAGGCTTCAGGTTGCAGTCCCGATAAATTCGCCATGCCTCGCCATCGAAAGGGGCCACAGCTCTTCGCATGTAACGAAGAAGCAGATGTACAAAAGCCCAATCCGCACGGTATGCTGATCATTTCATGGGGCAGAGTTCCTCGCTCTCACCAATCAGCTTGCCGGGGAATGCGCCGAGCCGCAACAGTGCTACGCCTCTTCAAGAGAGCATCGGAGCAGACTGGGATCCGCGAGCACTGCTAGGAACCGCTGTAGCGGAAGGACGCTTCATTCTGGAGAAGCTGCTTGGCCGCGGAGGGCAGGCGGCCGTTTATCAGATACGGCGCCAGAAGGCATCCACGGCATCGTCGTGGCAAGCCGATGCTCTTCGCCGTACAGATGAAGATCGATTTATTCCACGACCGGCTTATACACCGGACCACGCGGCGCTGAAGCTCTTTGTCCCCGATCCCCGGAAGCCTTCCTGGACTGAACGTTTTATCGCAGAGTATCGCGTCGCTGCTCGACTTACAGAGCGCCCCTTTGTACGGGCCTACGAGATGTTCGAGCATCAGAATATGCTCGGCTTTACGCTGGATTTATTGCCGGGCGGCAGTCTGGCCCAGGTCATGGGGAATCCCTTGCCTCCAGCAGTTGCCGTCGGCATCGTCCTTGATGTGCTGGAGGCTCTCGACATCCTGCACAGTCGCGGCATAGTGCATCGCGAACGCAATTTTAAAAATCTCCGACGGGAAAAATCCAAAAAATCGACTTTTCAGAACGCTTACGGAACACAATCAAAATCATCCGCTACTGGCGGATTAGGCCTACTTCTCTGGCGACGTGATCTAGCTGCGCACTGGGCAGGGCTCGCAGCGCGGTAATCAACGTTTCAAGCTGGCCATGGCCTAGCAGGACAGCGCCAATTCGCATCGATTGGCGGCGGCAGGCAGCGCTTTTTCACAGGCGGCGGCAGGTGGATCACGGATTTTTGATGCAACGTTCGAAAACTGTCTAAGTACGCTGCGTGAATTTCCCGAATTGCTGCGATCGCTCACCGATAAGCCAAGGGGTATAGGGCGCTCTTAGTCTGCTCTCTGCGGAGGCCGCGAACAGAGAGCATCGTCAACCCGTCAATATCTATAGAATTGGACTGGCACGGGCTTTGCTTTTTGATAGCTGCTATGAGAACGGCACACCAATTCCTACTTTTCGTTTTGATGGGGCATTTTGCGAATTGTAGCGTCGAAACTCAATGTGCGGCTCTCTGCGAGACGCCGATTGTGCTGACAGTCCGAGGCGCGAATGGCAAGCCGGGTCCAACGGTTTCGGTGACTGGCACATCCGGACAATGCGAAACCAATCCAGACACAGATACGGCGGTTTGCTATCTGGGGAACGAGCCAGGGATGTACACTTTGGACATCCAAGCTCCGGGATATCAATCGAGACACCTCGATGTGGACGTCGCCTCGGATATGTCAAGCTGCTGCGCTAACTACCGAACTGAGTTCCGCGAAATTACCCTTGAACCAATGTCCTAAACGCTGACATAGGCGCACGGACGGTTCGCAATAGGGGGAAGGGGGACAGTGTTGAGTGATTGAGTTTTCAGCACCCGTGGCATAGGAAGGAAAACGCAAAAACTCAACTCTGCCCTCCTGCTTCTGACTGATTTTGTCATGGGCGCGCGAGCCCGCGTGCTGGCGACCTACTCGGTCACTCGACGTAAGGTAGGGATGAGTTCGTCATGCGTGTCGAGGTTGACGGCCACGGGTGGAAGCCACTTGAGGACGCGGCGGCGCTGCTCAGGCTGATTTCTCGGTCCCGTCCAGAATGTGTGCCAGTGCGCACGTCGAATGTGCCCAACGGGCACAGCTCTTCGGTTTTCGGACGCACCATCCGCGGTCGGCACCTCTTGTTGTCTGGAATCGGCCTCGTCACGGGCTTTACGTAGGGCCGGACCAAGGCGAAATCCGAGGTTCCAACGGGTCGCCTGGGTCGGCGAGTGATACCGTGATCCGTGCTTTTTGGTCACCACGGGCTCGGGTATCGCTGGCACTCGGCCGCTGCCCTCGTTCTCCCTAAGATCCGGCTCTTCCGAGCATAAATACAGGACCAAGGACAAGATCTTGGACGTCAAATCGCGGGCCTTCGTGAAATCGAGATCGATTCCGTCGGGAAAGAATCGGCTCCCAAGGTTCCGGGCGTTGGCATCCGCGAAGGTCTTCCTTACATGGCCTTCAACGGCACGTACTGACTCATCAATGGTGCCTTGCAAAGGGATTCCGAACGCCATTATCTCCATTTCGTAATCCAAGAGCATGAGGATCTCCATCCCCTTGCTGGCAACACCAATATCGAGACATGCGAATACTCCATGGAGGTGGTCAAATGGGGGATAGGCCCCTTTACCACTGCGGGTCCGTATCATCGGTGCCACACGCCCGATCTCCACGTAGACACACCACTCGGGCATTCGGTGCAGGAGGTCCACCGGGAGATCGCCGCTGATCGGAGTATTCCAGAGCTCGTCGAGAAGGGTCTCGTCAAAGTGGTATATGCCCTGGGTCACCCGCCACGCGGCGAGCACGGCCGTGCGCTGCATGCCGAGCTGGAAGACCGTTTCAAGTGGCAATGAGGCCTCCAGGACTTTTCCAGATGGGCAGTAGATGCAATCAGGCCACTCGCCCTTGTGAGTGGCTCTGAATGCATCGAGTCTGGGCCAGAGGCTGTTTAGCTGAGCGGCTCGCACGAGCTCGTGGAGGAGCTCCACTGGTCTCGGCTTGGTAGTCACGGCTAACTTTTCAGTCATGAGATGTAGAGAGTATCGCGCGCGCATGCAGCAAAGTCGATGTACTCTCGCCGCCAGCTACGCGGACGGCTGCATCTGTCCCGGCTACGTTAGATGAGCAATTACATCCACTGGGCCTGCCTCACCGGCAACAACATGCCGTCGCGGTTCATGCAGTCGCTTCACGGCGGCTTCGCCACCAGGCTCAAGAAGCGGCTGGGACGCCTAGGGCCCGCCTTCGTCGGACGCTTCGCCGCCGTCGTCTGCCCCGAGGAGCGAAAGGCAATACTGCTCGCCTATCTGCATAACAATCCGGTTCGCGCAGGAGTAGTAACCGACCCGATCGATTGCAACTGGACCAGCCATCGTGCCTACTCGGCGTCGAGCGACCGCCCCCTGGCTAAACATCCTGCGGGGATTGGCTGACAGGGGCTTGGACGCATCGCCGGCCTGCCGTATTGGGTTTCACGCCTTCGTACTATCGCGTGCATCGCTTGGCCGCGAGCGCCTGCTGAACAGCGGAGATGAACGCGGCAGCCCGCCGTGGCTTGCGGAGGATTTCAGGCGCAGACGCAAAGGCAAGAGGTGCGGTGTTGTCGGAGAACCTTGAAGAGGTGAAGCGAGAAATCCTGCTGGTGCCAGAGGCTGCGAGCCGGTTGCTGCGAGGAATGCGGCCAAGCGGAGAGCCAGATGTCGAGCAACTGAAGGAAGAGCTATGGGCACCCTACCAAGAGAACGCTCAGGACGACAGCAATGGTGATTCCCTTCAGCGGCTGTCCCGACGCACGGACTAAAGCGGAATGCAGGTCCGGCAGAACAGGGTCGATCAGCGCGGCTTCCAGAAACTCAAAAATTCAATATCGTCCCATTCCCCGCAGGTCCTTACTGCTTCGGTGAGATGGCTATTTGCCGAGAATATGCGGGTTGACGAATCACTGGCCGGCAAGAGCGTAGGGAGACAATCGCTTCCAGCTAAGCTATCGTCAAATGCGCTGTAATTGAATCTGCATCGCATCTAGATGGATCTGTTAAAGTAAGCTGTTAAGCGCAACAATACAGAGGGACCATTGTATGGTTGCGAAAATTTTATAGCTATCAACGTTGTCTTTTAGCATATAAGGCCCGTCTTCTAAGTAGGGTGGCAAAGATAATGAGGAACATGATCCCGAATAAGGTTCTCAAATTGTTTGAGTTGAACCCAATTGAGCAACTTCCTATCTCTTTATCGCAAAGACCACCGCCTGCGTATGAACCTCCTTTTTGAATTCCTGGCATACACTGACCAATGAGCAATTTATAATCAAAAGCGCAGTACTCTTGAGATGCGCAGTCTTCATTGTTATGACATCCTACGCTGCAATGATTGTCTTGACAAATGCCAGATCTACATTGAGATGAAGTATAACACTCAACACATTGGCCATTGTGGCATAGGGAACCATCTGGGCATTGAGCCGGGCAAGCACCTATATTTGTACAGATATGGGCCACTGGATCGCAATGGCCCCCATTGCCGCATTGATTATCCTCTACACAGCCAGCACATGTTGCCAGCGTAGATGTTCCATGTTTATATACTGAACCACCATGACAAGTCTTAACTGTTGAGCTATCAGGGGAATTGCAAAATGGCTTATCCGTTGGATGGCCGGTTAGCGCCTCTATTCCACAGTTTAGGCAATTTTCTCCGCAATATCTATCCGTTGTACAGGAAACACAAAAGCCAGACTCGCAGTGAAATCCTTGCCCCTTTGACTCACAATCAGTATTCGCTCGACATTCCGCGCAGATCAATCCACCATTTAAGCAATAGGGTCTTTCACCGTTAGTCAAGGTCTTGCATTCCTCGTCTGTGCATAGCTCCCGATTAGTTCCACAAGTCAAAGTACTCAGGAAGAAACTGCCTGCTATTAGCATTATTATAAAGCGTTTCATCTGATGTCTCCTATGGCCTTATGTTGTACGTACGGTTTGAATTCTATCTGACACCTGTCCGTACGAAACTGATTGCTTTCCTCACACCACCAACCCTCATACCCCGATGGTGAAGTAGGGTCAATAAGCTTGCTGCCTTAAGGGCGAAGGCGGCTCAGCCAGAGGAGAGGGACACAGGGGTGTACTGGTTCAGCGCAAAGCTGACCGAGAGGGTTGAAGGAAAGGGAGGCGCCGGGTTAGACACAGGCGGCCTCCAGAGGGCTTGCTAAGGTCTGTAGACTGAGCGAACCGAGCGCGGCGCGGCGTTGCGCTCGGAGTACTCGGGCCACCTCGATA
>CAYWPR010000068.1:0-32731 GCA_964460115.1 uncultured Myxococcales bacterium
ATATCAAACCGAGTGCACTCCCGTCTGAGGCATAGTAGGTGCGAAATTGTGCAATTTGCGAAGTTGGCCGTCGGGAAAGGATTTTCACGGATTCGTTTGTATTCGAGACTCTTTTCGCGACGCCCAGGCCGCCGCTAGGTTAAGCGGTCCCTACATCCCCTCTAGCACCGGCAAACAGAGGGTGTGGGGTTATCATGTCGCGGCGGTGCTCGCCCAAGACTGGCGGCTTGAAAAGCCGGTGACCCTGCGGGTTGGCTGCCGGCAAGACTACGAAGCAACGTGGAAGTTGCCGCTGCACTATGTCGTACGCGGGCAGTGCCGCAACGCGGTGCATTCGAAGCCTTGGCACTGCGTTGCGGAGGGGTAGAAAACTAGCGGGAAGAGGAGGTAAACACGAAGACTTCGCCGGCCGCCCCAACCTCATCAGGGCTGGCCCCATAGGCACCGACCGCGACCGTGCTGCCGGATATGGCCACAGCGGATCCGAAGTAACCGTGTTCCGGTATAATTTCGGAGCTGACGAGCTCGGCCTTCTGCGTCCAGGAGGTCCCAGAGCGCATGAAGACATACGCCGCGCCGGCGTCGGTTAGCCCTGTCGGGTCGGCTTTCTCCGCGCCGACCACCACCGTGTTCCCAGCGATTGCGACCGAACCGCCGAAGTAATCCGCGGGCACGGTATCACTGCCGACGAGCTTTGCTTGCTGTGCCCATGACGCTCCGGAGCCCACGAATACATAGGCACCGCCGTTTGGACTATAATCGCTCGCCACAGCCGTTTGTCCGGAAAGCGCCACGGCATTGATACTTGGATAGATGGCCCCAGACGGCACAAGCTTGGTTCTTTGCGTCCAAGCAGTTCCCGAGCGCGTAAACACATAGACTCCGCCGATGAAGTTGCTTGTTGAGGAGGCAAGCAGGGTATCTGCGGAAATGGCGACCGAGCCGCCTAAAAAGCCGGCGCTCGTGCGGTCCGCAGCAAGCAGCCTGGCTTGTCGCGTCCACGTGCTTCCGGAGCGAACGTAGACATGCGTCGCGCCTGCCCGTTCTATGCCAAGGGGGCTCGAGTATGGATCGCCAATGACCAGGGTATCTCGCGAGAGCGCGACTGACTTCCCGAAGCTGCCGAAGCTGGGGGTGGCATCGCTTGGCGGCTCTATGATCTGCTGCTTGATGAAGGTGCCGCCCGACCGCACGTAGATGTAGACGGCGCCGTAGGCTTCGTAGGGATGGTGCCAGTAGGGCGCCCCGACTGCGATGGTATTCCCATCTTCGGAGATGGCCACGGAACGGCCAAAATCCACTGAAGCTGGCGCCTCGGAATGCTCAAAGCGCGCAATCTGCGTCCAGGTGCGGCCCGTGCGGCTAAACGCATAGGCGAAATCCATCGCAGAACCGGCGGCCCCCACAACCATGGTATCACCGGAGATTGCCGTGGCCGTCCCGAAATAACCGCCTTCCCGCGGCGATTCGGCAGTCAGACGGCTCTGTTCCGACCAGATGGGGGCCAGGATGGACCGCGTCGTGCTTTCGACCGGTATCGCCAAGGCGCCTTGGGTGGACGCAACATCGAAGTCTGTAACACCCTCGCCACAGTTTACCGCGACGGCCGCAGTGACAAGTGCGAACGGTGCCAAGCGCGCCCCGAGCGTCCGACGAAAAAGCAGACCGGTCTTGGCCGTGAAGCGGAAGTTACAGCGGATCGACATGAATTTCCTCCTGTTGGTACGAAGTACATTGAGATGGACGGCTCACTGATGCATTGCGTTGTAAACGCATGTACTTGAATGGACGGCGCTTTCCGCGCACAAGTCGCAACTATTTTTCAAAATTTTAACGGCCCGCTGAACCGCATTGACTGCAGGGCGCGTGGAAACCGGCTAGAACGGATCATTGAAGAGACAGGAGGAGGCACAAAAGCCGCCTGTTTATGGAAACCGTGGGCTGCTAAAGCAGCACATATGCAGTTGCTGCAGCTTTACACGACAGCAGAAGAGAAAAAGCAGCGCGAAAGAACGCGAATCATGCGCTGGGGGGCATGTGCGCCGCCAAGCTCGCGTACGGAATGTATGTTTCCCTATCCAGCCAGCTGGAGGCCCCCGGTGCCTAAGCGCACTCCTCCATTCCCATCAATTCGCCCGATCTTCTTCTCATTGAACCAGTACAATAGCTCCTGTGAAGCAGCTCAAAATTTTGTTTCGCCGTAGAAAAACAACCGCCGCCATTGCCATCTTTCTGTCTTCTCTAGGGGCGTTGCATTTCAACCCGTGCGTTGTATCAGTGCTCGCCAATGAGAGCCATACCTCGGCCGGCCGTGCAGAGCCGACCAAAGCACAGCGCGCAGTTTACCTCAGAGCACTCAAAGAGGGGCGTGATAAGGCGACAGCTGGCAACCATGGGGGCGCGATAGCGTCCTTTCAGGAAGCGCTAGCCGCTGTGTCAGACGATCCGGCGGCACTATCGGAGCTGGGGCTCGCGGCCTTACACCAGAAGGACTATAAGCTCGCCGAGGAAGCTACGCGCAAGGCGATCGCCAGAATCGGTGAGCCGGCATTTCAGGAAAAGGCGCGGTTGCGAGCCGCGTCCTTTTACAACCTGGGCCTTATTCTGGAAGAACAAGGTGACCGCCCTAAGGCCATCGAAGCATACGTTGCATCGCTGAAGGCGCATCCGAATCGGACAGTGCGTGAGCATCTCATCGATCTGGATAGGAAGGCGGCGGCCACCGTGGATCCTCTCGCTCCAGTCCTGATGGCGGGACCCTTTTCTGCTATCGAGGAATTCTGCGCCAAGGTCGCCAAGCCGGCTTGCCGCTCCTCTCGGAATTTTCCAGGCCCATCTCAGTTCGATTGCCACAAGAAGCCCACGACAATTGCCGCGAAGGCGGCGGATCCCTATCTGGCCGTGCATATCTACAGCACGTCCTGTAATGATGGGGATTCCATCCCATCGCTGAATTATCACCTGGCGATACGAACGCAGGCAGGTTGGTGGTTCGCGCCCGAGCGCTTCAGCGCTCCCATCAACCCTGGCCACTATCATGAGCAACGCACATTTCCAGAGCTGGCTATCAAAGACCTGATCCCTGGCGGCCCCGCAGAGGTACTGGTGCGATCGGTGTCAACGGGTAACTCTTCAAACGCCGGACACTATCTTGCATCGGAGTGGAATGATGAAGGTTGGGTAGTCGTTAGCATCGGTCCATCCGGGAAACCGAGTGCGACTCCGGCTCTCCAGCGAACAATGAAGCTGAAAGAAAGTCGGCGGACGGTAGACGACGATCGCTACAAGGACAGCGTCTCCAGCATCAACCTTAAGTTCAACTTCCAGCCAGACGGCCTGGTGGAGCTCTCTGGTGCAATTGTCGAGGAAGGAACCGGAACCCTGGTCAAAGGGACGTGGCCTGGCAAACACGTGCTGCTTTTCCCCTGATAAGAGTTTCATAGTTGGTCCACCGAAACGGGTAGGTGAAACAAAAATTGGTTTTGGGGCAAGGTATCGCCAAGCGGCAGGGACGCGGCAGGTGTTCGATTGTACGATGAGAATCGTTGACCTGCTGACTCTGGAAGCTCAAGCCGTTGTCGCTGCGGAACCTGTCAATAGCTTTGCAACTCGAGAAAGCGGGAAATTCCTGTAGTTGCTCCTATGGTTGAAGGCCCCCTGACGAGGGCTCCGGGCTGGGGGGGATCCACACGGCCAGGGGAAGTTGCGGCACGACGGGGACTTCGCGCACGAAGCGCTAGGGATGGCGAGCAATGGCACTGGCCAGCACGGCCGCGCGAGCTGCTCGGTGCGCTGCGGCCTGGCCCAAATGGACCTGTGCGGGCGATAGGTAGGTCAGACCTCTGTGTTTGTGCTCGGCGTTGTACCAAGCGAAAAAGGCAGCGCACCAAGCTCTGGCTTCTTCGCAGTCGGCGAAACGCCTGGGGTATCCCGAATGATACTTGAGTGGCTTGAACAGCGACTCGCTAAACGCGTTCTCAGCGCTGATGCGAGGCCGGCTATACGTCTGACGGATGGCTAATCCAGTCAGCCGCTTCGTCAAGGGCTCGCTGGTCATTACGCGGCCAGGGTCTGCGTGTAGCGTCAGATGATCGGGTCGAGCAGCGTCGCTACTACATACGCAGGAGTGCGGTCCACGAAGCGCAGGGGGTGCAATTCCGTGAGCACTTGCTGCCGCTGCGGAGCAGTCAACGCGCGCGGGCTGGTACGCGCTTTGGGGCCGTGCGGTGGGCGCTTTCAGCGATGATAGGTCGCCGGATTCCGACCCAGCGCCTGGCACGCCGATGCCACGCTCAGCGGACCGCGCTGCTCTAGGATTAAGGGCAGCAGCATACGTCGTCTCACAGCTCGGTGATGTCGACGCCCAGTAAGCAGGAAATCTCTTTTTGAAACTCCACCTGCGCTTCCGCATTCTGGGCGCGCAGCGTCTGCGCGTGAACCTTTCGGGCTTTCGATTCAAATTCACTTAACTGCCCGCCTCTTTTTTCTAGAAACTTTTTGAAGTCAGCAAATTTTCTTCGAAAGTTGGAGAGAGCATTCTTATGGTCGCTAGCCAAGCCGAGCCTTTTTAGCAAATTCACAAACTCTGCCATTTCTTCGGGGGTCGCCAGTTCTTCCGCAGAGACATTTCCATCCGAGATCGCCGCCTGATACTCTGCTTCGAATTCCAGCGCCGCGCTTGCGGTGACCGCATCCGTATCGGTAAAATTTTGCGCCAGACCGCCACCCATCGACTGCTTCTCGGCGATGCGGTAGCGCATAATATCCGCCGCCATTCGGCGCTTATCATCCTCTTTAAGCTCGGTGAGGTCTGGCGTGGACAGCATCGCATCCAGGGTGTCCACAACTTCGTCTTTGCTGAGCTTTGTCGTCATCTGCGCGTATCGAGAATCAAAGTTCCTAAGCGCCTGTATATGCTGTGGGCTCTTCGGAGGATTTCCTTGCTTATGCAGCCAGTATCCAAGCCGCAGTTCTCGTCGTTCTTCCAGTGTCATTGCGTTGAGGGTCTGCTTGAGCATGCTGACATCAGCAGATGAGAAGAAGCCCCCCAGTGCGTAATCCATGGCTGCACGCGACGGCAGGTGCCCAGTCTCGACGGCGTCAACGACCATCTGCTTCTCTTGTCCGGTAAGCAGAAGGGAGGTGGTCAGGGTCTTATAGATCGGAGGCTTTTCCTCCTTCAGCCGCTTGCGGTCGGATTCGCTCATTCCCACCAGCGTGGCGTAGATTCCGGCCTCATCGGTATCGATTCCTTTGTATTGCTCAGTCAGTTTATGCAGCGCAATCTGGTAGCTGTTCCGGCTGTTGAACATATCGGCAGTGGCAAGTTCATCCTGGTTTTGATGTGCCTGCGCACCTTTTGTCTCTGCCCTCAGATTCGCATGCAGTCGATCTTCTTCGGCTGGATTGGCGCCGCCCAGGTTGCGCTGATACGCGCTGTATATGGCTGACTCGGAATCATTAAAATATCCGATCGAGTCATTGATCTGCTGCTTGGCCAGCTCGTAGCGACTTGCCCCCATGGTGCCGGCCATTTGCTGAAACTGCTCGCTGCTGACATCGCCGTAGAGTTGCCCCAAAAAGGAATCCTCTTTGATGCTCCCATCAGCATCGCGATTCACCTTCAGCAGGGATCTCACTCCGTTTTGCTCATTTTTGTCGGCCGTCTGCAAAAGCGCCTGGCGTTCCTCAGCGCCCATGGACTTCCCTTCGGCGTAGGCTTCCATCACCCTTTCTCGAAGCTTGGCCTGCTCGAGATCCTCTGCTTGTACCCATTTCTTTGGTCTTTTGCACGACCACGGCAAGGCCATCGTTGTCCGTGCCGATGCCTGCGGTCGCTAGTTGTCGCTGGCGTGATTGATGATGTCCAAGACAGACTCGCTGG
Source organism: uncultured Myxococcales bacterium (assembly GCA_964460115.1). Lineage (GTDB taxonomy): Bacteria > Myxococcota_A > Polyangia > Palsa-1104 > JAEUJZ01 > JAEUJZ01. The sequence continues at coordinate 5,885 of CAYWPR010000068.1, forward strand.
CCAAGCTGTTCCAGAACCAGCCCTGGCGGATGCTTGCTTGAATACGCTCTTCGATGCCCATGGTCGGCCAGATCAGCGCCAGCGCTTCCTGAAACTGGGCGCTATGGCAGTATTTTTTGAAGTCGGCCTCTAAATCATGCCCGGTCAGTTCCTTATAATGCTGGCGGATGCGCCGAACCGCTTCGGGTGGCTGACCACGCAGCTCATTTAGCGCCGCGTTTTCGTCCTCGGTTCAGCCGTCTAGGAGAAACCCTTTTATCTTCTGCGCCTGGCTGCCCGCCACGGCCTGATCGATTTCGCCTTTGTGCTGCACTCTCCAATCTGTGAAATTGTTGAACAATTTGCTTATCGCCGCGCCCAGCCCTGCCCTAGCACCTTGTGAAGGCACCGATTGGCCAGCATCGCCGCCATCCTGACTTGCTGGTGCAGTCTGTCACGAGCTTGCCCCCGGGCTTGGCGCCGCCGAACGCAACGGACTGCCACTAGAAGCGGCTGGCTTGAATTCTGTCGCTGACATCTAACTGACTCCGCGGAGGATAAGCATCGGCAATGCTCCGGATGATTATCGGGCGAATCGAGCAGCGCACACACAGCGTCCCAACGCGCTTCGCCAAGATTCGCAAAAGTTCAATCGCTTAAGCCGGTTGGCTCAGAAAAAAAGTCGCGTACATCGAGCCGCGCAATACGCCACGCCACCATTGCAATGGTCCGGCCTTTTTGAGGTTGCTCTACTGCGGCTACGAAACCGCTTGAGCTGCGAGAAACAGCATTGCGTCGCCGAATTCATCGGAGATAGCAGCGAATCGTAGAATGACAAATCGGGCGAAGTAGGACCTTTGGTGAGATCCTCAGTAAAATCTGAGCTTAAGAATACATATCGCGGTCCGGAGGATTCCAAACTAACATTCTACAAGATCTACATATGCAGCCACTCGACCAGATTGGTCCTTATCGTGTCGTTGGCAAACTTGGCAGCGGCGGCATGGGTGAGGTGTATGAAGCACGCCACACGGCCATCGAGCGAAAAGTGGCGATCAAGGTATTGCGTTCGACTCTGGCCCGCAATCCCGAGATCAACAATCGATTCATCAACGAAGCCCGGGCCGTTAACATCGTCGATCATCCCGGAATCGTACAGATTTCCGATTATGGGCAGCTCGCAGACGGTACCGCCTACATCGTCATGGAGTACCTAAACGGGGTGACACTGTCAACCCACATGGCACGAGCTAGCGGCCCCCTGCCCCTTGAAGATGTGCTGCGACTAGTGCGAATGATCGGCGCAGTCCTTGTCGCCGCCCACGCCAAGGGGATCATCCATCGTGACCTAAAGCCTGATAATGTTTCTTCCGTCGAGAAACTCAGAAATTTTGTCCGCCTACCGAGCCAGGGTATGCGGACAAATCTGCTCTTGCAGACAAGATCAATTCTTGGCTTTTCGTTCAGCCGCCACGCTCGAGCTTCGCTGAATTGATTGTGAAACGTCCAGGGGTAAAAGCGCATCAGCCGCTCCAAGGGATTGGTTCGCGCTGGTGTTCGGTAACGACAGCGAGCATCGCCTCTTCCAGTTTTTCGGCGTGGAATTCTCGTACTGCATTGACCATCCGGCACCTTCCCGCCCTCGAAGGTGGACAGCTTGTCGACCTGCTTCGGAGCGCGACATCCGGCTCATCGAGTCCTTCAAGGATGTGAATCCAGCCAAGGTTCTTATCGAGGATGCTATGGCACAGGACGGCTATGGTCCTGGTGGTTGGCGCAGGGCCTACCGGACTTTTGCGGGCGTTGGGCTTCTTGGCCACGGATTGGCCGTGCGCATCATCGAGATGCGACAGAGACAAGCGCCGTGGTCCAAGGCAGAGATTCTTCAAACGCGCACCCTTAAAATCCAGGAGACGCTGGCATCCCCATAGCAGCACCCCGGCAAAGGCGCTTTGATGACATCGCTGTTTCAAAAAATCATCATCATCAACGGACGGTCAAAGAGCGTGAAGCAAAGATGCTTGTGCGGCCACAGCGCGAGCCCGGCCCCGCCGATGAGCAGGAGCCAGAGGCCAGAAACCGCGGGAAGGATGGCGGCCATACCGCTTCGCCAGCGCGGCGGCAGGACCCGACCCAGGCGCGGTAGCTGCGTCGTCAGGAGCAGCCCTGGCGTCGTTAACGCGACTAGAAGTAGCATGATGGCGGCTCCGTGAAAAGGCGAGCCGGTAATCGCCGCCTGCCCCAGCGCCCAGGCCACGATCATGCAGGGCAGAAAGCCCAGCAGTGCACCCAGCGCCAGCTCGCGCAGAGGATGCGTGCTCAGCAGCAAGGGAGAAAGCAAGGCCCGGATTTGCCCGATCGCGACGTTGACCAGGGTTTTGTCAGGACGGCGCCGCAGCTTGATCAGCGTTGTGCGTCTAAGAATCGTCGAGTAAATCAGCGCCGCACCGAACAGCAGAGATAAAACGCTGCCCGCCGCGGTGAAGACTTGTTTCAGCTCGGCGCCAATAAGACCCGCGAGCCCACCCAGCCAGGCATAGGTTAGCCCACGCCCGACCTGATAGATTAGCACGCTGCCGAGCCCACGGGCTGCGCTGGCGCCCACGTCGGGGCGAGCGCCGCCGATATGCAGTCCGCAAAGCAGCGGGCCACACATGGAAGCGCAGTGGACACTGGTCCACAGAATTCCCAGACTGAGGACATGGGCATAAGCAGGCGGCAAGGGGCTCATAGATTACGGGCTCCTGGCGATGAGAGAGGACCTTGTAGCGGCACTTGCAGCAAACACACGCGCTGAGAAGCGCTGTCGCGAATTTGCAACAGCGCGTGCATTCCTTTTCGATAAGAATCACGCGGCAGGGAGATGAGGATGGGAACTTCTAGACTCTCGAGCGACCCGAGCGTCACGCGGGGCTGCGGAATGATGAATTGCAGGGGCAGGCCGTCGGGCTGTCCAGCGGACAGTGCCTCGATACTGAGCTCTGATGGACCGGCGTTTTTGTTGATGAGGTGAATAAGGACCTGATTGCGCAATAGACCGCCGTCGAGAACATAGGGTGCGCCGCGACCGTGCAGGACATTGGCTTCGAACGGTACGTGCCGCGCCCACACCAGGACGGATACAGCCAGGCCGATAGCGCCGAGCAGCGTATAGATGAACAGACGCGGGCGCAGGAAGTGGCGCTCGCCATTTTTTAAGGCCCGCTCGGAGTCATAACGGACGAGTCCGCGGGGGCGTCCCACCTTGCCCATGATCTCATCACAGGCGTCGATGCAGGCGGTGCAACCGATGCAGTCCATCTGCAGTCCGTTGCGAATGTCGATTCCGGTTGGGCAGACGGCGACGCAGCGCCGGCAGTCCAGACAGTCTCCAGCGCCTGCGGTTTGCAGCTTGCCGCGGGGCTCGCCGCGCTTTTCGTCGTAGCCGACGTTGATGGTGTCGGGGTCCTGCATGACTGACTGCAAGCGCCCATACGGACAGACGATGAGACACGTCTGCTCGCGGAACCAAAAAAAATTCACGTAAAGCAATACGGTAAGTCCGATACCCCACAGAAAGGTCGAAAAATGCGACAAGGGTCCGTCCGCGATCATAGCCAGCAGCTTTTTCGTGGAGACAAAGTAAGCCAGAAACAGGTGGGCCAGAACAAAGGATAGCGCCGCAAAAATACCATGCTTGGCTGCTTTGCGGAGCAACTTGTCGATGGTAAAAGGTCCCCTGGCCAGGGCCCGTCTGCTTGCCGCGGGGCCTTCGATGAAGCGTTCGATCCGGCGATACAGGCCCTCCAAGAAGACTGTTTGCGGACAGGCCCAGCCGCACCACAGCCGACCGAATAGCGCCGCCAGTACGATTAGCAGAAAGCCGATCCCAGTCAGCAGAAAGAAGACCAGATACACATCCTGGGCATTAAACGTCCGACCAAAAAGAAAGAAACGCCGTGCCGCGAGGTCTAAGAACACGGCCGGGTGCCCACCAATGGAAATCCAGGGCATGCTGATATAGATGGCGATGAGTAGAAGGAACAGCCAAGGCCGAACGCGCGCGTAGCGCCCATGGACATCCGCCGGATAAATATAATGGCGACCGCCATCTTCATCGAGGATGTGCAGGCGATCGAGGTTTGGTTGTGTCCTTGACATCTGTTTCCTGCGATTTCACTGCGGAGCAGGCTGGCCGCTTTCCGAAACCCCTTGCGGCGGCTTGCCCGGTTCATTTTTACCCCTCAAGCTCAGCACGAACGCGGTGGCGTCCTTGATCTTGTTTGGGCCCAGCACCGGACGCCAGGATGGCATTCCTTTTTCCAGAATGCCGTTGCTGACGGTGTTGTAGATCTGCTTTGCTTGGCTGCCGTGCAACCAATAGGCGTCGGTCAGGTTTGGTCCGATGATTCCCTGTCCGCGCTCGCCGTGGCAGGCCACGCAGTTCTGTTTGAACACGATGGCGCCACGCTGCACGGTTTCCTGGTCGTGTGACAGAGTCAGAAGTTGCTGCTCGGTGACAGCTAGAAGCTCGGCGGCGGCCTGAAGCTTGTCAGCGGTCTCGAGCTCGCGCTTATAGCTGTCCGTCGGCAGCTCGCCAACCAAAAGCGTGTGATAGTAAAACCAGTAACCGACCGAAAAAAGGATCGCCCCATAAAAGGTGCTCAGCCACCAGCGCGGCAGGGGATTGTCAAACTCCTGAATGCCGTCGTAGTCATGATCGGTCTTCACATCGGCCGCCATGCCGGGGCTTGTGTCCGTGTTGAGGGTCATCGCCGTTCCTCGCAATCCGTGCCGCCATCGAGCGGTAGTCGGCTGAGTTCTTCATGCTGAGGTGCTCGCGTCGGACGCAGGGACCATACCAGAATCGCCATGAACGACAGGACGAACGACAACATGGCGACGATGGGCAGGATGAGTATGCCCTTTTGCAAAAAGAATTCCTGATACATGATCCAGTCCCTCACTTCGTTGTTGCTGGGTGCTTGCCCAGCCGCTGCAGATAAGCAATTAGCGCCACGAGCTCTGAGTCCCAGGCGACCTGCGCACCTTGCTGGTTCAGCTCGGCAGCGATGGCGCGGGCGCTTTGCGCAAGCTCATCATTGCCGCCGGCGATGTCCTGCGGGCGATATGGGACTCCCAGGGTCTTCATGGCGGACAGCTTCACCGCGGTATCGCCTAGATCGAGCTTGCGCTCGGCCAGGAAGGCATACGACGGCATGTTCGAGCCGGGCGAGGTCGTGCGCGGATCGACAAGGTGCTGATAGTGCCACAGGTTCGAATACTTGCCGCCGACACGGTGCAGGTCGGGGCCGGTGCGCTTGCTGCCCCACTGGAAGGGGTGATCGTAGATGAACTCGCCGGCCGTACTAGGATCGCCGTAGCGTAGCTTTTCGCTGCGGAACGGACGCACCATCTGCGAGTGACATAAGTAGCAGCCCTCGCGGACATAGATGTCGCGGCCGTGCAGTTCGAGCGGCCGATAGGGCGTGGCGATGGGACCGGACTTGGGAACGGCCCGGTCCACCAGGATGGTTGGCAAAAGCTCAGCAACGCCGCCGATGAGCACGGCGATGAGCACTAAAGCGGTAAACACGAGCGATCGCCCCTCGAGGATGCGATGGAATTGCAGGCGACCATCTTCATCTCGTAAGAGCACAAAAGACAGCCAAGTGACAACGAAAAGTGCGATCATTCCGGTTAGGATCAAGGCGCTGGTGGTGATGGAATCAACCAGCGCGAAGGCCGTCGCCAGCAGCAGCGCCGCCGTGCACAGGAATAGAGGACGGGAAAAAATGATGCGTTTCCAAGACAACTCGCCACGCGGTGCGGCTTCCGGCTCGACGGCGGTCACGGTCGTCTGAACCGGCACGCCGGTAGAGATGGTCTTATACAGATTCCAGATCATCAGGATGAAGCCGAGGATGTAAAGACAACCGCCGACCATGCGTGTGATGTACAGCGGCCGGATGGCTACTAGGGTCTCGACGAAGTTGGGATACAGCAAGGCACCATCGTCGGTGGTTGCGCGCCACATCAGTCCCTGGGTGATGCCGCTGACCCACATGGAAACCGTGTAAAGAAGAATTCCCATCGTGCCAATCCAGAAGTGGAAATCGGCAGCGGCCAGGCTGTGCAGTTTACGACCCCACAGCCGTGGCACAAGGAAGTAGAATAGCCCGGCGGCCATGAAGCCATTCCAGCCAAGCGCTCCGGTATGGACGTGTCCAATGATCCAGTCGGTGTAGTGTGCCAGTCCGGAGACACTTTTTATCGACAAGAGCGGTCCTTCGAACGTGGCCATGCCGTAGAAGGTTACGCCGGCGATAAAGAACTTGAGCACCGGGTCCTGGCGCAGCTTGTGCCAGGACCCGCGCAACGTCAGCAAGCCGTTGATCATACCGCCCCACGAAGGCGCCCACAGCATCAGCGAGAATAGCATACCCATCGACTGCGCCCAGTCGGGCAGTGCGGTGTACAGCAGGTGGTGCGGACCGGCCCAGATGTACATGAAGATCAGAGCCCAGAAGTGCACGATGGAAAGGCGATACGAGTAAACCGGGCGCTCGGCCGCCTTGGGCAGAAAGTAGTACATGATGCCAAGAACGGGCGTCGTTAAGAAGAAGGCGACGGCGTTGTGTCCGTACCACCACTGCACCAGTGCATCCTGTACCCCAGAGTAAAGAGAATAACTCTTAAGCCCGCGGCCAAGAGGCAGTGCCAAACTGTTGATCACATGGAGGATTCCGACGGTTATGATGGTTGCGATGTAGAACCATAGAGCGACGAAGAGGTGCCGTTCGCGTCGGTTTTTCAGCGTCAGAAAAAAGTTCACCGCGAAAATCACCCAGATCGCGGCAATCGCGATATCGAGCGGCCACTCGAGCTCCGCGTACTCTTTGGACTGGGTGTAGCCGAGCGGCAGACTCACCGCCGCGCCGACGATGATAAGCTGCCAGCCCCAGAAGTGCAGCGATGACAAAACATCGCTCCACATGCGCGCCTTGCACAGCCGCTGGGTCGAGTAGTAGATGCCGGCGAATAGCATGTTGCCGACAAAGGCGAAGATGACGGCATTTGTGTGCAGGGGCCGCAGTCTTCCGAAGCTCAGCCATGGCGCCAGATTTAGCTGATGAAAGGCGAGTTGCGAGGCCACAAAAAGACCGATAAGCATGCCAACAAGGCCCCAAAGTACCGAGGCCAGCAGGAAGCGCCGGACTGAGGCATCGTCATAGGTGATTTGTACTTCCCGCATCAGGAGTTTCCCTTTTTAAAGTCTGCGCAGTCGTCCTCGAGAGGTAAGAGCGCCAGCCGGTCGGCGTGCTCGTGTGTGCCCTCTCGAAACAGGAATCCGAAAAGCAACCCGGCTGCGATGATCAGCACCAGGCTTACAAACAGGGTCAGAAAGATGGCATTCATGCTTGGGTTCTCACAAGATCGTGCGAGGTCAGAGACAGCGATGCGATGGCCGCGGGCAGCGTCTCTTCTCGAACAGGACGCTCTCGCAAGGAACGTACCGTAGCAATCAGGATCAAAAGTGAGCTTAGCGGCATGGCCAGCGCGCAGCGCAGGGGCGTCATCAGGCCAGCAAAGCACAGCGCCAGGACCATCCCGTTATACAGCGCCGCCAGTCCTAGGTTGCGTCGGATAACGGCCCGAGTTTGGTGAGCCAGTGCCAGCGCAGCGGTGATAGGCCCGAGTCCATTTCCCATGAAATAGAAGTCGGCGCGGGCGGGCAGCGTCGGACGATCCACGGCCGGCGTGCCGGCGCAAGCCGCTGCGGCGAAAGCCAGGGCGTCATTGACCCCGTCGCCGATCATTAGCGTATCATGCATGCCGCCGTCAATGCGGCGAACCAGCCGGGCTTTTTCCTGGGGGCTTAAGCCGCCGTATGCGTGCTCTTTGGAAATGCCCAGCCGCCGCGCGCTGTCAGCGACTTTGCAAGGCGCGTCTCCTGAAAGCATGTAGACCTGCAAGCCTGCCTTCCTGAGTCCTTCTACCTCGGCGTGGGTATCCGGACAGAACTCTTCGCTGAAGTCAAAGCGCGCGAGCGGTGCGCCATCCCTGCTGAAGACCGCCACGGCGCTCGCCTCCGCAGTGGTTTTTCCCGAACAGCCCGGCAGGGCGTAGCTCGGCCGTCCCAGACGGTATTCGTGGCCAGCGCTGCATAACCGCAGACCTAGACCGGCCTCCTCTAAGACTACCAGCGAAGGATCGAGCGCGGGCGGCGCGGCGGTCGAAAGCGCTCGCAAAAACGCGCGGCTCAGCGGATGGTTCGAGCGTGCCACCATTTGATAAAGCACGTCTCGCAACTTGGCCGGCAGCGTGCGCAGTTGCTCGGGTGCGCAAAGTGAAAGCTCGCCCATCGTCAGCGTACCGGTTTTGTCGAACAGCACCTTGCGAACGGACAGAGCGCGATCCAGAAAAGAAACCTGCCGCACGAATAACCCGCGCCGGCGCAGGCGAGCCTGCACGAGCTCATAGGCAAGCGGTGTAGCCACCCCCAGCGCGCACGGGCAGGTGACGACCAGAATGGCCACCGTCACTTCCAGCGCGCGAAAGAGGCCTGCAGGCAACCACAACAAAAACCCCAGCGTCGAAAGCCCCAGCACCGCGGCGACATAAAAGCGGCTCAGCAGATCGAAGAAGTCGCGTCGTCGTTCTGGCTCGGCATCGGCATCGCCGGGCGGCTGCCCCTGGACGAGCAGCTCGCACAGCAGCGAGGCGCTAAAGGGTTCCAGCGCGCGCACCTGCACCGCTTGCTGCGACTGATTGTGTGCGCCTGCCGGAATAGACTGGCCGCTACAAAAAACCGTGGGAGCGGATTCGCCATTGATCCAGCCCAGCGAGAAACTTGCGCGGTCGTCGAGCAGCTCGGCGCGTACCGGCAAAAGCTCCCCGGGCGCGCACAGCCAAATCTGATGGGGGGTGATCGCCGTCGCCGGCAAAAGCTTCAGACGGCCCGCTTCATCTATCGTGCGGAAAAGCAGCCCGTCGACGCCGTCATCGCTGAGCAGAATGCGGCGGTGTTGGCTGGCCAGCCGGCGCTGCAAGAGCCGGCCGAGCAGCATCAGGGTGATGAACACGCACAAGGTATCGAAGTAGGTCGCGCGACCGTTGGTGTAGACAAAGGACCAGAGGCTACCGATGTAGCTCAAGGCAATGCCGAGCACGATGGGAACATCCATGTGCAACACGCCGCGGCGCAGCGACAGCATCGCGCTACGGAAAAAGACGGATCCCCCGAGCAGTACGCAGGCCGTGGCCAGGATCAGGCTGCCTGCGGAAAACAGCCGAAATAGCCGTCCGTCGGTTGCGGCTGACAGCCCAAAGTACTGCGAGAACGCGATGATCATGCTGTTCATGGCCAGTGCTGCGCACAAACCGAAGCGCAGCAGCAGATCGTCAAGCGGTGCATCTGACTGCTTGCGCGGCGGCCCGGCGCGATAGCCAAGCGCCTCCGCATCGTCGAGGAACGTCTCGACCGCGTTGCTACCGCGGCGGTAGCACAGCTCCATGCGGCCGACTCCGGAGTTGATGGTCAGGGACACCGCACCTGGCTTTTGCAAAAACAGCCGCTCGAGCAACCAGACACAGGCGACGCACGACAGCCCCTGAATATCGAGGAAAAGACGGACGAGCTCACCCTGTGCTGACTCGGCCTGCGTGCGCAGGGGCAGCAGCCACAGCCGAGGCGCACGGGGCAGTCCATTCAAGCGCGCTCCGACGGCGGTTAGCCGCTGTTCACCACGCAGCGTGTAGAAACGCTCGAGTCCGGCCGCGCGCAAAAGGGAATGCGCGGTCTGGCATCCAAAACAACAGTAAGGCTCGTACGCGCTGCTCGGCGGAACAGGATTGTTGCAGTGGGGGCACATGGATGAATATGTCCATCTAAAAGCAAAAGGCCTGCCAGCTCTTAAGGCGTAGGACCGCGCCACTAAGACGCTTCTTCGCGCAAGTTTTGCGCAGAGCTTGCGCGAGACCGCAAATCATGCGCGCTGTCTCTATGCGGAGAGAGCTATGGGCACGATGCCAGGAGCGGTGGCAATTTCTGCGGATGGGGGGCGCCGCGGCACGGGCAGAAGCGCAGCAACCCGAGGAAGGTTGCGATGAACGGCGGTGTCGAAGCAGGAATACTGCGGCACCTTAGGAAAGGCCCGTTGCCTTGCGACTTTTGCATACACCGTCTTTGGCGGTCAGGGACCAAACGGCGCTCGGCTGGCCGATGCGCTCGATCTTTCCGGACATCATCCGGTGTGGTTCGCTTCCTGCGCAGTCGTTGGCGACTGCCATTTCCAGTTCAGAATCTCGGGCATGTCTTCGCCGTGCTGCCGGATGTAGCGATGGTGGTCGAACAGGCGCTCGCGCAGCTCCTGACGGATATAGGCGACCTGCGAGCCCAGCCGCGGAACGCGATCGATGACGTCGAGCGCCAGATGAAAGCGATCGATTTCATTAAGTACGGCCATATCAAAAGGAGTGGTCGTGGTGCCCTCCTCCTTATATCCACGAACATGCAAGTTGGCGTGATTGGTCCGTCGATAGGCCAGCCGATGAATCAACCAGGGATAGCCATGATACGCAAAGATGATCGGCTTGTCGCGGGTGAACATCGCATCGAATTCCTGATCGCTCATGCCGTGCGGGTGCTGGCTCGGCGGCTGCAGCTTCATCAGATCCACGACGTTGACGACCCGGATCTTCAAATCCGAAATCGCGCGGCGCAGCAGCATGACCGCGGCGAGGGTCTCCAGGGTTGGTACATCACCAGCGCAGGCCATCACCACGTCCGGATCGCAGCCCATGTCATTGCTGGCCCACTGCCAGATTCCGATGCCAATTCCCGCATGCCGCACCGCCGATTCCATGTCCAGCCACTGCGGGGCCGGCTGTTTGCCGGCGACGATCACGTTGATGTAGTTGCGGCTATGCAGACAGTGATCGGCGACGGAAAGCAGCGTATTGGCATCCGGCGGCAGATAGACCCGGATGACATCGGCTTTCTTGTTGACCACGTGATCGATAAAGCCCGGATCCTGGTGGGAAAAGCCGTTATGGTCCTGGCGCCACACGTGGCTGGTGAGCAGGTAATTCAGCGAGGCGATAGGCCGCCGCCAAGGAATCTGTCGCACGGTTTTTAGCCACTTGGCGTGCTGGTTGAACATCGAATCGATGATGTGAATGAAGGCCTCATAGCAGCTAAACAGCCCATGCCGCCCGGTCAGCAGATAGCCTTCGAGCCACCCTTGACATTGATGCTCGCTAAGCACCTCCATGACGCGGCCATCGGGGGATTGGTGTTCATCGGTGTCCGTAATGCTGGCGGTGGTAACGTTGGCGGTGGATTGATAAAGCGCGCCCAGTCGATTTGACGCGGTTTCGTCCGGACCAAAGACGCGAAAGTTGCGGCTGTCGGCGCTTTTGTCCATGACATCGCGCAGGTACTGGCCAAGGATGCGCGTGGCTTCGGCCTGGCTGCCGCCGGGTGTGGTCACCGATACGGCGTAGCGGCGAAAATCGGGCAGGCGCAAGTCGCGCAGCAGCAGACCGCCGTTGCCGTGCGGATTGGCGCCCATTCGGCGCGCGCCTTTGGGCGCAAGCTCCGCGAGCTCCGGACGCAGTTTGCCCTGGGCATCGAATAGTTCCTCGGGACGGTAGCTTCTCATCCACTGTTCGAGCTGCAACAGGTGTGCGGGCTTTTTGGCAAGCTCGGCGAGCGGAACCTGATGTGAGCGCCACGTTCCCTCGGTCGGCAGTCCGTCGACTTCCTTGGGACCGGTCCAGCCCTTGGGCGTTCGCAAGACGATCATCGGCCAGCGCGGCCTCTCGGTAAAGCCTTGGCTGCGCGCGGTTTCTTGAATGCGCCGAATCTCGGCAACGGCACGATCCAGGGTCTTGGCCATCAGTGCGTGCATGCGCATCGGTTCGTCGCCTTCGACGAAGTAGGGCGTATAGCCGTAGCCGCGAAACAGCGCCTCGAGCTCCTCATGACTGATGCGTGAAAGCACGGTCGGGTTGGCGATTTTGTAGCCGTTTAAGTGCAGGATGGGCAGCACTGCACCGTCGTGTACCGGATTTAAAAACTTGTTGCCGTGCCAGCTTGTGGCCAAAGGTCCGGTCTCGGCTTCCCCGTCGCCGACCACGCAAGCTACGAGCAGGTCGGGATTGTCGAAGGCCGCGCCGAAGGCGTGCGACAGCGCATAGCCAAGCTCGCCGCCTTCATGAATCGATCCCGGCGTCTCCGGGGCCACATGACTGGGAATGCCCCCGGGAAATGAGAACTGCTTGAACAGCCGGGCCAGGCCCTCCTCGTCTTTGCTGATGCTCGGATAAAACTCGCTGTATGTTCCTTCAAGGTAGGTATTGGCGACGATTCCGGGGCCGCCATGACCGGGGCCGGCGATGTAGATGACGTTGAGATCGTGCTCTTTAATGATGCGGTTCAGATGTACGTAGATGAAGTTCAGACCCGGCGTGGTACCCCAGTGTCCAAGCAGGCGCGGCTTTACGTGTTCGATGGATAGCGGCTCGCGCAGAAGCGGATTGGCGTACAGATAGATCTGCCCGACCGACAGATAGTTGGCAGCGCGAAAGTAGGCATTCATTTTTTCGAGCAGCTCGACAGAAATGGCAGCGTTCATGATCCTCACCCTAGGTCCGAAATCGTTCTGATGCGGTAAACAAAGCAACTTCCGTGCCACTCGTTCGCAAGGATTGCGCATTTTTGGCGATAGCAGTTCGCCGGATTCCAGCCTTTGCTGGCATACAGATTGCTCGACTCTGAATCGCCCCTTCCATTTCGGCAGCCGGAAAGAGATGATGAATATAAAGTACTACGCTCCTATTTGGATTCTGGTCGCTGGCGCCTCGCGCGCTCGGCTGTTTCAGTACGCTGGATTCGGTCGCCCTCTTGAGACGATCAGGGAATGGGAACATCCGGAGAGCCGCGCCAAGAACCATGATTTAGTGACCGATCGGCCTGGCCGCGTCATGCAGTCGAGAGTGGGGCCGCACCCCGGTCACGGCAGTCGATCAGGCATGGAGCCCAGGCTACCCGCCAAGGAGGTCGAACATGAACACTTCGCGCGGCAGCTCACCCAAGAACTTCTGACGAACTTGAATCAGGATGCTTACGAGCAGCTCATCATGATCGCCAGCCCCGATTTTCTCGGCATGCTGCGCAGCTTGGCCAGCGAACGGGTCCTGAAACGCACGATAGCCTGCCTGGATAAGGACTACACAAGCCTTACCGCTGAAGACCTCGCGCAAAACCTCGCGCCTATCTTCCACGCCTGAGCTGTGCTCGAGCGAGAGGCTATCATGCTCGATTGCCCGCAAGCCATACGCGGTCGCTTGCCGGGCAAGAATGTCGCTAGGTCTCCCCGACGGAAAATCGCAATAGTGCGTTCCAGAATTCGTGCGCTCAAGCGAGAGCAAAATAGCCAGAACGGAATTCTATCTAAATTGGGAAAATGACTGAAAACTGATGAAAAGCGCGTTGTAAGATGGGCCAAAACTTGGACACCTCTAGCTTCGGGCCAGGGGGCTGCGCATCCAGAGGGGCCAGCCAAGAAATTGTGAACGTATCCCCGCTAGCTGGTCCCCCTACAGCCCATCGCGAACGAAGGCGCGGTTCACAAGCTCTGTGACGAGCAGATAGGCCGCCACCCTCAATCCGAGCGCTCCGAGCAAAGGGGCGGCAGTTTCACGAAGCCAAGCTGGCGGCGGCTTACTTTTCCGGCGGCACCACGACGACAGGCACGGGACAGTGACGGCACAGCGCGCTTGAGACGCTGCCCATGAGCACCTGCAGAAAAGCGCCACGTCCATGACTGCCAACCACCACCAGATCCGGTTTTAGGTCCCGCACGGTCTCGATAAGACCATCCAGCACCATCCCATCGGTGGTATGAACTTCATAGGGAACACGACCTTTGATCACGCGCTCGCACAGCTCCGTGCAGTAATTGCGGTGCCGCAGCCGCTCCTCCTGAAGGCGGGCCGCGACATCGATGTAGCTTTGCAGCTCCTGCATCTTGATCGCGGCGAGCGGTTCAAAGATGTGTACGACGTGCAGAGTGGTATCCAACCGCTTGGCCAGATCGACGGCAGCTTCCAATGCGCGCTCTGAACCAGGGCTGAAGTCAACTCCTGCGAGAATGCTCTTGTTTGATTGATTCATGAATCTGCATGGCTGCAAGACGCGCGCCGCGCAAAACTAGAGAGGCTGCTACGTTTGGCCATGAAATCCGCGCAAACTTTGCACCCGTCGTGCGCGAAGCGAAAAATCTGCGCCCTACTCATTGCCGAATCGCGCAAAGGCGGCCTGGTCCAGTTCGGCCCGATGATCTGGGTGCGCGATCTTGATAAGTGATCGAGCACGCTGGCGCAGATTCTTGCCGTATAGATTTGCCACTCCATATTCGGTGACAACGTAATGAACGTGCGCACGGGTCGTCGTTACGCCGGCGCCGGATCGCAACCAGGGCACGATGCGCGACTGACCTTTGTGACTTTGCGATGGCAGCGCGATGATCGGCTTGCCGCCTTCTGACAAGGCTGCGCCGCGAATGAAATCCATTTGTCCGCCGACACCAGAGTATTGTCGGCTGCCGACGGAGTCAGCGCACACCTGGCCGGTCAGATCCACTTCGATGGCGCTGTTGATGGCGACGACCTTGGGGTTTTTGCGAATCACCGAGGTATCGTTCACGTAGCTTATGTCGTGCAGATGCACGATCGGATTTTCATGGACAAAGTCGTACAGCCGCCGCGTTCCATGAATGAAACCGGCGACGAGGCGTCCGGGCTCAATGGCTTTTTCTTCGCCGGTGATGACGCCGCCCTGGACAAGATCGATGACACCGTCCGAGAACATCTCGGTGTGTACGCCGAGCCGGCGATGATTTTTCAGCGCCGACAGCACCGCGTCTGGAATCTTTCCGATTCCCATCTGCAACGTGGAACCATCTTCGATAAGCGCCGCGCAATGCTTGGCAATGGCTTGTTCAATTTCGCCGGGTTCTCGCACGATTCTCTCGGGAATCGGCTGCACGCAATCGACCATCGCGTGCAGCCGACTTATATGGATAAGTCCGTCCCCATAGGTGCGGGGCATCAATGGATTGACCTGCGCGATGATCCGCCGCGCCGTCTGCACAGCGGCCAGTGTCACGTCCACGGAAACCCCCAACGAACAGAAACCGTGGCGATCGGGCGGTGACACTTGAATCAGGGCGACGTCGATCGGCAAAATATCTTTGCGAAACAGGCGCGGCACTTCACTTAAGAAGACCGGCACATAGTCGGCGCGGCATGCATTGACTGCCGCGCGCACGTTCTCACCTACAAAAAGTGCGTTGGTACGAAAACTCTGCGCGTACTCAGGGGCTGCATATGGGGCAGTGCCTTCGGTGTGCAGGTGAACAATCTCTATGTTGCGAAGAGTCGCCGCGTTCGCAGTCATCGCTGCGATGAGCACCTGCGGCGCCGCCGCGACCGAGTGGATAAAGACCCGATCGCCGGATTTGATCGTCGCACTCGCGTCGCTGGCAGATACGTAGTCAGGAATTTTTTGGTCCATTCCTGACTGTCTTGCAAAGGCAGTACCAGACGTCCCTTTCATCCGGTCCACTGCTCACAGAAGGCAAGGGGGAACGAGGAGCGAAGGCGGTGTCAAATTGCCAATCGGCGTGCGGTCAGTCCTGACGGTCTCCGAAATCATCCGTCGCCTCCGCCGGCTTCAGATACGCTTGCAGCTTGTACTGAATTTTTCGTGGCGAGATGCCGAGGATCTCGGCAGCTTTGCTGGTCGAGCCGCCAACGTACTCAAGCGTCTTGAGAATGGCGAAACGTTCAACCGCGGCGAGGCTGGCCCCCGGCACCGGCGGATAGTCCTGTGCAGCCTGCGCCTTGCCGCTTTCTTCGGCATTGGTCAATGCCAGGTCTTCACTACAAATCATCTCGCCGCGGCAAATGACCACGGCGCGCTCGATGGCATTTTCAAGCTCGCGCACGTTGCCCGGCCACGGATATCGCAGCAGCTTGTCAAGGGCGCTATCGGTAAGTCCCGAGATAGGTTTGGCGTTTTCTTTGGCGTAGCGGGCCAAAAAATACTGCGCCAAAAGGCCGATATCCGAGGACCGCGTGCGCAATGGCGGCATCTCGATGGCTACGACGTTGAGCCGGTAAAAAAGATCCTCGCGAAAGTGGCCCTGCTTGACCCGTTCACGCAGATTGCGATTGGTCGCCGCGATGATCCGCACATCGACCTTGGTAGTCTGGTTGGCGCCGACTCGCTCGAACTCGTGTTCCTGCAAAAAGCGCAGAAGCTTTACTTGTATGGTCGGCGAGATCTCACCAATCTCATCGAGAAACAGCGTCCCGCGATCCGCTTGTTGAAAGCGGCCATCGCGGCGGTTGACGGCTCCGGTAAACGCACCGCGCTCATGCCCGAACAGCTCGCTTTCAAGCAGCGTCTCGGAAAGCGCCGCGCAGTGCAGCTTGACAAAGGGCTTAGCAGCCCGTGGACTGTGTTCGTGAAGCGCTGCGGCGATAAGCTCCTTGCCGGTTCCACTCTCTCCGGTGATAAGCACAGTGGCGCGAGAAGGCGCCACCTGCAGCACCGTATCGAAGACCGCCTGCATCGGTTGGCTCGCGCCGATTAGGTTCGGCAGGCGATGGCGCTGCGCCAGGCGATGGCGCAGCTGGCCGGCTTCTTGCCTGAGCCGGCGGCGCTCGATGGCGCGTTCAATGGAAAGCAGCAGCTCATCGAGGTTAAGAGGCTTGGTCAGATAATCGGCGGCACCCGCGCGCATCGCCGCGACGGCAGAATCCACTGCCCCCACAGATGTCATCATGATGACCGAACGCTCGGGGTCTTGTTCCAGTGCCTTGCGCATCAGCCCAAGACCGTCAAGCCCCGGCATTTTGAGATCGGTGACGATGGCATCGGGTGAAAACTCGTCGAGCTTGGGCAGCGCCTTAAATCCGTCTGCCGCGGTCTCGACGATATATCCCTCGTCCCGTAGGAACTCTGCCAAAGCAGAGCGAGCATTGGCTTCATCGTCGACGACCAAAATACGACCGGCTTGTGTCATGCAGGTTCCTTGGCGGTCCACTATATCAGGCAAGATGCCTTGGGGAGGATCTGGGTAGCCGGATAAAGCGTCATCATCTCGCGATTTGCATGTTCGCGCAGCGAGTTGACAAACTGCTCAACGGATTCAGCCCGGATGACGTGTAACGGAATTTCCAGGCCCATGGCCTCTGGCTGCTTGCGGATCAGCTCGTGTTCTGCGCGTAGCTGCTTTACCGTCTAAGCGGCTTCTGAACCGGGGCCGGCATATCGTCGTACTGCTTTCCGTCAGCGTCTTGCCTGCCGTCGAGCTGGCTAAGCTCCTTGGCCGTCCGCTGCTTCGGCGGAGCCGCGCGGTCAATGCCCATCGGGGACGGCCAAACCACCTCCCATTCGATGGATGACTTGACATCCAAGGCCGCAAACCAGTTATTTTCGCTGGCGAGTTTTGGCCCTCGCCGTCGGGCTGCCAACCGGCTGAGCGAATAGCCATGGCTCCGGCGCCTGCCCCTGCGGCATAATGCGGCCTCAATTTGCACGCCAGCAGCTCACGAGGCAGGCATGACAGAGCATACGAGCAAGTTTCACGGATTTCTCGAGGCGGCACCAGACGCGATCGTCCTCGCGAATCGTGAAGGCACCATTGTCCTTGTCAATGCGCAGACCGAGAAGCTGTTTGGTTACTTGCGCGATGAACTCGTCGGAAAAAGCGTTGAGAAGCTCATCCCCGAACGTTTTCGAGGCCGCCATTCGGATCACCGCTTGCGCTATTTTCAAGACTCCAAAGCGCGTCCTATGGGCTCGAGCCTGGAGCTTTATGGTCTGCGCAGGGACGGAACCGAATTTCCGGTCGAAATCAGCCTGAGCCCACTGGAAACAGAAGACGGGCTTTTCGTCGCCAGTGCTATTCGCGATATCACCGCGCGCACGCACGCCGAACGCAAATTCCGCGACCTGCTCGAGGCCGCGCCGGATGCGATGGTCATTGTGAACAAAGCGGGCCGAATTCAAATCGTCAATGCGCAGACCGAGTATCTTTTTGGGTATGGTCGAAAGGAGCTTGTCGGGCAGCCGGTTGAACTGCTCATGCCAGAGCGATTTCGCAAGCGTCACGACGGTCATCGCGACAGTTTTTTCACCAGTCCCAAGGTCCGCGCAATGGGCTCGAGCCTGGAGCTTTATGGTCTGCGCAAAGATGGTACGGAATTTCCTATCGAGATCACTCTGAGTCCGCTAAAGACAGAGGAAGGAATGCTGGTCTCAAGCGCCATCCGCGATATCACGGAGCGCAAACGCGCTGAACAGGCTCTTTCACACGCTCGAGAAACCGCGGAGCTTGCCAACCGCGAGCTCGAATCGTTCAGTTACTCGGTCGCCCACGATCTGCGTTCCCCGCTGCGCAGTATTGCCGGATTCAGCCAGGCGGTTCTCGAGGACTATGGCGAGCGGCTCGATGAAGAAGGCAAACAGCATCTTGAACGTGTGTGCGCGGCGGCAAAGCGGATGGGACACCTCATCGATGATCTTTTGGCGCTGTCGCGGGTAAGCCGCTCCGAACTGCGTCGCGACCGGGCAGATTTTTCGCGCTTGGTCCGAGAGATTGCCGGCCGGCTCGTCCAAACTCAGGCTGGACGCGTGATCGAGTGGAGCATTGAGGAAGGCGTTTACGTCGAAGCGGATACGCACCTTCTGGCGATCGCGCTTGAGAACTTGCTTGGCAATGCGCTCAAGTTCACGCGCCACCGGCCGGTTACACGCATCGAGATAGGCGTCACTGCGAGAGCTACGGCGCCGCGGATCTACTTTGTGCGCGATAACGGCGCTGGGTTTGACATGGCCCATGCCGGGCGGCTGTTTGGCGCCTTTCAACGTTTGCACCGCAGCAATGAATTCGAAGGGACCGGAATCGGTCTGGCAACCGTTCAGCGCATTATCCACCGGCATGGCGGGCGCATCTGGGCCGAGGCGGAGGTCGATCACGGCGCAACTTTTTATTTCACCTTGTGAGCCAGGCAGGCCGCTTTTGTTGGGCCCTCGATAACAACTTAAATGAGAATGGATTCATGAGTTCATCCGAGAAAGAAATCCTCCTGGTCGAGGACAATCCAGATGACGAAGCGCTGACGCTTCGGGCGCTCAAGAAAAGCAATCTCCTCAACAAGGTTGCCGTAGCGCGCGATGGCGCCGAAGCACTCGAATATCTCTTTGGAGAGGGAAGGCATGCGGGACGGAATGCAAGCCAGCAGCCGCAGGTGGTTCTGCTCGATCTCAACTTGCCGCTGCTTTCCGGACTCGAAGTCCTTCGCCGCATGCGCTCCGACGAGCGGACCAAGCTCGTGCCTGTCGTCATCTTAACCTCTTCCAAAGAGGAAGAAGACCTTGTGGCAAGCTATACGCTCGGCGCCAACAGCTATGTGCGCAAGCCGGTTGACTTCGGCGAGTTTGCCAAGGCTGTAAACCATATGGGCATGTATTGGCTGCTGCTCAATGAGATGCCCGCACGGAGACGTGGATGAGCCGCGCGCTGCGTGTTCTGCTCATCGAAGATTCTAACGACGATGTGACACTTATCCTGCGCCAGCTCAAACAGGGCGGCTTCAGTCCGCAGTCATGGCGTGCGGAGACGGAAGCAGAGCTTCGAGCGATCCTTACGACGCAGCGATTGGACATCATCCTTTGCGACTATAGCCTTCCAGAATTGAGCGCCCCACAGGCCTTTTCCATCCTGCGCGAGATGAAGCAGGATACGCCCTTTATCATCGTCTCGGGAACGATTGGAGAAGAAAGGGCTGTCGAGTGCATGCGCAGCGGCGTCTCCGACTTCGTTCTTAAGGATCGGCTTGCGCGCCTGCCGCACGCCGTCGACCGCGAGCTTGCCGATGCCGCGCAGCGGGCCGAGCAGGTACGCATGCGCGAACAGCTACTTCGTGCTGAAGAGGCGCTACGGCGCAGCGAGAAGCTGCGAGCGCTTGGTCAGATGGCAGCCGGCATTGCGCACGATCTCAAAAACCTGCTGCATCCGCTGCACATGCGCCTGCAGCTTCTCGAGCGGCAGGTGCGCAAGAATGCTCCGGACGCCGCGCAAGCGAACATCGAGCAGATGCGCAGCATTCTGCAAACGGGCGTGCAGACCATCGAACGGCTGCAGCAATTTAGTCGGCAGTCACCCGAAGCGAACGCGGCAGCCCTCGATCTGAACATTGTCGGACATAACGCGCTCGAGATCGCACGGCCGCGAATGGCGCAGAACCGCGGAACGCCGTGCTTCCTCCGAGAAGAATTTGGCGCACCTCCTTTCATCCAGGGCAATGCCAGCGAGCTCATCTCGGCCCTGGTGAACTTGATCGGGAACGCCATTGACGCCATGCCCGGTGGCGGGACCATCAGCCTGCGCACGGGCCAAGAGCGTGGTGGTGCCTTCATTCAGGTGGCCGACGATGGCCCAGGGATGGCCAAAGAGGTGGAGCAGCGCGTGTTCGAGCCCTTCTTCACGACCAAGGGCGAGGCAGGGATGGGATTGGGATTGGCGATGGTCTACAGCACCGTACTTCGACACGAAGGCACCATATCGCTAGCGACCGAAGTTGGAAAGGGCACAACATTCACATTATGGTTCCCAAGGGCGCGAGCAGGCGACGGCGTGGCATAAACGCTAACAGAGGAGTCTGCGAAGCGGGTCATCACAACGGCAGCAAGCTAGGCATTACGGGAAAGCGAGCCAGTACGGAACTGACCGCAAGGATCTAATGCCGCCAAAGGACGTTTCCCAAATAGCCTAGCCTGATCGTGCCGCCACTTCTATACCATCCCGCCGATAGTTTACAGAAACAGAGCAGATTTCAGAAATACTCTCGCAAGGATCTGGTGTGCATCCACTGGTCAGGTCCGAATTGCCCCTTTGGTACTTTGCACAATCCGAAGTCCAGCGCGATGTCATGCAAAGAGGCAGACGCGCCACAATTTTTCCAAGAAAGATCCTACTGCTGAGCTAGCATCCGCATCGCTTAGGAGGCGACATAAAGGCACCTATGTAGGGCGGAATGAGACGCCAAAAGGCATAGGAGTACCAATGCGATGGATTGTCCACAAATTGTCCGCAGCCATCATAAATTCTTGTTTCTCGACGGGGAATTCTTAAATAACTTTTAGCCTGATAACGTCATGCTGATCCCGGATCCCGATCCGGATGAGCCGTTTCGTGTTCGAGTCAAATTGCTAGATTTCGGCGTTGCCAAGCTTATAGGTACGCTGGCTGAAGATCGAGGACCTGGAACGCTGGATAGTGCGATCATCGGCACCCCAGAATATATGTCGCCGGAACAGGCCCGCGATTCCGGAAAAGTCAGCGATAAAACCGATGTCTATGCGCTAGGCATCATGTTGTTTGAGATGCTGACCGGCCATGTGCCGTTTGAAAGTCCTAGCCCGACAGAGGTGCTGGCCAAGCATATGTATGAACCGCTGCCCTCGCGTTCACAGTGGGCATCGCAGCTACCATCGCCGCTCATCGAGGTCACCGAGGAAATGCTTAGCAAAGAGCCCAAGAAGCGGCCTTCGATGGACAAACTGATGACGCAGCTTGATGAGATTGCGTCGATGCTAGGAAGACATTCGGGACAGCGTAGCCGGCCACGATTGCCCATCCTTGTTTCCAGCGCGCAATCCGAGCTGTTCGATTCGAAGACGTTTTCTAACCTGACCCTGGCCGGTTCGACAGAAACCGCTCCTATCATCTACAGGCGGAAGTGGCGCAGCAGGCTGGCAGCTATCGCCACTTTGGTGCTGCTGGCCAGCACTGTATGGACGCTGACTACTGAGTCACCCGCGACAAGAAATCAGGAGATTGGCCAGACGCCTGCCGCGCTGAGTCGTCCACCCGGCGATTTGGCGCTTGGCGGTGTACCGAGCACAATAGGACGGTGGACCATCTTGACCATCCCGCCAGGTGCACAGGTCATTCGCGTTGAAACCGGAGAACGTCTAGGGGTTACCCCCTGGCATGGTACACCGTCGCGCAGCACGGGCGAAGTCGTAGTCCGTTTGCAACTTGAAGGTTATCAAAGTCGTTTGATTTCCCTCGATTCCACTTTGGATGTTGAGAAACAGGAGACATTGATACCGCTTTTGAATTCTTCGGCTCCGCCTGCGAATTCGCGTGAGGCGTCTGTACCGCCGACTGCCAAGCGAACCGGGAAGGCGACAAAACATTTCAAAAAACGGCCCGTGGAGGAGCCAGAGGTTGAAGAATAGAAGCAGTCTTACTACCCTACTCCACGGCCCGATACTAAGGCCGTCTATTCTGACGTCCAAAAGGACGCTTCGGGTGAGCGTCCTTTTGCCTCGGCCCCTGGCGCAAAGACAGGCCTCTGCTTCGAGTCGGTTTTTGGCGCTGCTTTTGTGTGGACTGCTACTTGGAACTGGCGCGGCGCCGGCGGCAGAGCCGGAACCTGCGGCAAATGGTGATATTTGCCTTAGCGATTTGGCATGTCGAGAACTTTACAAAGAGGCGCGCGCGCTGTCGCGCACCGGTGATCTTACGGGTTCGGCAAAAGCCTATCGCGATGCCTACGAGCGCCGTCCTGCCGTTTGGCTGCTTTTGAACCTGGGCCGTGTGCTTTATCGTCAAGGAAAGCTTGAGGAAGCCATCGCCAGCTTTCAGCGCTACCTGAATTCCCCCACAAGCGAGGGGGAGGCACGCATTGCCAAAGCGCGGGAATTTTTGCAGCAAGCAGAACAAGAACTGCAGGCAAAGCGAGAAAAGGAGCGACAAGCCACCGCCAAAGCTCTTGCCTCCCAAGAATCCCCAAGCGCCACACAAGAGGCAGCCAGCAGCACAGGGGTGGTAGGGCCCGCGCCGGAACCGCAAAACGTTACAGGAATCGCAATTCCGATTGAAGTAGAGCCAGCGCCGTCACCGCTTCTGGTGCAGGCAAAAACGGAAAGCAATGCACTTGGAAATGCAGAAAATAGCGAGAATAAGAGACTACGGAAACGCCTGGGGCGCGGCTTTTTCGTTGGTGTAGCGCTTAGCGGGGTCGGATTTCTGACCGCCGCAGTCACCGGAGGTCTGGCATTGCGTGGTGCCGCAGAGTTGCAAAGTGCTCAGTTCATTGATATGCCAAGCAGCACTCTTTTGAATTTGCAAGAGCGCACACGCGCCTTGGCCATTACGACAGATGTTTTGCTTGGCGCATCCGCAGCCGTTTTCTTGACCGTGGTGATTGTCACGTTTGCCAAAAAAGGCCCCAAACGGACAAGTGTGGCGCCTGGGTTTGACAATGGACGATAGATGCGGTCTTTTTACCCGAGGCCGCTCGTTACAGGTTTTAAAACCGCTTGTATTGCGCGGCCCGCGCTTGAAGGAAGGAAGCCGAAAGGTCTAAGCATGCGTCGGGGGTTATCTATCCTTTATCTTAGATTCCTTGGAATTTTGCTCGCAGCGCAGTCATCGTGCACGGCGATTGCCAATACCAGCTTGGGCGCCGGAATTGGCGGAAGCTGCCAAAGCGACAACGATTGCCA
This sequence comes from uncultured Myxococcales bacterium, assembly GCA_964460115.1. Classification (GTDB taxonomy): domain Bacteria; phylum Myxococcota_A; class Polyangia; order Palsa-1104; family JAEUJZ01; genus JAEUJZ01. The sequence continues at coordinate 29,442 of CAYWPR010000068.1, forward strand.
TCATGCGCGCTGCATTTTCAATGAATCGTTTGCAGAAGGTGTCGGCGGCATATGCGCAACCGGCTGCGCCACTCAAGCGGATTGTCCGCCAAAGGCGCTTTGTGCAAATAGTTTTTGCCAGCCCGAAATTGCCGTCGGCGCGCTTTTTGTCGGCAATGCCGACGATCTGGACGGGTGGACGTTCTCGCATGACGCAGGATTGCGGACCGCTGCCGCAGAACTGGGCTACGTCGATTTGAACATCAAGTATGCGGTTTTACCGGGTACGGCAACGCCGATTCTAAATTCACTGCTGCCAATTTCGAATGTTGTAATTGCCAATGGCATCGATTACGAAAATGAATTAATCGCTTCGAGCAAGAAAAATCAAAACATCAAATACCTGATGGTTGATAATAATGCATATAATCAGGGGTTTTCCAATATTACTCCGTATGGGGTTTATTTCGAAGAAGGTTATTATGTCGCTGGACGGATCGCCGCCCAAATGGGCAGCAAACGCCTAGGATTCATTGCTGGCTTTATATATCCTGAGACGAGCCGGGTGATCAATGCATTCATTTTAGGAGCGCGCTCGGTAAAACCGAACATTGTTGTCGAAGTGCGTTATCTTGGATTTTTCAACGATATCAATACGGCACCGACCCAAATCTATACCGACTCTAGCAATATGCAAATAAGCTACTTTCGCGAACAATTGCTGGCCAGATTATTGCTGGATTCAGGTTGTGATGTAATTGCGCATTATACCAATACCCAGCGATCTGTGCGATTGGTGCATGAGTTAGATCTGGCCAACAAGCTACCCACCGTCAAACCCTATACCATCGCGTTTGGCACCAAGGATGCTTGTAAGGACGGCGCCGGACAGTTGATTCCAACCTGTCTTGGATCGGTATTTACCGACTGGACACGGCTTTATCGAAACGTTCTTGATGAAATCGGCAGACATATCTTTGCGCCGCTTGTTCCGATTCGCGCCGACATCGATGATACTATGGAAACAGCCACGGGCTTTGCGCCGAATCCTGTCGGACGAAACGTTGATGTCTCGGCGATACAGTTCGAGAATCAAACTTTTGCCAGAGCAACAAACCCCGGGCCGCGCCAGCGTGTGTTCACCGGACCCTTTCAGCTAAACGGACAACGGGACAGCGATTTCGACGGAATTCCCGATGCGCCAGCCTTACAAGTCATCGCCGCCGGTGAAACGATTAGCGATGCGGAAAACGCGCGCGGCTGCTTTTTTGTAAAAGGTGTCGTGGAAAAAATCGATCCCGATGATCCAAACTCGCAAGATCGCGACGCCCTGGTTCCCGGGGGCCTGCGTCCACAAGCGACGATGCCCGATTCCTCAGAACCGCTGCTTGTGACACCTGCGAACAAATATAATGTCCTGGTGGTTCCAAGTGGCGTGGCGACCGAATGCCGCAAAAATGCCCCCCCGGCACCGCCCATTCAGTAGAAGCAAACATTCCTTAACAAGTTCGATTTGCCGATCACAGAAGTTTAAATAAATGATTCTATCGGCGCCTTTCGGACGCCCCGTAGAGGGTGTAGTCTGTAGGGCGGTCATCAAGCCCCCTTCATTTTATCTGCCCTCGGAGTTCGGCACGAACTGCTTGAATTTGCTACAGTTACAAATCAGTTATCTTTAGCTTGATTTCACAATTTCTCTCGTCGGTACCGTTAATTGATTGAGTGCGCGGTGCAAAATACCGCGCGGTGATATCAAAGCCCGACATCCTGACTAGGATGAAATGTCACCCCAGAGATTGGAGGGCAAGGAGCAAACGAAAGAAAACAAATCAGCGAAATCAAGTCGGGGATCGGCGGAGTCGCAGCTCGGAAAAGGCGTAGCCCTGACGCTCGACAATCTCGCCAAGCTCAATTGGCAACGGCGACTTGAACATGGGGCCTTCGACGACGCAGGTGTGAAATTCACCCTGCTCGCCGCAGGGATCGGTATCATGCGGAAATCGTGCAATCAGCTCTTTATTCCAGAGTTTACCAACGAAGCATCTGTAGAGTTTTTTGAGATCGACAGCAGTCACATAAGTCTTTAGCCCGCCTGCAAGCATCTCCCGCGCGAGTTCCCGTGTGTCTGACTGCGCCTGCCACAGCGCAAAGACCGGCTCTATTCCGCTTTTGGCCAGAAGCTGCAAACGATGGGTACGCGCAGGGAATGTCTGACGCTGCTATCCGCAGATCAGCCGAACCGCCTTGGCCAGTTGCTTGGCAATCAGCGTCTCTTCATCTGACTTCCGTTTTACGACAAACACATCGGCGCGGCAAATCCTTCCCGGATAAATGCTTTTTCGGCGCTCCAGCTTATATTCACTTTTCATTCGGTGATTATGTTCATTCACTACGAAAACCGGAAAATAACCCGCAACTCTTCCTTGCCGACAAAGTTCCAGCGCTGATTCCAGAAGCGTCACCTGATGCAACACCTTTCTGCGATACGCATCCTCAGGCCAGCCATCCAGGCCGCGCACTCTGGTCGGAGTGCCCTGCAAGGGCATAACTGGAACGACAAAGGGAATCTCTGGCTGAGACACACCGGAAAAGGCGCCCTTTTTGGTAAAAACGCCCATCTCAATGGCTGCCACTTTCAGAAAATCGAGCTCCGGTTCCGGAACCGGAAGATAGGTAATGCCAAGGTCGAGGTCTCCTTCCAGCAGGTATTTTTCAATTTCCCCAGGCAAAAGTTCATGCAGTTCCAGCGAATGATCGTTCCAGCCCAGGCGATCTAAGAAGGTCAGAAAATAGGTAGAGAATACCTCGAAAGTTCCGATACGAATCGGCTTGCACCCGGCCGGCTCGGCGCGAAGTGAATCGCCCAGCTTACGCAGCTCGTCAATTAGCGCTGGAGCCCGCTTGAGCAGTCGCTGGCCCGCTTGACTGAGCGTGATGCGCCGACCGTCCCGTACCCACAGATTGACATCCAGTTCCTCTTCCAGAACCTTCATTGCCTTCGAAAGGGCCGGAGCGCTTACGTGCAAAATCTCGCCAGCCCGCTTCAGATTGCCGGTCTGACCGACGACCAAAAAGTACTCAAGGCGGCGGATGTTCATGAACAATTGGTTAACCAACCGTTCCATTTATTCAAATTTTTTGAACAAGCCAACCGCCCAGCAATTCGATTGTCACTTGAGTTCTGAATTCGTGCGGAATTGCTGCAAAGCCATTTTTAAATGCCTGTCTTCAGACGACAAATGCTTCTAATTCGTTTACTCGGTTTGATATTTCCTACATGAATTCTCGTCTGAGAATTGGTGCTTATTTCG
>CAYWPR010000069.1:0-31991 GCA_964460115.1 uncultured Myxococcales bacterium
CCCTAGTCTACGTACACCAACGCAAGATTTTGCACCGTGACATAAAACCGAGCAATGTCGCACTAGGATTTTCCCGTCGGAAAGGAGGCTATGTGGATGGGCTGCGGACATCTTGCGGATGGCTTGATTCTGGTAGCACGACTGGCGTAAATGCCTTTCGATTTTAGAAGGAACTCGCCTTGGCCAGGAAGCGTCTACCGGGTTTTAGCATGCCAGTCAATAGATGCAAGGCTCTGCCGGGGTGATGAGGTTCTGGTTGCCAGCTGCTCGAATGACAAACGGTCGGCAATTGCCCAAAGCCCGACAGGCGCGCCGCTGGCTTGTGCGATAGCACGTGACCAGGAACCAAGCGGCCTCCCGCCGCTTGTCGGGCTTCTGCATTTTTTTCGCAGCACGTCCTGCAGCGTCGTCTTGTCCAGCGTCAGATCAGCGACGATCTGCTTTCGCTTGCGATTCTTCTCTTCACGCTGCTTGAGCCGACGCAGTTCAGCGATTCCCAAACCCGCGTATTTGCGTTTCCGGGTGTAGAAAGTCTGCTCGCTGATGCCGACCTTGCGGCAGCGCTCGGCAACCGGCGTACCGGACTCAGCAATGCGCAAGTTCTGCATGATCTGCTCTTCGGTGAACTTGGACTTTTTCAGGACAGCTTCCCTTCTTACAGGAAGCCCAAGAAAAAAGGCGTTTCCTTTAGTTTTTAGTTCCCCTGGACCAACTTTGGAGAGCAGGTCAAACGCGTAAGCGGACGTGTCTGCGTACATGTTAAATTCGTTACAGCGCGTGTCGCTCGGATTACGACGCAGTCAGACGATACGCGACAAGGAGTTCGATATGGCGATTGCGCGACGCACGTTCCTTCAGCACCTGACAGCGGCCACGATCACTGCTGCGGTGCCGACGGCGCTCTTACTTTCCGGGATGCGGAGGGCGGTTGCGGCGGGGCTGGGGCCGCTGGTGTTGGATCCCAACGGCATTCTCGATCTGCCGGCCGGGTTCTCGTACCGCGTGCTCGAGCGCAGCGGCGACGACCTGGACGACGGATATCGCCTGCCGGCCAACCCCGACGGTATGGCTTGCTTCGCCGGACCCGGCGGGACGCTGATTCTGATGCGCAACCACGAGAACAACCTCGGCGACACGGCGAGCGGTCCGTATAAGACCGGCCAGACCTCGCCAGGCGAAGCCTACGATCCGCAGGGCATGGGCGGCGTCAGCCGATTGGTTCTCGATGCTACCACCTTCACGCGCCTCTCGAGCAACATGGTGCTGATGGGCACCACGCGCAACTGCGCTGGCGGACCCAGTCCGTGGGGATGGATCAGCTGCGAAGAAACCGTGGACAGGAACCACGGCTACGCTTTCGTCTGTCCCATCGACGCCGACCGCGTACGCATGCCGCAGCGTATCGTCGGCTATGGCCGCTACTACCACGAAGCGGTGGCCGTCGATCCGCGCACCAACATGGCCTACCTCACAGAAGATCGCGACGATGGCTGTGTCTACCGCTTCGTGCCCACCGTGAAAGACAAGCCTTTCGAAGGCAAGCTGCAAGCGCTGAAGCTCGTGGGCAAGGACCGCTTCGACACCGCGACCCAGATGATGGTCGGCCAGTCGTTGGACGTCGAGTGGGTCGACATCGCCAACCCGGATCCGATGCTCGACACTGTACGCGGTGATGCCCAGGCGCTGGGAGCGGGACTGTTGCGCCGCGGCGAGGGCATCTGGTTCGCAGGTGGATTTGTCTACATCTGCTCAACGAGCGGTGGACCGGTAAACGGCGGCCAAATCTTCCGCCTGGATCCCACGGCGAGCACGGATGGAAAGCTAACACTGCTCGCGCAGTCGACGGATCGCACCCGTCTGGACATGCCCGACAACATCACGATGGCCCCCTGGGGCGACCTGCTGATGGCCGAAGACGGATCCGGCGAACAGTTTCTGCGCGCGCTGACGCCAGCCGGTGAAGTCTACGAGCTTGCGCGCAACGCCAAGAGCACTAGCGAGCTGGCGGGAGTTTGCTGCTCCCCCGACGGCCGCGCCGTCTTCGTCAATCTGCAGAAAGACGGACTGACACTGGTCATCATCGGTCCCTTCCCCGGCACCATGCAGCCCATACCCGATCTCGGAGGCAGTCCGGATCTAAGCAGAACCGTCGATGCAGGCGCGACCGAAGAGCAGCCCGTGCTTCAGCCTGGCGGATGTTCGATGGTCAGCGGCAGCGGCGTCGGCGCAATCGGTGCTGTCGCAGTGGCGTTGGGCGCGACAGCGCTTCTTCGCACGACGGCGCCATCGCGCAAGCCGGATGTTCTATAATGCCCCGATGCTGAGAACTGGATTGCGGGCAGTCGGAATTTACATAAACGACATCTGCGGCGCACGTTCTAACACCCACCGCACACCGTCGCACAGCAGGCGCTGGTGCCGCCCTTGATCAAAAGGAACCTTTCTTTTTACTATCCCTATCCCTTATCGTACAGGATAAAGAAACCGCTGCGAGTGCGGACGATCACAGCATAGCTTGAAGACGAGACGTCGAGGCTGTGGTCTTCGCCGAACTTGCATTCATCGAGCGCGGCGTATTGAAACGGTTCGGAGGGCTGCCTGAGTAGGTTCGTCCCATCAACCGTAGTCACCGTGAAGCGTCCCTCACAGCGAGTCGATTTTTGCGCGGCTTGCAAGGACAGAAACGGCCCTTCCAGAGGGACGGGCTGCAGCGGCTCCGTGCTGGCGCTGGTCTGCGCCGGCTGGGCGTGTGCGATCTCAGCGAGCGCCAAAAGCAGAAAACTGAATCTGCGCGTTATCCACCTATTTATATCATGACTATTTCTTATCTGCGGCGGGAGCGCTCGCGCTCGTCGTTGCGGAAGCGGAAACGAAGTAGCTGACGAGCAGCGCGTTCGCGGCCGCCTGCAAGATCTGAATTCCGATGTCATCGTCGAGTGATCTTCCCTCGATTCAGTGGACAGGTTGGTTACATCGTTGAGTTCGCTACCGGGTTCCTTTCTTCAAAATATCGCCGAGGCGTGGAATCGACCGTAGTAGTTCACCCAGCCACGAAGGACGGGGTTGAACATTTTCGAGAGCTCGCTCAGCACCTTGTCACACTTGAGTTGCAGGTGCCAGCTCCGCACCTGTTGCCGCATCGCACGCAAAGCATCGCGACTTACCGCTGGAGAGAAGTTCACGTAGACGCGACCATACTTGTCGACCGCTTTGACGATACCCGAACGAGTCTCGGTCAAAGATGAGTTCCAGCGTCGGTTCAAGGACCAGCTTGATCGCGGTTTGCGCGATTCGATCCGCAACCGTTGGCACCCCCAACGTGCGTGTGCCCCCGCTCTTCTTTGGAATCGCAACGGCTTTGACCGGCGGCGGAACGTAGCTGCCGGAGACCATGCGATTCCAAATCTTGTACAGGTTGTTGCTGAGATTTCTCTCGAATTCTTCGATCGATTCTTGATCGATCCCGGCGCTACCTCCATTGCTCTTGACCCGCTTGAACGCCTTCCAAACGAGTGCTTTGGGAATTTCAAATGGCTTTGTCATGCGCGCATGCTCCTCCTGCTTGCGCAGTTGGCGTGCCCGCCGGACGCGATGATGCGACCCCTTCGCTCCATCTCCATTACAGGGACTTCAACGCTACTACGAGTCGCTCCGTCCCTTGACGGCCCGTCGGTACTGTCGGCCTCGTGTTTTGCACTTGGGCCTTTCCCTTTGCATGGCCATCGAAGGTTCCCGCAGTTCAACATAGGAGCCCGAACCGCGCTGGCGCTGCCTCTATGCCGGACGCCGCATGGCCAATAAGCAGGTCGCCGCCATGCTTTTCCCGGGCCAACATGAACTCCCGGTTTTGACGTCGTCTTGACACTTTCGACACTTGAACGGCAGTTCACGGGTGTTCGCCTTCCTCCGTTCCTACCTGACGCCTTGCGGCGCCTTTTCCGCAACGCTCACGACGGGGCTTTTGACCCAAGCCGCTTGCGGTGGTTTGCAACCTGCTCCTGCAAGCCGATTGCGAGGGGCCTGTGTTTCTTGTTCCCTCATCTCCTAGATTGCTTGCTGCGGCGCACTCAAGTCTGTGGTCCAAACTCGATTGGGCGCATCGACGGTGAAATTGCGAGCAAGCCGGTTCGGTGCGACGGGCAGCGGATGCTGCGACAAGGTCGTGCGGGTGAATCGCCGTTTGCGGAGAGCGCAGAGGCCGCTCTGGCGCATCAGGCGCTCGACACGGCGCTTGTTAGTGCGCGCCCCCTTTGCGCAAAGCTCGGCGTGCACCCGCGGGCTGACCATTCTCAGGACGGCGACATCGCGGCGCAACTGTAGGAGTTCTTATTTCTCCGAGGAACTAAGTGGTGCTGCGTCCGAGATGGGTGCGGCGGCCTGACGAATCCAATCCCGCAGGGTAGTGACATGGACATCCCGGTCGCGGGCGATCGCTGCGACGCTGCCATTGCCCGCCTGCGCCAGCCGGACGGCTTCCACTTTAAAGTTTTCAGGAAAAATTCTTCGAGTTCGCTTTGCCATGAACGCCCTTCATACCGCAGCACGAGGCTGCTTTGGGTGTCCACGAAACTGAGGGAGGGTCACTCTTGCTATGCATCTTACTGCGCGGCGCCAGTTGGGATGGACCGAAACGGCAACGCCCAGTCCTGATCCAGTTTTTGCCCTTCCGCGAGCGCGTAGCTCACTTCGGAAGTCATGAACTGGACGATGGCATCGTCAAGGAGCCGCCGGGCTTGCGCCAGGTCACCACGGTTGCGGCAGAGAGCAGCCCAACACATGCGGCTGCGCGCGGCCTCAAGCACCATCCAGCCGGCCGAGCAGGCGCGAATGCTGGCCGCCAGGTGCTGGTCGACTTGTGCCGGTGCCGCCAGGCTCGTTTGATGGAGTGCCATGCCCTGAACGCGCTCGGCGATGGACAAAGCATGGTAGTTGTCATCGGCATGAGCATCGATGATGACCTTCTGGGCGCAGGCAATCGCATCCTCGACGCGTCCAAGCTTCAGCAAAATTTCAGCATAAATGGCTTCATAAAGAATGGCAAACAACAATGTTCCGCCCATGTCTTGACTGATCTGTTGTGCGGCTTGGTAATGGGTCAATGCTTCATTGGGTTTATTTAGTTGATTTTCTGCCCATGCAATATAGCCAAGGCCCATGAATTGGTAAATCTTCTCTCCGCACTGCCGAGCTAGCTCCAAGGTCTTGAAGCCTCGTTCGAGCATCATCAACCAATCGCCAGAATGCTGGCACGCTAGACAATAATACATGTTTGCCATGGCCAAAATTATCGGTTTGTCGATCTCTTGGGCTCGTTTATAGGCTTGATGTACATCGGCAAGACCGCGGGCCACATGACCCATTCCAATCAGACAGAACCCGCGATGCCCGATGGCCCGGACCCATTCATAACCATATCCCATGGCAGCATAGGTATCGATGGTCGAGACAATAAGCCGTAGAGATAGATTGAGACGTCCTTGGCCGAACAGTGCCGTCCCAGCCGCCGAACTCGCCAAGGTCCACAGTTCTTGATGACCGTGTTCGGCGGCGATGGTCCGCACTTGTTCGTGGTAACGAAGGGACTCCCGCGACTCATTGGAATAGTAATGCAGGCGACCGCGCCAGTAATGCACCCAGGCTAAGCGAATTACATCTTCGGGGGTTGGCGGATTGGTCTCAAGAATCCGCAGAAGTGAGGATGCTTCTTGCAAACGGTCGATATTTTGCTTTGGTCGGTCGGCAATGTGAGAAGCGCGAACCAGCTTAAGTAAGATATCCACGCGCTGCCGCCCAATCTCTGAACTGGGCGGCAGTGCGTGAAGCTCATGAAGCGCTTCTGCAAAGTAGCGGCGAGCGTCGTTATATGCACATAAACGGGTTGCGGTATCACCAGCACGTAGGTAGTACGTTCGTGCTTTGTCGGGCACACCAGCTTCTCGAAAGTGATAGGCCAAGGTTCCGGCTGCTAGTTCCAAATCAGCGTAGAGGTGCTCCAGCGCCGTGCTGACAGACCCATGCAGCGCACGCCGCTGATTGAGGGTTAGCTGCTCCAGCAGTCCCTCGCGCAGTTTGTCGTGGGCAAAGCGCCAATCACCATCGCTGGCATCTAGGATCGCGACGTTGGCACAGTCGCGCAGGAAGCTGCGCAGATCCAGCGACGGAAACATGTGCTGCAAGGCGGCGGTGTCTAGCTTGCGGCCCAGAATTGCCGCGGCTTTAAGGACGGCCCTATAGTGCTCGGGCACCTGCTCCAAGCGCCGCTCGACGATGCGGCCGATCCCCAGGGTCATCAGCTGTTCCGGCAGCCCCGCCGCGTCGACGAGCCGTGCCAGATCGCCCTGATCCGATAGCGCGCGGGCCACTTCGACCAAGAAAAAGACGTTGCCTTCCGTATGTCGGACGAGATAGTCGATGACCCACGACTGTTTTCCCGCTTCACCCAGCATCGATGCGCTGAGCTGCTGGATCGCATCGCGCTCCAAGCGGTGTAGACGAATGATGGGCATCAAAGGCAGCCGCTGCGGCAGCTCGGGACTTTCATCATCGCGATACGTGCCCACGAGCAGCAGCCGCCGTGTCGGTACCAGCTCACTCAGACGGCGCAGCAGGTTTAGGCTGTCTGGTCCCGCCCAATGCAGATCTTCCAGCAGAATGATAAGCGGGCGCGTCGGCCGGTCAAACAGACTCTCGATGACGGCCGAGAGGCGCTTCTCTGCCAGCTCCGGTGCAACTTTTGGAGCATCGGGAATGGGCCGCTGCAAGATTTGCGGAAGCTCAGGAAGCAGTTCCTTCAGGATTCCTGCGTCGCCATTGGACAACTCTACATGGAGGCAGAGCAGGCGCAGGACCGGCAGCCAGATTTGGTAGTAACTGCCGCCTTCGGTGATGGCCTGACCCTGCCCCACGATGGCCCCCGACACCATGCCTAGCGTGCGAATTTCGGCCAGCAGGCGTGATTTCCCGACGCCGCTTTCTCCTCCCAGCAGAACGGCTTGGCCTTGCTTGGCGAACGCGCTCGACAGAGCCTGCTTCAGACGTTCCAGTTCGGACTCGCGTCCGATCAGTTCACTCGCTTGCAGGAAGCTTTCGCGCGTGGCGGCGGTCTCTAGCGCGATGGGCTCGCCGGTTGCTTCGGCGAGGGCTTGTACCACGGCGGCGGCATTGGCGTAGCGAGCCGATGGCTCGGCGGCAATCAGCCGCTCGATAACCGTTCCGATGGGATCTTCGAGTCGCTGTGGAACGAGGGTTTGTTTGCCAACTTCTTGCTGAGGGACGTCCGAAAAGGTCCGAGAATAGCCACTCAGAAACTCGGCGGCCCCGGAGTCAATCGTGATGTCTGATTGCGTGTTGAAGACGCTGTGCAAAAAGGACGTCCGGCTTGTGCGGTTGTGTGGAAGCTGCCCGGTGAGCATTTGGTACGCCAAGATGCCCACGGCGTATAGATCGGAAGCGATCGAGGGCGGCTGTCCCTTCAGCAGCTCTGGCGCCATATAGGCGATGGTGCCGGCCAGCCCATCAGCTTGACCCGAGGCCACCGCGATACCGAAGTCGAGGACTTTGACCTGGTTGCCGACAACTAAGACATTGCTCGGCTTGATAAACTTCCAAGTGTTTATCGTCTGATAACAAGCATTTAGAAAAAGCGTTTCAGGCATTCTTCACGAATTCACAAGCGATAATTCCCTACAATTAGACCATGACGGGATCTCTTCGGCTAGCGACGGGAATTGTCTTGTAGATGATCTCTGCCAGCCTTGCTAAGGTGGCAGGGGATAGCCGTTCGAGGATCTGCTCTGGGCTGAGCTGCGCCATCGAATTAGAACTCCCATCTAAGCGTAGCATATCCACCACGCGGGCACTGCGCGCGTTTGAGAGCGCTTCGGGTTGCGCGTAATGGCGTGCGGTTACGGCAAAATTCCCGTGACCTAACGCAGTCGCTACAGCGCTCGAAGCCGCTCCTGATTCCACACTCAGGGTGGCCCATAATCCGCGGAAACTGTGCGGACAAACCAAAGGAACACCGGCCGCCTTGCAGATGCGCTGGGTCGTTGCCCACAGTGCGGTATAGCGCCGTGGCTTTCCTGTTTCTCCATACCCGAACAGAGGTTCCTCTGGGCCGCGGCCATAGGTGAGGAGGAGCAACCGTTCCTGCAATTCCTTCGCCTCGACTTTGAGGTGCCGGCGGGCGTTCTTGGTCTTGCCGCCATCGATCCACAACAGGGCGCCCCCGGCATCTACATCGCGCACCTTGCGCTTTAGGACTTCGCTGGCGCGCAGCCCAAGATAAAGAGGCACCACGCTAGCCAGCGCCATCACATCCTGTTGTTCATCGAATCTCCGGAACGCCGTCTCGGCATAAATCCGCGCCTCTTCGACCCGAAGTTGTTTCTTGCCGACACTTTCTCGGCCAACAGGTTCCACTTCCTGAAACGGGTTTTGACTGATGTAACCCGTTCGTACGGCCCATCGAAAAAAGCATTTGGCCAGTTCCAGATAGAATCGGTGCGTGGCGGCCTTGCGCGCTTCACCGTTCTTCTTCGGTACCCTGACCGCTTCGTCATATAGAACGGCGGCGCGTTTGGGGGTGATTCGGGATATATCTTCCTCCAGCGTTTTGCCGAAGAACACACGTAGACATCGGAGCTGATCTCTACAACTTTCCGGTTTGGCCCGGCCGCGTTCCTCTTTCTCGGTTATGTACTGGACGAGTATTTGGCCAAGAATACGACTGGCTGGCGCAGCCAACTCGGTGTCTAAAATGGCCTTGGCTTTCCATGCTGCTTTTTCCGTGTCGTAGTAGAGATCGGAGCCGAGGTCTGCGTAACTCTTGAAGATACGGAGCTTGTACTTTGTTGTCGGCGTGTCGAAGTAGGGGCCTTTAACGCGAGGGCCTAGTTTCTGACTGGGCATGTTTTCTCCTTTGTTGGGGCGTCTTTTTTACCCAATCTAAAAGACGCCGGGTTGTATAGGATTCCCGCAGCCCATGAATAGGTCAGCGGGTTTGGGTCGAGATTATGAGCGAGCGATACATCCGGCGCAGATCTTGCGGTGTCTTACTATCTGGATCAGATTTCGTCGGATGCCTCCGGGTGCACGACGCTGGCTTCAGGCTTGGCAGCTGGCACGGAAGCCGGTGACTCTGGTTGTTGGTTGGGACCCTGCCCTGCCGCGATAAGAGCGATGATGATCCACTCTCGAACACAGGGTCTTGTGGAATGACGAGCCGTCTCCACGTTGCGCAGGGTTGCTTCAGAGACGCCAACAATCGTCGCCAGTTGAGCCCGCGAAAAGCGCGCAGCCTGGCGAGCCCGCCGTACCGCTTTGGCGAACTCAGCAGGTTCGGTAGGCCAGCCGTCATTTTTGGGGACAGGATGCCTTCCCGATGGAATGGGGTTCGATGAAACCGCCGGCTATTTGGCCACATGAACGACAGGCGTTTCAGGGTCGGCCTGCTCACCCCGAAAACGCATGATGACGACGGCGCGCAGATAAATGATGATTCGTGCAGGCAACATCATTGCTGTTCCTCTTTGCTAATTTCCTGCCCTGCGACGCAGACGGTGTTGCGTGTAGCTTTGGCGAAATAAAGGGCAGTGTCCGCCGCTTGCAGGAGGGCCTCGGCAGTCATGCCGTGGAGCGGGCAAGCGGCCAGGCCAATCGAGACGCTGATCGGGTTGCATAGATTGGCGAGCATGATCGCTGCCACTGCGGCTCGTAGCTTTTCCGCCAAGTCGTACGCGCTTCGGATTGAAGTCTGCGGCAGCAAGAACACGAATTCGTCGCCCCCATGGCGGGCGAATACATCACCCTGGCGCTGTAAGATGCGCTGGGCTTCCTTAACGACCCGGATCAACGCCCGAGCCCCGACGGCATGGCCCCGCCGATCGTTGAGGAGCTTGAAATGATCCAGATCAAGCATCCCGACGACAAAAGCCTTGCCACCGCCAGGCTGGTGGTGCTCGCGAGCGAAACGGGCGATTTCTTGGCGAAGCGCGGCCAGAAAGTAGAGGCGGCTGTAAGCGCCGGTTAAGGCATCGCGATCTAGCGCATCCTGAAGGCGGGCGAGCGTTTTGACATGGCCCGCTAGGGCGGCTTCTAGCTGGGCGATCCTGTCGAGTAACGCCCTTATGCAGCGCCAAGGAGCCATGGGCCAGCGGAGCAAGGCGCGGCGCCAGTCGAGAATATGCGACCAGCATTGAACTAATCTGCGCTTAGCTGGCTCAGCCGTATCCGGTACTTGCACTTGACGTAAAGGCACGATATGGAAATCGGCTTGAGCTTCCGTCGTCGGAGACGTCATCGGTGTCACCTCAAAGTTCTGCAATGGGAATATAGACCAGCATGGGAAAAATAACCAAAAAGAATCTAATCGCAGCTGCGCAGTGCCGCGCTGCCCGTGGATTGTTGGGTCTGTCCCAATCGCAACTGGCGGATCTAGCCAACCTCTCTAAGTCCAGCATTGCTAGATTTGAGGCAGGGGGGCCTCTGACGACAAATAACCATGTCGCCCTCGGCATGGCGCTTGATCGTGAGGGAATTGAGTTCATCGATCCCAATGGTGGTGGGCTAGGGGTCCGCTTCCGTGACCCAACACGACGAGGAGATGAGAAAGGCTTGCCGCCGCCTGATAAAGACCAAAGCGGGGACGGTCTTCACGAACTCAAATCAATGGAACGGGGGAAGTTGGGTTCTTGAAGATCGTCCTCGACCATGGTTGCTTGATTCGCGGCGATGTAGCATGGCTCCCAGCGGGTAGTGATTATTTCGTGGTCTTTGAAGCGCTTGCGGAAAAGGCGAGCGCATTTGAACGGTTACTGGGCCTCAGCAGCTGTGCCTCGTGATAGGGTACAGCATGCTTCGCACGTTTCTGCCATTCGGCTATCGAAATCTTCGGGTCACCGATAAAAAGTGGCCCCGCTTTGGCCGAATCAACCTGCTTGTCGGTCCCAACAACTCGGGCAAAAGCAACTTTATCAAGGCGATGGGGTTTATGCCTGAAATGCTGATATGCGAGGGAGGCCCCACCTCTTTTCTGCATACTGTCGAGGATCATGGCCGAGCCGAGGCAATGAATCGCGCTTTGCGACTCAAGAAGCAGAAGGGACATGCTCAGCGAGAGGGGGATGTATGGTTTTACTGGGTCTTGGATAGCCCCCCTTCCAGTGCTTCTGGAGGCATCGAGGGTATCGCTGACCAGACGACAGATCTCATGTACGCACTCGGTTACGCAGTAGGAGAGAACGACTCGTTTCCAAGCGGATTCTACATCCATCACGAATCATTGGAGCGCAGCCTTCCTTGGAATTGGTGGGGCAACCAGCAGCTTAGGCGAGAGCTGCTTTTCTCGGCTAGCTGCCATTTGCCGCCAGCCAGCGGCAAAGGCATCTTCACGCGCAAGTTCATGGGGGAATCGAAGACGGGGTTTCAGCCGGAAGTAAGAATGCCGATCGAGACCAACGAGACAGTGCTGAGACAGACCAAAGAACTCCTGAAAGAAAAGTCCTTTTATGAACTGATCTATCCCGAATTCGTCCGGGCGACGGAGGAACTTTTAGCCTTCTCGCACGGGTTCCATAGCTACAGCAGCACCTACCTAGATGTTCACAAGATGGCCGATGGAGCGAAGATCGACCTCGGTGTTCGCACGCTTGATAGCGAAGGCGCAGAGTTTGTCAATGTGCTCCGGTATCTCGACCAAAAGTACGACTTCCTCGACGAATACGCCGAGCGCGTGCGTGAGCTAATCCCCGATCTGAAGCGTCTCAAAGTGATCGATGCTAGTGATACCTATAAGCAACTTGAACTGCATATCGGTAGCCAAAAGTATAAGCCTCGCGAGATGTCGGATGGGACACTCAAAGCGCTGTGGCTGGCGCTGATTCTGTTCTCTCCTGAAAAGGGCTCTGTGCTGTCGATCGATGAACCGGAACTCAACATGCATCCAGCCTGGCTTAAGGTCATCGGAGGATGGCTCCAGCGGTTTAGCTCCGCCGAGCAGCTATTTGTTAGCACGCATTCACCTGATCTGCTTGATACGTTTACGGAAGGTTTCAAGGCTGGTGATGTAGCGATGTTTGTCTTTGGCCTGGGGGACCAGGAAATGCGTCACATAGAACCGGCCGCGCTCGAAGGCTTCTTCAAAGAGGGCTGGGAGCTTGGCGATCTCTACCGCGTCGGAGAACCTCAGCTTGGGGGGTGGCCGTGGTAAGGGGCGGGTATTTCTGCACTGCGGGGTATACAGAGGCGGGGGGGATGCACGAATTTCTGAAAAAGCTCGCTCCTGAGGTAGAGTGGCTGCGCTGTTTTCCCGCCGTAAGCAAGCCAGCGCCCAAAATTGGGCGGCTCCATGCCGCACCCCAGAATAGGCATGCGGGTGCGACAGGTACAAGGCTCGTCGAAGAGATGCTCCTATTGCTTCAAAAGCATTACCGCGGGGCAGCTTGTAGCCTGGATTTTGTTCTGTTGATAGACGATGCAGATTGTCGCTTCGCAGACGCAGCCGATTCATCAGCCGAACAGACATCTTGGGAAGGAGCAATCGGGCAGCGCGTACGGGATGCTGTGGACAAACAGGATCTTGCATTTTTTTCACTGCTCGCCTGGCCGGAGATCGAATCCTGGTTGCTCACCGATTGGGAGAATTCCTTCGGGACGCAATACCGTCAGGTGGCAACGTTACTCCGTCAGCATATCACGGACTGCATCTTGCATCCGCTAGTCTGGAATCATGTGGAGCGCTTCGGCGGCCGGCGGAGAAATGGGACCTGCGAGCACAAGCTCAGTGTACGTCTTCAAGAAGCCTTTTCCGACAAGACCGGTTGTGGCTGCCTCCCGCCGTTTCTGGATCGGGTGAAGCCGCCACCAGAAGGCGCCGTCCTCGCTTACAGCAAACGGATTGACGGTGCGGCGATGCTCAAGCGGATTTTGCCCGAGCGTGTATTGAAGGACTGTCCGCGCTTTCGCGCCGCGTACCACCTGATCCGCAAGGAGGCATCGAAGGATCCATCGGTAGCGCCGCCGCTGACTGAAAATGCGGGTTCACAACATCCGGCCCTGTCCGGCTGGCAGTTGCCCGACGAGGTGTCAGCACAAGTGCTCAAGTTTCCCCGCGAACGCTAGTCGCCTATAACGGCGATCGAGTCAAACTGCCAACCTTTTACTCCCGCTTGTAGCTGCGAGCTGATTTTGAACAGCCATAAGAAGCCGTTGCGGTCAGGAAGGTCGGCCGTATTCACGGTAATCGTCGTCTGCTGCCGTGGCACGATATGCGTTCCGGTGCCTTGCCACATCACTCGGCTGGCTGGCGTATCGCTGTCGAGAAAAATCTGCGCCTGATGGGACGGGTCAAATAGATCGATCCGTTGCTGAACCGATAAGGTCAGCCGCTGGTACTGACTGATTTGCGCTACTGTTGTCTGCGGCAATGTGAGCCCGCAAGCGTTCGTACCAGAACCGCCGAAGCTTCCGAAGTTTTGCACCTGAAGCACACCACCGCTGATCTCCCAGGAAGGACAGTTACCAGCGACGATGGCCGAGAAATTCCACCCGGCCACCTTAGAATCCATCAGATTAGGGACCTGATCGAAGTCTACGCAGACGAGCGGAACGCCTGAAAGCCCAGTAGCGGCCTTGCACACAGGGGAGAATGCCATGTCACCCCGAGGCAAACAGCCCGTCATATCGTTGTTGCCCGTCCCGCCATCTGGGTATACAGCCTCGTTGGTGTGAAATGAGCCGCACCCAGCCAGCCAAAAGGCGGCCATGAATACGGCCAATCGTTTCCTCATGGTCAATTCTCCTCAAGAAATCACTGGAAGTTGAGCGCGATCGCGGTGTGCGTTGCAATCGCTAACGTCATGGCTCAAAAACTTCCCCGGCTCCAAGTGAAGCCGGCATCCCTGTGCCACTGCTTCGAGCTCCGAGATCCATATGCTGCGGCCCAGACGGTGGCCTTCTTGCGCCTCAGGCTTACAGTTCATGGCGGCATTTCCACGCTGGCCCAACCTATCTCACTTTCATCGACATCTGCCAAGCGGCGTAAGCACCCGGAATCATTTGTAGCACAGCAGCTGATCGTCGCTGGTGGCTTGTGCTGAGTGCAAAGACTGGCGCAAGTACGCGTAACTATTTGTAGATGATGATCCCCGGTGTTTGGCAAACATCCCTGGCGATACCTCACTGAAATTCGTCATGCTTTCTTTTTTAATTTTTGACAAGTTGAAAACATCCTCGACGAGGGCCAAAAATGAGAGATAATTTTCTCATGCGGAATTCATTGATTTGAGTATTTATCTGCACACGAAATCCGAATATCCGATATTCAGAGGAATATTCATAATTGGCGAAATGTTTGAGATTTTTAATGCACGCACATTCATGCATTGAGCAAATATTAGGTAGCCACATAACCACTTCTGAATACATATAAAAACGGGAATTTAGCAACTATGTAAGATAAATCAATAAACGGTCGAGCCGAATAAATAGTGATTTGATTATGCGAGTTTACAAAATAGTTCTCTTTTTCGGAGGAAAGGTCGTAAATTCGCGCTTTGCGGAGATACATCTGAAATGGGAAGCTTAGACCCCCGAGGATTCGAATAGCCGGCGACTAAACGGATATTCGATCGAATATTCTTAAGTAGAAGGAATTCCTGAAAAAAGGATTAACCGGTCGGAATATCTTTTTGGTCATGATCATGATCCACGCTGCCAAATGCATGAGGAGAGGAGACAGGAAATGATTTCGCGTCGCTGAAAGGCTAAAAAAGTGTTTCTGAAGAAAGTTCTAACGGATAGCGATTTGCGACGGCAGCAGCATTTGTATTCAGAACGGCCCGGGCGAAGCCCAAGCAGCATTTAGCGACGGGAAGTTGAACTAGATGGGTAGAGGAGGTCAAAGAAAGTCCGGATTATCGGACTTCTTGGGAAACCGACATGTCAGGAAGTACGGAGCGAGATCGCCGACGTTTTGGCGTAGCAATCGGGGTGCTCCGGAGTTACCGTCGCTTCCCACTCCGCCTTCAGAGCGCGGCCATGTGGGCGCAATTGCGGCTCACCGTAGCACCTCCTTTGCAGCCGGCGGCCTGCGCTGCCTCTGAATTGAAAACGTGGGGTCGATCAGAAAAAAACGCACATCCCGTACAAGCTGCTTGGCCTCTGCTTGATCCGGCAGGTGCTAGCCGTACCTCCTGCATGTAGTCACCCGACCCCAGAGCAATCACATCAAATCGGGCCACCTGCTCTGCACCGAGCCCCAATTCCGAAACCGCCAGTAGCCGCTGCACCGTCGCTTGCGTCGGGATGTTGTTCCCTTCTTTGGTATTGTGCACGGTTCCTTCGGAAAGCCCTGCCCGTTTGGCTAAGTCGATGCGGGACAGATTGGTGGCCGTTCGGGCTCGCTCAAGCATTTCGCCGAACTTTTTGACCTGCAACACCACCCGCTATATGCGCTTGCGATTTTGTAGCGGACTGAACCCTAGCGGCGCCATCGATCGGGTTAGAGCGGTCGGCCATGTCGAGCCGAATTTAGCGCATCACCCTGCACAATCAAGAAACGGCCAGAGCCAGGCCAAGCAGAAGCTCGAAACTGCCGCATCAAACCGAGTTCTAACAGCCACCATCGATAATGGAATCCGTGAAAAGTGCTTTTTCGACGACGACCACTGCCAACCTCACGCTTTCGCACTTGCTCAGCCTCAGACCAGACTTCACTCGGCTTGATAAACTTCCAAGTGTTTATCGTCTGATAACAAGCATTTAGAAAAAGCGTTTCAGGCATTCTTCACGAATTCACAAGCGATAATTCCCTACAATTAGACCATGACGGGATCTCTTCGGCTAGCGACGGGAATTGTCTTGTAGATGATCTCTGCCAGCCTTGCTAAGGTGGCAGGGGATAGCCGTTCGAGGATCTGCTCTGGGCTGAGCTGCGCCATCGAATTAGAACTCCCATCTAAGCGTAGCATATCCACCACGCGGGCACTGCGCGCGTTTGAGAGCGCTTCGGGTTGCGCGTAATGGCGTGCGGTTACGGCAAAATTCCCGTGACCTAACGCAGTCGCTACAGCGCTCGAAGCCGCTCCTGATTCCACACTCAGGGTGGCCCATAATCCGCGGAAACTGTGCGGACAAACCAAAGGAACACCGGCCGCCTTGCAGATGCGCTGGGTCGTTGCCCACAGTGCGGTATAGCGCCGTGGCTTTCCTGTTTCTCCATACCCGAACAGAGGTTCCTCTGGGCCGCGGCCATAGGTGAGGAGGAGCAACCGTTCCTGCAATTCCTTCGCCTCGACTTTGAGGTGCCGGCGGGCGTTCTTGGTCTTGCCGCCATCGATCCACAACAGGGCGCCCCCGGCATCTACATCGCGCACCTTGCGCTTTAGGACTTCGCTGGCGCGCAGCCCAAGATAAAGAGGCACCACGCTAGCCAGCGCCATCACATCCTGTTGTTCATCGAATCTCCGGAACGCCGTCTCGGCATAAATCCGCGCCTCTTCGACCCGAAGTTGTTTCTTGCCGACACTTTCTCGGCCAACAGGTTCCACTTCCTGAAACGGGTTTTGACTGATGTAACCCGTTCGTACGGCCCATCGAAAAAAGCATTTGGCCAGTTCCAGATAGAATCGGTGCGTGGCGGCCTTGCGCGCTTCACCGTTCTTCTTCGGTACCCTGACCGCTTCGTCATATAGAACGGCGGCGCGTTTGGGGGTGATTCGGGATATATCTTCCTCCAGCGTTTTGCCGAAGAACACACGTAGACATCGGAGCTGATCTCTACAACTTTCCGGTTTGGCCCGGCCGCGTTCCTCTTTCTCGGTTATGTACTGGACGAGTATTTGGCCAAGAATACGACTGGCTGGCGCAGCCAACTCGGTGTCTAAAATGGCCTTGGCTTTCCATGCTGCTTTTTCCGTGTCGTAGTAGAGATCGGAGCCGAGGTCTGCGTAACTCTTGAAGATACGGAGCTTGTACTTTGTTGTCGGCGTGTCGAAGTAGGGGCCTTTAACGCGAGGGCCTAGTTTCTGACTGGGCATGTTTTCTCCTTTGTTGGGGCGTCTTTTTTACCCAATCTAAAAGACGCCGGGTTGTATAGGATTCCCGCAGCCCATGAATAGGTCAGCGGGTTTGGGTCGAGATTATGAGCGAGCGATACATCCGGCGCAGATCTTGCGGTGTCTTACTATCTGGATCAGATTTCGTCGGATGCCTCCGGGTGCACGACGCTGGCTTCAGGCTTGGCAGCTGGCACGGAAGCCGGTGACTCTGGTTGTTGGTTGGGACCCTGCCCTGCCGCGATAAGAGCGATGATGATCCACTCTCGAACACAGGGTCTTGTGGAATGACGAGCCGTCTCCACGTTGCGCAGGGTTGCTTCAGAGACGCCAACAATCGTCGCCAGTTGAGCCCGCGAAAAGCGCGCAGCCTGGCGAGCCCGCCGTACCGCTTTGGCGAACTCAGCAGGTTCGGTAGGCCAGCCGTCATTTTTGGGGACAGGATGCCTTCCCGATGGAATGGGGTTCGATGAAACCGCCGGCTATTTGGCCACATGAACGACAGGCGTTTCAGGGTCGGCCTGCTCACCCCGAAAACGCATGATGACGACGGCGCGCAGATAAATGATGATTCGTGCAGGCAACATCATTGCTGTTCCTCTTTGCTAATTTCCTGCCCTGCGACGCAGACGGTGTTGCGTGTAGCTTTGGCGAAATAAAGGGCAGTGTCCGCCGCTTGCAGGAGGGCCTCGGCAGTCATGCCGTGGAGCGGGCAAGCGGCCAGGCCAATCGAGACGCTGATCGGGTTGCATAGATTGGCGAGCATGATCGCTGCCACTGCGGCTCGTAGCTTTTCCGCCAAGTCGTACGCGCTTCGGATTGAAGTCTGCGGCAGCAAGAACACGAATTCGTCGCCCCCATGGCGGGCGAATACATCACCCTGGCGCTGTAAGATGCGCTGGGCTTCCTTAACGACCCGGATCAACGCCCGAGCCCCGACGGCATGGCCCCGCCGATCGTTGAGGAGCTTGAAATGATCCAGATCAAGCATCCCGACGACAAAAGCCTTGCCACCGCCAGGCTGGTGGTGCTCGCGAGCGAAACGGGCGATTTCTTGGCGAAGCGCGGCCAGAAAGTAGAGGCGGCTGTAAGCGCCGGTTAAGGCATCGCGATCTAGCGCATCCTGAAGGCGGGCGAGCGTTTTGACATGGCCCGCTAGGGCGGCTTCTAGCTGGGCGATCCTGTCGAGTAACGCCCTTATGCAGCGCCAAGGAGCCATGGGCCAGCGGAGCAAGGCGCGGCGCCAGTCGAGAATATGCGACCAGCATTGAACTAATCTGCGCTTAGCTGGCTCAGCCGTATCCGGTACTTGCACTTGACGTAAAGGCACGATATGGAAATCGGCTTGAGCTTCCGTCGTCGGAGACGTCATCGGTGTCACCTCAAAGTTCTGCAATGGGAATATAGACCAGCATGGGAAAAATAACCAAAAAGAATCTAATCGCAGCTGCGCAGTGCCGCGCTGCCCGTGGATTGTTGGGTCTGTCCCAATCGCAACTGGCGGATCTAGCCAACCTCTCTAAGTCCAGCATTGCTAGATTTGAGGCAGGGGGGCCTCTGACGACAAATAACCATGTCGCCCTCGGCATGGCGCTTGATCGTGAGGGAATTGAGTTCATCGATCCCAATGGTGGTGGGCTAGGGGTCCGCTTCCGTGACCCAACACGACGAGGAGATGAGAAAGGCTTGCCGCCGCCTGATAAAGACCAAAGCGGGGACGGTCTTCACGAACTCAAATCAATGGAACGGGGGAAGTTGGGTTCTTGAAGATCGTCCTCGACCATGGTTGCTTGATTCGCGGCGATGTAGCATGGCTCCCAGCGGGTAGTGATTATTTCGTGGTCTTTGAAGCGCTTGCGGAAAAGGCGAGCGCATTTGAACGGTTACTGGGCCTCAGCAGCTGTGCCTCGTGATAGGGTACAGCATGCTTCGCACGTTTCTGCCATTCGGCTATCGAAATCTTCGGGTCACCGATAAAAAGTGGCCCCGCTTTGGCCGAATCAACCTGCTTGTCGGTCCCAACAACTCGGGCAAAAGCAACTTTATCAAGGCGATGGGGTTTATGCCTGAAATGCTGATATGCGAGGGAGGCCCCACCTCTTTTCTGCATACTGTCGAGGATCATGGCCGAGCCGAGGCAATGAATCGCGCTTTGCGACTCAAGAAGCAGAAGGGACATGCTCAGCGAGAGGGGGATGTATGGTTTTACTGGGTCTTGGATAGCCCCCCTTCCAGTGCTTCTGGAGGCATCGAGGGTATCGCTGACCAGACGACAGATCTCATGTACGCACTCGGTTACGCAGTAGGAGAGAACGACTCGTTTCCAAGCGGATTCTACATCCATCACGAATCATTGGAGCGCAGCCTTCCTTGGAATTGGTGGGGCAACCAGCAGCTTAGGCGAGAGCTGCTTTTCTCGGCTAGCTGCCATTTGCCGCCAGCCAGCGGCAAAGGCATCTTCACGCGCAAGTTCATGGGGGAATCGAAGACGGGGTTTCAGCCGGAAGTAAGAATGCCGATCGAGACCAACGAGACAGTGCTGAGACAGACCAAAGAACTCCTGAAAGAAAAGTCCTTTTATGAACTGATCTATCCCGAATTCGTCCGGGCGACGGAGGAACTTTTAGCCTTCTCGCACGGGTTCCATAGCTACAGCAGCACCTACCTAGATGTTCACAAGATGGCCGATGGAGCGAAGATCGACCTCGGTGTTCGCACGCTTGATAGCGAAGGCGCAGAGTTTGTCAATGTGCTCCGGTATCTCGACCAAAAGTACGACTTCCTCGACGAATACGCCGAGCGCGTGCGTGAGCTAATCCCCGATCTGAAGCGTCTCAAAGTGATCGATGCTAGTGATACCTATAAGCAACTTGAACTGCATATCGGTAGCCAAAAGTATAAGCCTCGCGAGATGTCGGATGGGACACTCAAAGCGCTGTGGCTGGCGCTGATTCTGTTCTCTCCTGAAAAGGGCTCTGTGCTGTCGATCGATGAACCGGAACTCAACATGCATCCAGCCTGGCTTAAGGTCATCGGAGGATGGCTCCAGCGGTTTAGCTCCGCCGAGCAGCTATTTGTTAGCACGCATTCACCTGATCTGCTTGATACGTTTACGGAAGGTTTCAAGGCTGGTGATGTAGCGATGTTTGTCTTTGGCCTGGGGGACCAGGAAATGCGTCACATAGAACCGGCCGCGCTCGAAGGCTTCTTCAAAGAGGGCTGGGAGCTTGGCGATCTCTACCGCGTCGGAGAACCTCAGCTTGGGGGGTGGCCGTGGTAAGGGGCGGGTATTTCTGCACTGCGGGGTATACAGAGGCGGGGGGGATGCACGAATTTCTGAAAAAGCTCGCTCCTGAGGTAGAGTGGCTGCGCTGTTTTCCCGCCGTAAGCAAGCCAGCGCCCAAAATTGGGCGGCTCCATGCCGCACCCCAGAATAGGCATGCGGGTGCGACAGGTACAAGGCTCGTCGAAGAGATGCTCCTATTGCTTCAAAAGCATTACCGCGGGGCAGCTTGTAGCCTGGATTTTGTTCTGTTGATAGACGATGCAGATTGTCGCTTCGCAGACGCAGCCGATTCATCAGCCGAACAGACATCTTGGGAAGGAGCAATCGGGCAGCGCGTACGGGATGCTGTGGACAAACAGGATCTTGCATTTTTTTCACTGCTCGCCTGGCCGGAGATCGAATCCTGGTTGCTCACCGATTGGGAGAATTCCTTCGGGACGCAATACCGTCAGGTGGCAACGTTACTCCGTCAGCATATCACGGACTGCATCTTGCATCCGCTAGTCTGGAATCATGTGGAGCGCTTCGGCGGCCGGCGGAGAAATGGGACCTGCGAGCACAAGCTCAGTGTACGTCTTCAAGAAGCCTTTTCCGACAAGACCGGTTGTGGCTGCCTCCCGCCGTTTCTGGATCGGGTGAAGCCGCCACCAGAAGGCGCCGTCCTCGCTTACAGCAAACGGATTGACGGTGCGGCGATGCTCAAGCGGATTTTGCCCGAGCGTGTATTGAAGGACTGTCCGCGCTTTCGCGCCGCGTACCACCTGATCCGCAAGGAGGCATCGAAGGATCCATCGGTAGCGCCGCCGCTGACTGAAAATGCGGGTTCACAACATCCGGCCCTGTCCGGCTGGCAGTTGCCCGACGAGGTGTCAGCACAAGTGCTCAAGTTTCCCCGCGAACGCTAGTCGCCTATAACGGCGATCGAGTCAAACTGCCAACCTTTTACTCCCGCTTGTAGCTGCGAGCTGATTTTGAACAGCCATAAGAAGCCGTTGCGGTCAGGAAGGTCGGCCGTATTCACGGTAATCGTCGTCTGCTGCCGTGGCACGATATGCGTTCCGGTGCCTTGCCACATCACTCGGCTGGCTGGCGTATCGCTGTCGAGAAAAATCTGCGCCTGATGGGACGGGTCAAATAGATCGATCCGTTGCTGAACCGATAAGGTCAGCCGCTGGTACTGACTGATTTGCGCTACTGTTGTCTGCGGCAATGTGAGCCCGCAAGCGTTCGTACCAGAACCGCCGAAGCTTCCGAAGTTTTGCACCTGAAGCACACCACCGCTGATCTCCCAGGAAGGACAGTTACCAGCGACGATGGCCGAGAAATTCCACCCGGCCACCTTAGAATCCATCAGATTAGGGACCTGATCGAAGTCTACGCAGACGAGCGGAACGCCTGAAAGCCCAGTAGCGGCCTTGCACACAGGGGAGAATGCCATGTCACCCCGAGGCAAACAGCCCGTCATATCGTTGTTGCCCGTCCCGCCATCTGGGTATACAGCCTCGTTGGTGTGAAATGAGCCGCACCCAGCCAGCCAAAAGGCGGCCATGAATACGGCCAATCGTTTCCTCATGGTCAATTCTCCTCAAGAAATCACTGGAAGTTGAGCGCGATCGCGGTGTGCGTTGCAATCGCTAACGTCATGGCTCAAAAACTTCCCCGGCTCCAAGTGAAGCCGGCATCCCTGTGCCACTGCTTCGAGCTCCGAGATCCATATGCTGCGGCCCAGACGGTGGCCTTCTTGCGCCTCAGGCTTACAGTTCATGGCGGCATTTCCACGCTGGCCCAACCTATCTCACTTTCATCGACATCTGCCAAGCGGCGTAAGCACCCGGAATCATTTGTAGCACAGCAGCTGATCGTCGCTGGTGGCTTGTGCTGAGTGCAAAGACTGGCGCAAGTACGCGTAACTATTTGTAGATGATGATCCCCGGTGTTTGGCAAACATCCCTGGCGATACCTCACTGAAATTCGTCATGCTTTCTTTTTTAATTTTTGACAAGTTGAAAACATCCTCGACGAGGGCCAAAAATGAGAGATAATTTTCTCATGCGGAATTCATTGATTTGAGTATTTATCTGCACACGAAATCCGAATATCCGATATTCAGAGGAATATTCATAATTGGCGAAATGTTTGAGATTTTTAATGCACGCACATTCATGCATTGAGCAAATATTAGGTAGCCACATAACCACTTCTGAATACATATAAAAACGGGAATTTAGCAACTATGTAAGATAAATCAATAAACGGTCGAGCCGAATAAATAGTGATTTGATTATGCGAGTTTACAAAATAGTTCTCTTTTTCGGAGGAAAGGTCGTAAATTCGCGCTTTGCGGAGATACATCTGAAATGGGAAGCTTAGACCCCCGAGGATTCGAATAGCCGGCGACTAAACGGATATTCGATCGAATATTCTTAAGTAGAAGGAATTCCTGAAAAAAGGATTAACCGGTCGGAATATCTTTTTGGTCATGATCATGATCCACGCTGCCAAATGCATGAGGAGAGGAGACAGGAAATGATTTCGCGTCGCTGAAAGGCTAAAAAAGTGTTTCTGAAGAAAGTTCTAACGGATAGCGATTTGCGACGGCAGCAGCATTTGTATTCAGAACGGCCCGGGCGAAGCCCAAGCAGCATTTAGCGACGGGAAGTTGAACTAGATGGGTAGAGGAGGTCAAAGAAAGTCCGGATTATCGGACTTCTTGGGAAACCGACATGTCAGGAAGTACGGAGCGAGATCGCCGACGTTTTGGCGTAGCAATCGGGGTGCTCCGGAGTTACCGTCGCTTCCCACTCCGCCTTCAGAGCGCGGCCATGTGGGCGCAATTGCGGCTCACCGTAGCACCTCCTTTGCAGCCGGCGGCCTGCGCTGCCTCTGAATTGAAAACGTGGGGTCGATCAGAAAAAAACGCACATCCCGTACAAGCTGCTTGGCCTCTGCTTGATCCGGCAGGTGCTAGCCGTACCTCCTGCATGTAGTCACCCGACCCCAGAGCAATCACATCAAATCGGGCCACCTGCTCTGCACCGAGCCCCAATTCCGAAACCGCCAGTAGCCGCTGCACCGTCGCTTGCGTCGGGATGTTGTTCCCTTCTTTGGTATTGTGCACGGTTCCTTCGGAAAGCCCTGCCCGTTTGGCTAAGTCGATGCGGGACAGATTGGTGGCCGTTCGGGCTCGCTCAAGCATTTCGCCGAACTTTTTGACCTGCAACACCACCCGCTATATGCGCTTGCGATTTTGTAGCGGACTGAACCCTAGCGGCGCCATCGATCGGGTTAGAGCGGTCGGCCATGTCGAGCCGAATTTAGCGCATCACCCTGCACAATCAAGAAACGGCCAGAGCCAGGCCAAGCAGAAGCTCGAAACTGCCGCATCAAACCGAGTTCTAACAGCCACCATCGATAATGGAATCCGTGAAAAGTGCTTTTTCGACGACGACCACTGCCAACCTCACGCTTTCGCACTTGCTCAGCCTCAGACCAGACTTCACTCGGCTTGACGTCGCGATGTAAGAGGCCCCGGCGGTGGACATAGTTCAAGGCGCGTAGCAGCTGGACCAAGAGGTCCACCTTGACAGAAAGAGGCTGCTCGTGTGCAGCGGTAACGATGTCCTGCGGTTGCTCCAGCAGCTCCATCGTGAAGTAGGGATGGCGACCTCCATCGAGTCCATAGCCCAATACCTCGACGACATTGGGATGGTGCAGCGAGGCGAGCGTTTGGAATTCGCGCAGCAGGGCCAAGCGGAGGCGAAATTCGTCGCTTTCGGAGTCCGCATTGGAATCCATGCGCTCCTGGGTGACTAGCTTGAGCGCAACGGCTTCGCCGGTCAGTCGGCAGGTGGCGCAATACACGGACGCCATACCACCCTGTCCCAGAGGCTCGCGCAGCCAGTAGCTGTTGTCGACAAGCCGTGGATCCGGACTCATGCTGCCGACCGCTCCCTGCCGTAGGTCCCCTCAATAGTGCGCGACAAGACGTTGCTTTCCCCTATTCCGGTAGGCCGTCCGCGTAGCACGCTTGATACCCCTGGTATTATAATGGAATCCTTAGTCTATACGCAAGTGATTTGACCTGTCTTCCCATGCGGCGAATCCGGAAGCCGTGTTTACCCGCTGGTGTGACGACTGGCGAATGAACAAATGAACATCTGGACGGGCTGGATATGCCAACAGGTGCGCTGGCTCCTGCGAGTTTTTTCTTACAAGGGGGTGCGCCATGAACATGGGACATTATGATAGGCTGATTCGAGGCGCTCGGAGATGCTTGCCACAATGGGCCAGACTTTCGCGATTCTGCCAGAGCGACGGACGGACACGGCGTTCTGTCTGCACCTCACCAGCCCACGGAGATTGCCCGCAAATGCAGTATTCGAGTATTCGCGATCAGATCGACACGTTGGCGCAGCGCTGGAGCCGAGAGCGGTCGCAGCGACAAGGGCGCACCCACTTGCTGCCGGAGGACATTCAGGCGCTTCGTGACGCAGGCTTTCCGAGTATCGCAGTGCCGACGTCGTTCGGCGGTGCTTTCGTCGAAATTTCGCAGTCAGTGCGGCCGATCTGCGGCATCTTGCGATCGCTGGCTCGCGGAGATTCCTCGCAGGCACTGGTCTGTTCGATGCACGCGGCGGTCTTGGCGCACTGGCTGGCGTTTCCTTCTGTGCCCGGCGAGTACGCTGCGGACTGGCAAGCGCAGCGGCTGCTACTATTTCGCGCAGCCCAGGACGGAGCCTTCTTTGGCACGATTACATCGGAACCGGGAAGCGGAGGGGACATCGCTCTGACCCGCGCGACGGCCCGGCGCAGCGGCAGTGGCTATATCCTGGAAGGCCAAAAACATTTTGGCAGCGGCCTTGGAATTACCTCGTTCATGCTGACCACCGCCATCCCGGAAGGAGATCCGGAACCCGACTGGTTTCTCCTCGACGTACGCGACGTACCCTGGGATGGTTCGCGCGGGATGAAGATCGCGGCCGGCTGGGATGGTCACGGGATGACCGCGACGCAGAGCCATGCCGTGACCTTCTTCGACTTTCCTGCGATGCGTGTGGCTTGGCCGGGGCACCGCAAGCAGCTGACCGCGGCCACCGTTCCATTCATCGGCTGTTTCTTCGCATCGGTGATTGCCGGCGTCGTGGATGCCGCGATGGAGATCGCACAGGCGCAGTGCTCGGGGCGCAAGGTCACCATGCGGCCGTTCGAATCAGTGGAATGGGCGCGGGCCCAGATCGATGCGTGGCTGATTACGCAGGCGCTAGAAGGCGTGCTGCGGGCTTGTGAACACACCGATGTGCAGGAAAAGGAAGTTCTGCAAGGCAAGATTGCGATTTCGGAGCTCGCCGAGGGCTGCTTGCAGCGAATCTGCCGGGTCCTTGGTGGTGGGAGCTACTCGCGCCGCTCTCCCATCGGTCACCTACTGGACGATGTCCGGGCGCTGGGTTTTTTGCGTCCACCTTGGGGTCTGGCTCATGACATCCTCATCGCTGCATCTTGAGCACGATGGGCGCCTCGGCTTACCCCCAGCGGGGCGATTCGTCTGGATTGATGCCGAGCGTCAGCTTGGCGGCAAACTCGTGTGAGATGGCAGAGTTTGCGGGGTGGAAGCGGCCAGCGCGCGAGTCGCGAAACAGCCGCTCCATCTCGCTCTTCTTGAACATACCGAATCCGCCCGACAGGTCGAAAGCGCGATCGACGGCACGGAAACCACCTTCGACAGCGTGATACTTGGCAGCGATGATCTTCACCGGCCAGTCGGGGTGTTGTACACCCGAGGACCAATCACGCGTGATCGAGTCCAGGTGCGGACCGATGCTCTCCAGTTCGAGCACGATTTCGGCGATGCCATGCTGGATCTCGGCATGGTAGGCCATGGAACGAGACAGCCCGATCGACGGCTTGGACTTGATGGCTTCGACGATCAAATCACGCACGCGCAGCGCGATACCGTAGTACACGTTGCCGAAGTTTAGCAGCGCCCAAGCAAAAATCCCCAGCACAAAGGCATCCATGCCCGAGGCACCGGCCGGTACCACGCGTGCGATGTAGTGATCGGGCACGAAAGCACCATCTAGGATGGTGTCATCGCTGCGCGTGGCGCGCATGCTCATCGTGTCCCAGGTCTCTTTGAGAGAATAGCCGGCAGAGTCGCGGGGCATGAAGGCATGTACGATCTTGGGATGCTGCGGGTCGCTTTTATCCATGCCGTGCATCCCAAAGCGGGTCCAGATGGGTGTTAGGCTGCCAAACGACTTACGGCCATAAAAGCGATAGCCTCCCTCGACGCGCTCGGCCCGCGTCGCAGACAGCAGCACCGGAATGTCATTCCCGGTTTCGGCGTGCCCAGCAGCGAAGATTTCGCCTTGGCCCGCCTCGCGGAGCAGCCATTCCAGAGATTTGTCCCCACTGCGCCATAGATCGGCGGCAATTCCCACCCAGTAGTGGTGCATGTTCAGGCCGACAGCAGTTGCCGGTGCATACTGCGCCAGCGTGCGAGTCGCTTGGGCGACCTCATGCAGAGTAAAACCCAGACCCCCGAACTCTTTGGGCACCGCTAGCAGCAGGTAACCAGCCGCTTTGAGCTCCTCGAAATCCTCTAGAAAGAAGCGATTTTCGCGGTCGTAGCCGGCCGCACGTTCGCGGCAGCGCTCAAGCAGGGCGGGACTCAGGACTGAAGTGACAAAATTCATGATATATAGCTCCTTATGCTGGCCATCCTTGGATCGACCTGGGAAGGAGTCAGCAATATAGCACGTTTACCCATCGGACTTTTAAACTGACGCTTCGCGATCCCCCCTTGCCAAGGGCTCGGCCTGCCCGGTACGTCGCAGGCCGCAGATAGAATCGATTCTGTTAAATTGTGGATCGTAGAACTAAAATACGAAGTTCCGCATGAAGACTCCTACCTTTGGTGCGGATAGGGAACGGATTGCCGTTGGCTACGTACCTGTAAGTACGCTACATAAACGATCCGCAGCGCACTTTCTAACACCCACCGTACACCGTCTCACAGCAGGCGCTGGTGCAGCCCTTTATCAAAAGGAACCTTTCTTTTTACTATGCATATGCATGGAGCTGTAGCAGATTGAACGCTGCACTTTACTAATCCATCCCTCATGTGAGGCCGTCAACAGTCCGATGGCGCTCAAGTAAAATAGAACGCGGAGCGATCGATGCTGCCCGAACGCATAGGCCCTTACCGCATCGCTAGCCTGCTCGGCGAGGGCGGGATGGGGCAGGTGTACGAGGCGGTGCAAGAACCCATTGCCCGTCGCGTCGCGCTTAAAGTCCTGCATCCGGAATACTCCAAGAACCGCGACATTCTCGAGCGCTTCTTCAACGAGGCCCGTGCCGTCAACCTCATCGAGCACCCGAGTCTGGTGCAGATTACGGACTTCGGATATGCGGAGGATGGCACCGCGTACATCGCAATGGAGTTTCTGCGCGGCGAGACCCTGGGCAAGCGGCTGCACCGGATGAAAGAGCACAGCGAGCAGCTGTCGCCGACGCAGGCGCTGTACTACGCCTGGCAGGTAGCCGATGCGCTCGGCGCGGCGCATGACAAGGGCATCATCCACCGTGATCTGAAACCCGACAACCTTATGCTGGTGCCAGAGCCGATTGCGCCAGGTGGCGTTCGGGTCAAGCTCCTCGACTTCGGAATCGCGAAGCTGCTCGGCACGGGACAAAAAGGGACGAGTACTCATGCTCTGATGGGAACGCCGCGATATATGTCTCCAGAGCAGTGCCGCGGGGCCGGGCACGTGGACGACAAGACGGACGTTTATGCGCTCGGCGTGATCGTTTATGAGATGCTGGCGGGGCGGCCGCCGTTTTTGGCGGAGGAGCCGATAGGCTTCCTTTCGCAGCACCTGTTCGAGACGCCGCCGCCGCTACGAGAATTGGCCCCCCAGGTGCCGGACGAGATCGCGGCGCTCACCCATCGCCTGCTCGCCAAGGACAAGACGCAGCGACCAACGATGCGCAAGGTGCAGGCAGCAGTCGAGCGCATTCTGTCAAGGACGAAGGTCGCACACGTTCCAAGCCGCAGCGGTACTCCCGTCGAGATTGCGCGTGACGAAGAGCCGCGCCCGATTCCCACCACTGGACTGATGGCCGGTCAGGGAGTGAATCAAAAGACCATGCGCAGGTGGCGGATCGTCAGTGTGTTCATGATTGGGTTGTTCGGGACGGCGGTGGCCCTGGTCCCCTGGCATCGCCTGTACAAGCCACGCCCGCTCACGCCCTCCAATGTCCCTGCACCGATGGAGGCGTCGGTGAGAAGTTCCGCGATGCAAGATGTCGAGCCGGCGCAGAAGACGGTACGGGTCGTCACACCGCCGATCATTCCCACGGAGAAGGTCGAAGCTCCGAGCGCAATGAAACTGCCACCGCCCAAGGTCATGGTGCACTGGGAAATCCGTAGCGCGCCTCCGGATGCCGTCGTGCTATCTAGCTCCGGAGCCGCGCTAGGCAAGACACCCTGGGCTCATCCGCAGGAAAGGGCGCCAGGCTCAAAAACCATCCGATTGCGTCATACTGGCTTCGAGGAGCTCACCCTGACGTTAGATCAGATGCGGGATGAGAGCCGTGAAGTGACGCTGCATGCATTGCCACTTCAGGCCACGCATCCTGCGGCAGGGCCGCGCCCAGGCGCAGGACCGATCCGCACTCCCCCGCCACCTCGCTCGTCTCCGCCGGCCCAGCCACCATCCAAGGTAGATTATGTCGACTGATCGCCGCTCGTCCTTCCTCGCATTGGCTGGGGCCCTGGGCCTTTTGGCCGGGACTCCGCTCGCTCAGGGACAGCCCGCGCCGGCCTCGATCCTCTGCGACTCCGATGCGAAGTGCGCGCGACTGGCGGAGCAGGGGAAGTCGGCGTTGCAGACCGAGCAGTATGATGTGGCCCTCGCTGCGTACCAGGCCGCCTACGCGCTGCGCCCGGATCCCAAGCTGCTCTACAACCTCGCGCGCATCATGCACCGCGCAGGGCGCCTGCATGAGGCGATTACGCACTATAAGAAGTACCTGCGCGACGGGGTGACCGAGCCACAAGGACAGCGCGACAAGGCGAACCAATATCTGCAGGCAGCGGTTGCCACCATCGAGCACGAGCAAGCAACCAGAGACGCTCCGCTCGATCCGGCAAAGCCGAGCATGCAGACTCCGGTATCTTCTTCCGCTTCTCCACCTCCTCTCGTCGTGACTTCGGAGCCGGATAGCACGACCAGAGCCGCGGTAGAGCGGCGCCCGCTGTCCGGCTGGCGCATCGGCCTGGGTGTGAGCCTGATGGGTGCGGGGCTGATCCTTGGTGGATTCGGTGGCTCCGGACTCGCAGTGCACGGCTCCTGTCAGCAAATGGCAGCAGCAGCGTGGCAGCAGCCGACGTGTCTACAGGCCTATAACACGCAGACTATAGGCGGAGTCCTTCTCGGCGTGGGTGGCGCTGCCGTCCTGGCAGGGATCCTGACTGTGGCAATCCCGACGAAAAAAAGTGTACAGAGCTTCCGTTCCACCAGCCTCGCAGTTCGTCCAGCCGGCCGTATGTAGTGGAGATAGTCATGAGAGAGCTCGCTTTTTTTACACTTTCGGTACTCAGCGGCTGCAGCTCACTATGGGGCGGACAGGTTACAGCCGACCCAGGCTCGTGCACGGAGGAGATGCGCCTTTGTCTGGGGCGCAATAGCTTGTGCCCAGCTCCCACGGATGTGGCACTTGCTGAGGCGACCCTGGCCTGCGGTTCGAGCGTATGCATCGCGTCGACCGCATTGCCGCATCAGTATGTCGCGGACACCATCAAGGTTCCTGCGAGCTCCGGAGCCAATACGTATGGGTTGGACTTCGATGGAGACGGCAAAACAGAAAATCAATATAAAACGTTAGTGCAGGCTAATTCGGTGATAGAAATAAGTCTGCAAGATCTAATTAATATGCAGCTCGCAGCGGGGAATCATCTCTTTTTATTCGAGATGCAAGCATCAGATCTGCATCAAGATTTATGTGTTAATTTAAAAGCGATGAATAACTCTGGGTCGGTTACACCAAAATTTGACGGTTCAGACAGATTCGTTGCAGATCCAACCACCACGGCGAGCTTGGATGCCACCCTCATCGATAGTGTCATGACGTCGGTGCAGCCCAAAAATCAGACCGCCATCAGCGATGCCATGGGGGTATTATGGAACCCTCTGGGAGGCGGCAACTCTTGGGTCCGCCTGCATGGGGTTTATATCACAGGCACGTTGACGACGAGGAATGGATTGCCGGCCATTTCTAATGGTTCCATGCATGGAGTCATTTCAAAACTCGATATTGATAATGTCATTATTCCTCAATATGCTCAATATGTTACATCTGAAATCAACACTAAACCGATGGATAGCACGACCCAGACTATTATCTCTTTGTTCGAAAACATGGCGAATACGGTTTCGCAGCTAAAATGCGCAAACAGCCAGGTAGATTGCTGCAAGACGAATCCTACCACCTGCACGATTCTCCCGGAGGAGGTTCGGATCTCACCGGTCGGCGGGACATTCTCCCCTGATCTGCAAGTGTTTGACGAAGCTGGAGCTTGGAAGCCCGTGCCTGGCGGGAAGATGAGAAACGGTATGTCCGTGGGTTTTGGCTTCACAGCCATTCAGGCCGCTTTTTAGCTTGCCCTGCTATGGTCCGTTCAGACTGGCGCTGCTGTCGCTACACAGAGGATCGTTTTCCCATCCGATTCTACAGCTTGGTACGATGCATGTCGCCGCCACTGTAGAAGTGCTGCGGAGCGCCGCAAATTGAAGGGAGTGGCGCTGAGGGCGCCGCACGAGATTTTAGGTGAGAGGGGCTAAAGACTGAGGCATCGAAAGAGCGTGCGTGCAGGGTCAGGTTTTTTGGTGCGCTTGAGGAGGGTGCGACGGTGGAGGCGTTTTTCGGCGCTGTCGCGGGATTCTTTGAGGGTAGCTCCTTGGCCGCTTGCCCACTCCGTCAAGAAACTAGGTTAGTGCTTATGCTCATCCCTCCCTGGCCTAAGCGATCGAGGAGCCCTTGGCAATGTCCTGGTCTAGAAAGTCAGCGAGCAAAGCACATAGGCAATCTCGCTGATGCTCAGCACTCTCTAGCTTGCAAAGTCCTCGACGTACTTTCTCCTGCGTGAATTCATCAAGTACGCGACGAAGCGAGTGGTATTCCTGAGTCTGTGGAAGTTCGCGCGCAGCCTCTTTCATCCCATTACGGGCCTCTTGTAGCGAGGAAAAATAAATATCTCGCTGTCCGTTCCCATCGCAGATACGAACACGAAAGCGAGAACCGCCGCGTTCGGAATAAGGCCCTTTGACCCGAGGCGCTGATTTAGGAAAGGCCATAGAAGCCTCCAAACTTGGAAGCCTGCGCCGTTAGTACTTTGATACGTGAACAAGAAGGCGATCGGGGCATGCGGAGCTCCATGAAATGCCTCTGCCGACGGCACGCAGAGCACATCAGTTTCTAGTGTGATAGAATGATCGAGTTTGCCGTCGAAAAACTGCATAGACCCGCAAACCCATCCGCATACCCCGCGACGCGACGCGGATACCTTCAGGCTCAGCCAGCCTCGAAGAGGATAGTTAACCGAGCAACGTACTCGTCAGAAACGGGAAAGTAAAGCTTCTCGACTTTGGCAT
>CAYWPR010000070.1:0-31519 GCA_964460115.1 uncultured Myxococcales bacterium
TGCGGCTTTACATCCTTATGCATAATTCCGGCGCTGTGTACTTCCTGCAGGACGCCGCATAGACCAAGGGCGAGGCGCAGCACTGTCTCTACAGAGAGACGTCCGTGGGTCGCGAGCACCTGGCTTAATGAGGGGAACTCCACGAGCTTTAGCACGAGTGCGGCGCTGCCCGCTTGCTGCACCAGTGCAAAGGGGCGCGTTACGCCGGGGACTTTGCTAAGCTTCGTCAGAATTTGATGTTCGTGAATGAGGCGTCCAATGGTGCGCAGATTCGGATTGTCGGCAATCGGAAGCTTGATGACGACTCGCTGCTGCGAGGGCTGATGTATCGCACGCCGGACGAGAGTTTCAGAACCTTCATAAACTACGTCTTGGATGATGAAATCCGAAAGCTGTAGCATAGTCACTCCCGCAAATGATTGGTTAATCGGACCAAGGCTATGGTATCATACATATGCTGCGGTTTCCTCAGGATAGGCGCTGGCGTCGAGACATGGATGCATGGCCTTATCATGGATGTTCAACTTGGACGAGCCGATCGCCAGCGCCCCTACCACGCACTTTGTACTGCGTTGCCAAGCAGCAATGCGCAGCCGCACGTGCCCATTAAGCGCCTGACTTCCCCCAAGAAGCCGGGTTCTCGTCTATGGCTGGGCCAATTGAACTAAGATAGGGATTATGCCAAACCAAAACGTGGCGATCCTCAAGGCGGCGGTGTGCGTAGCCTGGGCAGATGGCGTGTTCAAGGATTCTGAGCAGCAGCTTCTTGAAGGAATTCTTACGGCCTGTCAGCTTAGTCCCGAGGAGATGTCCGAAATACGCGCCTATGCCGTAAAGCCCCATACGCTGTCTGAGCTCGACGTCAGTGGTTTGTCACTAGCCGATTGCCGAACGATGATCTCACATGCCGTGGCCATGGCCCACGCCGACCGAAATTATTGTACGCAGGAGCGTCAGACGATTCTGGCATTGTGCGAACGATTTGGAATGTCCGCGACGGATGCGCACGCCCTTATCGAAGCCGCCAACGCCAGAATCACCCGATAAGCTACTTCAGCAGATATTCCTGAATGAACATCACGCTGGCGTAAAATTGGAAGTCCTGGTTGCGTTTCTTGCTAAATCCGTGTCCCTCGTCTTTGGCCATTAGAAACCACACCGGTATGCCGCGGCTGCGCAAGCTAGAGACTATTTGTTCCGCTTCGCTGGCTGGTACGCGCGGATCATTTTGACCCTGCACGACAAAAAGCGGCTTTTTGATATCCTGCACTCGCGACAGCGGAGCAATGCGCGTCAAAAATTCGCGCATCTGGGGTTGACGTTCATCGCCGTATTCCACGCGGCGCAAGTCGCGGCGATAAGACTCGGTGCGCTCTAAAAATGTCACGAGATTTGACATCCCGACGACAGAAAGCGCACTGCGAATGTATTGGCTGTGCGAAGAAGCCGCCACCAAAGTCATATGCCCGCCGTAGCTTCCGCCGGTGACCATGATACGTTCCCCATCTAAGCTAGACTGTTCACGTATCCATTTATAAGCCGATTCCAGATCCTTATAGGAATCCTCGCGCTTTAGACCGTTGTCGAGCTGCAGAAAAGTTTTGCCGTATCCGGAAGAGCCGCGCACGTTGGGAAACAAAAGCGCAACGCCCAGTTCATTCAGAAAGTAATTGTTCCGTCCGATAAATGTCGGACGAAATTGCGCTTCTGGCCCACCGTGGACGTTGACAATGATCGGCCGTCGACCGGTAAACTTTTTGGGCGGCAGATACAAAAAGCCGCTGATCTCGCGTCCATCGAAGCTGCGCCACTTGACTAGCTGGGGTTCGGACAGTTGGCTGGTGTCAAGTCCACCGGTCTCGCTTGTTGTCCAGCGCTCTAGCTTGCCGGTTTGAATATTTATTGAATAGGCATCGGAGTTGCTGCGCGCCGAGCTTAGCGTGAATCCCAAATCGACTCCGTTTCGATGCAGCGTCAAGCCATGGATGATGCCCATGGGAATCTGCGAAAGCGGACGAAATTTTTGCGTCGCCGTATTCATTACATAGATGCGGCTAATGCCGTTTTCATTGGTGACAAAAGCCAGCGTTTTGCCGTCCTTGGACAAATCGAAATGCTCGACATCCCAGGAAATCGTCGAGGTCAAATAAGTATGGACACCGGACGCCAGATCGATATAGGCCAGCCGCTGAAATTCGGAATCTTTGTCGGTCGTGACATAGACTCCTTTTTTATCGCGGCTGAACATTCCGCGATGGTAGGCGACTTTGTCCGCCCCTTTGGGAGTCAAAAGCACCTTGGTCGCGCTTTTGACATCGACAAGCCATAGATAAGCTTCATTTATCGAAAGCTCTTCTTGCAAAAGGATCTGATTGTCATCAGGCGACCAGTCGAGTGTAGCCCAGCCCCCACCTTCAAGGGACAAGAGCATGTGATCGGTTTTCGGATCGGTGGGATTTACAATCCACAGATCATTGTCCTTGCGGCTGCGCCGCGTAGACATATAGGCAAAACGATCTCCAGCCTGACTAAAAACGCCATCGGTATTGCGCGACTTGCCATCGGTCAGCAATGTGATGTCGCCGCTTTTTTCATCGTAGCGATAGTATTGAAACCATTCGCCACCGCCGACGTCCTTTTGAAAGATGAAGGAATCGCCTTGCGTCGGCTCATAAGTCGCGCCGCCCACTCGATCCGGAAAAAAGGTCAGTTGGGTGCGCGCGCCACCGGGAACAAGCACCCGATGCACCTGCGGAACGTCCGCAAAGCGCGTGCTAATCAGCATCTGTCGGCTGCGCGGATGCCAATCGGCAAAACCCGCGGCGCGAAACTCGGTATAGCGCTGCACGCGCTCGACTAGAGTGCGCCCAATCGGCGGAATGCCCTCGACGACCAGGTTATCAGCGGGGGGCAAAACATCGCTGGCGGGTGCCGGCTGGGCGAAAACCTGCGCCGTAAAACACAAAATCGGCACAGTTAGCACGCTGAACGACCACGACCTGGACGATGAAAACTTCGACAGATGACGCACGACGGACCTCCTAAACAAGCTACGGCAAGGGACTGCAAACAGAAGTAATCAATAACACTGCCGGTTTCGTCCAAATTCCCGCTTTTCGCCCATTTCCCGTTTTTCGTCCTATGTTGACTTATCTTGTTTGCCAAGTTACTGCTCTGTCATGAGACGATATAAGCGGCTTTCACGCCGCGTAAATGGGGCCGCAATCGGCTTGGGTGTGGGCGTGGGTGTGCTTTGGGCCCTGTGCCACATCTCCGGCGCAACCTGGGCAGAGTCTACTAGCGCCGTCAAAACTGACGCTGCACAGCCAGCGGGTGCCAAGTGGCGCATTTCGCTACTGACCGTATCTCCGGGCTCAGAATTTGAAGAGCGTCTTGGACACAGTGCACTGGCCGTTGAAGATCTTAGAAATGGGAATGCCGTAGCGTATAACTTTGGAACTTTTGGCGATACCCCAAATCTGGTTTTCGATTTCCTAAAAAAGGATCCACGGTTGCAGTTTTGGGTGGCTTCCTATAATCCTGGTCAGATTGCCGTTCGTTATCGTCAGCGTGAAATTCGCAACCAAGAGCTGAACCTAACGGATGCACAAGCGGAACGATTGGCGACATTTATGGCCAATCGCGTATTGCCGTCGAACAGGCGCTTTGAATACGACTTGTTTACCGCCAACTGCGTAACTCCGATTCGCGATGTGCTCGACGAGGCCTTGAGTGGAGCGCTGCACGATGGCACCGCGGCCCCGGCGTCCGAGACCTACCGCCAGGCGCTATTGCGGCAGCTTCGTTCGATGCCGCTTATCGGCGCCTTCGTGGCGCTTGTCTATGGTCCTTACACCGACGCGCCGCGCAGCCGCTGGGAAATGCTGTTTTTGCCCGACGCCCTGCATGACGCGGTGGCCGCTTTGCGAGTTCGAACGACGCCTGATATGCCGCTGCAAAATTTTGTGCGCAGCGAAAAAGTCTGGCGCGGCGACGCCTACGAAACGCCGTTTCCGCTGCCCAATCCCTACATCCTTTTTGCGGGACTGCTTTTGTGGTTCCTGCTGGGCCTTGTTTGCCTGCCCCTTTTTCGCACGCGAAAGACGGGCTATAGGCTACTCGGCGGACTTGGAGTCTTGCTGCTGCTCAAAAGCGGACTTATCGGCGTCGGTATCTACTATATGGAATTTATGCCGCACCTAAGTGCGCTGCACAACGCCAACCGCTTGCTGTTTAGTCCTTTCGATCTGGCGGCCGTACCGCTCTTGTTCTTGCTGACGTTTCAGTGGCTGTCTTTTCGCGGCACCCGTTTGCTGTTGCTGCTTTTGGCCGCAACCACGGCAATCGCCGGATTTCACGGGCTTTTTGGCCACATCATCCGCTTGCCAAGCAGCATTTGCCACCAAGAGCACAGCACTGTCATCGCCTGGGCACTTTTGGGACGACTTATCATTTGGCTGTGCGTCGCAGTTCTATACAAACGCGATTTCGGCAGCACCGCGCGCAGCTAGACTGCTTGTAGACCCCATGCTGGACATGATTTTGACCTTTCACGCGGCGGTCGTACCCCTGCATCCGCCGTCACAAGCCGCGCATTTTTTCATCGGCAACGCCAATGGCTTGCTCGTCGTTGAAGATGAAACGTGCATCCCCAGCCGAATTCGCCTGCCGAGCCAAGAGGAAGCGCGAAATCTTGGCGCCGACATCGCGCCCGCGCATTACCTAGGCCGGCTGGCCGAGGATGACTGTTTCGCGCTCTTTTGGCCAAACGCCGCGCCGCTGCCTGCCGGATTTTCCATCAGCTCTTTGCGCAAATTGTATGGCCGCCTGCCTGACGACCTGCTAACGGTGGCGGGACGAGCCTTGCAAATCGTGCACTGGGAAGATACGCATCGTTTTTGCGGACGCTGCGCCACGCCGCTTGTGCGACTTGTCCACGAACGGGCGATGCGCTGTCCGCAATGCGAACTGACGGTCTTTCCACGCGTATCGCCGGCCGTCATCGTGCTGGTGCGGCGTGGCCCGCAGGCGCTACTGGCCCGAGCGGCCCGTTTTCCGACAGCCATGTACAGCACGCTGGCCGGCTTTGTAGAACCCGGCGAAACGCTAGAGCAGACGGTGATGCGCGAAATTCAAGAAGAGGTAGGAATCACCGTCAAAAATCTGCGCTACTTTGGCAGCCAGCCGTGGCCCTTTCCGCATTCTTTGATGGTCGGCTTTATGGCCGATTACGCCGCGGGAGAGCTGCGCGCAGACGGCCAGGAAATTGTCGATGCCCGCTTTTTTGACGCCGACGCGCTGCCGTTATTGCCGCCAGCGCTCAGCATCGCGCGCAAGCTCATAAACGCCTGGCTTTACGAGCAGAGCCAGCCCAGCAATACTTCCGCCTAGGTATGGAAATGGCCGCCGAGCAAAAAACCCTTGAGGAACCCGTTCAAACGGCCGACCCGCATTCTTCGGCCGAGCCGCTTCGTCCCGGGTCGGCGCTGCTAGTGCCGCCGCCGGCAAAAGTACGTGCCTCGGTGGTTTCTTTGCCGGGGCACTGGTTTATCTGCGCCACCGCCAAAGAACTGCGGCAGCGCCCAATCGCCAAAACGCTACTGGGAATTCCGCTTGTGCTATTTCGCGATGAAAGCGGACAGCCCGCAGCCCTACTCGACCGCTGTCCGCATCGCAACGTTCCGCTTTCGCTGGGCCAAGTCATAAATGGACAATTGCAGTGCGGCTACCACGGCTGGCGCTTTGACGGTCAAGGGACTTGCCGTTTCATTCCGTCCTTGCCAGGTGAACCAGACGGCAAAGCCCGCCGTGCCCTGGGATATCCGGCGGTCGAACAAGACGGATTTGTCTGGGTCTATTCAACGCCTGGAATCATGCCCGAATCGCGCCCCTATCGCTTTCCCAAGCTCGGCGCTGCCGGATATACATCGGTCAGGCAAGTGGTCTACGCCGAATCGACGATGCATGCCGCCCTGGAAAACGCGCTGGATGTGCCGCACACCCAGTTTTTGCACAGCGGACTTTTTCGCAGCAAAAGCCGCGGCATCGAAATTACCGCCATCGTTCGGCGCAGCGCCGATCGCGTGGTCGCCGAATACGTGGGCGAGCCGCGCCCAAGCGGCCTTGTCGCGCGGCTCTTGTCGCCCTCGGGGGGGCTTGTGACCCACTTTGATC
Source organism: uncultured Myxococcales bacterium (assembly GCA_964460115.1). GTDB lineage: Bacteria > Myxococcota_A > Polyangia > Palsa-1104 > JAEUJZ01 > JAEUJZ01. Next base: position 6,175 of record CAYWPR010000070.1, read on the forward strand.
GATTTATTTTGCCGTCGATTGCCGAGGTCGAATACAGCCTGGGCAGCGAAAATCATTTCTTGGTCTCGGCGGCGATGACGCCCATCAGTGATTTTTATACCCAAATCACTTCGGTGGTCAGCTTCAAGCTGCGGCTTTTGCCGGCGTGGCTGGTGAAGTTTTTCGTCAAGCCCTTGGCCCTGCAAATCTTCAAACAGGACGCCGCGATTCTTAAGCAGCAGACGCAAAACATTCATCGCTTTTTTGGAGAACAATACGCTTCGACGGAAATCGACGTGCTGGGTCGGCACATCTGGCGGCTTTTGCGCGGGGCCGAGCGGGGAGAGAAAGCCATGCCGGAGGGGAACCTGGCCGACGTGCGAGAGGAGCGCATTACGCTGCTTCTGTAAGCCGCCCGACCGGCCATTGACCGGTCGGGGCCCCTTTTTTGACAGGCTATAAGGCCGAAGAGACACGATTTAGGGCGGACAGTTCCGGAGAGACAAAGTCTCCGCCGCAGCCGATCATTCCGAAAGAAGAAAGGGACGAAGCCAGAAGCAGACTCTTGATGATAGTACGCATGGGACACTCCTATTTTCGAAATCCTTGCTCCTTGAATCACTTTGATTTGCGGAGCATCGATTGCTTGTGAGCTGGACAAAAGCATTCGCCGTGCCAATTCACAAAACAGACTTAGGAGCCCCGTGCGGCGGCGCAAAATTGCGCGTTTCCGTCTGAAACCCTGGCACTTGTAGGCGCAAGTAGGGGCTATTTTTCCGACCTCCATCGGAAGTTTCGATAAGAATCCTAATTTACCGATCGGAATCTGACCTACACCTTCGTATAGACTCACCAAATGGCCCACGTCGGTCCCCGATAGGCGCCACTTCGCCATTCCCAAGCGCGCTTCTCATCTACAAAAATGCAGGCGCCTTTTTTTGCTAATAAAAGGTGCGTTGCCCTCACGTCCGGAACACGCTCAAGGCGTACGAATTCGGGCAAATTCTTGCGGCGGTAGCGGGAGATCACTATCATGCGCGGCCATGGGTCTTTTGTCAGGAAGCATGGCGCTGCGCCGGTATCGAGTGCTGGCGACGCCGCCGACAGATTTTCGCGAACTTTATGAGAAAGCGGTACGGGCGCACGCACTTGTCCCCATCAATTCCGAAAGCGGACACGCTGAAGAAAAATCGGTGGGCTGGTGCAGCCTGCACGATGAAAACGACCTGGACTTGACGTTCAGCAAATTTTTCGTCGATGGACGCATTTTGCTGGCGCTGCGCATGGACACCCTGAAGCCGCCCGCAGCCGAGGTCAAACGGCTTTTGCGGCTGCGGCAGCGCGAACTGGAAGCGCAGCGCCACGAGCCGCTTTCAGCCAGCGCCCTGCGCGAGCTCAAAGACATGATCGTGCTGGATCTGCGCAAGCGCACTCCACCCAAGACGCGCACCGTCGATGTGCTTTGGGAGCTTGATGCGCAGCGCCTGTACTTGTTTTCGCATTCCAAAGCGGTAAACGAAGCGTTTCTGCGGTTGTTTGCAGAAACCTTTAACCTGGGCATTGATCTGGAAGGGCCGGGTTTTTGGGCCCGCGCCTTTGCCGAATCCGAAGCGCTTGACAAATCGCTTGGCCAAAGTCGGCCCACCGCCGAGCTACTCGGCGGATTTGTCGGCCTGCGCCCCTGCCCGCGCGCTAGTGATATCGAGGACGCATGGACCAAATAGCCAAACACAGCGCGCACACGGGCCGCCGTTCCGGTGAAAAAACGCTGCGCGAAGCCATTGCCGAGTCAGGCGAAACCGAAGCAGATCCCGTACGCAGCGCCATGGCCGCCGAGCTTGAAGATCGGCGCTTTTTGGGGCGCGAGTTTTTGACGTGGCTTGTGTACTACGCGGACGGCAATTCCGCCGGCGAAACCGGCGGTGGCAGCTTTGCCGAAAGCGATCTGTGCGACGCCTTTAGACTGATCGTCGGCGAGCGCGTGGTTCTAAAAGCGCTTGGCGAAGGCACCGGCGAGATTACCGCCCGCGGCGTCGCCCCGGCAGCCACGCCCGATGTGCGCTATGCCATCGCCGGCGGGCTGACGGTGCGTGAAGTCGATCTGATTTTTGAACGCGGCGATCGGCTGTGGCAGGCGGCGGTCAGCGCCGAGGGCTTTGATCTACGGCGGGTCAAACTGCCGGCCCTTTTAAGCGAAGAGGACAGCGATCGCTTGCATGAACGGCTGGATTTGCTCGACGAGCTCGATCGCATGCTGAAAGCGGCTTTTCAACGCTTCTTGCAAGTGCGCCTGGGCCGCGCTTGGACCGCGGAAGAGTTGCCACGGGTGCGAAGCTGGCTGGCCCATTCGATTTTAGAGGAGCGCCAGCTCGCGGTGCTGCAAAAGGAACTCTAAAAATGTCGACTCACTTCATTCCGATGACCGAAACATTGGCGGCCTATATCACCAGCCACTCCAGCCGGCGTGACGCCGTGCTGACTGAGCTGGCCGAGGAAACGGCGCAACTTGGAGTGATCTCGATCATGCAGATCGCCGAGCTGCAGGGCGCTTTTATGGAGCTTATGGCCCGCGCCATCGGCGCCCGTCACGCCATCGAGGTCGGTACATTTACCGGCTACAGCGCCATTTGCATCGCCCGCGCGCTGCCCGCGGATGGCAAGCTTTTGTGCCTGGACCTAAGCGAAGAGTGGACGGCGATTGCGCGCCGCTATTTTGCCAAAGCCAACGTCGCTCACAAAATCGAGTTGCGCATCGGCCCGGCCCTGCAAAGCCTGCGCGCCCTGCCGATTCCGGAAAAAGCCGATCCTGCGCTTTTCGATGTGGGCTTTATCGACGCCGATAAGCAAAACCAGGGCAACTATTACGAAGAAGTTCTGAAGCGCCTGCGACCGGGGGGAATCATCTTTATCGACAATGTGCTGCGCGGCGGCACGATCCTCGATGAAAGCCAGCACGGCCCAGACATCGATGCGGTGCGCGCATTAAATGACGCGTTGCCTAACGACCCTCGCGTGGATGTCGTCATGCTGCCCATTGCCGACGGGTTGACCCTCGTTCGAAAGCGCTAAACTGCGGCTTCAAAAAGCGCTGCGCGGATTTTGTAGCCACGGCGCAGGCTTGTGATATGTTCCGGGTCGTGCGTCCTTTGACTATTGGTGTCGCCGGCGGAACCGGCTCAGGTAAGTCGACCATCGCCGCCAAAATCGTCGAGGGTCTGCCAGCGGATACAGTCGCGGTCCTTGACCATGACAGCTATTACCGCGATCGGTCCGAGCTTTCGCTACACGCGCGCGAACAGCTAAATTACGACCATCCCGAATCGCTAGAGACGGATCTATTGATTGCGCATCTACGCGCGCTGCGGCACGGCCAAGCCGTCGAGATGCCGATCTACGATTTCAAGACGCATTCGCGTCAAGCGCTGCGCCGCCACGTCGAATCAGCTCCCTTTATCGTCATCGAAGGGATTCTGCTGTTTGTAGAGCCGGCGCTGCGCGAGCTTTTGGATATCAAAATCTTCGTCGATACCGACGCCGACATTCGCGTATTGCGGCGCATTCGTCGCGACCTTGAGCAGCGCGGTCGCTCGTTTCAGTCGATTCGCGAGCAGTATTACAACACCGTACGGCCCATGCACTTGCAGTTCGTCGAGCCGTCCAAGCGCTGGGCCGACCTCATCATCCCCGAAGGCGGGGAAAATCACGTCGCGCTCGATCTGGTCATCGGCAGACTGCGGCACTATCTGGTCGACAGAGCCAACTACAACCACGGCATCGCCCACCACGCCGACGAAGTCATTCGCCATTAAAAAGAATTTCGATTTGACGCGCGGTGCGGGCCGCGCGTTGTTGTTGGTAGAGTGCTATTTGGGACGAGTCGCGGCTGCCGTCAGCGAACGGATGACGACGCTGGCGCAGGACAAGCCAAAGCTTCCGGTCACAAAACTGGCGGTGCCGTAGATAAGGCGGCGTTCTTCGCAGGAATGGTGCTCATTTTGGCCCCCCGGACAGACGCAGCGAAATCCGTCGTCCCCGTCGTAGTGCAAGTCTTGCGGATGTTGCGGCCGCTCGGTCGAGTAAACGGCGGCAATGCCAAAGGGCCCGCTCGTCGGAAAATCGTATTTGCGACGCAGAATATGGCGCACTTCTTGGGCCAGCGGATCGATGCGCGTATCCGCCAAATCAGAAATGCGTAGCGCCGTCGGATCCATTCGTCCCGAAGCCCCCGTCGAGCTAACCACAGAAATGCCCAGCCGCCGACACGTGGATAGAAGGTGACATTTGGCGGTCACGTTATCGATGGCATCGACCACAAAATCGGGAGTCACCGCAAAAATGCTGGCCGCGGTGGCGGCATCGTAAAAGCGACACACCGGCTCGACGACAGCTTGCGGATTGATAAGACGCAAGCGCTCGGCCAAAACTTCGGCCTTGCGCTTGCCGACGTTGCCTTTGAGCGCTTGCAGTTGGCGGTTGCTGTTGGTCACGCAAACGCGATCAAAATCGACCAGGGTCAGTCTGCCGATGCCGCTGCGACCAAGCGATTCGGCCGCAAAGGATCCGACACCGCCAAGCCCCACGATCATGACGTGCGCCGAAAAGAGATTTTGCATGCCGACATCGCCGACAAGCCGCCCCATTCGATCAAAGCGCCGATGCAGTTGGTAGGAACTTTCCCCCGCGATGTCTTTGGCGATGTCTTTGGCGATTTCCTTGGGCGTTTCCATCATGTCCTTATTCTAAACAGGCGGCGAGCATTGTCGGCAGTGGCGCGGGCCAAAAGATCTACTGGCTCTTGGCGCAGATCCGCCAGCGCCGCAAGCACATCCGCCAAAAAAGCCGGCTCGTTTTGCGCCGGCCGTCGCAGCCACGGCGTCTGATCGGGCGCATCGGTCTCAACAAGCAGCCGATGCAAAGGAACCGCACGCGCCGCAGCATGCAAACGCCGCGCATGCGGATAGGTCACAGCGCCACTAAATGATATGTGCAGGCCAAGCTGCAGATATTCCGGCACGAGCTCGGCCGAACCGCTGTAGCTGTGAACTACGCCCCCTGCCGTCGGCAGAGGTTCGGTACGCAGTATGCGCAAGGCCTCTTTATGCGCCTTTACGATGTGCAGCACTAGGGGCAGATCGAACTGGCAGGCCAGCGCCAATTGCGCACGAAAAGCCTGCTCTTGACGGAGCAGACTGGCGCGCGTTTGCGCATCACCACTGTGCAGGCCAAGCTCGCCAAGCGCGTGCGGGCGCAAAAGGAGCATGGGCTCGCCGCGCAGCGCCTTGGCAAGTGCCGCTAGCTCGGCCTGCACTGTCGCATCATCCATTTGCGCGACAGAGCACGGATGAAGACCATATGCGATCGCGAGCTCGACATGCTGTGCGCAAAGCGCCGATTCCAGGCGCCAGCTTTGCGCGTCTACTCCGGCAAGAAGCAGGCCCCTGACCCCGGCCGCACGCGCCCGCTGCAAGGCCGCGGCATAAACGTCCTGCATACGCGGGTCGTGTAAGTGGCAATGGGAATCAAACACCGTCAGTCTTGTAGAACTTCTTCGACGGCAGCACGCTCGGCGCGGCGGCGGCGAAACATTTGCACGGCGACGGCGGTAACTAGCAGGCACAGCACGTCAATCATGATCAAGGCTGGCGTCGGATCATGCCATTTGTCCATGTTGACGGTGCGCCCAAAGTAAGGCGGGCCGCTGCCGAATGCCTCAGTAAGTTGCTCGTAGTTGAGCCAGCCCGCAAAAAGCAGCAGAGCCAGCGCTGATAAAAGTCCGAGGGAACGAAATAGCGTCATGAACGTCGAAGCGCCTGCGCGCGCCTGCGATTCTTAAGCAGCGCGAAGAGCACGTCAAACATGTATGTAGTTCGCGCCGCTAAAGTTGAGGGCGAAGGAGCGCGCTGCGGAATCGCCGCTAGTCGTGCAGAAATGGCGGATTCTCGGCTCGGCCCTGGCTGCGCGCCGTCCCACCTCGGCGGCCGATGTCGGCCATGTAATCGCGATCGCGGCTGACCGCCTGGCCGCCCTTGCGCCCGGCCAGCCGCGCTTCCTCTGAAGTGAATTTGTGAGCCTGGCCGCTCTTGTGCGCAGTTTGTCCGCCCAGTCGAGCAATCTGACGCTGCAGATTGCGATCCATAGCGGCAAAGCCGCGCGGGACCCGCTCAGCCGGCGGGGTTTCTTCTGAGGTGCGCACAGGAGGAATTTCAGGGGAGCTGGTTATGGACATGGATTTACTCCTTGTTAGGACCAAAGTTTGGTTGGCTCTATTCATTCGGTCGAATTGGCTTTCAGTCAAGGCTCGGATGCCGGATTAGGTCCGTAAAATAAGAGCATTTTCTGCACAATTGCACTGGTAACGTTACTGGTAAAGTTACGAACTTTACCAATGCACAGGGACGTTTTTATTTGTATAAAGCATGACAGTTTTTAATCACAACCAAGACCATCACCGTCGGAATCGGTCGAAAAATAAGCAGCCTGATTTCGCACAAAATGAGTTTGTGTTTGCTCAACCCGCAGGTAAAGAGAGATTTGCGTTTGTGGTAACCATAACTACGGTTACCTGTTGGGCGTGCTGCGGGCATATTGCATAGGCCGATTTGCCATGTTACGGGATGCGCATGAGCAATTACGACAACAACAACGATCAATCGGCCGAAACTTCCGGCAAATCTTCAAACAATACTTCGTTAGCAGCCCTACCTGCGGCCATGGCCCTGAATCTGCAAGCATTGGGCAAGCTTTTGCGGGAACGGCGCCAAGCGGCGAAATTGACACAAGCCAAATTGGCAAAACTGGCTGGACTCACAGAAGTAACGGTTCGCAATATTGAATACGCGCACAATCCTCCTAGCGAGGACACGCTACGCCGCCTGCTTGAGGTGCCGCAGCTTAATTTGCGAATCAGCGATTTGCCGACGGTACACCTTTATGATTTACAAAATGATCTGGATTTCTACCGAAATCTACATTGGTTTATTGCACCAGATTATGAAATTTTGAAACTATGGATGGATTTTCGCAAACAACTAAACAGCGATGCAGGGCAAATCGATCAGACATACTTATACCTAGATGCCGAAAGTGCTACCGATTACGTGCAAATGTCCAGTCACTATGACGCGATTTTTCGACAAAACGCGCCTCTTCCCGAACTGGCACAGGTCGTGATCCAAAACTTACAAAAGCCCAATATGGACATTATTGCGCTGGGTCCGGGAACCGGCTCTTTAGAGACGCGCCTCGCGGTGAACTTGCTGACGCTGCAGCCTGAGATACGACTGCGCTTTCACCTGCTCGACATCAGTCAGCCACTGCTAAATGTTGCATATAGGCATGCCACCGATATGTTAAGTTCCTATCAGCATGTGTTTGTCGCGGGCATGCTCGGAAATTTCTACGATCTGCCAAGCTATCAACATATTCTTTATGTTCCGCCAAACCGTCCGACTTGCCGTATGTTCGTCATCATCGGCAGTACTTTAAGCAATATTGATAATGAGATCCGGTTTGTTCGCAATACTTTGGGGATTGCCACAACGGGGGATTTATTGGCCATTACGGTCCAGCGCTCGCCTGTGCCAGAAGTGGACGAGACATCCATACACAATCGCGACGAAACCGTAAAAAATCCCTTTCCCAAGCATCATGCCAAGTGGCTTGGCGGGCCGATTCGGCGTTATTGCGAAAATGTTGTAGATGTTGACTTTAAATGGGCCATTCGCCTGGATTGCGTGGTTCCCGACAGTTATGCAATTGACGCGATTGCGCAGGTTGGGATGAAAGACCGTCATCCTCGGCAAATTTCAATGTACCGATTTAAGCGCTATAACGTCAAAAAACTATCCGACTGTTTGGCCGCAGAAGGCTGGGAGCCGCTATTTGCCAAGGGCTGCGAGCTGCGCGATGAACGCTCTGAGTACTTCATGCTGTTTCGCAAAGTCCCTCTCAAATCAGCGTAGCCCCTGCCGTCGCTATGGCCGAGGTGATGCATTGAAACTGCTTTCCTCTGGCCACTGATTGCCCCGACGGGCGATAATCAAGCCATGGCCAGACAACACAGCGGTCGGCCACTGCCTTCGCCACTAGACAACATGTCTTCGCGAACTCTGACCGTGGAAAACTCCCATGCGAGCAACCAAGCTCTTTCTGCCGACAGCCAAAATGCCGGCGCGGCTGGCGACACCATTGCGGCTGGCGCCATCGACGTGCCAGCCTCCACCGATCTTATTATGGGCGCAACGCTGGACAGTCGCAGCGGTCAGGACAGTGGAAGTGTGCCCAATACCCCACGAGTTACCGTCAATCGATTTCCCGTTGCCCATTGGGATCGCTACGAATTTCTAAAACTACTTGGTCAAGGCGGCATGGGGGCCGTCTTTAAAGCGCGCGACCGCCGACTGGGACGCATTGTTGCTCTGAAATTTATTCGCGGCGGGGATGAACAGATGACCCACCGCTTTATGCAAGAAGCGCGGTCACAGTCGCGCATCGATCATCCCGGCATCTGCAAAGTCCTTGAGGTCGGCGAAGTCGAAGGTCAGTCTTACATCGCGATGCAATACGTCGACGGCCTCTCTTTGCAGCAAAGCTGTACGGAGATGTCTCTTTTAGAAAAAGTCCAAGTTAGCAAGGACATCGCCGAAGCCCTACACGCCGCCCACGAGCAAGGCATCATTCACCGTGCATTCAATCTGAAATGCATTGGCGATGGGAAGACTTATGAATTGAGGCGAAAAATAACTGGATTGTAACTGCCGAGGAGGGAAGGCGCATGGACTACGCGCCTCTGTCTCCGTTCAGGGAATAGAGCTGTTGCGGGCGCGGTTTTTCACCCATTCTTCGAAGAGGGGTTTTTGCTCGGCGCTAAGCGTGGCGGCGATCTCGGCGTTAATGACATCGCGCAGCTTGCGCACGGGTTCGCCGCAGCGTTCCATGGTCTCGCGCATCAGCATGAAGCGCGGCTCTTGCTGACGCTCGAGGATGGCGCTGATCTGGCTGGCTTGTTCCGACGATAGCTTGAGCTCGCGGGTCAGCGTCGCGACGCGCCGTTCGATATGGCCGCGCGGGCCTTCGCGGTGGACGTGACTGCGCCGAACATAGGCGTACATGGCACCGGCTCCGGTCGCGCCACCCAGAAAAAAAACGGCGAATAACACTATATATGCTCTTAAATTAGCGTTCATCACCAGTCGAGCTCCGTCGAGTCATCTGCATCGATTGCCATGGCGAAGCGCTCATCGGCGGAGCGGGCGTTGCGATAGGCCCAGGCCGCCGACAGGATCGCCAGCAGCGCCGCCACTGACACCGCTCGCCGCCACAGCGACGGAATGACTGGAAGCCAGCGCGAACGCTCGCGCTCGATGCGCTGCATCACCCGATCGGTGAACGCCGGCGCCGGACTTATCGAATCGGTGCGCACACGCAGGCCGGCAAGGCGTAGCTCGATGTCGTCTTTGAGGTCGTTCATGTTGCGTCCCTCTTCTGCCGAAGTGTAACGCGGGCGCGTACTAGCCGCTGTTCTACCGCACCTTCGCTGCAGCCCAAAATCTCCCCTGCCTCGCTTGCCGACAGGCCTTCGACGGCAGTAAGCAGGATGGCCAGACGCTGCTCATCAGGCAGGGCGAAAAGCCACGCGTTCAGCTCGGCCAGCGCCAGGCGCGCCTCCGCCGATGCATGTTCCCCAGCAAGCGGTTCTGGCGCGAAATCTCTTTTGATCTGTGCCAGGCGGCGCACCCGTTCGCGCCGCGCGTCGATGGCGGCGTTTACCACGATGCGATAAAGCCAGGTCCGCACGCTGGCCCGTCGTTCAAAACGTCCCTCGGTAAGACTGCGATAGGCTCGCACATAAGCCTCCTGCACGACGTCCTCCGCAGCCTCAATGCTACCCAGGATGCGGGCGCTCAATCGAATAAACTGGTGGCTCGTCTGTTCCACGATAAGGCGAAACGCCGCAGCATCGCCGCGTACCACCTGGGCGACGGCCGCCTCCAGTTCATTCAATCAGCTCTCCATGCTCGTGCACTTTGAAAACATTCTTTGAGACGTTTACATCTCGCACGGCCCTACGCAAAAAAAGATTTTTATTTTCCAAAGTAGGAATGCGGCCCCCGGCAACGTCGATCCGATCGCAGCTTGCTGCAATTACCGTCCTCACAAGGAGAGAAAGCCCGATGCATAAGCTCACTGGACCGATTCTGGCTTTGCTATTCGGAACCGCATCCATCACGCTGACCGAGACGCCGGCACAAGCGCAGGCCGCGATTCGCATTCAAGTGGCGCCGCCGGCGCCGCGCGTCGAAGTGATTCCGCCGGCTCCGTCGCCGCGACACGTTTGGATTGCCGGACACTGGGGCTGGAACGGCGCCAAGCACATCTGGGTGGGTGGTCATCACATGCTGCCGCCGCACCCGGGCTATCACTGGATGCCGGCGCACTGGACCAACGAAGGCGGAGGCTGGATATTTGCGCAGGGGCACTGGGCGCAACCCTACGAAGCCCCCGTGACCGTGCCCGCTGAAGATGTTGTGGTCGAGTCGGCCCCTCCACCACCGCAGGAAGAAGTCGTGCCGCCCTCGCCTGGCCCGGGCCAGGTATGGATTCCCGGCTATCATCGGTGGGATCCTGCGGCTCGTCGGCACGTCTGGGTTGCCGGACGCTATGAAGCCGGCCGGCCGGGGCATCACTTTGCTCCCGCGCACTGGGTCCGCACTCACCGCGGCTGGCAATTCACCGCCGGGCACTGGCGCTAGCACCTTCCTAAGGCGCTTTGGGGAAGGTGCGAAGAATGGGAAGAATGCTCGGGTAGTTATCGAAGCCCAAGGCCTCACCTCGGCTGATGAAAGGGTCGACTTCGGACGCAAACTCGGCGCGATTGAGAAAGATATTTTCTACAGAGGTAGCTAAATACGCCTGAGCATCCGTGCCGCGGTTGCCAAAGCCGACCGCTGTGCCAACTCCGCCGCTTTGAATTTCTACAAGCGCAGCGATTTTATAGTCGAGCGTGGAATCTCCGGGCAGGGTTAAAAGCTGCGGCGCCAGATGCAGCGGCCCGGCGGGAAATCCCTTGGCAGCCAGCCAATCGCGAGTCACCTCGGTAAATATTCGGCCTCGAGAGCTTAAATACACCGGCTGATAACAAAGGCCCTGTAGCGTACTTAAGGCTTGCGGCGCGCCATCCCAGGCTGGCACGTCTTGTCCTGTGAACAAGGATTCGGGAAAGGCATTTTCCGAAGTCGTCAGAGTTCCGTCGATGTCACTGACCGCGGCCTTGCCGCCGCGCGGCGTGACCACAGCCCAAAAGTTCACGGCGCTGCGATCGCCACGCACGGACACAAACATCGAGCGGCGTCCGACCGTCAGCCGCGCCGCACCGTGTAAAGTCAGCGCAAAAGTGCCTTCCCCATCGGTCGTGGCGATGCCTAGGGGCTGCCAGGCCCCGGCTTGGCAGGCAAAGACCTCGACATCCTCATCTTCCAGCGACTTGTCAATGGCGCCATATTTGATTTCGCCGCGCAGTACTTGTTGAGAGCTGTCCGCGGCGACGATAAGATCGATGCCGCGATGCCGAGGGTTGCCGGCCAGGGTGACAAGCCGACTTTTAATGCCGTGCCGCCAAGGCAGCTTGGCCCCGACGGCCGGAGTACCGGAGCATTCAACCACCGGCATCGACGCGCAACCGGTTGCTGGACGCAGCATCTGCTCAAGCGGATGGACATCCACCGCCTGATCATCCGCCCCGCACCCGAGCACGGTCAGCAGGCTGGCCGTCACAAAATATAGCCCACAGGAATTTTTAAGCAGCTTCATGGACTTACTCCAGGCACTTTCAAGTGCCGGCTTGCGTTGTGGGCGCAACGCTGATTCAGCGCCCCGCCACTCCTAGGGCTTATTGCACAGGCGCGCTTGGCCAGATATGAAAATTTCATTAAAAAGTCGGCCCGGTTTCATACCAAGCGCGATAGAAAATCCTCAGGTAGGAATGCTGCGCAAAAGCCTGCAGGAAGGATAGGGCATGGCACTTGGGTTGGAATCGTAATAAAACTTGCCCATGGCCACCGAGCACTTGTTCGAAGCAATCCTACACTGGAGCGGCGCCGCCCTGGGTCCGGCTTCCCGCTACGACAGCTACAGCCGAGAATTCACCGTCGAGATTTCTGGAAAACCGACGCTGCGAGGTTCAGCCGCGGCAGCCTATAGGGGCGATGCATCGCTGCATAACCCGGAGGATCTGTTGCTGGCGGCGCTGTCTTCATGCCACATGCTGAGCTACCTGGCATTGTGTGTGAAACAGAACATCACGGTACATTCCTATGTCGATCGCTGCACAGCGGTTCTGGCATTTAAGGAAGGGCGCATGGGTTTTACCTCGGCGACGCTGCATCCACGGGTGGTCATCGCAACCGCAGCGGATGTCAAAGCGGCCGTGGAAAAAGCGCAGGCGCTGCACGAACAAGCGCACCACGCTTGTTTCATCGCCAATTCCGTCAACTTTCCCATCAAATGTGTGGCAGAAGTGCTACCAGAGAACGTTCCTTAAGGAATCGTTCCTATTGTTGAGTTAAGAATTTTCCTGGAGGCGCTGCAGCGCTTGCACCCAGGCGCGCGCCTCTTCTTCGCTTTCGACAAAGCAAATGGGAACTTTGATGCCTGAGACCAGACGAATGGCATTTACCATCAAAGTTCCAAGCCCGCGAGTCATCATGCCAGCGCCAATGTTCGCGACACCAAGGAGCTTGCGCGAAGACGACGCCCATTTCACTAGCTCGCGACGAGCGGCGGGTTGTAGCCCGTGCAGTTGCCGGGCATGACAAAGCAGATAAAGTCCGCCCTGCGCTGCAATCACTGCATCGCCAAGCGCACGGCACTGTAAAAACTCGGCATGGGTCAACATTCCATCGAAATGGACGACGATAAGCATCCCCTCGGGACGGGCATAGTGAGGACCGATGGGAACTCCTATGAAATCTTCGTACCCAGGTACCTGCGCCAAGCTTCACCCTGAAATTGGTTAGGAGGGAATGGAGCTATCTTAGCATTCCGCTTCAAAATTGTTCACGGGTGCGTAGGATTTGACTCGATGCGCAGGCGGCTACGCATCCAGAAAATTCTGAGCGCCGCGTATTTGAAACTCGCAGCGGCCTTGCCGAAATACCGCACCCACGAGAACGGTACTTTGTAGACCAAGAACCTGCACTTGGTCCAGCAATTGCTTGCCAAGCGGAAAGTATGAGGAAGAGCATTCAATCGCAGTCATCTTCTCCTTCCCATTTTGCCTATTGGACCTGGAGCTTGCTCGGCAGCCTGCTGCTTGTTGGCTGCTCCGAGCCACTGGCCATCAATATGCCCAATGCTGACATGGGCGCGGCAGCCATGAATATGGACATGTCTGTGGATATGAATACATCTGAACCTGATGTGCGACTCCCTTACGGGATTTCCGGCCGGCGCCTTGGGACCAATCGCTGGGCATTCCTGCTTTGCAAATATGCTGACGTATCCAGCGAACCTAAACCATTGTCGTATTTTAATGATCTATTGAAGAATTCTCATCCCGGTCTAGATGAATTTTGGCGCGAGCTTTCCTATAATAAAATGGATATTTCGAATAGCATTGCAGTTGGTTGGTATACGCTGCCTCAGCCAGAATCTTATTATGTTCAAAATGGAGAATTGATTATGGACAAGCTTCTGGCTGATTGTACAGCTCTTGCCGAAAGCGATGTATATTTTCCAGATTATTATGGAATCGGATTCATGCTGAACGGTGATTCCATGCGGGCATATGGTATCTCAAGCGGTTCGCTTTGGCGTCTCCATCTCAATGCTGTTGAACATGAATATGCCACTACATATATTGATGCGAAAGGATCTTTTAATATGGCCCTGGTTGCTCACGAAATGACGCATAGCTATGGAGCCCCAGGGCATAGTTGTGTATATGATGAATCAGAGAAATGCATCGCCGGAAATAAATGGGACGCGCTCGGTGGAACTTGTGCATATGCGGCGATTGATTCGAAATTTGGCTGCATACCAATTCATCTCATCGCACCTATCAAGCAAAAATTTGGATGGTTGAGTTCGGACCAAATCGCGAACTTTCCCCCGGGGTCGAACAAGACCGTAACACTGGAGCAGCTTGCGCAACCACCGACAACAAATTACTTGATGGCCCAAATCCCAATCCTTGGATCGCTCGATACTTATTATACGGTCGAAGTACGGCGACGGATTGGCTATGATTATATTGGCAATAATGACAAAGCCGTTTTAATTCACAAAGTAAATTCGAGTTTTCCAGAAGGCCCTGCGCTCATTCCAGCTTCTACTACAGATCCTGGTGGAAAGGGAGCGATTTGGAATGTGGGAAGTACATTTTTTGACAATGAGAATGGGATTGCCATCAAAATTCTTTCTGAAACGGCTACAGGTTATTCGATAGAGATTAAAAACTTACCCTAATCATATCGTGGAGAGCAAAATGCTGAAAACAAGATTGCTTCTACGCTGTACGCTCTGGCTGGCTTCTTATCTAGAAGTGGCTTGTGGTACACCGCAAAAATATGCAGGAATGTATTCTTCGCCATCGCCAGGTTTGCAAATTCTCAGTGTCACTCCGAATCGCGGACCGACAACTGGCATCACGCTCCTAGATGTACATGGCACCGGCTTCACTCCTGATATCGAAGTCTATATCGCAGGAAAGAAAGCCGAACGCGGTCCTGGCGCAATTAGTAGCAGCGATATGTCCATTATGCTGCCAGCGAACCTTGGTCAACTGGGACCTGTGCCAGTCGAGCTACGTCTGCCGAGCGGCGAAACCACAGAGCGCATGGATCTGTTCAAGTATTACGCCGGACAATCGAATTTCGGAAACCTCGGCGCGCCGTTTCAAACCTCTAGTGATTATGCTGCCGTTGTAACGGCGTTGGCTGTGGTGGATGTGAATGCCGACAATATCAAGGATCTGGTGGTTGCCAATCAAGGACAAGCGGGAACGGTCGGGGTTTTGCTTGGCCTTGGAAACAGCTCCTTTTTGGGACTTTCCACAGCAAGCAATTATGAAATCACGGTCGGCACTGCGCCCCGCGCCATAGCTGCCGGTGATTGGAATGGCGACGGCAAAATTGATCTGGCAGTGGCCAACTATGGTGATGACAATCTAAGCATTCTAACCGGCACAGGAACTGGTCTTTTTTCCCAATCCGGCACGGCGGCGGTCGGAACGCGCCCCCGCGGGATGGTGCAGGGAGACTGGAACCGCGACGGTAAATTAGATTTGGCAGTGGCAAATGAAGGAAGTGACAATCTATCTATACTGATTGGTAACGGCGATGGTTCGTTTTCCGCAACGATGCCGATTGTGGTCGGTACGGCCCCGCGCTCCATTGCCCTAGGAGACTGGGACCTCGACGGCAAAGTTGACCTTGCGGTTGCCAATTCGGGCAGTAACGATGTGACTGTGCTTCTGGGGCAAGGAGATGGCCGCTTTACAGCCGCAAGTACCCTACCCGTCCGGCAGACACCGATAGGCATTGCGAGTGCGGATATGGACCGTGATGGCGATGCGGACTTGCTAGTTGAAAACGCCGCCAGCGGCGAAATAAGCATCATGCTCGGCAGGACTGGCAGCACATTCACAAGTGCAGTTCACTGGCCTGTGGCAAGCAACCCGGTCACACTGGCGGTGGCTGACCTGAATCATGACGAAGTGCCTGATGTGATTGTTTCTGACTCCGCGACAAACCGCATCATTGCGCGGCTCGGGCAAGGAGACGGCACGCTTGCGCCAGACACACCGTTGCCGCTCCTAGAAACGGATGCAGTTCCCTATACGCTTGCAGTCAGCGATCTTGATGCGAACGGAAAAGTCGATCTGATCATTGGAAATCTAAGGTCGCCGCAAGTAAGCGTCTTTGTTGGGCCGCTTTTGAGCCTTATACCGGCGCGCGCCAGTTATGCAGTTGGCAGTTGGCCGACGGCAATCGCCAGCGGCAACCTCAATGATGATGGCAAGCCGGACCTCGCTATCGTGAATACGGAAGACGATTCTGTCAGTCTGCTTATGAATCAAGATGGGGCCCTTTTTACAAGTGCTCCCATCCTAAAGGCAGGCCGGCAGCCAGTGGCGGTCGTGATGGCGGATGTGAATGCCGACAATCGCGCTGACATCGTCGTCGCCAACCTGGGCAGTGATTCCTTGAGTACTTTCTTGAACCAAGGCGGTGGCCAGTTTGCCGCAGGAACTAGCACCGCCGTTGGTCAGCGCCCATGTTCACTGTACGCGGCAGACTTGAATGGCGACAAGGCAATGGACATCGTTGCCGTGAACTCGGGAAGCAATACAGCAAGCATACTCCTTAGCCAAGGCGGACGCTTGCAATTGGCACAAACTCTTGCCGCGGGGCAAAGTCCGCAAGCCGCCATTGTGAAAGACTTCAATTTGGACAAGCAAGCTGATTTGGCAATCGTCAGTTCGATCACTGGAGAGGTTCAAATCTGGCAGAATCAGGGCGCCGGTAATCTGGTTTTGCTGGAAACGCACTCTCTAGGCGGCCCATTAGGCGTGCTCTCTTCCAAAGGGATTGCCGCTGCTGATCTGGATGGAGACGGTGCTCCTGATTTGGCCATCACCAATCAGCGCACGGAACGCATCAGCGTCCTTTGGAATTCCGGAAACGGCAAGTTCGGACCCGTGAAAAATTTTGAAGTTCTATATTACAATTCCGAGAGAAATCTTGGCGAATTGGCGACTGGAGATTTCAATGGAGATGGACAGGAGGATCTGGCGGTCGTGGCGCAAACACTTCGTGCCGTAGTGGCAATGACTGTCACAGCACCGCGATTGCTGATTCCATGTGCATACATCAGTCTGAATGAAATGCCCTTGGGGCTTTCCGCAGTGGATCTGAACGGCGATAAACTTTCAGACCTCATCACGACGTTTCCCGAACGCAACACGGTTCGCGTACAGCTAAATCTATCGCGCTGATCCCTCTCAAGAACTCGACGCAGTCTTGCCTTTCGCCTGAAATTTCTATTACCATGGCCTGCCAATTCTACTTTTTATACCCGATGGGAGGCCTTTGGGGGCGAGGCCTCATAGCTGTTCGGCTTTGTTCAGGCCCAATGCGATCCGCTTGGTTCAAGGAGAATGTCATTCATGAATATCTATGGTTCCACATTCACAAGGCGTATAACGATTTTTCTGCTTGCCGGCAGTGTGGCCATTGTCGCCGGCTGCAAATCAGATCCGCCGCCGCCACCACCGCCGCCGCAATGCCTTCCGGGATGTGCCGGCAATGTACTGACATACTGCGATGAAAAAAAGGTTGCGCAGACCGAGGACTGCAGCAAGGTCATCGATTCCTTTGGCCAGGCCGCGACTTGCGCATTTCTCAAAGATGAAAATGACTACTTCTGCATCGGAGATTTTAGCGGCGGATGTGGCGATGAAACCATCGAAGGGCGCTGTGATGGGACCAAGCTTATCCGCTGCCAGTCCGTAGACACTGGTGACGATGAAGAGACGCCAGAAAACATCGAAACGATCGACTGTGCCAGCGATACCACAGGGCGAACTTCCTGCGCCGTGGCTCCCGATGGCCTGGCTGGCTGCGCCATTCCGGGAACTAGCGGCTGCGGCGCGATTCCCGAAGACGGCGTTTGTGATGGCCTGGTCTTAAGTCAATGCGTCAATTCAGCGGTTCAGGTCACTAACTGTGGTGACAGCAGCAAAAAATGCGGCTTGCTCGCCAACAATACCGGCTATGGATGTATTGATTCTGCCGTCTTTAAAACCAGTCCCGGGGACATGACCAAAGCCGTCAGCGGAACCGTCGTCTTCGAAAAGCGCACTGTCGATACTTCAAGCTTCACCGCAGCCAAAAAAGGCTTTGCCGCAACGCTGGCAACGGCCCCAGTGCGGCGGGCGCAGGTGCAGCTTATCGCGAGCGATGGCACTGAAATTCAGCGCACATTTACCGATGAAAGCGGCGCTTTCACATTGCATCTTTTTAATACGACAGACACGGCCAAAGTGGTCGTGTCTACTTCGGCCGATCCGACGCAATATCCCCTGGCGGTACGCAATTGTCCGCCATCCCCCACGGACCAATTTCCGCCTGGTTGCACCGATGAGCTAGGCGACGTCTACCAATTCTCGACAAGCCTATTTACCGGGCCGCAAAACCTTAACCAGCTCGTCATCACCGAAGCCAGTGGGATTGGCGGCGCGTTCAATATCTTCGATATCATGCTAAATGGTCAGGAGTTCGCTCGCGTCAATCTAAATATGAGTGCATTTCCCGCGACGCCGCCGGTTACGGTCCAATGGAAAAAAGGATTCGAGACCGTAACTTCGTACTACGATGGTACAAAAATCGTGGTGCAGGGAGTCGTCACCGATACCGATGAGTATGACGACCCGGTGCTGATGCACGAATTTGGTCACTTTTTGGAAAGAGCCTTTTCGAAATCCGACAGCCCCGGAGGCTCGCACAATGGAAGTCCGACCGATCCGCGGCTCGCCTTTGGCGAAGGCTTTGGCACCTATGTCGGATGCAGAATCGCTGGATCCTCGATTTATTATGACAGCAGCGCCAGCGGTATTAGCGTCACCGATGTGAATGGCGTCGGACTGCGCGCCGCCCCAAATGATCCGCGCGGCATCAGACAAATGATAAGTGAGTATGTAGTCGCGGAAAGCCTTTGGCGGCTCGACCTAGGCACTGGCGGCAACACCGTCGGCGGCGGTGCAAGCGGCGGCATGGGCAGCGCCCCCATTTTTGACGTGCTAGGCAGCTATTTTAAGAACAATAACAAGTATAACGATGAGCATGGGGTTAGCGGTCGCGAGCTTGTGAAGTTCATCGACGGTCTATTTTGCCGAGACTACGAGTCCATGGCAGCCGCTCGCGCCGAGGCCATTGCACAAGTCGTGACCCAAGACCACGGCTTTCCTTATGATGACTACACACACGAGCTGACGGCAATCGGCTCCTGCAAATAAATCGCAATTCAGGTGGAGACTACGCCATGAAGACATCTACTCAGACGATAAGCTTTGTTGCCATGATTGCCCTTGGGCTCGCTATACCCGGATGCTCCCCGACAAGGGTGGAAGCCGCCCCGACTAACGAGCCGTCGATTGCCGGAAAACCGGCACGCACGCGCGAAGCCAAAACTTCGGCGCCTGTGGAGCTTACATTTACTTCATCGGCTAGCAAGGGACAGGCAGTCCTTAGCCTGGCCGTACGGGCGCTCACAGATATTCCCAGAGGAGTCGCGCGAGTCATTCTGCCTGACGGAATCAAGCTCCTAAGCGGCCAGCGCGAAGTAGAGTTTGCGGCAATGCCCGCCAATTCCGTCCACAAGCTAGTTGTCACCGTGGACATTCCTAGCGGCGGGCAATTTCAAATCTTCGCTGGCATTGATTGCCACATCTCTACAGGAATTCAGCTCCACAAAGAAGCCCAGCCGCTCCTCCTTGGACAACCCGTCAGCCCGTCAAATTAAAGCGGGCGCACAAACCAAATCAGCGCCCCTAAAAAACCGCGCTGCCCGCGCTTTGTCAGACTGAATCAGTATAAGCCGAACATCGGGCGCGCGGTGACTTGAACAGTGCGCAGCCCGCGTGTAAAAGACGACGGCTCATGCGCTTTCCACATCTTTTTTGCTCGCTTGCTCTTCTAAGTTTCTGCGGTCCCACCGCTTCTGAGGATGCCCATCTACGGCCCGCTGCGGCCGTGCGGCTCGAGACTTTGCGCCCTACCAAGGTTCGTGATTTCACGGAATACCTGGCGACGCTGAAGTCGCGGCAGTCCATCCTTTTGCAGCCGCAGGTCGATGGACAACTGACGCACATCTTCGTGAAATCGGGCGCCGTGGTCGAGCCCGGTACGCCGCTTATGCAAATCGATCCATCACGCCAGCAGGCAAGTGTGCTCAGCGCGCAGGCGAGCCGCACCGCGCAACTGGCGACCTTAGGCTACGCCAAGCAGGCCTTCGAACGGGCGCAGCGGCTGTTTGAAGGGGGTGCCGTGTCGCAGCAAGAACTTGATCAGGCGCGCGCAGCCTATGCCACGGCGCAGGGCGAAAGCCAGGCCCTTTTTGCGCAGATTCGCCAAAATCAAGTTCAGCTTGGTTACTACCGCATCGTCGCGCCGACGCATGGCGTAGTCGGCGATATTCCGGTGCGGGTCGGCGATCACGTCACGCCGCTCAGCAAACTGACGACAATTGACGAAAACGAGCTTTTGGAAGCATACATCTCGGTTCCGGTCGAACGTACTTCCGAGCTGCGGCCCGATCTCAACATCGAGCTTATGGACAATAACGGTAGCACCCTATCAACGGGCAAGATCAGCTTCATCTCGCCCCAGGTTAGTGAGGATACGCAATCGGTGCTGGTAAAGACCGTGCTACGCAACACAAACGGCCAGTTGCGCGTCGCGCAGCTTGTCCGCGCCCGCGTCGTGTGGAGCACACACGACGGCATCATGATTCCGGCACTGACGGTGACGCGCTTAAATGGACAAAGCTTCGTCTACGTCGCGGCGCAGGAAGGCACGCAGCTTGTCGCCCGTCAGCGGCCCGTCGCGCTTGGCGAGCTTGTTGACGGCAAATACGTCATAAAAAGCGGCCTGGCCCCGGGCGAAAGGCTTGTGACCTCCGGCGTGCAGCAGCTTTCCGACGGCAACCACATCACGGCGCAACCCTAGGGCCAGGGCGAAATCATATGTTTGTCGATTTTTTCATCAAGCGACCGGTCTTTTCGACCGTCTGCGCGCTGCTTACCGTGCTGCTTGGCGCAATCAGCATTCCAACTTTGCCGGTGGCGCAGTATCCCGAGCTCGCGCCGCCGCAGGTGCAGATCACAAGCTTTTATACTGGCGCCAGTTCAAGCGTCGTCGAATCGGCGGTGACAACGCCGATTGAACAAAGCATAAACGGCGTCGAAGGAATGAAGTTCATTCAATCGACAAGCGGCAATGACGGAAGCTCCATCGTAACCGTCACCTTCGACGTCGAACGCAATATCGATTTGGCGGCCGTTGACGTGCAGAATCGCGTCTCGCAGGTGCTTGGCCGTCTGCCAAGTGAAGTCAAAGCCACCGGCGTCACAGTCACCAAGAATTCCACATCGATCATCTTCGGCGCCTCCCTTTACTGCGAGCACGGCGAATATTCAAACCAGTTCATCTCAAACTATGCCGACGTCTACATCAAAGATGCCGTCAAGCGCGTCAAGGGCGTCGGCAACGTCATGATTTTTGGCGAGCGCAAGTACTCGATGCGGCTGTGGCTTGATCCGGTGCGGCTGGCGGCGCGCTCGCTTACGGCCTCCGATGTGGTCAATAGCCTGCGTGAGCAGAACATCCAGATTGCTGCTGGACAGGTCGGACAGGAGCCGGCGCCGCCCGGCCAGAAGGTGCAGATCAGCGTGCGCGCGGTCAGCCGGCTCGCCGATCCCGAAGCGTTTGGGCGTACCATCATCAAAACCGGCCTCGACGGGACCCTGGTACTGCTCAAGGATGTAGGCACGGCCGAGCTCGGCGCCGAAGACTACAGCGGCCAGTTGCGCTTTGCCGGCCACGACGCCATCGGATTTGGGGTCTTTCAGTTGCCGACCGCCAACGCGCTCGACGTGGACAGAGAAGTGCGCAAAGTCATTGCCGAGCTGTCGCGAAGCTTTCCCCCCGGCCTCAAGTTCCAAATTGGTTTCGATCCGACGTCATCGGTGCGCGAGTCGATTCGCGAAGTGCTGAGCACGCTTATCGAAGCCATCTTGCTTGTCATTCTGGTCATCTTCATCTTTCTGCAAAGCTGGCGTTCGACGCTGATTCCGGCGGTGACGATTCCGGTGTCGCTTATCGGCACGTTCATATTTGTCAAGCTGTTCGGTTTTTCAATCAACACTTTGACGCTTTTCGGACTGACCCTGGCCAGCGGCCTAGTCGTCGACGATGCCATTGTGGTGATCGAAAACATCGAACGCCACATGCATGAACGCAAACAAAAGGCCCCACAGGCAGCTTCGGGCGCCATGGCCGAGGTGGCCAGCGCCGTCATCGCCACATCGCTGGTTCTGGTCGCGGTATTCATTCCGGTGGCGCTGTTTCCAGGGACGACCGGACGCCTGTACATGCAATTCTCGCTGACCATCGCGTTTTCAATCGCGCTGTCGGCATTTAACGCGCTGACCCTGACGCCGGCACTGTCAGCGCTGCTCCTTCAGCACGACGAATCGCCGCAGCTTGGCATCTTTGGGCGCATCTTTGCGCGCATCAACGCCGGACTTGACCTTGTAACCCGCGGCTATCGCAAAACGCTTGAAGCGGCGCTGCGCCACAAGATTCTGGCGGTCTTGCTATTCCTTTTGGCCATGGCCGCGACCGCGCTTGTCTACAAGCGTGTGCCTACAGGCTTTGTGCCCGGCGAAGATCAGGGATATCTAATCGTCATGGTGCAGGCGCCGCCGGGCGGCTCGCTGCAAAATACGCTGTCGATTACCAAGCGTATTGAAGAGATCGGCCAAAAGCAGCCCGAAGTCATCGGCGTATTCAACGTAAGCGGCTTTAACTTCAGCGGCAACGCCAGCAACATGGCGGTCATTTTCGTATCGCTGCGCCCAAATGCCGAGCGCCGCGGCGCCGAGCACACGGCCGAGGCCATCCTAAACCGCATGCGCGAGCCGCTTTCCCAAATCACCGACGCAGTGGTCATTCCTTTTTTGCCGCCGCCGATTCAAGGCATCGGCAACTTCGGAGGCTTTCAATTTCAGGTTGAAGATCGCGGCGGTTCCAGCATCGAAGCGCTCGAAAAAGCCACAAAAGCGGTGATGGAGACAGCGCAGCAGCAATCCGCGCTGAGCGGAATCTTTTCCGGATTTACCGCCAACGATCCGCAGATCGTCATCGAGATTGATCGCGAAAAGGCCAAGCGGCTCGGCATTCCTTTCAATCAAATTGCCGAGACTCTGCAGGTCTACATGGGCTCGACCTATGTCAACGACTTCGACTTCAACAATCGCTCGTACCGCGTCTACGCTCAGGCGGCACGCGAGTTTCGCAGCGAACCGCGCGCCATCGGCCAATTTTACGTACGCTCGCTTGGCGGCCAAATGATTCCGCTCGACGCCGTGACTCGCGTCGTGACCGCAACGGCGCCGCAGATTATCAGCCACTTCAACATGTTCCGCTCGGCCGAGATCAACGGCTCGCCAGCGCCCGGCATTTCAAGCGGCCAATCGATTGCAGCGATGGAGGCAGCGGCAAAAAAAGCCCTGCCTCAAGGAATGGCTTTCGAGTGGTCGGGACTGTCGCTCGAAGAGCTCGAATCGGGCAGCAAGACCGTCGCCATCTTTGGGCTCGGCGTGCTTTTTGTCTACTTGGTACTTGCCGCGCAGTACGAAAGCTTCGCGCTGCCCCTCATCATTTTGTTTGCGGTGCCGCTGGCGATGCTTGGGGCGCTGCTTTTGGTCTTTGTACGCGGCATGCAGAACGATGTTTTCTGTCAGATCGGACTCGTCATGCTTGTCGGCCTGGCCAGCAAAAATGCCATTCTCATCGTCGAATTCGCCGAACAGTTGCGCAACAACTCGCAAAATCCGCGCTCTATCGTCGAGGCGGCAGTCGAGGCGGCCCGGCTGCGCCTGCGGCCCATCCTCATGACCTCGCTGGCCTTCATCCTCGGCGTGCTGCCGCTTGTCTTTGCCACCGGAGCGGGCGCGAACGGCCGCCGCTCGCTCGGCACGGCGGTGTTTGGCGGCATGCTGGTTTCGACGTTTTTGAACCTCTACTTTATTCCGATCCTCTACGCACTCATCGAAGGCTTTCGCGCGCGGCGCGGCACCGCGGTGACGAAAAAGGGGGACATTCATGCGTAGCCGCATCGTTCTTTTGCTCGCCATTATCAGCCTCGGCGGATTCGAGCGGCGCGGACATACCGCCGCGGCAATCGAGCTCGAACGGATTTCATTGCGCGAAGCGATACAGCGCGCGCTTAGCCGTCATCCAAACGTCGAGATGCAGCTTGCCGAAGTGCAGCGGGCGCAGGCGCAGCTTGAACAGGCGCGTGGCGCCTCGCTGCCGACGCTTTTCGGAAACGGCGTCTATACCCGTATCGATCACGATCGCGTGCTTTCTTCGCCGATGGGCGACACCATCCTTGCGCAAGCCAACGCCGTGACGCTGAACCTGACCGCGGCGCTACCGGTATTTGCGCCCCGCGCCTGGACGCGCTGGGCGCAGTCGGCGCAAAACGTACGCGTCGTCGAAAAAAGCGTTGCCGCGGTACGCCGGCAAGTGGCGATGGCGGTGGCCAGCGCCTATCTGGCGATTATCGAGCGGCGACGCGAAGTCGAGCTCAATCGGCGCGCGCGCGATACGGCAAAGGCCCACTTCGACTATACCTATGCGCGTCTGCGCGGGGGTCGCGGCAGCCGGCTTGACGCGGTACGCGCCGAACAAGAGCTTGCGACCGATGAAGCCCAGCTCGCCGCGGCAGAGCTTGGCGTGGTGCGGGCAAAGGAGGCGCTTGGCGTGCTCGTCGCCAGCGATCGCCCCGTCGATATTGCCGAAGAGCCCTGGCTTTCGGCCCTCGATCCGGCTCAGGCGGCAGAGCAAGCGCCCTATCGCCGCGCCGATCTTCTGTATAGGCAGGCCGCTACCAAGCTTGCCCGCCGCATCTTGGCCGACGACTGGAGCGCCTATATGCCGTCGCTTAACCTATCGTTTTCGCCCATCTATACCTACCCTGGAACGATCTTTGTGCCGCCGTTTAGTTGGCAAGCGGTGCTGACCCTCAGCGTGCCATTTTACGACGGCGGAACGCGCGAAGGGGTACGGCGTGAGCATCAGGCGCTTGTCGCTGCAGCCAGCGCCGCGCAGCTTGGCGCCGAGCGTTTGGCCCAGTCCGAAGTGCGCGTCGGCGCCGAAGCCGTTTCACGCGCCAGCACCGCCGTCGAGCGCTCTCAGCGCGCCGCGCAGCTTGCGCACGAAGCACTGAAGATCGCCGAGCTCAGCTACCAGGCCGGCGCCACCACCAACATCGAGCTCATTGATGCCCAGCGCCGCGCCCGCGATGCCGATACCGCCGCCGCCGTGCTCGAAGACGCCGCCCGCCAAGCCCGCATCGATCTGATGTTTGCCGCCGGTGAACTTTAGGGCCCAGACTCCGCAAATCCACAAATTGGAATTCGTAGTCCGCCCTCATCCCTGCAGTTACAAAAGCACAGCGACGGAACAGCGCCAACTTGTAACGATGTCTCCAGTTTCCCCGACAGGGACTGTGTACACCGTGACATCAAGCCCGCTTAGGTCACTTGCGTCGAGGAATACATAATGATTTTCCCTTCTCGTCG
>CAYWPR010000071.1:0-30704 GCA_964460115.1 uncultured Myxococcales bacterium
GTCAGCAGCCAATTTCGCGACAGATCTTTTCAGACTATCTGTTCAGGCTGTGCGGGCAATTCGGCAAAATCCGTCGACAAATTGGCTACTGACAAATCCTATGGAATGGTCTGGGAACAGATTTGCAATCGTTCTGCAATTGACATGGTATCTCCGGACAAGGAAATTCCTGCGCTCAGGGGGTGACGCCGATCATAAAACCTACAGACAAAAGCGGGAATGGACCTTGCCTGTCATCAATGGCGGCTACCAGGCCATGCACACCTGTGTGAAGCTCGAGCCGCAGCCAATCTAGCGGGGTAAAGGCGGCAGCAAGCTGCCCGCCAAATGTGAATCCCGACATAGCTTGCTCGGCATAAAATCCTTGATTACGCAGTTCCCGCCGTGCGGCGAGCATGCCCAGTTCCAGCATAGGAATGATCATCCATCGCGGGGCCAGCCGAATTCGAAAGCCTAAGACAGCCTCGAAACGGCCTACCAGCAGGCTCGTATTGACAGCCCCTCCGAATATTTCCTCGCCTCCCCTGCCATCCAGCACGCTGACGCGCAAGCTGGGTTCCAAAAGGCGGTGCGGCCAGCGCGAAATACCAAGGCGCACACTGGCTCCTGTCGCTGTCGGAAAAAAGCGGGCAGCGGTCGATGACAGAGGAATCTCTGTTGTACTTTCGACGCCAATTAGCACACGTGGCCGCGGCGGAATCAGCGCCGAAAGCTCTTCGCGAGCACCTTCGTTTAAGGAAACGGTGCCCCGATAAAGCGACGCACCGCTGTACGCATCGCGCAATTCGATGCGATGGGCCCCGGGCTCTAGTACCACCCCTCCGGGAAGGGTTCCCTTGGCAGTCCCATCGACAAATACCTGAATGCCAGTGGCTGATTGCGCATAGCTGTACAGTAACGGGCGTCCGCGCTTTTGCGGATTGCCACGCAGTACAATGGGATCACTGCCCAAAATACTGCTCTCAATCGTCGGACGTTGCGCACCATTTGTGTAAGCAAAGGTTCGCTCACGCGCATAGTCATGGGCCTCACTGAGGGTGACTGCGCCATCGGCATCGCGATCTCCATCGCGCATTCCTTGTAACAGAAAATGCGTATAGACATCGTGGCGCAGTTCGTCGCTTTCGCGCGCGCTTTCGCCAAATGCGGCAGCCGTGGTCAAAAGAATCGCCTCGGATCGTTCATGAAGGAAACCCAAAGGGGCTTTGTGACGGCGCAACGCCTCGGCAAGTGAATCGGAGATCTGAGATTTGCCCGCGCCGCTATGGCACGTCGCTAGAATCAGCGCCACCCGTTTGGCGTGCAACGTTTCCACAGTGCGCACTAAGGCGTCCACCGAAATTCCGGTTTCGGCGACCAGATCAAGCCGAGTATCCGAAGTCACAAGAAAGCGCGCCAGCGGCTCTCCCGGCCGCTGTCCCAGCGAGCCGTGACTGGATATATAAATGACCAAGGTGTCCCGTGAATTGGTAATTCGCTTGGTGATGTCTGAAAGGGTCTGCAAAATGGCCGCCCGCGTAGTTTCGGCGGCAGCGGTTCGAACGATGACCTCGTCAAAATGTTCAACCGCCTGGGCCATAGCCAGGGCATCTTGGGCGGCGTACTTAAGGGCCGAAAACCGTCTGTCTTCGAAGGAATCGATGCCGATCAAAAGGGCAATGCGGCGCGATTTGGCCGCCGCCGTCACCCCTGCGGGGGCAACCGGCACCAGCGTGGTTCCCTTATCGCGGATGTGCACACAACTACATAGCAAAAGGACTGCCACAGCCAGGCGCATGCTTATGGCATTCCAGCGATCACAAGGGGGTCCATTGCACACTCTTCACAGCGACGCTTGCCCCTAACAATCGCTTCCGCTTCTTGCGAGGAAAGCCGATGCGGGCTGGCCAAGAGTTTAAGTGTCGCGCCATGCGATATGCGGTCTTTTGGCAGCCCAAGCGCTTGCTCGCCCGCAGAAATTTCGGCTTCTCCCGCTGGGCTAGGCGCATTGCTGCTGGGTTCCCAAAGCGGATCCGCTTCTCGATCAGAAAACAGATATAGGAATGCGGGTTGAGAAAGTCGATAACGAAACGCCAGATTGCTGTGCGCGGGAAGGGCTGAACCTGCCACAAAGGCACGCGCCCCATTGCTACTGACAGCATATCCTAGCAGCGCTACGCTGGGTCGCGCCGATCCTTTATCGCCCGTCCACGGTGTAGAAGGTCTTAGCGCCAACGGCACACCGATGAGTAGCGCGATGGCGCAGGCAGCAAGGGCCCACGCTGGCCGCGGAAAAAGCCATGCACGCAGCATATCGCCATGCGAACGCTTGGCTGGCTTAGGCAGCCGCGCCACGATGCTGCCAAATAGATTGTCGGCTTCGCGCCGTGAAAGCACAGCGCGCGCACCTCCAATCTTTTTTAGAAGCAAACCTACATCAAGGTGCTCAAGCACGGCCATGCAGGATTCACATTCCGCGGCCAGATGCGTTTCCATGTAGCGCTTCTCTTCCGCAGTAAGCATGTGGTCTAGGAGCCGCGCGAAAAAATCCGGTTCTTGAAGTCTGCAGCGATTCATCGCCTGCCTCCTACAACTTGCGCCAACGGTTCGTCGATAAGCAGCGCCAGCAAGCGTCGTTTGATCTGACTGCGAAAACGCATCAATGTCACGGTGACGGTGCCATGGGGAATCGCCAAGTGGTCGGCAATCTGCCGCGTGGTGTGTTCTGGTTCGCCATATTTCAATTGCACGATGGTCTTGATTTGCCCCGCAGGAAGCTCGTCTAAAAGTTTTCGCACCACTCGTATGCGATGGGTATTTTGGGAGGATTCAGCACTGTCCTGTTCATAGGCCAGGGCAACCACTTCAAGTCGGGCCTGACGCAGGTTTTCCTGCTTCAGCCGGGTGCGGCAGACATTGCCGGCGGTGGCGTATAGCCACCCGGCAAACGCTCTTTCGTCGCGCAGCTGGGCCAATCCCAAAAAGGCGCGTACAAAAGTTTCTTGAACCAAGTCTTTGGCCAAATCGCGATCGCGGGCCGCGGCCATGCAGAACCCCATCACTTCCGGCTGAAACCGATCGAAAAGCTGACGCAAAGCGGACGCATCGCCTTTTTTTGCGGCACACACCCAGCTAGCGATGGGATCTTGCGTGCCCATTATCTTAGGCGGATGCGAAAGAGCTGGGTCAAACCGGAAAGCGGGTCGCGCACAAAGTACAATAGGGACTTGCCGTCGGGTGACAAGGTGGCCTCGGGGTGATCCGCCGAAAGAAAGCTGACTTGGCGAAATTCGTCCTGCTGGCCGGCGGCGAAAAACTGCATAAAACCACCCCGCGCAGCCCCTGAAACCACTGTCTGGCTGTCATTCTGTAAGATAAACAGAAGGCCATCGGATAGGCGGCGGGAATCACGCGTGAAGGTCTGAATTCGCGTACGGATTTTCTGACCTGCCTGGTCAAAGTCGATCGCCACAAGCCCGCGCCCATATAGCTCGAGCCCATTGCTTCCAAGCAAAAGATCGAGGATCCGCACGGTTCCATCAGGTCGAATTAGCGACTTGCAGTGGCCATGAAGGTACTGACAGATGCTGCCTGAACCGAACTCTCCTGCATCATAGGACCCTTGAAATCGGGTCAACGCTCCATCTGGCAAACTGATTCGAAATAGCGGATCCGCTGGAGAATCGATCGAGATACCACCGACGAGTACATTTTCACCATCGGCTATCCAACGCCGAAACTCAGCGCCAAGGTGTTGTTTCCACAGCGTGTGCCGAGCACCGCTTGCCACATCGATAGATTCTAACGACGTTATGTACTGCCAGTTGGGATACTCACCACCATCAATCTCACTGCGACCTAGATAAAGGGTATCGGGCGTTTTGCCCAGGGCCAGCTCGGCCACTACGTTCGCAAGCTGCTGCTCTTGCAAGGTGCTAAGGTCCATGGCGAACAGCGGCCGTCCTTTAGTGGTGGTGCTTCCAAGCCCATAATAGTGGTAGATAAGCTTCCTTCCAGCATGGCGGAAAAAAGGAAATATATACTCCGAGGAAAACTGATTCGTCGGGGTGCGGATTTGCTGATTCGTTAAAACTGGGCTAATGCGCGCGGTCTTGGTTGTAAGATCCACCGCCACTAGGTGAAGCTCGGTAAGGCTTTTCCCGCCTGAATCTGCTTTGAGCAGGTGGCGCGCCAGCAGATACAGCGTATCTCCCTCGACAAAAGGATTGATAAAGCAGGTATTCCATTGGCCCAAACAGAAGTCCCATGACAGGTCAACGAGGGCGTTTATCGTCCGGCCGTCTTTTATATCGAGGAAAAGCGTCATTTTTTGGCTTTGGCTACCTGTGGTGTAGGAAATGACGCGATCATCAATGAGGCGTAGTTCGAAGGGTTTCTGGATGTCGACTTTTGTGGCGACGAGCGTCTGAGCCCCTGAAGCAGTGTCCACTCGGACGATCCTTGGGCCTTGGGAATCTGACCCTTCGGACAGTTCCTCAATGGCAACGAAAAACTCGCCCGATTTAGCGAGCACGGGGGAAAGGTAGCGGTTCGAACTTCGAGTGACCCTTTCTTCATAGCCAATGCCAGTTATATCGACCACTGCCGGCGAGCGTTGCAGAGAATCGATGCGCAGATCGCCGACATCGTTTTCACCCGCCGGATAAAGCGTCACTGGTTGCACAAGTCCGTTGCCCAGTTGATCGTGCAGCGCCAGGCGAAAAGTCCCCGCCGAAACTTCGACGCGAAATCGGCCGTCGGCATCGCTTTTGGCCTGCCATTCCGCCGCGCTTTGGGGCACTAGGTACACATCCACATTCGGTTGCGGAGTGCCGTCATTTCCCAGCACGCGGCCAAGCAGAACGGTTTGTGGAAATTGAGCAAGTGTGTCAAACCGACCGCAGCCCGCGGCGGCAAGAACGCAAAAGGCGATGGCCAAGAAATTGCGCATGGAAGACGTCATGCACGCTAGCAGCTTTAAGGAAGGAAATGTGAGTACCATACCGACAAGACCTGCGGTTGTCGGTTTTGATTACAAAGAAAATTTGCCCAACCTGGGCGTGATGGCTGGTGCGCGCCGATCAGCGGTTTGGATACATGCCGTATGCGCGCAGTTTGCGCTTCAGCGTGTTGCGGTCGATGTCAAGGCTGCGGGCAGTGCGCACTAGGTTGTTTTGCGCGGCGGCAAGCGCGTGGCGAATCGCTGCCTCTTCCGCCGCTTTTAGCACTGCACCGAGCGGCTGATTCGTAAAGCGAGGTGCAGGCGAAACGGAATTGGCGACCTCGAGCAAGTCGGTCTCTTCGCGAATCTCTGGCGACAGATCTGCCAGCTCGACTGCGTCGTCACAAAACACGGTCCAGCGTTGTACCTCGGCGCGAAGTTCGCGGACATTGCCCGGCCAAGCGTAATGGGCCAGCGCGCGCAGCACACTGCCACTTATGCGCGGTCGCGAATCGCGCTTGATTTCATCGAAAAATGAATCGATAAGCAGCGGCAGATCGGCGACGCGGGCGCGCAAGGGCGGCACATCTAGCGTCGCTCCGCACAGTCGGTAATAAAGGTCCTGACGAAAATCGCCGCGGCTGATCAGCACCTTAAGATCGCGGTGCGTGGCCGCAATGATCCGCACCCGTACCTGCACCGGCGCATCTCCACCGACCCGGCGCAGCACGCCATCCTGCAGCACACGTAGCAGCATCGCTTGCACGCGCAAGGGCAGCTCACCCACTTCATCCAGAAACAGCGTGCCGCCGTGGGCCTGCTCAAACAGGCCACGGTGCCGCCCGGCCGCGCCGGTGAATGCTCCGGATTCATGTCCGAACAGCTCACTGGCCAGTACCCCTTCGGCAAATGCGCCGCAGTTTTCGGCAACAAAAGGTCCGTCGCGGACGTCGCTGACTTGATGTAGCGCGCGCGCCACGAGCTCCTTTCCGGTTCCGGTTTCGCCCTGCACCAGCACCGGCACATGGGCGCGGCCGATGCGCTCGATGCGCGCCCGCAGCTCGCGCATTGCATCGCTTTGGCCGATAAGCCTTGGCGGGTCGGCAAGGCCGCGGGCAAAAGCGCGCAGGCGCATGACTTCGGTGCGCAGCGCGCGAATCTCGGGAAACCCTTCGATGTCCAGGCAGACCTCGCGCACTGCGTGCAGATGCGGCACGGGCACAAACTGCGGCGGAATCACCTGCAGCATGCGGGCGGGCAAAAGCCCCGCCTGCACCAAAATCACCCAAAGCGTCTGCGCCTGCGGCGTTCCTGCCGATAGCAGCACGTCTAGCGTCCAGCTGCCGGGGCGATGGGCGCGCCGCACTTCCTGACACAACGGACCAAGTTCCGCAAAAAGCTGTGCATAGTCGGACGGATCGAATAGCTGCAGCACGCGCAGCTCGACGCGTTCGACGCGACGGACAAGTTCCGCATGCAGCGCTCGCGTCTGTTCCTGCGCCCGTGCAGTCGTAAGCAGCCAGACGCAGCCATAGCGTTCGACGAAATCGGGCTGCTCGAGAAGGCGCAGCACCGGCCCAAAGTCTGCAAGGCGGGCGCCAGCCGGCGGCCGATCGCCGCCGCGGTCGGTCCAGGTCAAAAGGGCGTGGCGCATGATGCATTGTGTACCAGATCTGGTATGCAATGCACCTCTCAATCTGGTGCAAACTACACCAGACACCAGGCTTCCCGTCGAAGAATTTGCCGCTTAGGCTGGCATAGGGTTCGCAATACATCGTGGTGTGCTCGAGGATCGGGCGCGTAACAGGAGTTTCAATTGCGTTCTGATATGTTCGAAGTCATCATCGAGCGGCCACGAGGCGGTGGGGGCTGGGGGCGCGACTGGCCGCGTATTTCGTGGCGCCAACTTGAGCTTGACGATGACGGCCTGCGCGATGGCGGACCCAAGCGCCGACGCATGGGACCGCGCCGACGCAGCAAGTGGTTAAGTGAGAATCTGGCGCCGCTGCGTCGCTTTTTGCACAGCGCCGTCGGCCGACCGTGGAATGAAGTGCATTCTGAGATCTGCGCACAAATCGCGCCGGGCTCTGTGGTGCAAAAGCACGTGCTCGACCACTTGTACCAGTACGTCGAGCGCCACCCGGTGATGGTAAACGGCTGGCCGCACCGTAACGTGGCCTATCGTCGAGGCGGCTGCGGCTACGCCCCACTATCGGAACGGCACAACGACTTTTATGTCTGTATGCAGACAGGACGGCTGCTTTTGCCGCGGCGCGCCAAGAGCGACTCTATCGTGCATCCACTAGGGCCGCTTTTTGAGCTGCGCTCGATAAAGGGCGTGTGGTACGTGGTTCATTTGGCGCAACTGCCGGACGACTGGCGAAAGTACAAGCAATGCCGCGACGTGCTTTTGGGCAAGCGACTTGATTGCTACGGACTGATGGGACGGTGGGGGCTTTTGCACGCGACGTATGGACGCAGCGATGTGTACGCGGTGCGCAAAGAGCAGCCGCGCCTGCAGCACCTTGCGGGGCTTTTGCGCGCGGCGCAGCGCTATGCGGCGAAAACTGCGATACGCTGATGGGAATACATGAAACAGTGGCTGCAACTTACGGCCGGGCGCGGTCCGGCAGAATGCCAGTGGGTGGTTGCGCAGCTTCTGCGCGCGCTGACTTGCGAAGCGAAGACGCTAAACATCGCGGTAGAACTTTTGGACGCGGTAAAAGGAGAGCGGACGGAGACGCTGCGCTCGGCACTGCTGAGCTTGTCGGGAGCGGATGACGTACTTCTGCACTTGACTGCGCAGTGGGTCGGCAGCGTGCAGTGGGTCGGCAAAAGTCCGTTTCGTCCGCATCACAAGCGGCAGAACTGGTTTATCGGCGTGAATCGCTTTGACGTACCCAAGACGCCCGCGTGGTTGGAGCGCGATCTGGAATTTTCTACGCTGCGCGCCTCGGGTCCGGGTGGCCAGCATGTGAACAAGACCGAGTCCGCGGTTCGCGTGACGCATCGACCAAGCGGCCTAAGCGTGGTGGCGCGCGAGGAACGGTCGCAGCAGCAAAATAAGCGGCTGGCACTGGCGCGGCTGGCGACGATGTTTGCCGAGCGCGGTCAGCGAGCGCAAGCGAATGCGGAACTAGAGCGCTGGGAGCAGCACAACTTGCTAGAGCGCGGCAATTCGATTCGCACGTACGTAGGATCTGATTTTCGTCTGCGCTAAGCGGTTTTGTCCGCTGGCTCTAAAGCTGCCAATTGGGCAAGGCGCGCTTCTGCAGCTAGACTTGAAGGTTCGAGAACTGGGACATTCCCAAAGGAGGATATGATGGGTCGACGAATCGCACTTTGGACGGGCGCACTTTTGACCAGCTTGCTGCTTTTTGCCCCTTTGGCGAGAAGTGGACCGACCCCACCAAAGCCTTCTCAAGAGAAGGAACAGCCAGCGCCTTCTGATGGGAAGGATGGGAAGCAGAAGCCGACGCCGCCTTCACCCGATGGCAAGCCGCAACCGTCGCCCCCCAAGATAATGCCCCCGCCCGCGACCTAAGCGCCGGCCCTCATCACGCGCTTCGTCGAGGCCGGGAATTTCGCCAGCTTGTCAGCCGGCCGCGCCGGGCGCTGGACCAGGTTGCCACGGCAATTGGGGCAGATGTCTTTCAGGGTCTCCCGCGCGCAGGTCGCGCAGAAGGTGCACTCGAACGTGCAGATACGTGCGTCATGGCCTGTCGGCGAAAGGTCGGTTCCGCAATATTCGCAATTGGGGCGCATCTCGAGCATGGTCTAAGGCTAGCCGGCTTCTCAGCCGCTGCCAAGATCGCGGAAGGTGGAAAAGCTGCGCCTCGTTCCCTGAGGCATCCTGACGGAAAAGCATGCCTCCGGGAAAATTTGCCAGCTACTTCTCGACGGATCTACGCGCCCAGGCTGTGCGGGCAAACTAGTGGCACCTGAGCCTGCGTGCAATATTCGTGAACTTTGCGCCACCAGTATCCCTTGCCATGAATACGTCCTTCCCAAGAAAAAAGCAGAGCACTAGGAGCCTTGTTCAGGGTCAGCGGCAACAGGAGCGGACGCAGCCATTCAGGAATCTTTAATCGACGGCGCGAACCTTCGGTTTTGCCAAAGGGAATGACGAGAATCCCCCCATCGGCGTCCACATCGCGTACCACCCGTGCGGAGACTTCCCCCTGACGCAAGCCCAAATGTAGCATCAGAAGCACGCCGACTGCGGCGAAATCTCCAGCTTGCGACCGCTCAATCAGCAGACGATTCAGACGTTGGGCTTCATCCACGCGAAGCTGGGGCTTGCCGGCTTTGCCTTTGCCCACCGGTTCCACGGCCGCAAATGGGCTGCTCGTGAGAATTCCGGTTTTGACACACCATTTGGCCCAGCATTTGGCGATGAGCAGAACCCAGTGATGGGTGTTAGGAGACAAGGGCTTGCCGTTGCGCTTGTTAGGACGATTGGAGTAATCAAGATACAAACGGCGCGCCTTTTCCGGGGTCAAAGAACAAATCGGCCAATGCAAAGGGAGCATGTCCTGCAGGTGCCGGCAGTGTTCTTGAGCCGTCTGCGGCAGAACACCGCGGTACTGAATTCGATAGTCGCGATACTCTTCCAGCGTATCGCCTATCGTTTTGCCTGGTCGCAGACGCGCTTCCTCAAGCAGCCGAGCCTTGACTCCGTCGGCCTCTTCCCGTGTCGGAAGTACGATGGACTTGCGTCCACTGGCAGAAAGAAGCACAAGTCGCCACTTGTTTCGATTGGGATAAGGTCCGCAGATGCTGACGGGAGATTTGGACACGGAATGATCATTGCACAAGCCGCTAATAACCAAAAGAATAGACTTATATAGACCGCGGCGGTTTGCCGAAGCGGATCAGCTTCGAGGGCGCAACGTAAGCCGCTTTCAAGCCCTGGCAGCGGCCACAACCACCATCCCCTACCTTTTGCCCAATATGAAAAAGATTGGATGACTCTCCGCTGGGATGAATCGCTGAAGGCCTCTTGGCTTGAACTCCGCAGTTATGCTGAGGGGGAAGAGTTCCGTAACGGCATGCGCGCCGCCATTGCCCTGTGCCAGCGCAAACGCAACAGCCGCCACTTGGGAGACGGTCGTTGCATGGCTCCTATAAATCAGAACGATCAGCGCTGGATCAACGAGGAATGGTTTCCTCAGGTCCTTACGGCTGGAGTCTGCTACATGGCCGTCCTTATGCCCAAAGCGGCCATCGCCCGGCTCTCGGTCCGCTACATCCTAAACAAAGTCAACGATACCACCCTAGTTACCAATCACTTTGATGACATGGAAGCCGCCCGCGCCTGGCTGCGCACCACCTGATACATCCCTGACAGTAAGTAGGTAGTGTGTGTGCAGACTGGCCCAGTGCGGCCAGTTCGCACAGTAGGGAAAGGAACGACCAGAATTCTATCTAGGGGAATGCGATCCAGGTAGTGCCATCGTAGTGTAACCGCTTGCCAGCTTTTCCTACGGCCCAGATGTCGTTGTGCGCCGTACCGCCCAGATCGTAAATTCCGACGGTGATGCTCGCAGAGGAAGCTGTCCAGGTGGTGCCGTCCCAGTGTAGCATGGTGGGGGGTGTAGGCGCGCCGCCCACCATTTCCTGTGCCGAAGCGGCCCAGACGTCGTTGTCGCTGCTGCTCCAGATCGTACGCAGCGGCCGATATTGTCCTAAGGGCTGACCAAAGCCAAAGCCTGAAGTATCCGCCCAATTTGCACCGTTTTCTTTCTGTACCACATAGCCATAGGGAACAAAACTGGCGCCCGACTGGCACTGTCCGGCGGCCCATAAAGTTCCGCCCCGCACACCCCAAAGATCGCTCAAGCCGGCAATAAAGCCGCCCGAGGCAAAACGCGTGCCTTCGGGATTGCAGATGTAGGATTCCGACCAGCTTGTGCCATTCCAGTGCAAAAGCAGCGCAGCATAGTCTCCATCCGGTTCTTTGCCGCCGCCCACGGCCCAAACATCGTTGGCATCAGCGCCCCAAATTCCGCGCAGGCTGCCGGCCATTCGATCTAAAGACACCGTCCATTCATTTCCGGCCCAATGCAAAATCAGACCACCGTCGCCGACGGCCCAAACATCTTCCAGACTATGGCCCCACACTCCCCAAAGATTCTCGGTAGTTGGGCTGGAAACTAGCGCCCAAGTGCTGCCACTACGGCGCACAATGGTCCCTGCAGCACCAACCGCCCAAGCTTGCCCGTCGCCAGTTGCCCATACTGCATGCAAATCTTGCGACGTGACATTGCCATCCTGACTCCAGACGCCATTGTAATGAAGAATGGTACCTTGTGCGCCAACGGCCCAGACATCGCTGGAGCTGACACTCCAAACTCCAAATAGGTCAGCGGTAATGGCAGGAGTTGTTGCAGCAATTTCAAAGCGTTGGCTCGGGCTCCATGGCGAGACCATAAACCTGCCCTCCACGCGCGCCACCCGCCAATAGTATGCGCCAAGCGCCAAATCCATTTGCGGACGCGCGCCGGTACACATCGCGGACGTGAAACTTTGGATCGTCGTCGCGCATTCCGCATCGCTGCAAATCTGGACGACGGCGCGCCCGCGGCACGGATTCAGTTGCCAGCTGAAAAGCGGCCGAGGATCCGTAAGGATCGCCCCATCCGCCGGCGCAGCAAGCGTTGGCGCCGCGAAGAACTTGACATCTTGGGCTGAAAAATCAGCATCTTCTGCATTGTTAGAAGGATTGTCGGAACCTGGCGTACTGCACCCCGATACTCCGGCGCCAAGCAGCATGGCAACCAAAGATAGGAATGTTCCCAAAAATTCGCGGCTTAGCGCCATGCGACAAATGTGTCGTTTTGGCAATCCGCTGTTCAAAGTTGAATCCATGTCTTCCTCCCTGTTCGACAAGGCCGGATTCAGGGCAATGCATTTGCCATGCCGACAAGTGGTCTGACCGCGGCACCCAGTTGCGCTGAGCATGTCTTTCGTCCTCGCCGCCGTGCTCACGGCTCAAAGGCCGCTCCGCTCGTCGGCTCCGGGCGCGTCCACACTCAGCCCAACTGGGTGCCGCGGTGACATCTGAAACAGTGAAATGCGGTTGTGCACAGGGCGGTGCCGCGCCCAAAACTAGGAGAAACGCGTGGAGCGATTTAGGAGGAAGTTTGCGCGCAGCCTGAAAGCGCGGATTCCTCACACAATAGCTTGGTCATCCGTACCAATCGAAATGGAATCCGTTGCTTTTGCGGAGAGTGATAGTCTTCCACATCATAACTGGCGTATCCAAGATGGCGATAAAAAGGAAATAGCTCCTTCCTAATACTAATCACTGTGATGTCCAAAAAAGTACCGCCGCGCTGCCGGCAGTTTTGTTCTACCGCTTGAATCATTTGCTTGGCGATTCCTTTTCCTTGGCAGCTTGGATGCACCGCCAACAATCCAAAATAGCCGCGAGTTCCCGTCATTTTCCAGTACACGGAACCGATGCAGCGCTTCACATCCTCGGCGGAAACGGCCACCAGAAATTCCCCATCCATGAACAAGGCACCAATCTGCGCCGCATCGGTTCGCGGGCCCTCGAGGAATTCCTGCTCGATGGCATAGGCGGCATTGGTGATGCATACAATCTCTTCTAGATCGGCGATGTGTGCCGCACGAATCAGGATGTCTGTTTTTGCGCTCATGCCGAATGACCCCAGACGACTGATGAAGAGCTCGCCGTCTATGCGCGGCGAACCAGAGCCCGCAAGCATATCGGGCCCTTTGGGCAGTGCAAGCACAAACGTGAACCGACCGCGACAGCTTTGCTGTCAGCCGCCGGGAAACCAGCGGGTGGCACTGCGCAATGAACCGTAGGTAAAACGACGCGGCAGCCACCGTCGCAACAAACGCTGATACGCAGTCCGTGGATCGCTGTGCAGCCAGTGCGGAAAATTCATAGAGCTTGGAAACGATTTCGATGACAGTTTATGAAAAAAGGAATTGCGTGGTTCCTGCATGACAGGCCTCTTACATGTCAAAGCTTATGATTCGGCGAATCCGCATGCGACTGCGGCCCCTCGACATCGAGGAAGATAGACCTCGCCAATGGCTGCTCGAAGCGCGGCAGCAGCCGCTTCGAGCTTGTCAAGGCATAAATGCAACGCGCATGCCGCATGTTTGCCAATGCGCATCTTCGACGGAAATCGATTTTCGAAAGCGGCTCCTGCGACTTTTTGGCAATTCCCTAAAAAGGAATCCTGCCATGCTGTCCAAAGTTGAAGTCCTGTTACACTACCGCCATGATCGCTGCGCCAAAGCTGCCTGAGCTGCCTGAGCTCCCTGAGCTGCCTGAGCTCCCTGAGCTCCCTGAGCTTATTGATATCGGAGTCAATCTGACTCACAAATCTTTTGCCAACGACCGCGCTGCAGTCATTGAACGTGCCCATGCAGCCGGCGTCCGCATTCTGATTGCCACCGGCACGAGCGTGCTAAATAGCAGCAAAGCGCGGGCGCTTTCGCAAGAGCATCGCGGTTCGATATTTTCCACCGCGGGAGTGCATCCTCATGATGCCGTTCGCTGCGATGAAGCAGCCCTGCATGAGTTGCGAAAGCTTGCCCTAAGTTCCGAAGTCGTGGCCGTGGGCGAATGCGGACTCGACTTCAATCGCGATTTTTCACCGCGGCCGGTGCAGCAGCGAATCTTTGCGGCACAGGTTGAACTGGCCCTGGAAATCGACAAGCCGCTGTTTTTACATGAACGCGATGCCCACCCTGCCCTGCTTGCCATTTTGGACCGCTATATGCCGCCCGGTCGCGGCAATCCGCCGATTCCGGTCGTGGTCCACTGCTTCACGGGTGGTGCCCAGGCCCTAGGTGATTACCTTCGGCGCGGCTTTTACATCGGCATTACCGGATGGGTGTGCGATGAGCGCCGCGGACGCGAACTTGTGCAAATTGTGCCGCATATTCCCAGCGAACGCTTGATGGTCGAAACCGACGCCCCGTTTCTACTGCCGCGAAATTTATCGCCGAAGCCGGCCATGGGTCGCAATGAACCGGCGACCTTGCCGCACATCGTACGCACCATCGCCGGCTATTTGGACCGCTCTTTTGCAGAAGTGGCGGCCCAAACCACGGCCAATGCTCGCCGCTTCTTCCGTTTGCCGGACGCAAGCGCACACGGGCCGCAGTGAAAAAGGATTCCGTGCTTCTTAATTGGCTTCGTGAATGGTCACGCGGACCATCTTCACCGGGGTCTGCGGTCGATCGTTCTGATCGACAGGCGTCTTCTCAATCTTTTTCACGACATCCATGCCCTGCGTAACGCGGCCAAATACTGGATGCTTGGACGGTCCAGGCGTAAAAAAGTCCAGGTAGGGATTGTGCACCGTATTGATGAAGAACTGGCAGCTTCCGCTGTTTGGCTGCCCGGTATTGGCCATGGCCAGTGTGCCCGGCTCGTTTGAGATTTTGGCGTTCGCTGGATGCTCGTCGGCGATGCAGCCGCCGGGGCCATCGCCGGTTCCGGCGCGCGGACTTTTGGGATCGCGGCTGTGCGGACAGCCAAATTGCACCATGAAGTTAGAAATGACGCGGTGAAAGTGCAGGCCGTCGTAAAAGCCCTGCTTGGCCAGCTTGATGAAGTTGTTGGCGGTGATGGGCATCTTGTCAACCAAAAGCTCGACGGTGATGTTGCCCAGAGAGGTTTCAAGGAGTGCTGTAGGATTTGCCATGGCGGCATCCTAGCATGGGAACGCGTTGGGTCCTAGAAGATGGCGGCAAGTCGGCGCTTTGACAAGCACAGGCGCTCTGTCAGAATGAAATGATCATCGGGAAAAGTGTCCTCCACCAGCCGACATATCCCTATACCGGAGCAAATGCATGACAAGGACTGAGAAAGAGAGACTTTTGCAGCTCATTGCAGACTCTGCCGATTCCCTAGACAAAACCGCCACGTACGACGCCATTGCACTTGCCGAGCGCGATGAAAAAGACGCCACGGCCAGACAACATCTACATGAAGCAGCTCTGGCACTGCTACGCGGCCACTCTGACAAAGCCCAAGCCCTCATAGAAGCCATCGAAGAAGCCGCCTAGTAGCATTCCTGCCTATAGCCTTTTCGAAAATGTATCGAGCGGTCGCCGCATGCTCGCTATTGACTTGCGCGGCAGCGTGTAGCTATCTTCCCAAATCCTCCTCACTTTTCAAAGAAGCTACACCATGATGAATGCATACCGACCGCGCTTGATTCCACCCAAATTGCTTGGCTTATCCGTCCTACTTATGGCTTGTGGAGGCAGCGATGAAATCCCAACCTGGATGGAATTGGCGCAAAAGCGCGAGGCAACGGTCGCTCGAATTCTTGATGAAGTGCGTGAAAATCCAACGCAGCGTTTCGCATTCCTGAGTGCAATGCCCAAAGGGGCAGACCTTCATTCCCATTTATCCGGTGCCATCGCCACCGAAAGTCTGATTTTGTGGGGCTCTAAAGATGGCGTCTGCGTAGATCAAACTACATTTGTTGCGTCGGCAGGCCCTTGCATGCCCAATACCGTCTCGCTAAGCCA
Organism: uncultured Myxococcales bacterium; assembly: GCA_964460115.1. Classification (GTDB taxonomy): domain Bacteria; phylum Myxococcota_A; class Polyangia; order Palsa-1104; family JAEUJZ01; genus JAEUJZ01. The sequence continues at coordinate 15,452 of CAYWPR010000071.1, forward strand.
AGCAACACCGGGAAGCGAGCTTTACAACAAAGTCATGACCGCCTGGTCGATGGAAAATTTCTCGGGTGATGTGCTCGCTCGCCATCAGCATTTCTTTGATGCTTTTGGCAAGTTCGGAGTGATCACCGGCAGTCGCACCGCCGACAGCACCGATGACGTGGTGCGCCGCGCCGCAACGCAGGGCGAGGTTCATTTGGAACTGCTTGTGGGCTTTGCCGGCGGCACGATTGGCAAGCTGGCAGAGATGAAAATCAAATCGACCGAGCCTTGGACCGATGAATTTTTGATGAGCGCTCGCGAGACGCTCATCAAAGATCCGCAGTTTGCAACGGCGATACAAGCCACGCGCGATGGACTGAAGCAGCTTTGGAGCGATTTGCGTACCCGCTGGCGCTGCGACACGGATATACCGGAGCCGGCTTGCGATGTGACAGTTCGCTATTTGATACAGGGGACGCGGACGCAGTCGCGCGAGTATGTCTTTGGGCAATGGGTGTTCGGATTTGAACTGGCCCAGGTCGAGCCACGCGTAGTCGGCATCAATCTCGTAGCCCCCGAAGAGGATCCGAAGTCACTTCAGTACTACGATGAAGAAATGAAAGCTGCGCGCTTCCTACAGCAAACGAACCAGTCGCTTGCAGGGCGCGTGCCGGTTCATGTGTCGCTACATGCCGGCGAGCTGATTCCGCAAGTTTTGCCGATGACTGCGGAAGGGCAACGGGAATTATTGTTTCATATTCGTCATGCGGTAGAAATTGCCGGAGCCGAACGCATTGGACATTCGGCAGATATACTCAGCGAAAATCAAGGTCCGAGCATGGATCCCATGATGCTGCTTAGCGAAATGGCCCAAAAAGGCGTCACCGTGGAAGCCTGTCTGACCTCGAATCAGCAGCTTCTGGGACTCGAAGGCGGTACGCATCCCCTTTCGGCCTATATAGCGGCCGGCGTTCCGTTTGCGCTTTCGACGGACGATGAAGGAATCTTGCGTACCAATTTGACCGAAGAGTATGTCCGTGCCGCCAGCGTTCAAGGCTTATTGTATCGCGAGATAAAAACATCGGCACGCAACGCGGTTGAGAAGAGCTTTCTGCAAGGCCAAAGTCTATGGGCCGATGCCAAGACCTTTGCGGCGGTGTCTGCGTGCAGCGATCGCGAACCGAATAGCACTCGCGGCCCCAGCGATTCGTGCCAGACCTATCTAAATGCCAATCTCCGCGCCGCGCAGCAATGGAAGTTAGAAGCCAAGCTGGCTGAATTCGAGCAAGAGCAAACTGCCGCAAACTCGCCTTAAAAGGAGTGAGGACTTCCTTCCGTAAGAAATGAAGTCCGTGCCGGCAAATGTCACACAATTGGCACAAAGCTGCCACATCGCTGTCAAGGAGTGGCCCCATCTTGCAGCAGCAAGATGGCTGCACGTTCTTTTGCAAACTCGATTCCCGCGATCTTCACAGCCACGCTGCTGGCGACATTATGTGCTAAAAAATTAGCACATGCTGGAAATTTAGCACAATCTGAAGATCCGCCGACTGCTTCCCAGGAGTCGGCTTCGCCCTCTGCAACGGAGACCTCGGCAGTCCGTTCAGACGATGCGCATTGGGCGCGCGTCCAAGGACAGATCGTCGATAGCAAAAGCGGCGCCCCGCTGCGCGGTGTCTACGTCGGTGTAGATAGGCTAGATGCGCAGACACAGAGCGAGCCAAGCGGCGAGTTCCTGCTTAAGGTACCGGCTGGCCGGTACAAGCTACAGTTCGCCTTCGATCTCTATGAAGTGCAGGGCCTCGAAATCGAAGTGGGCGCGGGCAAAGAGCTGCGCCTAGACAGGCCGATTCGCCTGGTGCTCGAAACAAAGGGTCGCGCCGAGAAAACCGTCATCCGCGAGCCCGGCCGCAACAGCACCGAGGCGGCCAGTCGGCAGCGCCGAGACTCCGCCGCTGTCTCCGACATCGTGAGCGGTGAGGAGATCAAAAAGGCAGCCGACTCGAGCGCCGCGCAGGCCGCAGCACGCGTGGTCGGCGCGACTGTGGTCGGCGAGCGCTTCGTCTACGTGCGCGGCCTCGGCGAGCGCTATGGCAACGCGCTGCTTAACGGCGCCCCCCTGCCAAGCCCCGAGCCAGATCAAAAGGCCGTTCCCTTCGATGTCTTTCCCGCCAGCCTGCTCGCCAGTCTGCGTATCGTGAAAAGCGCCACCGCCGACATCCCCGGCGACTTCGCGGGCGGCTCGGTGCAGATCAACACTCAGGAATTTCCAAGCCGCCTGCAGGTGAACGCTGGCATCAACCTTGGGTTTCACAGCCAAACGTTCGATCAGCCGGCGCTCAGCTACTTCGGCGGTCGCACCGATTTCCTCGGATTCGACGACGGCACACGCGCCATGCCGGTGCGAAAGGCGGGCCAGTCCGACCTTGACTACTACCGCGGCTTTCGCAACATCTGGAGTCCCGGCCAGCGCACCGGCCCACCAAACTACGGGCTCAACTTCTCGATCGGCGGCGTTCGCGAGCTCGGCACGCGGCGGCTCGGGTATCTCGCGGCGCTTAGCTACAGCGCCGAAGCGCAAACCCGCTTCGAGGAAGTGCGCACCTACTATCTTGATGCCGACGCGCAGAAAAAACCCATTCTGCGCCCAAGCGTCGAGTACGACAACCGCAAGTTCGCCGACGGCAGCGATCGGCAGTCGTGGCGCAGCACCTACAGCGTACAGTGGGCGGCGCTGGCCAGCTTGAACCTGCAGGCGTCGCTGCGCCACCGCATCGCCCTGACGGCGCTCTTCATTCAGAACTCTGACGACGAAGCGCGCGTCTATCAGGGCTATAACACCGGTACCGATCGCGAGGTCTCCTACTCGCGCCTGCGCTTTATCGCGCGCAGCATGCTGTACACCCAGCTCGCCGGCAACTCGCTCCTGCACAACCGGCTCGGTGACGGCATGCTCGACTGGAATCTGACTTATGCCTACGCGGCGCGCAGCGAGCCGGACAACCGCGAGCTCGCCTACCAGCGCGGCACCGAGGGCGGACCCTTTCGCCTCGCCAACTCCGGCACCAGCGGCCAGCGCTTTTACTCGCAAAACGGCGAGCACCAGGCCTTCGCCGCCTTCGACTACGGCCAGAATTTCACTTCGTGGAACAAGCTGAGCGCGCGCTTTCGCCTCGGTGCCTCGGCGCGCGGCCGCTTTCGAGACTTCGCCGCCACCCGCCAGCGCTTTGGCTACACCGGCGTCGCGCCGCTTGATGCCAGCCTGCCCGCCGAGGAGCTGCTCGGCGGCGACGCCCTCGGCCATCCGACCCAAGCGCGCGATCAGACAAACCCCTTCGATCACTATCACGGCCGGATGGGAATCTACGCGCTCTACGCGCTCGTCGATATGCCGCTGCACACCAAGCTGCGGCTGAACCTCGGGCTGCGCACTGAGCTCAGCCAGCAGCGCCTCGTCACTCGCACGCCGGACATGCCGCAGGTCGAATCGACGATCGCGCTCGATAGCCACGATCCGCTGCCGTCTATGAACCTGGTCTACCAGTTGTGGCAGGCGATGTACCTGCGCACCAGCGTGTCGATGACCCTGGCGCGGCCGGAATTTCGCGAAATTGCGCCATTCCAGTTCACCGACTTCTTCGGTGGCGAAACGGTGCAGGGCAATCCCGAGCTCAAGCGCACGCGCATCGTCAATATCGACGCCCGCTGGGAATGGTTCTTGTCGCCGGTGGATCTTTTGGCGGTCAGCGTCTTTTACAAGTACTTCGATCAGCCGATCGAGACAATCATTCAAGGCGGCGCTGACATCATTCGCTCTTTCGCCAACGCCAAAAGTGCCTACAGCGCCGGCGCTGAGCTCGAAGCGCGCAAGGAGATGGTCTTTGGAGAAGAAGGTCCGCGCGGTTTCTCGCTGGGGGGCAATCTGACGCTGCTCTATTCGCGCGTCGATCTGTCGCAGACAGCAGGCGCGCAGACCGATGCCAATCGGCCGATGCAGGGCCAGTCACCGTACGCGGTGAACCTCTTTGCAGAGTACGACAGCGCCAAGTGGGGAACTAACGCGCGCATCCTGTACAACCTCTTTGGCGAACGCATCGACTCGGTCGGCGCCTCGGGACAGCCGAACCGCTGGGAAAAGCCACGCCATCAGCTCGATCTGACGGTCGCGCAGCGCTTGCCAAAGGGCTTCTCGCTGCGCTTGTCAGCGAAGAACCTGCTGAACTGGCCGGTGCAGATCGTCCAGAAAGGCACCGTCCGCACGCAGCCCGGCTTTCCCGAGGGCTATGTCGAGGGCGTGACCTTCCGCTATCGCCCCGGCACAACGGTCAACTTGTCACTCGCCTATAGCTACTGAGGCGTGAATTTCCAAAGGAGAATCGAGATGAAGCGTGATTTTAGAATGCTCCTGCGTGCTGCGACGCTGCTCACTGCGGCTTGCGGCGGTATGGATGACATGCAGCCGCTGCTCGAAGCAGGAACCTGCGGCGGCCAGCCCGCGACGATCATCCGCAGCGCCATCACCACCGACACCACATGGACCGCCGACAAGCGCTACCTTTTGAGCGGGCGCGTCGATGTGACGAGCAAGGCAACGCTCACCATAAAGCCCGGCACCCTGATCTGCGGCGACGCGGATCAGGGGATGATGAATGTGAGCTACCTCAATGTCGATCTCGACGCGAAGCTCATCGCCGACGGCAGCAAAGATCAGCCGATCGTCTTTACCAGCAACAAGCCCATAGGTCAGCGCCGGCCGCAGGACTGGGGCGGCGTGGTGCTGCGCGGCCGCGCGCCGATCAACAACCCGCCGGACGCCGGCAAGGGTCCCGAGACCACCTGCGTGCAGGCCGAGGCCAATGCCGGCCTATACGGCCCCTGCGGAATGAGCAAGCCTGACGACAACAGCGGCATCCTGCGCTACGTGCGCATCGAGTTCGCCGGCCGCGAGTTCGCGCCCGACAAAGAGCTCAACTCGCTGAGCCTGTATGCAGTTGGATCAGGCACGACGCTCGACTACATCCAGGTGCACCGCGGCTCCGATGACGGCATCGAGTTCTTCGGCGGCACGGTCAACCTCAAGCACGCGGTTTCGAGCGCCTGCCAGGACGACGCCTTCGACTTCGAATTCGGCTGGGTCGGCAATGGGCAGTACTGGGTTTCGACGCAGGATTTCAGCATTGGCAATAGCGGCTTCGAGGCCGACAACAACCGCATGAACGCCACGCTCGATCCGCATAGCAGCCCGACCATCTCGAACGTCACCATGATTGGCCTTGGCCGCGGCCTAAGCGCGGGCGGCAGCGACAAGCGTCAGGGGCTCGCCTTCCGCTCGGGCACAAACGGCAAGTTCAGTAACCTGATCGTCACCGGCTTCAGCGACGTCGGCGTATTCTTCGAGGAGGCGACGCTTGCCCAGGTCCAGGCCGGCAAGCTCACGCTCAAAAACTCTCGCTTCTGGCAGAACGGATCGACCGACGCCAAAAATATCTCCGACGTGACGATGGTCGGCAGCACCAGCTTCGACGTGAAGGGCTGGGTGCTGGGGCAGACGGGCAATGTCGAGGGCGATCCAATGCTCGAGGATCCGCAAAACGCCGTCGCGCCGAAGTTTAGCCCCAAGCCTGGCTCGCCGGTCCTTACTGGCGGCACCGCGCCCACCGGCGACTTCTTCACGCAGAACACGTTCGTGGGCGCCTTCGGCAGCGAAGACTGGACCGCCGGCTGGACGGCCTACCCGGCGAACTGAGCCGGCGCTGCGCAGGCCGGACGAGCCTCCGGGCCGCCGATTCACGAGGCGTGCGAAGGCGCCCGCCCTACCATGACCTTGTTCAAACGTGATACATGGGCAAGAGCATGCCGAGCATCTTGCTCATAGAGGATGAGGTCGACCTGCAGCACGTGCTTGCGTACAACCTCAAGCAGACCGGCTACGAGGTCTTTTCGGCGCTGCGCGGCGACGACGGGCTGCGGCTGGCGTTGCTACATCAGCCGTCGCTGGTGCTGCTCGATCTGATGCTGCCTGATGTTTCCGGGACGCAGGTCTGCCGGGCGCTCAAAAGCGATGCGCGCACTGCAGCGATTCCTATCATCATGCTGACGGCGCGCGGCGAAGAAACCGATCGCATCGTCGGATTCGAGCTTGGCGCCGATGACTACGTGGTCAAGCCCTTCTCGGTACGCGAGCTGCTCTTGCGGCTGGCGGCGATTTTGCGCCGCGGCCAGGCGAGCGAGCGCAGCGGCGGTCACTTCCCGCCACTTTTGTCAGCGCCCGCCCGCATCGAGTTCGGCCGCCTGCGCATCGATCGCGGTGCCCACCGCGTCTTTGTCGATGATGACGAGGTGCGACTCACCGCGCTCGAATTCAAGCTGCTGCTCAAGCTGTACGACTCGCGCAATCGCGTCCAGACGCGCACCATGCTGCTCGATGACGTCTGGGACATCGAGGCCGAGGTGACGACGCGAACCGTGGACACCCACATCAAGCGGCTGCGCGAAAAGATCGGGGCTGCCGGCCGCTACATCCAGACGGTACGCGGCGTTGGCTACCGCTTCGCCGACAACCCCACCGCGCTGCAAGACAGCGACGAGGAGCGCGCGTGAGGCTCGGCATCCGGGCCAAACTGTTTCTCATCTCGCTCGGGCTCATCGCGCTGGCCCTGGTCATCGGCTACGGCTACCTCGACTCGGTGCTCGATCGCTCGATCACCCGCCGCATCAGCGACGACATGCGGGTGCGGCTAGAGCTCGCGGCGCGGCTCGCGGCGCAGGCCGAGCTTGCCCCGGAGCACGCCGCGGCGTGGGCCGAAAAGGCCGCCGACCTCGCCCGCTTGACCCGTGCGCGGGTGACGCTGCTCGACGGCAACGGCGAGGTGATGGGCGACTCCGAGGTGGCGGCCGTCACCGTCCACAAGCTCGAGAATCACTACGATCGACCAGAGATCCGCGACGCGCTGTCGCAGGGGGGCGGCCAGAGCACACGCTATAGCCGCACGCTCGCCCAGCGTATGCACTACGTGGCCATGGCCTTCGCGCGACGCGACGGCGGGCGCGGCATCGTCCGTCTGGCCCTGCCCCTCGTCGAGGTCGATTCCGCGCTGGCGCAATTGCACCTCTCCTTCGCCATCGCGGCGCTCCTGGCGCTGTCGGTGGCCGGTGTCATGTCGAGCTTTGCGGCGCACTTCGCGGCGCGCAGCGTGCGCAAGCTTACCGCCACCGCGCGACGTATGGTCGCCGGCCAGATGGGAACCCGCGCCGCGCTTGATCGCGACGAGGTAGCGATGCTCGGCCGCGACCTCGACGAGCTGGCCGAGCGGCTGCGGCGGCTTGAGTCGCTGCGCCGCGACTTTGTCGCCAACGTCTCGCACGAGTTGCGCACCCCGGTCACTACGCTGCGCTCGGCGGCCGAGACGCTGCGCAGCGCCGCGGTGCACGATCCCGAGGCGGCGCCGCGCTTCCTCGATATCATCGAGCGCAACGCCGAGCGGCTGCACTCCATGGTCGAGGATCTGCTCGATCTGTCGCGCATCGAATCGCATCAGTTTCGCCTGCACAAAGTGACGCTGACGCTGCGCGAGCTTTCCGCCCACATGCTCGAAATGTTTCACAGCCGCGCCGAGCAGAAGCAGTTGCGCCTAAGCGTCGAGCTGGCGGAGGATCTGCCGGCCGTGCGCGTCGATCGGCGGGCGCTTGAGCAGGTGCTGTCAAACCTCATCGACAACGCCATCAAATACTGTCCGCAGGGCGCGCGCATCGTTTTGTCCGGCGCGCCCCAGGGCGACAAGTGGGTGCGTGTGTCGGTGCGCGACACCGGGCCGGGCATCGAGGCGCGCCACCTGCCGCGGCTCTTCGAGCGCTTCTACCGCGTCGACGCCGGCCGCTCGCGCGAGCTCGGCGGCACTGGACTTGGGCTGGCCATCGTCAAACATCTTGTCGAAGCGATGGGTGGCCAGGTGCAGGTAGAAAGCGAGGTCGGCACCGGCTCGGTGTTCACCTTCACCGTGCCGGTTGCAAAATTGGTGTCGGATTCGACGATAGATTAACAGACTCCTTTTTCTCTCTTCCGCTTCTGTACGGCTACATTTGGGCATTAGAACTGCGGACGGGCGCGCATTGAAAAGCGGCGGGCCTATCACATCGCAAGCAAAATTCTACTGGATAGAACCAGGGCTCCGCGCTAGACCAGGGGCAACCTGAAAGGAGCTCCTGTATGTCGAAACCGTCGAAAACTCTCGCTTCATTTCTCTTAGGCTGTCCGTTCGCAGTTATGCTCGGCTGCGGCGATTCTATGATGTCCTCGGGCGAGGAGCATCCGATGCCCGATATGATGGGCATGGAGAATGCGAAGCCGCGCTGCGAGCTGCCTTATGACGTCCGCGCTATCGACAAAGTCGCAACCGGCGCAGTTGCCTTCGCGATCATGCCCAGCGCGTCAGATACCTATAACGCCCAAATCGATGCCACCGCCGGGGATGAGAATACTTTTGGCGAAAATCCCTTTGTATACGTCGACCTGGTACTGCGCAAAAAAGTTGAGATCAGCGATGTGCAGGCACAAAAAAGCACAAACTGGGACATCGCGTTTAAGCGCTGGCAAATTAAGATAAATGGCGGGGACTCTGGCCCGGGCTACACGCTGCTAAGCCGCGTTGATGCGGCCGGCTTGGCCGATGTGACGGACGCGCCAAGTGGTCCCTATCATACGGATGCTTACTTCGACTCCCAATGCGGGCTGATAAGTGATTGGCTGGGCGGCCTAGGGACGGCCCTTAGCGACTGGTATGACTACGACATGAAGCTGCACCACCTAGTTCCCAAAAAAGAAGTGATCGTACTGACGCGTCGCGACGGGCAGGGACACATCAAACTGCAACTGAACGATTATTACAAAGGCGATACCAGCGGCTACTACAGCCTGACGCTGGGCTACCTGCCATGATGCGCACAGAAGTCCTGTGCATCGCAGTCCTTTTTGGCGCTTGCGGCGGCGATTGGTCCGCGCCTACGCCTCCTGGGGAAGCCAGTGCCGACCGCGTCGCCTCGCGCTTTTTTGCGATTCGGCCGACCGACGGCACTGGCGAAAACAACAACGGCTATGGAATTCCGGCCGAAGTGTATGATCCGCCCGGAGATCATTTTCGCGTCTACTATGTCACGAGCAGCGAAAATGCTGTGGATTCGACGGACGAGGCCCCGAAAAACGGCATTCCAGATTTTGTGGAACAAGTAGGCGCGGCCGCAGAAAAAACCTATCAAAGCACCGTCATCGAGCGCGGATTTCGTCCGCCGCTCGACGACAGCGTCTATCATAACCGCGATGACTATGGCGGAGACGGACGCTTTGACATCTATCTGCGCTGGGCCGGAAATGGCAGCGATGGCTATCGCGTTACAGAAAGCTGCACCGATGGCAAAGACGGCGGCCCGCGCCGCTGCTGCGCCGGCTACTTCGTGATGAACCCAAGCTTCAAAAACAGTTCCTATCCCAGCGAGCTTGATGGGATAAAGGTGCTGACCAGCCATGAGCTGTTTCACGCGCTGCAAGATGCCTATAACGCCGATCAGTGGCGAACTTGGAGTGAAGCCACCGCAGTCTGGAACGAACTTCAGGTCTTTCCCGAATCGTCTGGTACCTGGCGAGACTATTTGGGATTTCTGCCGCCGCTGTTTCGCGCTCCGGAGCGACCGCTGGACCAAAGCATGGGGACTGGTGGCGCTGCGGCCTATGCCTATGCCACCGCAGTCTGGGCGCAGTTTCTTTACGAACGTTTCGGCGAAGCACTGATTCGCGAGATCTGGGAAGGCAGCGAGCAGCCGCCAACTGGAGGTCCGCGGCGCTTTCTGGATGTCACCGATGCGGTGCTGCGCAATAAGTACCAATCATCGCTGGCCGCCGCGTATCAAGAATTTACGCGCTGGAATCTGCTGACCGAAAAGCGCGCCGTTTCCGGTCGCGGCTACAGGCGCGCGGCCGAATACCCGACCGTGCGTTTTGAAGCCCCGCTACAAGCCGGCCAGACCACCACCTTCGAGCTAACCGGCCTATCAGCGCGCTATTTGCAATTTCAGCCGGCGCTTACCGCGCCGACCGCGGTGCGCATTTCTGTCGAGGATGCAGCCAGTAGTCCGCCATCGGCCGCGTGCGCGGTGCAAAGCGCGCAGGGGACTATCGGTGATTTTATTGAATTGGCATCCTCTCAAATCGTGACCCTAAAACCCAATGAAACGCTGCTTGTTGTGCTAAGCGGCACGATAAGCGGAGCAAAAGCACGCGAAGTGAAGGTGCACTTCACGATGCCGGACGACAGCGATGCCGGCGGCTGTAGTGCGGTTGGAAGCGCGCACAAGCCAAGTCATTCGGGCCTGTTTGGATGGATCTTTCTCCTCCTTGCTGCGTCCCGTTTTGCTTTTCGAACCTACTCAAAGATCTTTTCGCGAATCTGCCAGAAGTAGGTTTTCTTGCGCGCAATCACAAACATTGGCAAGCGAAACAATTGCTGATGCTTTAAAACGTCATCGACGCTTAGCAACTTCAGCTCTTTTTCCGCAACGCCCGGAATGCGCAGATGCATACGGACGAAGTTGTAATAAAATGCTCGGGCGTCATAGGAGCTGTTCAGGTAAAAGTACTCGCGCAGAAATTCTCCGTCGAGGTTGCAGTAACGCACTTCGAGCCTTTCTTGTCCTTTTTTATCCTTTCCTTTGACAAACAGCATCGAATCCGGACGCATCACATGCGCATCTTTTAACGCCATGGCTTCGCGCAGCTTGGTGTCGGTATCTACGATAAGTTCGCGGCAACTGGCGCAGACCCTGGCGGCGATGTCGTTTTCTGCACCACAGTGCTCGCAGTTTTTGAAACGGAAGCGAAAGTCGCAGGCGGTCACCGTCAAAGTCAGCGGATCTTCGACAGCACCGCGGCATTTGCGGCCAAAATGTTCCACGAGCTCGCCTTGGGAATTCACAATGCCCCAAAAATCATTTTGATGTCCGCAGCGCGGACAAAGGATTTGCACCGGAACCGAATTTTGCGCCGGCTTGTCATCATCGATTTCCGGAGCAAAGATGTCGTGGCCGATTCCGGTATAGTCTAGAATCAGACAGTCCTTTTTCCCTTCACTTAAGCGCAGACCGCGACCCACGATTTGCTGATAAAGACTGACTGATTCCGTCGGACGTAAAATGGCGATCAGATCCACATGGGGCGCATCAAATCCCGTGGTTAGAACCGAAACATTGACCAGGTACTTTAGTTGCCGCGCCTTAAAACGCGAAATGATTTGCGCCCGCTCCGCTGATTCCGTATCGCTAACTACCATCGCCGAAGTCGCCGGCGGCAGATGCGTCATGATCTCTTGGGCGTGCCGTACAGAGGATGTAAAGATCATAACGCCCTGGCGATCTTGAGAAAGCTCGACGATGTTCATGATAATTCCGGGGGTCACGCGTTCCTGCTTTTTCAGCAGATCTTCGACCTCATTCATGGAAAATCGAGTTCCGGGGCCGCGCAATTTTAGGCTGGAGAAATCATAACTGGCCACCGGCGAATCAATCTGAATGGGCGGCGTCAAATAGCCGTGCTGAATCATGGAAGCCAGGGAAAGTTCATAAATGCATTTTTTAAAAAAGCGCTCTTCGGTCGTGCGCATCATGCCGCGGTGGTGATACTGATAAATCCAGCCAAGCCCCAATCTATAGGGAGTTGCCGTCAACCCCAAAATGCAAAGGCCGAGATTGGCATCCTGCAGGAATTTGATAACGCGTACATATTGGCTGTCCTGGCTGTCGGATACGCGATGACATTCATCAATGACCAAAAGCGAGAAGCTTTTAAAAAAATCGGAATCGGCGCGCGCAACAGATTGAATGCCGCCAAAGATTACTTTGCAGTTTCGGTCTTTGCGTTCTAGACCCGCGGAATAAATTCCGGCCGGAAGCTCGTAGCTGCGATATTTTTCGTAGTTCTGCTCGACGAGCTCTTTGACGTGCGCCAGCACCAGAACTCGACTTTTGGCGATTCGCGCCAGCTCGGCAATGACCAGACTTTTGCCGGCTCCCGTTGGCAGAACCAAAACCCCGGGCGTGCGCTGCTTTTGAAAATGCTGCACGGTGCGGGAAACTGCTTCTTTTTGGTAGGGCCGAAGCTGATACATGAAATTGCGCGTCGCGTAGTCTGCATCCTACACAAACGCACAGAGACTGCCAGCAAAGGGCGATTTACAAAACAAACAATCGCCAGAGCACTTTTTGCTGTGCCTCGGCGATTGCTTGCAAAACGATCAGGTTTTTGTGAATCGGAAGAAGCTAAGGTCCGTTTTTGGCCAGGTCGGTCTTTAGTTTCATTTCCGCTTCACGGGCCATTTGCAAGTGGGCCTTTAGCGTCGGCAGCGTCTGAACGACCCAGGCGTTTAGTTCGGTATCCTTGCCTTGACTCGCTTCCTTTTCAAATGCAGCGATTGTGGCTGCGTGCTCTTTGAGCATTTCGCGAATGTACTGCTTGTCAAAGGCAACTCCACTAAGCTTGCTCAGCGACTCTTTTAGATTTTTATGCTTGGGCTTTAGTTCTGTCGTGACAGCCACGCCCTTGCGTCCAGCCAGATCAGCCAGTTCTTTGTTCGCTTTGGTATGGTCGTCAATCATTTGCTGACCAAAGGCCCGCACTGCATCATTTTGTCCTTTGTCTTTGGCCAACTGTCCCAAATCCACTTCGGCCGAACTCCCACAAGTAGCATCACGGACAAAAGCTTTGTCGGCGACACTCATCGTGCCCGAAGCTTGAGAAGTGGTCGACTCTGCCAAGCTTACGGACAAAGGAAACCAGGCGGCCACCCCAATCGCCAGAAAATTTAGGCTGATGAGTAGGGCTTTTGTCACAACCTCTTGCTTTTTCATGATCCTCTCCTTTGAAGCGAACAGCCAATCGTGGCCGCATTGACTATTTTGTAGGTTGCGGTTGATTGGGGGTCGGGGCCGGTGGATTCACCGGCGGGGGTGAATTTTGCGCAGGATTGCTAGTTGGCGACCCTTGCGGCTGGTTATCGCCAGGTGTCGGAAATACCGGAACCGGCGCGGCCCCCGGACTTAGGGGGGGAGCTGCCGCCGGCGGACCTGGAACTGTGGCCCCCGACCCTTGGGGCGGCACAACCGGAAGCGGAGCCGGAGTCATGCCCGGAGGCCCTGGATTTGGCGGATTCGGAATCGGCCCCGGAGGAGGAATTGACCCTGGAGTCGGATTTGTCGGCTGTAGATTGTCCGCGATGACTCTTGTAGCCGCCGCCGGTTTGGACCCTTCTTCAGTGTTTGAAGGCGGACATCCCGTAGCAGACAGCACGACTACGAGTGCAGCGAAGATTGAAGTGCGTTCCATGAAAATTCCTCGATTCAGGCCGATGCCCACCTGAGACAAGCTCCGAATTTCTTGGGAGCGATCGATTGTTTTTTCAAGCACTTCCCGTTTCCTATTCATGCGCTGTGCCAGATTGCTTGCCGATTGAATTTTTTTTCGCATTTTTCGACTTTGCAGCCGAAATACTACCGACGGTATTTTCACGCGAGAGAAGCGGCTGAGCTGGCCCTAGGGATTTCAGAAGGCAGGTCCATATTCCTAACAAAGGATTCTGCGATGTATGCTTTTGCCTCCATCCAAGCTGTGGTGCGCGCCATTGCCCACTGTGTCAGAAGCGCACAAGCTGCATGTAGCTTCGCCTAGAAAGCGGCCCATGTAGAGCCCGATGCAGTGCGTTCCAGACTGGCCATTTCGACACCGCAACGTTATAGCTACCGCTTATGAGCGCCTCCCCTGCTTTGCTGCCGCAGGCATTTTATCTTCAAGAAACCACGTTGATTGCGCGGCAATTGCTCGGCAAAGTTATCTGCCGTCGCACACTAGCAGGAACGATTCTAAAAGCGCGCATTGTTGAAACCGAGGCATATCTAGGCGTCGACGATCCAGCCGCGCATACGTATCGCAATCGGCAAACTGCGCGAAATCGCTCGATGTATTTAGAAGGAGGCCATGCCTATATATATTTTATCTACGGAATGCATTATTGCTTAAATATAGTTACGCGTACCGCAGCACATCCTGAAGCCGTGCTGCTGCGCGCCCTTGAACCTATAGACAGCAGCGAAACTCCCTCGGAATTCCTTCCTCGATCGCGTCCGAAAGCGAGCCTGCTTAGCAATGGCCCAGGCAAGCTATGTAAATATCTTGGACTTACCAAAGACCAAGATGGAGTGCCTTTATGGAGTAAAACAGCCGGGCTTTGGCTGCTTGATTCCCCGTCTATTTCCGAAGACAAAATCGTAGTTCGGCCGCGAATTGGAGTTGATTATGCCGGCGAAGCCGCCGCATGGCCCCTGCGTTTTTATATAAACGGAAATCCTTACGTCTCAAAAAAGTAATTCGCGCAATTCTCGCTTTGTCTTGCCGCGGTTAGCGCTAGCTGGCATGAAGCTCGCAAGGACAGCCTTGTACCACAATCTACGCAGAGCACAGCCATGCCGATCAAAGTTCTAGTTCTATATTACTCAGTGCACGGTCATATCACCGCCCTTGCCGAGGCGATTGCCGAAGGCGTGCGCCTTGTGCCGGATGCTGAAGTCGAGGTGTTGCGCGTTCCGGAAATCCCTTCAGCAGCGGCGCCCAAACACGAGGCCACAGGCGAAAAGTACGCGACCATTGCCGGGGTCACAGATTTGCTACGTTTTGATGCCTTTATCATCGGCGCGCCAACGCGTTATGGCAGCATGGCCGGCCCGATGCGGCACTTTCTGGATCAAACTGGCGAGTTATGGTCGCAAGGTGCGCTAGAAGGCAAAGTTGGTAGCGCATTTACCTCGACGGCGACGCAGCATGGCGGACAAGAGCTTACATTGATGAATATCATCACCAATCTGATGCATTTTGGGATGGTGATTGTAGGGCTTCCATATTCCGCAAAAGAGCAAATGACTTTATTCGAAGTGGTTGGTGGTTCGCCCTATGGGGTGACGACGATAACCGGAGGCCACGGAGAGCGGAAACCTTCCAGAAATGAACTGAAGCTGGCGCAACATCAAGGCAAACACGTCGCAGAGATTGCAATGAAATTGCGAGCCTAGGGGTTCGCAGCTTTCCGCTCGATCGACCAGGGATGTTTTCCCTCGGCCCTTCGCTTTCTCGAGGGAGAAACCTGGCGGACTTACCGGATCCAAACCTACCGACGAGAAAGACTGCCTTTTAGATCGCTTCGGGAATGCTTCGGGAAACTGAATAAAATCAGAGTGTTAGATACGC
>CAYWPR010000072.1:0-28985 GCA_964460115.1 uncultured Myxococcales bacterium
CTGTGCGGGGGGCGACCCGACCCTATCAAGCTAAGGGTCGTCTCTACCGCGACCGTTCGAACTCAAGAGAGCACGTCTGAACAGACCTACCTGACAACCCCTGTTCAGCCACCTCCATCTCCCCAGAATCTTGAGGTAGAAGAGGTAGGTACCGATGATGAGATGTTGGTGTTCAAAGCAGATCTGGAGCAGGCCAGAACCGACGTGGCCATTGCCGCTGAGCGCATGGTCGCTGCCGAGCAGCAAGCCAAGGACCTCGAACTCGAGGTGATCAAGCTCCGGGAGGATCTGCGTAAATCCTCGGTTCGTGCAGACGAACTCTCCACATCTGAAATGCAGTTGCGCCGCGACCTCACCGCAGCGCAGAACCAGTTCACAAAGCGCATCGAATCAGGAGGAGAATTTTCTGCATTGAAGGCCCGGCTTGATGAAGTGACCGAGCACCGCGACAAGCTCCAACACGAGCTGCTCACCGAACGCGAACGCACGGGCAACCTGGCTGCGCAGCTTACCCAACAGAGAGGTTTGCTCGACGAAAGGAGAACCTTGGCGCTGCGAGTGCACGAGTTGGAGACGGTCCTTCAGCGGGCCAATACCGTACTCGATGAGTACCAGCAAGCGCAGCTTCTCCATGCTGAGACAGCGGCTCGGCTCCAAACGATGCGGCGGGATAATCTTGCGTTGCGCGCCGAGGTCGCACGCCTACGCTCACCCGTAGACGACGAAGATGATGCGCTGATTCCACTCATGAAGGACCGTGTGAAGGCGCTTGATTTGCTGGCCATGTATCAGAAGCAGGCAGGAAAGCCTGTCACCGGGCAGCCGCTTCCTAAATACACAGAGCAAGCAATTCTGGATGCGGCCCGGTCCGAAGCGTTCAAAGCTCGGCGGGACTTCTATTTTCGTACCCTATGGCCCAACGAACCCAAGCCGCGCTGGGTCGTCGAAGACCGGCTGCTGGATCCCGAAAGCGAAAAGAAAATCCGAGCACAGCAGGAGGACAAGCTCAAGCGCCTGTTTGGTTCGGTGACAATCGCGAAAAGTCGGGTGGGCGAAAGGCACTGATGGGTGTTGGGAGTCTCATTTTTCATAGACACGTTTTGGGGGCATTTTTTCGAGATGAGCGACCTATCCTCTGGAGAGCGCAGTTTCGAGCGTCCCCAGGCGCAGGTACAGCGCTGCAGCGCCGATTAGCGACAGCCCGGCTATTCCCGCGAAGTAGCGATGCTGTGGCCAGCAGCTCCATGCTGGTCCAAGTGCGGCAGCAAGGCCATGGCCAACAGCAACCGAAGCGTACCATATTCCGGTGAATCGTCCGGACAGCCGGGGTGGGGCCAGCTCGGTCAAAAGTGCCAAGCTCATCGGCGCGAGGAATAACTCCCCGAGAGATAGGAGTACATAGCAGCCAACCAGCCAGAGCGGACTGACACGCTGCGCCTCGCCGCTCAGGCTTCCTGCGGAGACGACAGCAAAGGCAGCGGCGGTCAGCAGGAATCCCCAAATCATCTTCCGCGCTGGTGACGACTCGATCTGGCGTGCTCGCAGACGGGCAGTCACCCATTGTAGCAGCGGTGTAAAAAGGATTACCAAGGCTGCATGCAGCGCGGCAAAGTGTCCTGGCCGAAATTCGAGGCCCCAGCCGAACTGTAGATTGGTATGCCTCTCAGCGAACAGGGCTAGAGTGGTGCCGGTCTGCTGGAACGCTAAATAGAATATGACTCCGATACCACAAAGCAACCAGAGTGCCGCCACCCGCGCTCGTTCAGCCCCCAGGGAAAGAGCCGGCGCAAGCTTCCTCGGAAAAATCGCCTGATGGCTGATTGGGGTCATGGGGAGGAATAGCAGCGCCACTCCCATGGCTCCCGCGCCACAGAAGAAGATCGAAGGCCATCCCCAGTGTGCCCGCGCCCATTCAGCGAGCAGCGGGCCCCCCAGCGAACCAAGGTTCACTGCAACATAGAAGAGCGAGAAACCGGATTCCCGGCGGCTATGGTCATCAGGGTAAATCGTACCGACGAGTGTTGTAATACTGGGCTTGAACAGTCCATGTCCGATAAGCAGAAGACCGAGTGCCGGCCAGAAAAAGATCCGCTGATTGGCGGCCAGAATCCCAAAGCCGAGAGCCAGACAGAGGGAACCGAACACCAGCGCACTCCAGGGGCCGAAGCGATCGGCGAAGAGACCCCCAGGGAGGCTGGCCAGATAGGAAGCCGCGACGAAGCCGCTCGACAGCGTGAACGAAAAGGATTCCGAGCCATTGAGGTGTCGAGCGATATAGAGGGCGAAGAGCGGCAGCATGGCGCCGGACGCCAGCCGCTCGAATAACTCGACGAGAGCGAGCTGATAAAGTGCTAAGGGGTGGTGATGGTTCATACCTGCATGGTCACCACGTGGTCAGAGACCGTGACAGCCGCAATCGGCTGCACAGCCCGCGTCGGGGCTTCTGAACAAATTGGACTATAGATGAGCTCGCTATCTCGAGAAACCGTCCCCAAAGTGTACAAAGTGCTCAATCTGTACAATGTCATCGGCTTGGAATAAGACCAGGCCATGGAAATCGAGCAACCGTTGAGCAGTTCCTCTCTTGGAATCTGCGCCCGCGACTTTGGAACTCTCTTGCGGCAGCGTCGGGAGGCTGCCCGCCTTAGCCAGTCTGAGCTGGCTAGACGCGCAAGGTTGACGCGCGGGACAGTGCACAATATTGAAGAGGGCCTCACCGAGCCGTCGCCTACGACCCTTCGACGGTTGCGTGGGCTCACAGAGCTGCGGCTCGATGCGGTCGATCTGGGAGGAGCCGAGGCTGGCTGGCAGCTCGGCTCCTGGCTGTCTCCGAAGTACGATCCCGTAGCGCTGGCGGCGGATATGACGGCACTGCTCAATGGCCCCGGCGGTACCCTCGAACAGACATACCAATACCTGGATGCGCAATCCGCGGCCGACTGGCTTCGCTACTGCTCCGAAGAGAGCTATGTCTCCTCCTTCCGCGACAAGGTGCCGGCGCAGCAACTGGCTCAGACGATCGCAGGCCGACTTGGCGGTCGAGGTCTCGATATCAATGCACTCGGCGTCGGGGATGGGCGAACGGAGACGCGCCTCGTTCAAGCCCTGCTGACTGAAGTGACCGAGCAACCGGATCTTCGAATGTACCTGGTCGATATTAGCCACCCGCTCCTGGTCACTGCTTTCAAACACGCGGCCAGCCTGCTGGCTGCCTCACGTGTCCCCGTCTTTCCGGTGCATGGCAACTTCTACGAGGTCTCGCGGATCGTGCCGCTGCACTATCAGCCGCCAGGGTCCACGCGCCGCCGATTGTGGACGATGTTCGGTAACACGTTCGGAAACCTCCCCCATGAACCCTCACTGCTCGCAGACCTCTATGCCTGCACCAGCCGCGGGGATATGTTGCTCTTGGATGTACAACTCGTCTGGGCACCAGCCGAAGATATGGAGGCAGTTCGAGCCGCCGATCCCGCGCTTCGCCGGCCGCTGCCCGAACGGATTGTACAGTGGCTCTCTGGGCCGCTTCTCCGTCATTGCCGTGGCGTACGTTCCGTTCGGCTGAGCGTTGATTCGAATCACCATTGTCCGCTGCCAGGCAGCTACGAATTGGTGATCTGGGCAGACGTACGGTTGGAACGAGAGAGCCGACGATTCGCCGCTTGGCGGATTCGTCGTTATGACTTGCACAAGCTGGCGGCGACGCTTGGTGAGCTAGGTTGGCGCAAAGTGCTGTCGCATTCTTATGGCCCAGAGCCTAAGCGGATGGGGGTGATGTTGTGCGAGCGGATATAGACAGCGACGGCAGGATGGAGTTCATGACGATACGTCTGATTGAGCGGGCACGATGCCGCTGGATTGGGTGATCACGATAGGCGGAATACGCAATGGGCGGCGGCGGCGCACTTCTGGAGAACTTACAGACGGTTGTTGACCCAAAAGCCAGGCTACAGCGTCAAGTGAGTCTCCTGGGCTGATGTAGACGAAGTGTCGTTAGCATACGTCACCGATCGTTCGCCGTCCCAAGGACACTCCTGAAACGCCACCCGTCCCAGGCTCACGCACCGCGGCTGAGGAGGGCTGAGCATGTCTCAGATCCCAACGCCCATGAGACCGCGCTGTCCGCCTACCTGCATGTGTGAGGTTTGCGAACGCAGCGGCGGCGGCGATTTTGCAGTGCGCGCTTACGTCGAGGGGGATCAGGATGCCTTGTTGCGACTGTCCAGCGCCGTGGCCTCCATCCTGCCTTCGCTTGCGGTCCGCTCGCCGGGCGATGAACCTGTAGGCGATTCCCAAGTCGAACTCTTCGTCAGCCGTCCCTTGAACATGCTCAGGCTAGGCGTGTTAGTCGCCTCGCCGCCGACCCCCGGCGACAAGTCGAGTATCACCTTTGCCGGCGGCGACATGCATCCCCTATCCGGCCTCCGCCGTACGTCTCTCAAAGTGACTCTCGAACAAACCCTCCCACCGTCGCATGAGCGGCGATAGCACGGAGGATCCTCAAGTCTTCGTATTAAGCGCGGCATGCGCACACATCAACAGACAAACGAACCTAAGACGGCCATCGGATACGTCAGAGTAAGCACGCAGGAACAAGCTACCGACGGGGTAAGCTTGGACGCACAACGCGATAGGCTCAGAGCTTATTGCAAAATCAATTCGATCAAGCTTATCGACATAAAGACGGACGAAGGTTATTCGGGTAGCACTCTTGAACGGCCTGGCCTGCAAGCTGCGCTACAGATGGTGCGGCGAGGGCGCGCGAACACGCTCCTCGTCGTGAAGCTGGATCGCTTGTCTCGCTCGCTGCGCGATGTCTGCACGCTCGTCGAGGAACTATTCAGCGAGGAGCGGAATCATCTGCTGTCGCTCTGCGGCATGGTCAACACGCACTCTGCGGCGGGGCGCATGGTGCTGATGAACCTTGCCAACTACTGCCAGTTCGAGCGCGAGATGATTTCCGAGCGAACGCGCGATGCGCTTCAGCACATGAAGGCGCAGGGGATTCGCCTCGGACCTGCGCACTACGGCTACGCGCTGGGTGATCATCTCGACGAGCAAGGACGCCGCGTGCTGGTGCCCGTTGAGAGTGAGCAGGCTGTGATTGCGAAGATGGTCGCACTGCGCAACGAGGGCCTGAGCTTTACCCAAGTGGTGCAGCGACTGAACGACGAGCAGGTGCCCGCGCGACGCGGTGGCCCCTGGCGCGTCAACGGAGTGCGCAACGTGCTGATGCGCGACGGCAAGCACACCGCTCGCCCCACGAAGCGCCCAGGCCCGCGCCTGCCGCTGCGCTACGACCCCGACACCGCGACGGAGCGAGCAAAGGAGCTACGCGTCCAGGGCCTGAGCTATCAATCCATCGGCGTCCAGCTTCGCAAAGAACGCCTGACTCCGCTGCGCGGCGGCATCTGGCACCCCGCGCAAGTCAGAGAGCTACTACGCACCGCTGCAGGCGGTGACCGCGAAGTCGCAGCCCGACGTGCCGCCGAGCTACGCGCGGAGGGCATGCAGCTTCGCGAGATCGGGGTCCGGCTGGCGCTGGATGGGTTCCAGCCAAAAGAGGGCGGCCTCTGGCATCCAGCGCGTGTGCATGCGTTGCTGGCGAGCGTGGAGTCAGTTGACCGGGGCGGATGCCTGCGCGGGGAGGTGCCCGCGTCTTCGTGAGGGCAAAACCTGCGGGCCTTCGTTGAAGGCGAGCCACGCGGGGCTGATGCGGAGTACCTTGGCCAGCGCCGCAATGACTTCAACGCCAGACTGTGCGCCGTTCTCGATGTTGGCTAGCGCCGTCGGGCTCAGGTTGACCAGTCGGGCGAGCGCTGCTTTCGAGTAACCCCGCTCGACGCGCACAGCCTGCAATCGTGCGCCCATGTCGCGGCAGGTTGCCGCCGACTCCTCGGATGCCATTTCGCCAATCCCGAAGCCCAGCCACCCGGCGGATACTCCAAGACCGATAGCCAGGCGCGCGACCGTACCGACGGTAGGTAGGCGCCGCTTCGTTTCGATATCGAGAGCCGTTGTCTGGTCTCCGCCGACTTTCTGGGCTAGCGCGGTGCGCGTCAGGCCAGCATACTTCCTCGCCTTTTTCAGACGAGTCGGCAAGCCGAAGTATCGGGGATTGGGACTGCCACGAACCATCGGTGCGACGTAACACGCGCCGAGTCCATGCCAAAGTTGACAGATTTTCCAACGAGATCACATGCTTAGCTTCATTGCCAAATTCTGAGCCGTCATGTATCACTGCTGCTGAGCCTGATTCAATCGGGCCAAATACAAAAAGGCCCTCGGCGCGAACCGAGGGCCTCAGCCCGCGTCAGACCAGCCGGTCAAAGCAATCGGTCCGACGCGAACGGAGGCATTATGCCGTGTCACATCCCCAAGTCCAGAAGCGTATCCGCCCGTCGCTCTCGTCCGCTTGCCCAGAGACATCCGCCGCCATTGCCGCCGCTCGTCATGCTGGACCTCGAAAAGCCCGCTGAGCGCTCGGCCCATGACTTCTTATGTCGAGCAACGAATCCACGTGGCCGCCTTTGGACGGTGATCGCTCTGCGTCGTCACGGTGATGTGTTGCTGTGCGTCGTACGTTGGGCACACTCCGAGAGTCCGGAAAAACCGTTCTCGCTGGCTGAGGTGAGCCTGACGGAGATTGCTGTCTGCTGGCGTGACTATCGCAGCGTCAAGGCTGCCCGGGAGGAAATGGAACGACGCTGTTCAACTCCGACGAGGCACGAGGACGCGGCCTGAGCGGTGGTGCCTGCGCCTGCAAGCCCACCTTCTCTCGGCAGCATAAAAACATCGGTGCGCTGCCGATACTCTGCCCCTGTCTACTCGTGACGGGCGACTGGCTGTATCCTTCTCCGACGCAGACTTGCCTACCAAGTCAACCTTGACTGCAAGCGCCCGCGCATCGTATCCAATTCGGTGGATCGGACGGGAAACCATCTCCTGCATACAATCGAACACATGCCGCCCCCGGGTGCAGGCGGACCCCGTGGCCAAAACCAACAATTGATTTACCTACGCGTTTCCTCCGCGTCCGTTGCTCGAAGAATTGGTTCCTTTGCATTTGCCGCTGAAGGAAGCGCGACAAGTCTGGACCGAGCGATTCGAGGTGGTCTATTCGCGGGCGATGGTGCAAAAGATGGGGGAAACGTCACGCGAGCAGCGGAATTGGCGGGGGTGAGTCGTCGATTCTTGCAGCGGCTCGCGGCACGATTGGGTATCGTGGGTGATGGGGACTAAAACGGACTACTTCGAGAGATAGGAGTACCAGCGTCTACGCAATTTATCGCGCCACCCCACGAGGTTTGACAATCCGCTGGCGAATTCGCGCAGTGGCGACGGAAACTCCACGCACAAGACATTCGCGACGTAGCCATAAAGCGTTGCATCCACCACGGACGGTTTGTCACCCAAGAAGAATGGCTTGCCTCCGAGGTAATCCGAAATCGCTTGGAGATCGGCCATGCCCATGCGCGTGACTTCGGCGTACGTATGCCGTCCCATGCCTTGCGCCTGCGCCTGCGCGATCATCTGCTGGCGTGTCGCGTGCGTGTTGGCTATTTGTTGATCGGGCGGAAGCTGGCCGAAAAGCAGTTTGGTGATCAATGGGCCATACACCGCGAAGTTCTCGTCGTGGCACCACCGATCCACCACCATCACCCAATGCAGGTGCTCTTTCACCATGCGCCGGAATGCAAGGGACGCAGCGCGTTCCGCGGGGCCGAGGTGTGCATCGAGGTCCTTACCCAATTCCTTGGACAGACGCTCGATGATCAACGTCGAATCATCCATGACTTCGTCGTCGATGCGCACGAATGGCATTTCCCCCTTGGGCGCGAGCGTAAGGTCCAGCGGCGCACTTTGGTACGGCACATCCGCCATACGCAACCATGTTTCGAGTTTCAAACCTGCCGGCAAAATGTTCGCAACTCCCCAAGCTGGTGCGGTCGAGTACAAGGTAATTTTCATAGAGCACTATGGTAGACTGTAGAGCGGCTCGGCGTCAATCGGTATGCCTGGGTGTTTGCAAGGAAAGCCGCCTTTGCTTGGCGACATCCAAGGCAGAAAAGAGTGCTTGAACGCTCCTTTGTTGTCGAAGCCGTTGGCGCTCTATATGCCCGTGCACTATTGACGGCATCCCACATGAACGATCCCCTCTATAGTCCTTTGTATTAGACGGGCCGCTCGCAACAGGTTGGGCAAATTTCATCCAATCTGCATGGCTGAGGGGGCAGTTTAGATTGGGCCACATCTGCTCCATGCTCTGCTACGCACTGGTCAGCACTCCCAGAAGGTCCATTTCCATACATGGTTTCACCCGAACGTCGCCTCGACATCGTTCGATGTCTTGACGTACCTTGTCGTCACGACATCGGGCCAAGGTGAATCGCGACGGCCTCTCCCACGGGGCTGTGCAGCATTCGTTCTGCGGCTGGTTTATCGGTAGCGATACAGCTTCTGCCGCCAGCTGAAGAACGCCTCTGTGACCGCCCGGAGCAGGTCTTGCTCGCTCTCCTCATCGAGGCAAATGAACTTCTGCTGCCAGTAGACGTGCCCGCGCCGCCGTGACGGCGGATCATAGATGTAGAGCTGTCTTGCCTGCATCGCCCACATGAGTGCGACGCGGCGTAGATCGGTCCCCGGTGGCAGCAGTTGTGCCTGGCCATAACGGCCGTGGAGCTGCTGTTCTCTCGCGAACTCATGCTCCGCTTGTATTTCTTGGATTTTCATCCCGACGAGCGGGTCTTCTTCGGCTCGGTAGCCCTTTGCACTCAGGTTCGCCAGCTGGTCGTGCAGCTGCTGCTCAGCATGAGCAGCGGCGGCCGAGAGTGCAACGCGGCGTTGCTCAATAGACTCGGCTGCTCGGCGGGCCTGACCGCGAAGGGACTCGACGTTTATCCGCCTGGCTACTTCGTTGAGATGCTCGTCCACGCCCGGAGCAGATGTGAACATTAAGTCCTGTGCGCTTCTGCGAGGCTTCGGCGCGGCATGGAACTCCTGTTGCCGTGCAGGCGAGCCGCTGCGTTCTGCGGTGAGACGTTCCAAATCAGCCTTGAACTGCTGGCAGCGCTCCTGAGCCTCTGTCAGCATCGCGTCTTTCTCGCGAATCACCCGCGCCATCTTCGTCATTTCCGAATTGGCGCTATCGAGCTTCGTGCGAGCGGCCTGCCAGTTCTCATGGTTGAGCCGCTCCCGCGTCAATGCCTGCGCAAGCTTCGATCGAAGCTCCTGCGTTTCCGTCGCGGCGGTAGCTTCTCGTGGAGGTCGCCAGTTGGATAGCTGTTCGCTTCGGGCTGGGGCCTTGACCCATCGCTGCGGGAGCGCAGCGGAGGCGCTGTACTCTTCTTCTTGGAAGTAGGGAGCTGGCTCCACTTCGCCTTGCCGTTGCTCGATTCGTTCTCCGGCATGAGACCACTGCGCCGCGCGTGAGGCCGTTTCTCGTCGAGCGGTGGACGCACTGCGTTGGGCCTGGCTCAGGTCTCTCTGGAGTTGCTCCACCTGAGCGCGGGCTGCGGCAAGCTCTGTAGATCGCGCTTCCGCCTCGCTGCGGGCCGAAGCGGCGTCGTGACGTGCGTTGCTGAGGTCTTTCTTGAGCTGTTCGATCTTCTGAGCCGCAGCGTGAGCTTGACGCTCCGCCGTCTTGCTCCCCGGCTTGCCGGCCGTGCCTGAGCGCGAGGCTCGCCGTTTCACGACCTCGGAGCCATGCCGGATGCGAAAGGCCCGGATTCGGCAGAGGCCGCCGCAGTAGCGGCGATCGATTCGGTGGCCTGCTTCAAGATGGCTGCCGCAGGCCGCGCAGGACAGTGCATGCTCCATGACTGCTCTCGCTTAAAAGTTACAGCTTTTTCAGAATATCACGTCGTCGCTGAAAAGACCCGTTACACGAAGATGTCCGACAAGACCCCGAACTTTGGGAGGATTTCAGCGCGTCGCGTGCGTTGGGAGTTGGGAATTCTGGCGCAAGCGCGCGGAGCACATGAGCTCCTCATCGCTCCGCGTACACGAACTGCTCCTCGCATCGCTCCGCTCGCATGAGCGAGGCTGCCAGCGGAAGGACCGAAATATCGCGCTGCTTTACGCAATTGGGCGCGGTCTGATATCGACTTAGCTGAACGATTCTGTCTGGAAGCGCGCAGGCTGAGCTGTCTTCCATGCGCCGTGATGGATGTGGAGCAATGTCGGCGCGATGATCTTCGCAGGCAGCGCATCACACTCACATCGTCACCTTCAGGGCACCACGACCAGACTCCCAAGTACCGGACCTCACCCCAAAAAATGCGATCTTACGCCTCGCCGATTAAGCAGTCTCGACGAGCGAAAAAATTTCCTTGATCCGATGGTCACCACGTATCTGCTTCTGACCCTTGGGGAGCTGCTGATCCTCCCTCTGACGCAATCCCTACTTTCTGAACTTGCTCCGCCCGCCAAGGCGGGCCTGGCAAATGGGCTTTGGTTCGCAGCCCTCGCAGGCGGGCATTGGTTGGCGGGAGAGCTGGGTAGATGGTGGAGCACGCTCCCACATGAGCCCTTCTTTGCAGGCAGCGCGCTGCTTGTGTCAGCAGTGGGAATCTTAGCGCGAAGGTATCTGCGAGACGAACGTTCGCGGTAGTCGGAACGATGCAGTCTTGTCTCTGCCCCTCAAAAACCATTACGCTGATCGTGGGGCCGCCCTGATATTAACGCTAGCGTCAGGGTTGACGCCATGCGTGTTGGCAGGGGGCAGAGTATGAAGCCAATCGCGCCGATGCGGGAGGAGCGCGTACGCTGAACGCGCTTAAGAAGGCATGCGCCAAGGTGCCGAAGATCACTGTCTAGCCGACGCCTATTCCTGGCTCGCCTGCCATTAAGCGTGCTGCCGAGTATTCCCCCGTGTGGGATGTGCCGTACGGTAAGAACTCGGCTGAGAGCAAGATTCTCAAGCAGTTGTGCGACGATATCTTGCGCATGCTCGGTCTAGGAGAACGCAGTTGAGCGACCGAAAGACGAGCGTGCCCGGTCCGTACAAAGAAGGGGGAGCGCTTTGCGGCTGTGTCTGTACAAGGACAGCCAGCGCAGAGCTCCTAACGCGCCACCTGAGCCCTCGCTGCAGACATGAAGTCTGCCCTCGTTCATGTATTGGGTTGCGTGACTCACGTCGGATGAACTTGGACAGGTTGTACACGAATCAGCCCGTTGACCCTAGTGCTCACGCTGAGGTATGAGTGTCCGTAAAATTGGACGGAAGCACATGGATATCGCACCCAGTATGAGGCCTATCGATGGATAGCTGGAGCGTTCTGAGAATCTCTGATCACGAGCGCGGAACTGCTACGGAAGTGGATACATGCAGAACTCTGGTGTCGGCCAAATACTATGTTCCGATCGCCTGGCCAGCGCTTTTTGCGGCAATAGAGTTTCGCGACGTGCCGGCCCATCAGTGTTGGTTTTTCACCCGTATCTCGGATGTGCTGCCTAGGCTACACCATCTGACTTCTCAAGCCGCCGCAGATCCTATGTTGTCTGCCGTTTTTGAAGGGGCTCTGCCAGTTGCCGAATGGCTCGATTCACTGGGTCGACAAAAGATTCTAGTGCTCGACGTCCACGATTATGTGGGCATGGATCCGCCGAATGTGTTTCGCCGCAACATGATCGACGCTGCAGCGGGCTTTGCAGCGCTTCCCGCAAGCGGTGTGTCTGCCGCACTGCGCGCGCTTTTGCCCGACTGGTTGCGCGAGCACGACCCCATCGGTGCATCTGCCGCTGCCCGCCGCTGGACCCGCTGTAACAACCCGCGTTCCGCCTACTTCAACCTAATCTTCGGGTGGCCTGCTGATGAAACGGAGCTGGCGGAGCGCTGGCAGCCATGGTTTGACGCAGGTCTTGCTGCGCCGCCGCTGCCGAATTCGGCGGAAGTTGCCAAGCTTTTACAGCACGAGCTTGAGCGACATGGGGTCGCTGCCTTCTCACAGGAAGCCTCGCAGCAGCCATGGATTCAGCGATTCCTCTCCATAGCGCTGCGTCAGCGGACCGTCGAGGTGCTGGCTGAGGTGCTGACCGTCATGCGAGCGCGTGGCTTGGTCATTGAGCTCCATTTGGAGACCGTGGCCCTAGCGCAAGCGCTTCGCACCCTGGAGAACTCGAATCCAGCGGCGTGTGACGTCAATTCAATTCATCCGTTCTAGGCGAGTTGGGAACGATTATCGACGAGAGTTCAAATTGCACATAAATCTCTCATGTGAAAATGTATGATTTGAGTACTTATCTGCCCGCGAAAACTGAATACTTTTCAAAACGAAGAGTATTCATAATTGATAAAAACGTTATGATTTTTATTCGACGCACATGCATGCATTGAGCAATATTCCGGATCCGAAGAAACTACTTCGCCATACGCTTAAAAAAGACAAAATGGCAACAATGTGGGACATCCCTCCCGTGGAGGATTATCGTTTCCGTACAGGGACTTATGAGAAAGAGCGATTTTCTTGTAGAAGAGGCTAAAATCTCTGCTTTTAGAAGAAATGGCCGAAGTGAGAAGCTTAGATCCCGGGAAAAAGGAATACTTTGCGACCGCGTGAGTATTCAGATGAGTATTCTCAGAACCGCGAAATTCCTAAGAAAAGAATTGCGCAGCGGAATACTCCTGAAGACAGGATCATGATCCACGCTACCCATTTTCCAAAAATCAAAAGATGCTTGGCATTACGGCGGCGAAGCGGGCTAAATTCCAAACCATGTCCTGTGTCGATAGAGGGCCCCAGCATGTACATGAAGGAAGAAAGCAGAGACCGATTCAGCGAAATGCTAGCGGACGGGTTCCGTTTGAACGATCGCAAATCACCAGGGTGCCTCTCTCGCTCCCTATGGTTTGGGCCTCCTCCAAGTGAGAGAGTGCGACAGGCTGCGCACATGAGTGACGCTAGGGTATATTCGGGGCGTAGATATTCCTCTTGCCACTCCCAAACGGTTTAGAACTTCACTCTCTCCATCTCACGATCCAGATAGTCCGGCGCCAGGTGCGCATATACCATTGTCATTGTCATGCTCGCGTGACCAAGGATCTTTGACAGTGCCAAAAGACTTCCGCCGGCCATCATGTAATGCGATGCGAAGGTGTGCCGCAGCATGTGCCAGCATCTGCTGACCTGCTGACACCGAGCCGCCTTTAGCAGTTCGGGAAGTCCGTGGGTTTTCCCTGTGGACCTCGACATGTGCCAGCTTCCCTTGTCCCAAATCGGACATACCAGGCCCCGCGCTGTGGGCGGACACTGAGCTTGCCACTCTCTCATGGGAGACACCAAGGCAGATGGCAGACGAAGATGTCGCACTTTGCCGTTTTTGGGGGTCGACCCATAGCTATGCGCGATCGTCAGACGGCCTGTGTCTGGATTGATGTCCTGCCAGCGTAGTCCAAATATTTCTCCCTTGCGCATGCCTGTGTAGACGGCTAGCAGCACCGCCACTTGGCGCGAGCGCCATAGCAGCCCTGAAATTCCCGTTTCGGCCTGCGCCTGACGGGCAGATTCCGCAACAAGCCTGCTTACTTCATCCGCACTTAGGAAATCAATCTGCGCGTTGGGTGGTGCCGGCCTTTCGACCCCATGCGCCGGATTCTTATCGAGGAGCCCCTGCTTAACCCCCCAGGAAAATGCGGCCATAAGCGGGATGAGCGTTGCGCGAGTAGTCCCCGGCGGGTGCCTTTTCCCAAGCTCATCGCGTGCTTTGATGACGTGCTCTTTGCTGAGTTCACCGAGGCGCACATGTCCGATATGCGGAAGCACACGGCGTAGACGCGATGCCGCCGTTTGCCGATACACCGCAAGATCCTTCAGTCTCGGACTCGTGTACTCTTTTAGGAAACGGTCACACAACTCCGCTACGGTCATCTGCTGGCGCAGGTCCGGCTCGATAAGGCCAGCCATGCCGCGGGCCACGCGCGCCTCAATCTCAAGCAGCATTCTTTTGGCGAGCGCAAAAGTTGGCTGGTGGGAGGCTAGCTGACGGCGCTTCCCATTTTCGGACCACCTAATGTACCAGCCCAGATCCTTGCCGTTCTTCTTCTTCCGGATGATATCGCCCATTGCGCAAACACTTTCCCAAGGAGATCTTATCACGAAGCGTGCACCGCCTGTGCACCACTTGTGCGATGTAGGTACTCCTCGAACAAGGATTAAGCCCGCTAGGCATACATGTATACTCACCGTCGGAACGGCGCGTAACTGCTGCTCTTTTTGAAAGTGCGGCATTGGTTCTAGAGGAACTGATTCGTGCCGCCGCCGCCGGCAAGGGAGAAGCACTTCCGGAGACGGTACTGGCGATGCTTCAAGCACGCCTTTTGCGTCTAGATGCCGGAGCTCGGCGCGTGCTGCGTTCCGCAAGCATTTTTGGCGCCACCTTTTGGCGGGGCGGAATCCTATCGCTTTGCGACGCCGAATATACCTCGGCAGAGATAGACGGCTGGTTGCGCGTCCTTGTCGATACCGAACTTCTAGAACGGCACCGCGAAAGCCGCTTTCCCGGCGAGGTTGAATACTCTTTTCGCCATGCTCTGATGTGTGATGCGGCGTATAGCCTTTCTGCAGAAGGTGAATGCAAGCTGGGGCATTATCGAGCGGGCACTTATCTGGAATCGCGCGTTGACATACCGCCGCTGCTTATCGCCGAGCATTTTCAGCGCAGCGGAGTTTTGGAACGCGCCATTCCGTGGTTTGTACGCGCTGCCGAGCTAGCTATGTCCGGAAATGATCTGACGACGACTCTGCAACTTGCCGAGCGCGGAACTGCCTGCGGTGCCAACGGCTGGGCGCTGGGAATGCTGCGGATGCTACAGGCCTGGGCCGGCTGGAAAACTGGCGAGATGATTCGACGAGTTCCGGCTGCTGCCGAGGAGTCTTTAGCACTGCTTCCTGCGGGTAGCCGCGGCTGGTGTCGGTCCTTAAGTACTCTGTTTTCTTGTTCTGCAGCCGGCGTTGTTGGCAAGATTTCATTGATCGAGCTTTGGTCGAAGTATATGACAAACGATCCAGAGCCAGACGCACTTGGGCTTTATATTGAAGCAGGAGCGTCCATGATTGTCGGTCTTAGCATGGTAGGACAGCTTCAGCCGGCGAAGATGTTCAGCGAGCTTTTGACGCAAAAAGCCGGTCCTTTGTCTTTGCAGTCCGATGCATTTTCGCGCGGCTGGCTTTCCACCGCGCGGAGCTGCTACCTGCGCTATTTGACCCCCGAGCTAGGGCAAGCGCTGCATATTGCGCAGGATGCAATTGCTGCATTTACAGCGGCCGGTGATCTGCGCAGTACGCTGTACGCCGAGATTCTTAGGGCCCAGATTTGCGATGATCTTGGAGATTTTGAATCTGCCATCGCGAGCCATCGCAGAAACCTGATCCTTGCGCAAAACGCTGGAGAAATCGCGATTACGCTGACCTTAAAGACGGCACTGGCCGATTCCCTGGCCAAACAAGACGAGATCGCCCATGAAACCGAAGTGCGGCGGATTATCGATGAGATTATTCAGATATCGGGGGGGCATCCCTATGATACTGGCCGCGCTCGCTATACGCATGCGAAGCTCTTGGCGGCCCGCGGCGATCTCGAGCAGGCCGAGCAGGTTGTGCGCCAGTCTTATGCGGAACTGCAGATCATGCCCACAGTTCAGGTTTCGGCT
The DNA here is from genome assembly GCA_964460115.1 of uncultured Myxococcales bacterium. Lineage (GTDB taxonomy): Bacteria > Myxococcota_A > Polyangia > Palsa-1104 > JAEUJZ01 > JAEUJZ01. The sequence continues at coordinate 15,647 of CAYWPR010000072.1, forward strand.
GCGGCACTTTTCATCAATATTCTGATTCAGCGCGGTTGCACAAGCGAAGCTCGAAGGCTGGCCGAAGAAAGCCTCGAGCGCTTAAAACAAATCGGGGACAGTACTTATAACGAAATTGCACTTCGAGTCGCCGTTGCCGAGGCCCGTCAGGCGGATGGCGACAGCGCCGCCGCGCGGGTCGCGTTAGAGGATGCCATGACGCATCTTCGCCGTCGTGCCGACAATATCAGCGACCTCGAGCTGCGCCAGGGCTTTTTGAACAACGTAAAGGAAAATGCCCGCGCGCAGTTTCTGGAACGTGCCTGGAGCAGCTTCCAACCACCCGCTTAAACATACGGCGGCAACTATTCAGAAATAGACCGAAATTTTAGTGAAATTCTTTACGTAAAAATAGAAGCGCTATAAGATGTACAGCGCCATGTTTGTGCGCTGTCGCTTCATGGATCCTAGCCAAATCTAGGGTTTTCCCAAGCTCATCCGACTCACCAAGCCGCCTTTGCCACCAACATGTTTGTCTGCTGGCAGATGGGCTTTTCAAAAACAACTTCCGTGGAAATCGAGGTAGTCATGGGTCAGTACAGGTTTTTTGTAGGAATGACGCTGATGTCTTTAGTAACCGGCGGTTTGTCAGCTTGCTCAAACGGCAACGGTCCCGCCCAAGGCGACATGTCGAATCAGCCCCCTGCGGATATGAATCCGGGAATCGCCAAGGCTGTCTACACATTGTCCAATGATACTGTCGATAACAAAATCTATGTGTATCGGCGGGCTGCGGACGGCAGCTTGACGGCGCTCAATTCCTTCTCGACCGGTGGCAAAGGTACGGCCACAGGCTTAGGAGATCAGAACAGTCTAATCTTTGATTCCACGCAGAACCTATTTTTCGCGGTCAACGCCGGAGATAACTCTATCTCTATGCTCGGCCTGGATCAGGCTGGGACTCCAGACTTGCTATCGCACGTTCCCTCGGGGGGGCGTATGCCGGTCAGCATCGCGGTGTATGGCAGCCTAGTGTACGTAGTAAACGCTGGAGACGAAACTGTGCCTATGGCCGGAAATATTTCCGGCTTTAAGATTATGGGAAACAACCTTGTTCCCATTCCCAATTCCACCATGCCGCTTAGCATAGAGAATCCTGGGCCGGCGCAGATACAGTTTACTCCCGATGGCACGCGGCTAGTTGTTACTGAGCGGACGACCAAAAAGATAGATACTTATACCATTGAAGCCAATACCGGCCTAGCCAAAAATCCACTTTATCAGAATTCGGTAGGAACGACTCCCTTTGGCTTCGCCTTCAGCGCCAATCAGCAGCTTATTGTCAGCGAGGCGGCAGCACCCGGAGCAGCCAGCTCTTACAGCATTGCGCCAAATGGCACGCTCACGACCATCACTGGCAGCCTGGTTTCGGGGCAGAAAGCGCCTTGCTGGGTCACGGTTGTGCGCAACACCGCCTATGTAACCAATGCTCAGTCGAATAACATCAGCGCTTATTCGATTGCCACAAACGGCGCACTTGGCCTTTTGTCCAATGGCGTCAGCGGCCTAACCGGCATGGGCGCTACGGATGAAGATGCTACGGATGATGGCGACTTTCTGTACGTGCTCAACGCACGTGATGATTCCTTTAGCTATTTTGCCATCAATTCTGACGGCAGCTTGACCAAAAAAGGGGACTTCCCCGGAGTTCCCAGCACCGCCATCGGAATCGTCGCGCGCTAACCGCGAAGTTTGGGGCGCAAGTTCCGTAACGTCGGCTGCGGAACTTGCAATGCTTTTTCCGCCAGCCCTTCACCTTCAAGAGCGGTCGCAGCCTTGGGGGCGGCGATTGTTGCCTTGGTATCCAAAATATCCGCTTGCGACATCTGCGAAGTCGCATGATGCTGACCTCATGAGTTGTACCCGCCGCGATTTTCTGATTCAAAGCGCATTCGGACTAACGGCGACGCTTTTGCCTGGGCAACTGCTGGCGGCCCCTGCGGCAGCTTTTACGACTGAGCCCCTAATCGTTGGCGCCTCACAGGCCCTAGTCGATGGCAAACGCTCCTTTGTGCTGATTGTCCTAAAGGAAAGCGGACAGCACGTCGTCGAGATTCCTTTGCCCTTTCATATGCACGGATTTGCCGCCCATCCGCAGGACCGCCACCGCGCCGTGCTTTTTGAAAAGCAAGGTCCCGGCGCTTGTGAAGTAGATCTGCGCACGTCAAAGGTGACACGGCCCGTGCAGACTACGGCGCAGCGGCGCTTTTATGGCCATGGTTGTTATTCTTCGAATGGGGATGTCTTTTACGCGACCGAATCGCTTATAAGCAGCGACGACGGCGTCATCGTCGTGCGCGATGCGCACAGCTTGGCAGCGCTTGGGCAAGTTCCGTCACATGGCGTCGCACCGCACGATTGCCGGCTGATTGACGGCGGCAAGGTCCTGGTGGTCACACATAATGGTGGCCGACTGGACGACAATTTGGCCGATGCACCTAGCGTTTGCTACGTCGAGCTTGCCTCCGGCAAGCTGCTCGACAAGTTGCGAATTTCAAACGCCCAGCTTAATGCCGGCCACCTGGAACTTACATCGGCCGGCGAACTGGTCGTGATTTCGGCTCCGCGCAAAGGATTGTCGGCGGCGAGCAATTCCGGTGGAGTCAGCATGCGCCATCCGCGGCAGGCGCTGCATACGCTGGAAGCGCCGGCGGCGGTGACCGCGCGAATGCTGGGTGAGACGCTAAGCGTCGCCGTCGATGAGAAAAACGGCGTGGTGGCGGCGACAAACCCAGACGGCAATATTGTGACCTTCTGGGACCTTTTTAAGCAGCGTTTTCTCGGATCCCTGGACATGGTGGCGCCGCGCGGCGTTCTTTTGAGCGCCGATGGACAATATTTTGCGATCAGCAATCAGCGGATTCCGGTTTTAAGCTTCATATCGACAAAAACGCTGCGCAGCGAAGGCCGCAAAGACGCTCCGGATGTGGCGCTGACCGGTTCCCATCTTTACAGACATCACCTTTAGGATGCAGCTTGGAAGCACTCTCGCGAACGCTTTTGCAGAAGCTTGCGGGAGTTGCGGCACAGCGCGGCGGCACGTGCAAATTCAGCGCGCGCTTTGTCCAGGGGGCCAATCGGTTCCGCTGGTCGCGGCATCGCCCTCGTTGAAAATCAAAATAATGGTGGCCAGCACCGATGACAGACGCTCGGCAAGCTCGGTTTTTTGCGGCAATTCGAAGGGCACTTGCGCATCGGCCAGGATGCGTTTGGCGCGAACGATGCGCTGCGCAATCGTGGCTTCAGGCACCAAAAAGGCACGGGCGATCTCCTCGACGGACAGACCGCCGAGCAAACGGGCCCAAAGTCGTGGCCGCGGCGCTTGCAGGCATGCAAGAGCATTGAATTTCGTTTGACCCTCACCTACCCTGGGCAGCATAGGAGGTCGTCGCATGCGCATAGGCATCATCGGATCCGGAGATATAGGCGCTACATTGGCGAAACTTTTCACCTCGGTAGGGCACGAAGTCGCGATTAGCAATTCGCGCGGAAAAGAAAGTTTGAGCGAGCTTGTAAAAACGCTGAGCAGCCGTGCCCGTGCTGCCACGGTGGAAGAAGCTGCCAACTTCGGTCCGGTCGTGGTCGAGGCGATTCCGTTTGGACGATATAAGGAACTGCCCGCGGCCGCGCTGCGGGGCAAGATCGTCATCTCGGCTGCCAATTACTATCCGCAGCGTGACGGTCGTATTGAACTTGGCGGGCGCACGCAAAGCGAGCTCATTGCCGAGCATCTGGCCGGTGCGCGACTTGTCAAAGCCTTTAACACCATTTGGTCGCAACACTTGCAGACCCAGGGTGATGTGCAAAAACCGGTGGCCGAGCGCCGCGTCATTTTCTTGTCCGGCGATGATTTGCAAGCAAAGCAAGTCGTCGCCGACCTAATCGTCGAAATTGGTTTTGGACCGCTTGACCTCGGCGCTTTGCGCAGCAGTCAAAAACAGGAGCCGGGCGCGCTTATCTACAACAAAGACATCACAGTGGCCCAAGCGCAAACTCTGCTCGCACAGACTTAGAACTCGTCCTAAGCGTAGGAATCCCCTGAATGGATGCTCCTTTTTCTTCCTCGACCAAGTCTCAGCAAGATCGCTGCTGCGTATGCAAAACGCCGCTTTCCAAACGATATGAAAGCGTTTTGGATCCGCAAACATATCAGCAATTTGCCATTCATGGATGTTCGAACTGCGGAATGGGACATACGAGTCCGCAACCGCCAAACCTCGATGACTACTATGGCAAAGCGTATTACGGAAATCGCCATGGCTTCACCAAACGCTTTTGCATGCGCCGCCGTGTTGCACTGCTTAATCAAGCGTATAGGCCAATTTTGCCGTCGGCGGATTTTAGCCGCCGCCGCCGCTTGCTGGATGTAGGCTGCGGCGATGGCGCATTTCTGCGCGTCGCCCAGAAGCACGGATGGTTGCCAAGCGGTACTGAGCTTGGCGGAAATTCCACGTCCCTGCCAAACAGCGACATTCCCATCTATCGCGAAGTGGCCGCGGCCGCGCAAGCCGAGCGCTACGATGCCGTGACGATGTGGCATTCGCTGGAACATTTTCGCGATGTGAATAGCGCCATGGCCGATGTGCGCGCCGCGCTGCGCCCCGGGGGCACGCTAATTATTGCCGTCCCCGATGCCGGCGGTCTGCAGGCGCGCTTTTTTGCGGAAAAATGGCTACATCTAGATGTACCGCGGCACCTTTTCCATTTTACGCGCGCTTCGCTGTCGCAATTGCTGACGCAGCATGATTTACACATCGAATCTTGGCGTCATCAGGAAGCAGAAATGGACGTATTTGGCTGGATGCAGAGTGCGCTAAATCGGCTGCTTCCTGTGCCCAACGTCCTATTTCATGCGCTGACCGGAAAACCGACCCATGCATCGCTTTTGACTCGAGCGACTAGTTATGCAGTCGGTTCTTGCCTGTTGCCTCTGTCCGTTGCCGCCACCGCAACAAGCGCCATGCTCAGGCGCGGAGGCACCCTTATCGCCGTTGCTCGCGCGCCTTTGTAAATTCAGAAAGGATTCCTGTTGCGCTTTGTTCTCCTGTGGCGAAATGGCTAATGTGTGCGAAATCGCGCAGCACACCTTTGATCTTTTTCGCCTTCAGAGGGTGTCTAAAAAGCGTAGCGAGCAGGCCCGGTCAGCGTGGCGCCCGCGCGGAGCAGCCTACGGGCTGTGAGCACGGACGACGCGCTGAGCGGGACGCGCAGTAGCTTTTCAGACACTCTCTTAAACACTTAAGACGGGGCGTGCTGGATAGGCTTTGGGGGCTTCTACGGCTACATGTTTGCGCTGAAACAGGATGTATAGCAGCATGAGTCCCAGCCCGCAAAGCAGCGTCGAGACTCCGCCTAGTACAAAGGCAAGCGCAATGGGCCATACGCGAAAGTCCAAGTGAATTTCAGACATCGCGCCACGCACGGCGGCGGCGCTAATCTTTTCGGCAGTGGCCGGCTCAATGCGCAGTTCCTGAACCAGGCCGCGCGCCGCTGCTGCAGTGACCCGCTGAGTGGTCGCGGTCAGCGTGTTGGCCAAGGGCCCATCGCCATTTTCGCCCAGCGCCTTGTCTAGCCTTTGCGTCGTGGCGTCGACCACTCCGGACACCGCATCCGCAGAGACTTGCCTGGCCACGTTGCCGATGGCCTTCTTATTGACGTTGGCTTGGTTGGCCATTTGGCTAGTGACCAGGGGAACTGCGTCAGCGACGCCGTCCACCATGCCTTTGGTCACTTGCTTTGCGCCCAGGGTCAAGTTTCCCGAGGAAATCTCTTGCCCGACGCCCTTCACCACGCCTTTGATGGCATTTTTGCTGGCATTTTCGACAACGCCGTCGCCGCGCGCGCTGCTCAGACTGCAGCTTAGTATTGCACCGCAAACTATCATTTCGAGAGCCCAGTGATTGCGCATTGGCCGCCTTCCTTTCCCTTTGCGGAAAGTAGGCAAAGACTGTGCCAGGCGGATTTTACGCCGCTATAGACAGATTCGAACACCGTCCCGAGCTTAGTGCAGATGCAGCAGCGCTATTTTTTCATCCGCTCGCTTGCGCACAGTTTCTCAGAATTTGGACAAAGCTCCACACATCAAGGAATGAGTTATAAAAGGGCACAGGAGCGGCGCGAAGCAGATCTCCACGCAGATCGCAGACGGCCCCGCCTGCACCGATCGCCGCGTGGACTCCGGCAGGGTCAATTCGGCTGCGCAGAGACAGCGCGCACCCGCGCTGCTGCGGCTCTCGCGGCGATACGATCGCAAACGGGCGGCCGGGAATCCTATCCACCAGGAACTCAAAATAGCCGGTCAAGGCTTCTGATTTTTCACGCAGCGCGGTCATCCCGACTCGATCGAACAATTCGAAGGAGGCCCGGCACGCCGCCATCGACAGGATCGGCGCATTGCTGATCTGCCATCCTTCGGCGCCATCTTGCACCTTGAAGGGAACTTGTGGCACAAATCGAGTAGCGGGATCATGCCCCCACCAGCCCGCGAGCCGGGGAAGCTCTGGCTTGCGGTGATGCCGCATGTGAACAAAGCATCCTCCGACACCTCCGGGCCCGCCATTTAAGTACTTGTAGCTGCAGAAGACGGCGAAGTCCACGTCCCAGTCGTGCAGCCGTAGCGGGATGTTTCCCGCGGCATGGGCCAGATCGAAGCCTATAAGGCACCCCATTTTATGCGCGAGCTCGGTGATGCGCGCGATGTCGACCGCCTGGCTGCTAAGGTAGTGCACTCCTTCAAGGAGGACGAGCGCAATCGTCGATCCGTGCTCTGTGAGGAGCTCCTCGATGGCCTCTTGCTCGGACAGCCCCGTGTCGTCGAGCGCCGGAAGCCGCAAGATGTACTGTTCGTCATATCCGCGGAAGCGGAGATGGCTCTCGATGGCGAAGCGATCCGAGGGAAAATTGCTGGCGGCGACGAGGATCTTTTTGCGGTCTCCTTGCGGTTGATAAAAGGATGCCAGCATTAGGTGTAGGTTCACCGTCAGCGAGTTCATCATCACCACCTCGTCCGGCAGCGCCCCCAAAATGCGCGCCGCCGGATCCTTAAGCAGAAGGTGATAGGAGTAAAACGGATGAGGTCCAACGAAGTGACCTTCGACCCCCAGGCTAGCCCACTCGTCGAGCGCACCCGCGATGAACTGTCGAGCTGACTTCGGCTGCAAGCCCAGGGAGTGGCCGCACAGGTATAGGACAGGCTCTGCACTCTGGCCGCGTTGCGGGAAGCAGAATTCCTCTCGATAGCCGGCCAGGGGATCCTCTAGATCGAGCCTTCGGGCGAACTCTTCCGCAGTGGCTTGGGGCGGAAATTCTCTCATGGATACTCCCAACAGGCTCTAGGTTTTTGGCGGCTGCATCTCGATGCCGCATCGTTTGCAGGTCCGCAGCGTGGCAGGTCCGCGGAAAAACCCTTCGAGGACCGGCGCCAGCTCGGTGTTAAGGTTTTTTACGTGGAGCGCGACATCGTGAAGCAGGTGGCCGCAGCCCTCGCAGTACCACTGGAAGTGATCTTCCTCATCCGGGCGGCGAGTCCGCTCGACCACCAGCCCCACGGTGTCTGCGGGCCGCTGCGGAGAGTGTGGGACGAAAGAAGGAAGCAGGAAGAGCTCGCCCTCGAGGATCGGGATCTCTCGAATTCGCCCATCCTCGAATACGCGCAGCGTGATGTCCCCGTGGAGCTGATAAAATAGCTCCTCCCCCGGATCGACGTGATAGTCCTTTCGCCGATTCGGGCCGGCGATCAGCATGACGATGAATTCGGAGTCGGTAAAGAGCTGGCGATTGCCCACTGGAGGCACCAGTAGATGCCGATTTGCTTCCAGAAAACTCGGAAGATGAATTGGGATGCGGGACGCCATGTTTCACCTTAGTGCGGGACGATGTTCCAGATGGTCAAAAGTAAGACGACTAGGGCCCCGAAGACGAAGGCGTACCTGCTGCTGTTGCCAAACGCCACCTGCTCGATCGGCACGCGAAAGATCATGGCGGCCATTCCAACGGCCAGCGACGCGACCGAGACCATGGTGCCGAGCACCCAGCCACATAATACGGCCTCGCTCAAGGCGAGCGGAGCGAGCTCCGAAGTCCGTCCGCGCAGCAGTCCTAAGATCAGCGTCGCCGTAATCATCGGATGGATTGCGACCATGGCGGCCGCAATCATGCAGAGGATCACCGCGCCGAACACGAAAGCGGCCGGCAGATGCGGAACGAGGGCGGAAGCCGACGCAGTAGAGGCGATATGGTTCGCGAAAAGCTTGCCCAGCACCTGCGAGGAAGTAACGAGCAGCAGCTCATCTCGAATCCGTCCCACCCCCGCTACGGTCGTTCGAAGCACCGGTAAAATGGGCGCGCGCTGCACCGCCATCACCCAGACTAGGCACAAAGGCGGCATGACGAGTGAGACCGCTTGCAGCGTTTTAAGCCCTGTCACGATTGCACAGAGCATCACCGCGCCCGCGGCGACAAGCAGCGCTGGAAGCATGGGCAAGAGTTTTCGAAAGGTCGTGGCCACGACCTCCGGACCTGCTCCTTTTGCGTACATTCGCTGCGCCGTGCACAGCCCCAGCACCGACAGTAGGATCCCAGCGGCAATGAGCTGCCAAGTGGGAACCGATGGCATCTGGCTGCTGATGACCGCCAATCCGACGAGGAAAGGCGACCAGAACGCCGTCAGACAGACCCCTCGCACGGCGGCCTGGGCCAGCCGTCGCCGGGCCGCAACATCGGCATCCGCCGGCACGAGCTGCACCACCACCCCAAAGGCGCTCATTCCCAGAATCGCCCCAAGGAGATGCGCGCTGTGTAGCATCTCGGCACCCTGGCGAGACGCGGCGCCATCGGCCGTGCTGGCCTCGGCCCGCACATAAACCGCGGGGAGCTGCTGCTTGAATGTCGCCCACACGAGGAGCGTCGTCGGAATGAACGCAGTGAACAGCAAGGAGGCCTCAAGCCCCTGAGCAACAAGACCCCACTCTTGCTGCTGCCAGGCCAGCGCCACGGAGATCATGGCGAGGGCGGCGCACAGCACTCGCGTGATGCGCCGCGCGTCCAAAAAGATCAGTATAAGCGCGACGAGGAGTCCGATGCTCGCCATGCGCTTCAGCATCGGAAATGGAGCGCAGCTATACAATAGCTCGCCTCCCCACAGGGCGACTATCAGGCACTGAATCGCGGTGCTGAGCCGGTTTTTCACTGCGCGTCCCGTCCCCCTTTTACCATGCGTTAGGTCGACAATGAACTGAAAACCCCGTCTAATGTTCACTGTCGAGGTGCTTCATTTGGGCGCTGCCGTAGCGGGTGCCAGCGACCGCTGATGCTGGAATGGCGGCTTCTAGACGAGTAATCTCTTCAGCGGACAGCGTTACAGACAACGCACCTAGCGATTCGCGTAGCTGCGTCTGTTTGCGGGCGCCAATGACCGGAACGATGCGCGAGTCTTTGGCCAAGACCCAGGCAATCGCCAGTTGGGTGGGCGTTACGGCTTTTTCTTTGGCAAGCGACTTTAGCTCTGCAACGAGTTGCTGATTTTGGACCAGGTTTTCTTCCGCAAAGCGCGGCAAGTGCGTGCGATAATCGGAAGGGGCAATGGGGGCAGAGCCGCTGAGCAGTCCGCGCGAAAGCACGCCATAGGCGGTTACAGCGATTCCAAGCTCATTTAGCGCCGGAAAGATCGTACTTTCCGGACCACGAGTAATAATGGAGTATTCGATCTGCAGATCGACGATGGGATGCACGGCATGGGCTCGGCGAATGGTCTTTGCGCCAACTTCCGACAGCCCGATATGGCGCACATAGCCGGCTTTGACCAGATCGGCGATTGCTCCAATGGTGTCTTCGATGGGAACCTGCGGGTCCAGCCGCGCCGGTCGGTAGATGTCGATGTGGTCTACGCCCAGTCGATTTAGCGTGTAGGACAAAAAATTCTTTACCGCGGCCGGACGAGCATCAAATCCGATCCAAGATCCGTCGGGAGAGCGCAGCGCACCGAACTTGACGGAAAGAAGCACTTTGTCGCGCCGATCCTTGAGCGCCCGACGGATCAATAGCTCATTATGACCCATGGCGTAGAAGTCACCGGTATCAATCAGTGTGATTCCCTGATCGAGCGCTGCGTGAATCGTCGCGATGCTTTCATCTTCATCCGATGGACCATACATTCCCGACATTCCCATACAGCCAAGCGCCAACGGAAAGATCTGCGGACCCGTCGCGCCCAATTGTCGAAAATTTGGGCGATGTGATGTCGTCATGGGCAATTCTTTCTGACCCGATCATGGGTCTCAATGATTTTATGGCCCATAGCCTAGCTCATGATTTTCAGAGATGGGCGAATTGCGACAGGATTTGCCGCGAAATTCGTCTTGGCAAACTCTGTAGGGGTAGGTATGCGAAGGTGCCCCTATCTTACGACCGGCGCGGCAGCGGAAAGAATTCTTCGGGACGCGGGCTGCGGCGACGAATACGGCCTTGCTGAGACAACCAGTGCTCAAGATCGGCGCGCCGCCAGCGGCGCATGCGCTGGGTACCGGCGCTCATTTGATCAAGCTCAGGATAGCGGCGGCGCTTGGCGACAAAAGCCGGCACGGTAAGTCCCAAAAGCTGGGCTGCGGCCCGGTGATCTAGCCAGGTGTCGGTGGCTTGTTCGGTCAGTGCGTCACGGACCGCCTGCTTGATGTACGTGCTTAGGATGTCCCGCACACCGGGGTCGGTCAGCGCGGCTTGTATCTCAACGATAAGGTCAATCTTTATCGGCATGAGGGTGCTCTGCCAGAATAGCACGGCACATGCGACCTCGGTGAAATTCCTAAGTTTTTTGCATTTATCTTCTTATTCGTTATCTGTCGGCGTCATCCGTCATTTTTCATCCGTCTCGGGTGCGGCTAGATGGGGGCGGCTGCGGCGTGGCAGTGGGGGGGAGATCAAAGGACAGTCGGGCCATCTCGCCTGCCATGAAATTTGGCGCCAGATGGGCGTAGATCATCGTCGTTTCCAGTTTGCTATGACCAAGAATCTTAGAGAGCGCCAGAATGTTGCCTCCCGACATTACATAATGCGATGCAAAAGTATGCCGCAGGGCATGCCAAGGACGAACTGGTACATGACACCCAGCGGCTTTTAGGAGCGCTTCCAAATCGAGCATGTCATCGGCCGTTCCCATTCGAACATAATCTTTGCGCTCAGAACGCACCGGAAAGACCAGCGGGACATCGGGAAACTCGCTGGCGCAGCGCTGTTTCCAATTGCGCAGGATCGGGATCAAGGAAGGATGTAAGGGAACAGCGCGCCATTTTCCGCTCTTGGGAGTGCCGGAGTACGAACGATGAATCTGCAAAAGCTGGCGATCGAGCGCGATATCCTGCCAGCGCAGTCCAAACAGCTCGCCCTTGCGCATGCCGGTGTAAATTGCGGTTGCCAGCATCGGATATAGCTCGGGAGCATGTTCGCGGGCATAAGCCAGAAGATTGGAAACTTCCTCAAGTCCCAAAAAATCAATCAGGCCGCTTGGTGGAGTTTTGCGCAGTCCGGCTGTCGGGTTTGGCGCATCCGTAATCCCATGTTTCACCGCCCAGCGCCAAATAACCGAAAGCGCCTTGAGCATGCTGTTCACCGTGGCGGTTTTGTATCCTTCGCCAAGTTTGCGGTCCCGTAGCGCCTCGACGTGGCCAAATTGGATGGCCGGCAAAGACAACATGCCAAGCTCGGGCAAGACGTGCTTATTCAGCGTATAGCGCATAAGGGAACGGTAACGTTCCGGATTTCGCGCACTTGTATGCGCCTCGGCAAGAAAGCGTTTGGCCAGCCCCGACAAAGTGAAGCGCGAAGCTTCCCCATCGGGTGCACGGCGATCGGGCATACCGATAAGCCCGCGTGCGACTCGCGCCTCGATCTCCGCAACAAAGCGCATGGCCAGAGCCTTTGTGGGCTGGTACGTCGGGCGGTGCTTGCGTTTGCCATCTACATCAATGTAGCGGCAATACCACATCGGGCGCTCTTTTGTGCCACGGTTGTGTACATCTCCCATTGCGAAACCTCGCGACGTTGAAAGCCAAGGGCGCTATAGACCTAAAGGCGCAACCTGAAATAGTAGCAAAATCGCGGGCTTTGCGGGAGAAATCGCGGAAGTTCGAACTTCCCTTGGCGCGGCCATTATGTGGGAGGAATGGGTCGAGGCGGCGTCGGGGCTTCGCTACACTCTTTGTGATCGCCGGCCGGCGCGCAGCTTAGTTCTTTCTGACAGTCTGCCGCGGCAGTGCAGCGATCTCCAAGCTTGCCTTGATTCTTTCCTTTGCCGCTGACATCGGCGGCATGAGCGAACCTTGGACTTGGAATTGCGGCAAGGTAGATACCAAAAAGGAAGGCTCCACTCCAAAAGATAGTCTGTTTTGTAGACGGGCGCTGGCGCATCGTATGGCTCCTTTGTTTGGACCGTTATAGCGGCGAAGATTTTGCTGCGAACTGGCTTTGCGATTGTCGCAGCGCGTAGAGAAGTTCGAAAGCACAAAGCGAATCTCCTACATCTTCTCCAAATCAAATGGGAAGCCTCCAAAATCAAAAGCGCCGCGGGTAAGGTGGCGATATTTTCAGGCGATTCGTCCTTTTGAAAAGGACCTTGCCTTGGCCCACAAACGCAGAAAAAAAGAAACTTGGCAAAACAATGATGCGGGTCGCTACTGACCATTCCACGCGTCGTCTGATATAATGATAATTTGCAAATGCCTGATCACTCCCAGTCCGGGGTTCCGATTTATGTTCCCGAGACCGGCTCGATAGAGATTTGCGCCACCTGTGGGCAGCGATTTTTTGCGGCGCAGAGCCATGAGTGTTTGAACACTACCAGCGACGAGCTGCTACCTACCGAAATCACGCCGCAGCCACTTGCCGAGCCGGATCCAGCAGGTTTAATCGGTCGCGTACTTGGCAACGATCAATACCTGGTGCTGGAGCGGCTGAACCAAGGTGGTATGGGCGTTGTCTACAAAGCCCGCCACAAGCAATTGGCCAGCTTGGTGGCGATCAAAGTCTTGCATCGAGTGGATGACCCCTCCTTTCAGCAGCGTTTTTTGCGTGAAGCTCAGCTTGCCGCCAAGGTCAAGCATCCAAATATCGTCTATATTTCTGACTTTGGCGTGCTTGCCGACGGTGGTTCGTTTCTCGTCATGGAGTATTTGGAAGGCAAAACGCTGATCCAAGCGATGAGCGGTTTTCGCCTGGATGTACGCCGCTCTTTACGCATTGCCGCCCAGCTCACCCGCGGCATGCTCGCCGCCCACCAGCAGGGCATCATCCATCGTGACCTTAAGCCTGG
>CAYWPR010000073.1:0-28876 GCA_964460115.1 uncultured Myxococcales bacterium
TGTCGTTGACGCGCAGCTTTCCGTTCACGATGTTCGGGATGAAGCTGACGTTCTTTGAAAATATGATGCGCTGGCTCCAGTTGCTGGCGAAGCCGTGCGAACGCTTGTTCCAATCGTTGATTGCGTCGACGTGCTCTTGGGTCCACTCGCACCCAACGTCGAGCTTTAGGGGAAGCGCCGGCTCGCCCATGACGTTCCGCGCTGGACTGCGGTTCGCGGCGTGGTTCCCGTTGAGCTGGGAGACAAGCACATCATGAGCAGTGGTGAACACCGCATATGTCCAAGCGAGGATGTGGAACGCTAGCTGCGCCGGCAGGGTGTCGCCGTTCAGGGCCGGCATGGGGAAGCGCTGCCGCACCGCGCGTACGAACTGATCGTAAAGCAGTGCGCGCACGTTCGTCGCGTCGGTGGCGTACTCACCGTTATGGATTCGCGGAATGAGGAATGAGTAGGACCGGATCGACAACGTACATTCGGCAGTCACATCGGAAACCTCGCGTGCGATGTCGGCGCCTGACTCAGCCAGGCCGATGACCATCACCCGCTTTCCCGCGAACCTCTTGTTATTGCGATACGTCGAAGAGTGGACGACCTCTCCGGCGAACTTGTCGAGGTCGAGAACACTGTCCTTCTCCGGAGTCTGGAAGGGGCCGCTGCAGACTGCGACTGCGTCGAATACGGCGCTCTGCCGCTTCCCGTTTGAAGAGGCCGTGACGGTCCATCTGCCGCCTTCGCCATTTCGAACTTCCTCGACGGGCGCGTTGAAGATGATGTGCCGCCGCAGTCCGAACTTCTCGGCGTAGGCACCAAGGTACTCCCGATACTGCCGGTGCGTATAGAAGACTCGTTCCTTTTCCACCATGAAATCCGAATAGCTCATCAATCTCGCCGAGATGGTCAGGATCAGGCTGTCAAATACCTTCATCTCCTCGGCGTCCGCCGCGGGGTCCGGACTGCGCTGCCAGATTCCGCCGATGTCAGCGCCTTTCTCGAAACACGTTACCTCGTGCCCTTCGTCGAGAAGTTGCTTGATCGTCGTGAGCCCCGAAGGGCCAGCGCCAATGACACAGACCTTCATTCGAGCCTCCATTCAGCCACGGAATCGGCGCGGGCCGGAATTGCCCCTGGGCTGCGCGGCCGTCGAACAATCAGCCACGCGGAGATACCGATGATCACGACCGTTTGCACCATGCTGCGGACGGCCAGGGTCGCAGGGGGGAGACCTGGTGGCACGACGAGGATGAGGAGCCAGACGAGCACGAGTCCGATCCCTCCGCGCGCACTACGCACCTCGATGGAAAGAAGGGTCGTCGCCCACAAAAGGCCGAGCGTCACGTAGCCGGGGGCAAACGGGCTTTGCATCGCGGCCAGCACCAAGAGGGCCATCCAGGTCACCGCCTGGTCGCGGCGGTCTGCAGCGCGGCGCGCGGCTGCGATCGCCAGGAGGATCACAGCGACGGTGTAGACTTGCGCGATTCGCCGCGCCAGGTGCCAGGGATCGCCCACGTCGAGGCCGAGGAGCCGAAGCTTGAAGGCGAACCCGAAGGGGGACATGTTGGTCAGGATGCCGGACTTCGTCTCCATGAACGGGAATGCCTGCCCTGAGCTGAGACGCGGGAGCGCATAGGTCACAAAGGATTTGATCGGGCTTGTGCCATAGCGCAGTACGCAGAGCGCGACCAGCACGACGCCGAAGCCAGCCGTGATGGCGGCGCTGCGAATGCGGCGCTGTACCAGCAGAACGACGCCCAGGATGCCGGGAGAGATCTTGGAGACGATGGCTAGGGCGAGCAGGGCTCCACCGGTTGCCGAGCGGCCCCGCTCAAAGGCCACCATGGCGACGATGGAGAGCACCACCGTGGCAATTTGGAAGTTGCCAATCTGCAGCGCGACGAGGATCGGCAAGGAACCGAAAAGGAGTGGAGCCAATAGGAGAACTCGATGGCTGGCAGGCCCGTCGATAAAACGAGCGACGATCCACAACCCGAGCGCGAGCAGAAGCCCGCTCAGCCCGAACCAGAGGGCGCGCTGCGCAAAAAAATCCCCCGAAAAAGGAGCCAGCGGCGCCATGAACAGCAGGAACGGTGGCGGATAGCTGAAGTTGTCGAGGTGAAACGGGCGGTAGGGATTCTCGACTCCTGGAGACAGGGGCGGAAGCCCAAGGGATCCGTAATAGAATTGGTCCTCATAGAGGTTGTCGACGCGTTTTCGATTCAGCGTGTCGGCGTGCACATATGCGGTGAGGCAGCTGTGCGTCTCCGTGAAAGTGTTGCCCGGCAGCGCCTGCATGTCCGCACGGGTGGGATCACCGACGAAAATGCTCAGCTGCGCAGTCTTTACGACCGCAGCCAACGCCAGCACGGCGTACAGTGCGAAAAGCAGCTTGTGCCTTTGGGCCAGGCCATCGAGTGTGGTCGGAAGTCGAGCAGACAACCGCGGCAAAAGAAACGCAATGGCCGCGGTAACGATGAGCAGCGTCACAAGACCCGGCAGGCCCAGAGACAAGCCGACAGAGGCACCGATTGCGAAAAGTCCGCCCAGCGCGAAGGGAAGCAGCGGAGCTTGTTTTGTGCGAAGCTCTTTGCTGACTACAATTGCGCCGCTCACGGCCAGGGCGGAATAGGTGACTGCACTGGCTTTTCCCGACGGTCCAAAGACGTGCAAAAGAGGGCGCCACACCCCGTGGGCAATGACTGGCGAAAGCAGGAAGGCACAAAGCGCGCCGAAAGCAGGGCGCTCAAATCGATGGAGCCAGTCATTGTGCGTGTCGTCATTCATCTCGAGCCCTGGGAGACTTAGGAACCGGGCAGCGGAGGACTGAGCTTGCCGTGCAAACAGCGGATCGTGGACTGCACCGTCGGAACGTCGAGAAGGACGTAGTGGTAGATCCCGTTCGGAAACTCGGGCGTCGGACTCTCGATCCCGTTGCACTCGTCGAGCGACTCCGGATTGATCGGCTGACCTTTGATGTCGCGATCGCCATAGACCGGAAAGCCATCGAATCCGTAGCCGATGATGTGAGACGGACCATTCGGCAGGTCGACCTGCGAAGTCACGCAGCCCGGCAGCCCGTGGTAATGGTATTGCTCCGCAGGATGCGGAGATGGATGCCCATTACAGGAATCCATGAAAGCGACCTGCTGCCCCTGCTGATTGGGAATGGTGAAGTTCGCGTTCATCGCGACCGTCTTTCCATCTCCCTCGTACGGGTTATAGACCGGGGATCCTGAGATGATCACGCCCATCGCCCCGAAGGGCAGCGAGAACGTGCTCGTGACCTTCTGAGGCATCGCCGGAATCGTGTAGTCTAGGGAGTTGGCCTGGATCGCCGTGGCGACCGGCTCAACGTGCGTGCATTCAGGGGTCGGGTGCGGGACGCAGGGGCTCAGGTCGTCCGGCATGACGTACTCCGCATTTAGCGTGTGATTGGGCATGCCGTTCGAGCGAAAACGGAAGTTGCTATTCTCGAACGTGATCATGACGTTATTCCCCCAGCCCGTGGTACGGACTGCCGCCGTCGTGTCTGCTGGTGGGCCCACGTTCTCGCCACAGGCGAATAGAGCGCAGACGAGGACTGGTATGAGCGTCAAGGTTCGAGCAGCTCGACCTACGTACGACGGATGACTCTGCGAATCGTGAGATGCGGTGATCGGCTTCATGTTGGTGCGTACTCCATTGTTCAGCCACGAATAAGTTCAGCGTAGCGTGAGCCTTCTCGATGCCGTGTGTCCGAACGCGCCAGAAACGTGTGCCGACCGCGCCAATCGCCTTGGCCATATGCAAAAGGAAGATGCGCAGCACAGGCCGAATAAACAGAGGCTGGCCGTTTCGGCGCGAAGTCGCGCCCGTCAGATCGGCCGGCGACTGCGACCGCTCACCCCTGCTGGCTGCTGCGAGCCTGGGCAGAGCGCTGGTACTCCGCAGGGGTGCTCCCGGTCCAGCGCTTGAACGCCCGGTGAAACGCGGACAGGTCCAGGAACCCCAGCAGGAAGCCCACCTCGCCGATGGCGATCCGCGGATCCGAAAGGTAGCGCAGGGCCAGGTCGCGGCGCAGCTCCGAGAGGACCTCAGCGAAGCTCGTGCCCTCGCTCTGTAGCCGGCGCTGGAGGCTGCGCGGGCTCATGTGCAGCTTCGCCGAAATCGCGGCCATTACCGGCTCCCGATCCGGCAGCTCGTCCATCATGCAGCGCAGAACCGTATCCCGGAAGCGGTGATTCTCGGGCAGCCGCGACAGAAGCCCTTCGAGCTGACGGTCCATCATCGCCAGCAGCCGTGGCTCGGCGAGGCGCTGCGGTCGATCCAGCAGGTCGCGATCCAGCACCAATTCATTGCGAGGGCAGCCGTAGTGCACCGGAGCTCCGAAGATCCGCTCCTGCTCGCTCACGCAGGCCGGCCTGGCGTGCGCAAAGCAAACCGCTCGCGGTAAAAACTCCTCCCCGATGCACCAGCGCCCCTGCAAGACAGCCAGCGCCAGCTGGCACTCCACCGGGTGCCGCGGTGGCTTGCTCGGATCCTGGTAGTGGCCGTGCACCAGCCGCGCGATGTCCGCCTCCTCCTCCAGCCTCACATAAATGCCATCGTGGAGCAGGCGCAGGTATCGGCTAAACCGCCGAAAGTTCTCGCCCAGAGTGGCGCAGCTCCGCGTCGCGAAGGTCAGGACGTCGAATTGCCCTTCCGCGAAAGGGACCACCCACTCGGCCAGGTGCAGGCCGAAGTCCTGATCGCCGGTCAGACGTGCTGCCTCGACCCACAGGCGTAGCTCCTGACAGTGCAGCAGCTCGGCGTCGGTCCCGGCTAGCAGCGCCGGGTCCAGCCCGGCGGCACTCAAGAGCGTAAGTGGCGGTACCCCAGCCTTCGCGGCAAATGCAACGACGGCCAGGATCGGCTTCGTCGCACGAACTCGGCTCATAGGCGATGTTAAGGCCGCCGGCTCGCACCGTCAATCGCAATCCCGACGTCCAGCAGGTGCAGAATTGCTCCATGCAGCGCCGTCGCTGTTTTGAGCGGCTTGCATAGCCAGCGACGAGGTGAGCGTGGACGTCTGTTGGATGTCACCATTGACGTCCAATGGATGTTAAGAGGTGGACGTCCCAGAAGAACCGCTCTGCGTAGCTGCCAGAGCCTTAAGGTGGCCACAATTGGTGCCCCCATGCCAAGACCTCTCCCATGGCTGCGCTTGCTTGCCTCCGTTGCCTCCAAACGTAAACCGTCTGCCCATCAGGGCATCGCTGCTCGGCCGTTACGCGGACAAGATTCAAGGGGTCCTTCGTTGCTACGATCGCCTCGTGCTCCAAGGCACACGGCCCGGGTTCTGTGAACCGTGGCACGACAAGAAGACGGGCAGGACATTTCTGAAGCCCGACAGCGGTAGATGTCTTCACTACTATTTCTACTTTCTCGACACAGTCTGGGGCTTGTGCTACCTGCGCGTTCCCACTTGGTGTCCGTTTCGATTGCAGTGCTACTTCAACGGTCACAACTATCTGGCGCAATAGCTCCGTCGTCACAACATCCAGTTTCAGCAGCTCGACAATGCCTTTGTCCACATCCAAGATTTCAGCAAGGCACAACGGCTCGCCGACTCTCTCAAGGTCGAAAAGCTCGACACGGCGCTAGATCGGTTTGGCGTCCTTTCTGGGACGCAAGCTCACCGGCAACTTTCAGGATGAGGTGGGCAACGACTTGGGAATGCGCGTTGGTGGCACTCGTCTCAAACACACCATGGGGCCCGTCTCCATCAAGCTGTACGACAAGCGAGGCCTTGTGCTTCGCATCGAAACTACCGTCAACGACGTCTCCTTTTCTTCACACTACCACAAGGTAGAACAGCGGGGCGGAACCACCACCCATAAAGTGGCCCCCTTAAAGAAATCGATCTACAGACTCAATCCCGATCTGCGGGAGTTGCTTTCGGCTGCTAATCGCCGCTCCCTGGACTTCCTTTCTGACCTCGACGACCTCAGCGCGGGCCTCAAGGCTCTGGACAAGTTGGCAAGACCCGTGAGCGACAACGGGTACACGCTCAAGGGCTTCAACTTCTTCCTGCAGTCCGATCAATCCGTATTTGAGGCGCTGGTGCGGGGGGAATTCACGATTAGCGGACTGCGCAATCGCAACCTCCCAGATAAGCGCAAGGACCTTAATTCCGGCCAGATCAGTCGGTGTCTCAAACGCCTGCGCACGCACGGCCTGATCAAGAAGATCGGACGAACGGATAAGTACTACCACACAGAGTTCGGTCGACACGTCGTCCTGACAGATCTGAAGCGCAGGGAACTCGTTGTCATTCCGGCCCTCTGTCCATCCGGCGCATAGTCCGTAAATCCTTGCTGATTTGGCTAGGATTTGCGTGATAAGTGACTAAAGTATTCTTTGCTGATGCGGACCATACTAGACACAGAACTTAAAGTCGCGCCGGAGATTTTGCGAATCGCGGGAGATGTCGGTCGACCGCAGTCGCCGGTGCCATTTGCCACACAGTTTGGAAACTTGCCTGGTGACAGCGGGCTCCTTGCTGGCATTCGCACGGTCATTGGAACTCAGCGGCAGGGTGAGGCATATTACACAGAGCTTGTTCGTCGCTACGGACCCATTTTTCGCGGGAGGCTTGGCCCAAGCCCGCTCGTATACGTCGCCGATGCCGATCTAGTCTGGAATGTACTTCGAAATGAAGAGCGCGTCTGGTCGTCCGCGCTGCCCTGGACCTACTTTTTGGGAGGCATGCATGACGGTGCGACAAGTGATGGCCTAACCATGCTGGACTTCGACTTCCATCGCGATGGGCGCAGGCTGCTTCAGCCCGCATTCAGCAGTGCAGCGCATGGCGATCATGTGGCGACGGCGCAGAAGATCTATGAGCGAACCATCGAGCGCTGGCTTTCCGCAGGCCGAGTAAAATTTAAGCCCGAGCTTCGGCGGATGTTTGCAGCGGTATCTGCGAGCATCTTCATGGGACTTGAGGACCCGGTCACCGTTGAGAAGCTCAATCGCGCGATGGCTGATGGTTGGCGGGGGGTGCTGGCCTTCCTCAAACGTTCTCGGTTGAGCCCAAGGTGGGGCACCGCACGGCGCGGCTACCAGATTTTGTGGAACATGGTTCGGCCGCGTTTTGATTCCCCAAGCATTGGCAAAGACCTGCTCAGCCGATTGGTTGCGACCCAAGATGAGGGCGAGTGGCTGGATACGGACACGCGGGCTCGAATGTTCATCATGATGATGTTTGGTGCATTTGACACCACCGCATCGAGCAGCACGAGCATGGCATATCTGCTCGCCAAACATAGCGACTGGCAGGAGCGGTTGCGGAAGGAGGCTGTAAGTCTCGCCGCAGAGCGCCCTGGCCCCGAACTGCTTCGTGGGCTCGAAATCCAGGAGCGCGTGTGGAAGGAATCCCTGCGACTTTTTCCCGTCGCCGCAACGATCTGTCGGCAGTCATTATGCGAGGTCGAATTGGGTCCGCATCGCCTTCCTCCCGCGACGCTTGTCATGCTGATGACTAGCACGCTGGGCCGAGATCCCAAGTGGTGGACTGAACCGCTGCGTTTCGATCCGGATCGATTTTTGCCCGAGCGCGCGGAAGAAAAGCGCCACAAAGCGATCTACCTGCCATTTGGGGCTGGGGCACACGCCTGCATCGGTGCGCAGCTCGCCAGCGTCGAGGTCAAAGCTTTCTGGCACATGTTCCTTTCGCGCTGCTCTTTGCGCTTCGCCAAAGAGTATGAGGGCCATCATACCTATGTACCGCTTGGCATCGTTAATGGAGATGTCGAACTTCTTGTAGATAGGATTCGTTAAGCGAAGCGACTAACAGGACTGTTGACCTGCGCCCCAAAGTTGGTCCAAGTGAAACTTTAGAGAATCCTTTGCTTGGCGAAATCGGTTCCGTTTTCTCGACAGCCGGGGCCAAAGACCACGGCTGCGGCGTCGTTGAGCTTGCGGCTCAGAAATACGTCGCGCATAAAGCGCAGCCATTCTTCTTTGGTGATAGAACCATTGCGGTCGTGATCGATCAACTTAAATCCGGCGACGGCCGCAGCGTCGGAAAGTCCATAAGCTCGAGCAAATTGCACGAATTCGTGCTCGGAAAGTGTGCCGGTGTGATTTCGATCGCAGACCATAAACAGGACGTTAGAAAGCGACTGTACGGTTACACCAGCCGGGCCTTTCAGATCTGCGGCCAAGCTGGCGCAGAACTGAATGTACTCTTCTTTAGAAATGCGACCATCCTGATTGCGATCGACAAACTCCTGCAGCGCCTTCCAGTAAGCACCAAGCTCGGTGCGCAGCTCGACATGAATGGGGGAATTGGGCTCGCGCTTCTGATTTTCGATAAGCCGGCGTCCGAGCGCTTCCAGATCTGCCTGCTCAAGATAGCCATTGTCGTCGACATCCAGGGCCAGATACAGGTGATAGGCTTTGATTTTCTGTATATCCGTACGATAAACGGCATCGCTTGGCTTGGGCGTAAACGGCGCGGTCTTGCTAGCAAGCTGAGAAGGCGATAGCAGCATGCGGCGCGCATACGGAGCACCAATTTGCGCGGCCAAAAGCGCGTCCCAAAATGCTAGACGCAAGACGGCCGACAGCTCATCGGCCATACCGGGTTTTACCATCGTAATGGTGCGCAAAAGCACGGCCGATTCGCGCAAATCCTCAAGGCTGAAGTCAGTTGCCTCAAGGATATCCGGCTGGCTTGCGCGTACTTCGCCCATTTTTTGGCGAAGCACCGCGAAAATTTGGTGCAGATTCTCGTCATAAGGAACCGGAATATCGATCACGACATTGACGTAGCCTTTTGAATGGCTGGAAACTTTGCGCACTTCGCCATTGGGAATGGCATGTAAAAGACCAGCTTCGTCGCGAATCTTGGTAACTCGTACACCGATCTCTTCGACTTTGCCTTTGACTTCGCCGACCTGAATAAAATCGCCGACCAAAAATAGATTCTCAAACAGAATAAAGAAACCGGCGACGATGTCGCCGACAAATGCTTGAGCGCCCAGGCCAATGGCGACTCCGGCGACTCCGGCCCCGGCCAAAAGCGGAGTCGGATCGATGCCGGCCTCGCGCAGAATCATTACGATGGCCGAAAAATAGATTCCATAGCGCAATAGACCTGTGGCGATCGGAAGTAGAGTCTGCCGCTTTTGCTGCTCGGCTGGATTTTGCTCAGCGCGAGACAGAAAAAACTCATTCGTAAACAGCACGCAGACTTCGATAAGAACGCGGCTCAGGTAAAAAATAGCAATGACGCGCAGCGCCAGGCGTCCGAGCTGCGCCTCCCATGTGCCTGGAATGATTTGCTCTATCGTACAGGTGGCCGCCCCGACGTAGATGAAGTAGTCGGCGGTGCGTTTGGTCAGTGGGCTGAGATGGCGAAAGCGACTGAGATAACGCAGCGGATTTTCTTGCTCTCGAAGGACTTCGGATAGATCGAAAAACACATCGATAGCCAAGTGAGCCGTGCCGACTGCAAAATGGGCAATATAGATGGCAATGCATACATAGGAGACAAAGCCCAAAATGCGTTGTCCGCCTTCTGGCAATCCAAGGATCTGCGTACATAGCAGCAAAGTTCCAAAAAGCAACGTTGTCGAGAGCGCCCGGCGCAAGCGGTCTAAAAGTTCGCCGAGGCGCTCGCGATGTCCGGTTAGAACTTCAGAGCTGTGCAGTCGCTCTTGTACATAGGCAAGCAACATGACGAGCAGTCGTGCCGCCAAAAAGCCCAGCAGTAGCACTCCCAGGGTTTTGAGCACGACCAGGCCAAGACCGATCCAATCTTTGGTTTGCAGTCGTAAAAAAACGCTGTGTACCAAATCGCCAAGGCGCATCTTTAGATGCGTGACAAGTAGCAGTCCGCCGATCAAAAGCACCAGCATGAAGAACATGAAGCCAAATGCCCAGCGCCAGACTGTGCGCCCCACGGCGTCCTTGGTTGCGGCGGAGCTGCGCCAGATTCTGGAAAGCAAAAGCAGATGCACCAGTCTGAGAAATAGACTGGTCAAAAGCACTATGCCCAAAATGACCAAAAGCAGCGCAATGCCGGCGTACATGCCGTTTTGCAGGAGAAGTTCTTCGGAGACTTTCATTCGTACTCCTATGCACGTGGCTGCGGAATTGGTGGCCCGTTATGGACCTTGTAAAGCGCGGTTGGCATGGGCTCAGAGGACAGGCGTAGGCGCCGCTATCGTTTGGTTTTGCGGCTGCAACAACGAATCGCTGAGTTCGTCCAGAAATTCAAGCAGGGGTTCAGGCGCTGCCGCCAGTCCGTAAATGCGCTGATGCAGCGTGCTAGAAAGGGCACGAAGCTGCGCTTTTAGAAATTCCGCATAGGGCGCTGCGGGCGAATTGGAACAAGACGCCGCAAGCGTTTCTGACGAACCGGTAAGCGACGGCTGCGCCAAAGACAGCGCCATCAAGGCATGCGCCAATTGATACCCCCTGCCGACGAGCCAGCCGACATTGGCCCAGGCTTCCGCGCTTGGCAAACCCGCGGACACGGCGGCAGCCTGGGCCGCCATGCCAAACAGCGCTCCGGTTTTCATGGCGTGGTAATTTTCGGCGCAGCCAGCCGGGCGAAGTCCTGCGCCGTTTTCCTGCTCCAGCCCTTGTCCGCCTACAAGTCCCGAGCTCGATCCGGTGGCGCTCGCTAGAAGTTGCACAAGCCGTACCGTTCGAGCCGCCAGCGAGCGCGGTGCTCCAGCCAAAAGTTCAAAGCCAAGCGCCAAGAGCGCATCGCCAACCAGAAGCGCACGGGCTTCGCCAAATAGGACATGGATGGTGGGTTGTCCGCGGCGCCACGCGGCGTTGTCAAAACAGGGCAAATCGTCGTGCACGAGCGATGCAATATGAATAAGCTCGACGGCACAGGCGGCGCGCAGCGCGAGATCGAATTCCAGTTTTTGAACGCCACAGGCCTGCGCCACTTTCAACAGGAATTGCGGCCGCATGCGCTTGCCGCCGGCAAAGACCGCATAGCGCATGGCTCGGTGCAGTGGTTCTGGCTGAACAGTTGCGGCGGGCAGAAAACGCTCCAGGGCCTCATCGATAAGGGGGCGCAACTCGACTGGCAATGGCGGCGCTGCCAAAGAGGTGGCTGTCGCCATCAGCGGCCTAGCTCGACGTTGTCAAGCACTCCCAGCGCATCCGGCACCAGAATCGCCGCCGAGTAGTAAGTGCTGACCAGGTACGAAATGATGGCCTTTTCATTAATTCCCATAAAGCGGACGCTGACGCCGGGTTCGTACTCATCGGGCAGTCCGGTCGGACGCAGACCGATCACACCCTGATGATTCGCACCAAAACGCAGCGCCAGGATGGAAGTCGTCCGCGCATCGCTGATGGGAATCTTGTTGCAGGGCAAAAAAGGAACTCCGCGCCAGGCCTGAACGGGCTTGCCATCCAGCATGACTGTTTCCGAATAAATCCCGCGCGCATTGCATTCTCTGCCGAATGCTGCAATTGCTAAAGGCGGTGCCAGAAATAGCTGGGTCTTGCGCCGGCGGCACAAAAGTTCATCCATATCGTCCGGCGTCGGCGGTCCTTTGCGCGTCGCGAGACGTTGTTTGGGCTCCACATTGTGAAGCAGCCCAAAATCGGTGTTGTTAAGCAGTTCGTGCTCTTGGCGTTCGCGCAGTGCTTCGATGGTCAGCCGCAGTTGTTCCTTGGTCTGATCCATCGGACCGTTGTAAAGATCGGCGACTCGAGTATGTACATTCAGAATGGTCTGAGCCACCGATAGTTCATATTCTCGAGGTTGGGATTCATAGTTGACAAAGGTTTGCGGCAACTGCGGCTCGCCTTTGTGACCGGCGGCTAGCGCGATTGCAGCTTGCCCGTCTTTGTCCTGCGGTTTGGAAAGACGCGAAAAGAGCGCCGCAAGATGTGCCTGCAAGGACGGGGACTCGCGCAGTACTTCGTCAAAAATATTCCGTTTTAGCGAAAGCACCGTGCAAGGGCTTAGGGCCTGCACGCTAAAATCCCAAGCTCTCGCCGGTTCTACCAATGCGCGATCGCCAAAATGGCCGCCATCCGTAAGGACTCCAAGCTCGATCAGATCGCCGTACTTTCCGGCCTGCACTTTTTTGGCTTTGCCGCGCGCCAGCACAAATACCGAATCGGCCGGCTGCCCCGCGCTCACAATGGCTTGGCCGGGCGCATGCTCGCTTTGCACAAATTTATCGGCCAGCGCTTCCAAAATTTCGCTATCTAAAAACCCCTGCAAAAGCGGCAATTCGCCAAGCTCGTGCGGAATCACTCGCATCGACGAACCGACCTCGGTCACATTGATAATTCCGTCACCCAGCGCATAACTTAGGCGGCGGTTGACGCGGTAAACGCCGCCCGAAACATCCACCCATGGCAAAAGCTTTAGCAGCCACCGTGGACTAATCCCTTGCATCTGCGGCGCCGACTTGGTGGTCGTTGTCAGGTTGCGCGCCGCGGCGGTCGACAGACTCATTTGTTGCGCTTGGCCGCCAGAAATCGTGAATGGATTTCGTTTCGTCATGATTCTACTCACTGCAAATAAGTGTCCGCGTCCTTTTCCAACTTTTCATCGCAGACCCGCGGTCGCGATCCCTACCGCGACCGCGGGGTCTTGAGTCCTTAGACCTAGAAGACCGCTTCTAGTCTCCGCTGCGGCCTAGCTCGACGCTTTCCAGAATGGCCAAGGCGTCGGGTACAAGGACCGCCACGGAATAGTAGGCGCTAACCAGGTACTGCATAATTGCCTTTTCGTTGATGCCCATGAAACGGACATTCAGACCCGGCTGATACTCATCGGGGATGCCGGTCTGATGCAGGCCGACAACGCCCTGATTGGCTTCGCCGGTTCGCATCAGCATGATAGAGCTTGTGCGGGTGTCCGAAATGGGAATCTTGCTGCATGGGAAGATCGGAACGCCGCGCCACGCCGGAATCTTGTGACCGCCTAGGTCGGTAGCTGCCGGATAAATACCGCGGCGGTTGCATTCCTGACCAAATGCGGCGATGGCCCGTGGATGCGCCAAAAAGAAGCTCGGCTCTTTGTTAACCAGGGCCAAAAGCTCGTCCATATCGTCCGGAGTCGGCGGACCACTGCGCGTATGGATGCGCTGCTTCAAATCGGCGTTATAAAGCAGGCCGATTTCTTTGTTGTTGAGCATTTCGTACTCTTGCCGCTCGCGCAGGGCTTCGATGGTCAACCGCAATTGCTGTTCGGTCTGATTCATCGGATTGTTAAACAGATCGGCAACACGGGTATGAACTTGCAGCACCGTCTGCGCCACCGACAGCTCATACTCGCGGGGATTCAGTTCGTAATCGACGAAAGTTCCGGGCAGGACCTGCTCGCCTTTGTGACCGGCGGCCAGTTCGATGGCGGCCTCACCAGTCTGATCCTTGGGCTTTTTCGCCCGCGATTTGAAGGCATCAATATGCTTGCGCAGCGAGTCAAACTGAGAAACCAAATCTTCGAACACCGACTGCTGCAGGGTCAATACCGTGGCCGGCGTGACCGTCTTGGCGGTAAACTGCCAGAAGTCCTTGGTTTCTAGAATCGCTTCCCACGAGTAGTGATCGCCGTCGGCCAGGGTTTCTAGGATGGTCTGGTCGCCGTATTTGCCAACGCCGATCTTGTTAATCTTGCCGTGGGCAATAAGGCCAATCGAATCAGCGGGTTTGCCATGCTCGACGATTACTTCTCCGGCCTTGAATTCACGCTGTACGAATTTATTGGCCAGGATCTGCAGAACTTCCAAGTCTTCGTAGCCGCGCAAAAACGGAAGTTCACACAGCTCTTGCGGAATGACATGCACTTTGGAGCCGGTGCTGGTAAAAGTAACGCGGCCGTCACCGACAGAATAGCTAAGCCGGCGGTTTACACGAAACACACCGCCTTGCACACTGATCCAGTGTAGCTGTTTGAGCAACCAGCGGGACGTGATGCCCTGCATTTGTGGCGGCGACTTGGTCGTGGTCGCCAAGTTTCGCGCTGCTGAGGTATCCAAGCTGCTCTGCTGCTTGTCATTTTGCGTGCCTGGTTGGTTCTTTTGTTCGATCGACATACGGACCTCCTAGTTTCTGTAAATTACGAACAAGGGAACTGCGTCTTTATGAATGGGAGCTTGTGGAATGAGGCTGCGCCTGAAGTTGCGCGACCAGATTTGCCGCTTCTGTTCCAAGCCCGACGGGGCGCTGCGGAATTGCGGCGTTTCTCGAAACCTCACGCGGCGGCGCGGCGTCGTCTTTTTGGTCTTTTTGCGGGGACGTGACAAGGTGCGCGGCTGCGCTGCCAAATCCGCTGGGAATTTGCGGCGCTGCGGTCGCCGAAACTTCGCGCGGCGGTGGCGCGTTGACTGTGCGAGGAAACTGGGGCTGGCGCCGAATTCCGGACGTACCCAAACCACCCGGAGTGCTTGAAATCGGCGACCCAGCCGCCTGATGGGGATGCTGGCGCAAGTTTATGTAGCGCGGAACCACGAAGTGCCAGTGCGCCACGCCGGCAATCCAGTTCTGAATAATATCTACATACTTGAGCAGTTCCGCGCGCGCGCGCGGACTTAGCTGATGGTGCGCAAAAAGTACGGGCAGCTCGGTGGCTTTGACGTGCTCGAACTGGCGCAGTCGCGCTGCCGAGATTTCGCCGACGATGTCGATGGCTTTCTGCGGCGAGCAATTCAGAAACTGCTCAACGACCAGCACGCCGTTATTCAGCTCGCCTTCCAGCTCGACTTCCTTGCGATAGGATACGATGTCGTTGATCATGCCGACCGCGTCGGCCGCGCTGTTGACAAGAGCGCGCATCGTTCGGGTCTTAAAGATTTCGACCGGAAGTTCCGCATCCAAGGTCAATCGGGCCAGACTCATGCCAAGCTCGGCACCGAAAGTCTGACGGCGCATTTCAACGTAGTCCACCGGATCGGGAACACGATTTTGAACGTGATTGATCTGTTCCCAAATCCAGCTTTGAAGCATTTCCTGAACCAGTACACGAAACGACTTTCGAGCGGACATCGGCAAGGGAGATGCAGTGCGCAACCACAGATCAGCCAGACCGCACTGAACCGGGTCGCTGGGCGCTGGGATGGCGCCGCAGTCAAGCGGCATGTACGCGTCTAGGCCTTTTACATACAGCTTGGCGTGGTGCAGATCGCGCGTCCGCCCAAACATGAGCGGAATATAGTCGTCGGCGTAGGTAGCCCAGGTAAACCAGTCGGTGGTTATATCAAGCTCCGGCAAAGAAGCCTCTGGTTGGCAGGCCGCGGCGCACATCGCGAAGTCGTATTCGCGCAGTTCGGGCTCGTCCCAGACACACATTCCGCCGATGCTCGACAGAATGCCTACCTGATGAGACCACTCCACAACATGCTGGCGCGCCCCATCCATGTGGGTATTGAAGCGCGGCGCAAAGGGCATATAAAACTTCGGCCGCTCCACATTTCCGACCGGCTTGTGCGGCAAGTGCGAGTAGCTGCGCCACCGCGTTTTTAAACCCAGCGCTCCTTCGGACAGCTTTATACGCGCGGCACCTGCACCAAGTCCGCTTGGTCCAAGCGGCAGTGTCCACATTCCGCCCGAGCGATCCGCTTCGGCATTCATATAGCGGCTGGAACGCATATGCCATTCGTGTCCGCCCGACTGCCAATCCTGCAGACCTTTGGTGTACTTAAAAACGTCCTGGCATTGACTTGGGGATAGGCCGTACTCAAGGCAGATCGCCGGAACCTCAACGAGAGCCGTATTCTCGAATTGCTGCAATCGAGAAGTCAGAATGTCGTTGGTCAGATCGGCTGCGCGTTGCGCATCTGTGTCGAGAAAACGCTGCAAAACCAGTACGCAGTTGGCGTTTTCTCCTTCTTGTTCCACTTCGCGCTGGTAGGAAAAAAGATCATTGCGCAGGTGTACGCCGTCAGAGAAGGTGTCCTGTAAAACCCGCATGGGGCGGGTTTTGGCGATTGCCGCCGGAACCTCGGCGCCTACGGCGTGTTCGACGAGATTCGCCGACCAGGGAGCCCCGCCCACTTTGCGGCGCATCTCGATATACTCGATGGGGTTGGCGACGCGATTGTTTTGAATGTTCGCCAGTTCCCAAAGCGACTCATCCAAAAGATTGCGGGTACTTTCGACAAAGCGGACGCGCCATTCTTTCGATGCGCTGGGAATCGTCCGCGCCCACAAATCGGCAAGGGCGCGCTCTACCGGATTTTTTGCAAGCTGAGGATTGGCACTGGGCTCGACCGGCATGAAGGCGTGCAGCCGATCAAGGTAGTCTTCGGCGCCCGCTGTATCTTTGGTGCGCTTGAACAGCTCTAAGAAATCATCGTCGAAGAAAAAGACCCAGACGTACCAATCGGTGATCAAATTCAGCTCTTCCTCGGAAGAGTCCGGATGCGTATAGGCACAAAGCAGTGCGTAGTCGTGGGAGTCAAAAACAGATTCATCCCAGACCGCTGAGTTGCGCGCCTCTTTCTGCGAGCCGAGAATTCCCATTTCATACGCCCAAGCTTTGGAATGGACGCGCGCGGCCTCTAGATGCGGGTTTAGTCGCGCCGGGTAGGGCATATAAAAATCGGGCAATGAAAAGGGCTGCATGGGCTGACCTCGTTACAGCGGAAAAACCACAAGTCATGCTGGTCAGCGTGTCCAGCGACGCCATGGGTTTGATGCGAAATATCAACCTTAGGTTCAGCAAAAGCGCGTGCGTATAGAACAGCGGCTCGCCATATTTCGGCGCGTCCGATCTAGACCAGCATTCCCATGCAAACTTGAAGGGGTTGCTTCAAGCAGAGGTAGGCGGGGTCGGCTCTACAGTCGCAAGCTCGGTGGAACCAAAGTTACTAAAGCTGGAATGATATTGGCTGCGCAGAAAAAAAAGTACAGCGCAAAGTTTTTCTAAAATTTCAGAACTGCCATTTTGCACCTTTCAATCGTATTTGAATGGCTGCATCCCAGACCGCGCAAGCTGCTGTATTCAGTCGCTAATCTTGGAGTTTTTAGCGCCATCTGCAAGCCTGACAAGGATTGTTCCATCCATAGAAAAGTCTTTTGCAAAAACATCGATTGACCAAAATACTTGTCTTCAAGTAGCGGCTAAAATTGGCATTTTAGGAACTGGCAAGATGTCAGTGCGTTTCACCGCGAAAGCTGGCAAGTCGTGTGCGTAGGAATTCGATAAAAACCTTGGTCTTGGCAGGCAGCATGCGGGTTGTGCTGACCGCCACCACGGGCAGCGCCGCCATTGACCAGGAATGGAGTAGACGAACCAGAACCCCCGCCCGCAGATTGTCGCGTGCAACAAAATCGGCAAGAATGCCGATTCCCATTCCGCTAGAAACAAGTCGATTGAGCATGCTCATATTGTTTAGCGCCAGCCTGCCTTTCACCTGCACGTCAAAACTTTCTTTGTCCTTGCGCAGGGACCACGTACTCCATTTTGTAGTTCCTAGAATTTGAAGGATGCATTCATGCGCACTTAGATCATTTGGATGTCTGGGCGTGCCGCAGCGTTTCAGATAAGCCGGCGCGGCATAGATATGATTCTGAAAGCTAACCAGCGGATGCATCACCAGCGTCGAGTCGGGCAGATCGCCAAACTGAATGGCCAGATCAAAGCGCCCCGCCATAAGATCCACGCCTTGCGTTAAAATGTCGCATTCGACGGAAATTTTCGGATACAGGGCACCAAATTCTTCCAGCAGGGAGGGCATGAGAATAAGCCCAAAATCAACAGGCATCGCGATGCGCAGATGGCCTTGCGGCGCCGATATCCGCTGCTGCATCTGCTCATCAATGCTTCGCGCTTCGGCAACTAATAGGGAGCAGCGCTCGAAGTATAAGGCCCCGCTGTCTGTAAGCTCTAGCTTTCGAGTCGTGCGCTTAATAAGTTGCAGCCCCAGCCTTTTTTCCAGCCCGGCGATTCGCCGCGACAAAAGCGATGGCGAAACTTGCAGGGATACCGCCGCGCGGCTGAAGCTGCGCAGCCTGGCTACCTCGACAAAAAGGAATATGTCCCCGATGAAGTCGTGTTCAGCAAATGGCTTGGACATGCGGGCCAAAGTGTACAAGAGCTACATCGCTTCTCGATAAACGTGCTTAACAGGTACGTTTTCATGCGCCTTTATCTTTTTGTGTAGGTCGAGATAGGAGCTTTCCACAGCATGTGGCGCCAAAGAACATGGGAAAGCACTCCCTATAAAAGGATGCAGCTTCGTCGTCGCAGCAAGATCTTCGCGACGGCGCAATCCGTATCCATCATAACTACATGTCGGCGCCCGCAACGAACTCGAACGTGGCGACGATATCTTAATGGGAGTTATCTGTATCGGGTAAGGGCCTATACAATAGGTTGGCGACTCGTAAATCCTTAACGCAGCACGAGGAAGTCGATGTCCGAACACGAAATAAAGGGAACGCCTGGGACTACTGATGCTTCAAAATCTCAAGCGTGGAGCACTGGGGCGAATTCCTCAGGCGCCAACACCCACCTAGCAGGAGGGGCCTTGCCTGGGACGGCCGCTTCAAACCCTGCCTCGCCGCCTGGCGCGCCTCCGCCGACCGATGAAAAAGAGATCGCCAAGACAGTGACCGCGCTTGGTCACGAGCTTAACGCGATGTGGGTCTCAGAAGCTCCGGTCATAGATTTATTGCGCGGCAAATCTCCGGACCAATTGTCGAAAATCAAAACAAGATATTTCAAGCAGTTTGGACCAGAATGGAAAAATCGGCATTCCGATGAGGATCCGATACTCAAAAATCATTACAATGAAAATGATTTTCTGTTTGAGCTTATCAAAAAGGATTTGGACAAAGTGGAAAAAACCAAGAACAGACCAGTAGCAATTTTAAACAAATAGAAGCTTCTTTTGACGGCAATGATCGCAGCCATAGTTATCTTGAAGCACTGAAAAATGCAAAAGGTTTCCTTTATGGTATAGATGCGAAAAGAGTCATAGCAATTTTGCAAGAGATAAATGCTATCAAAGATGACAAATTACGGAGTGATATATTAAAGCGAGCAAGAATTGAATATCAATACACGATAACGAGTCAAATTAGTGATACTTTTGAAAAATGGCCAGTAAATGCTTTGTTCAATGGATTGATCGATTACGCACGTTCTGCAGAAGCACTGAATTCAATGTACGGGGGATACGGTGGACGAGGCGGCACATTCGGCTTAGGGTTAGGGGTGAGTCAAACCGATCGAGCCATCGCTAAGACGCAGCTAGATCCGAAACTAGAAAATCGAGAAGAACAAATCTCTTTTCTAAGAATCAAAGGAGAAGCGACAGGCAATTCCTGGTTTTTCAATCCAGAAGTGATATTTCAGGAATTTGAAGGGAAAAAAACTGAACAAAGAGATTTAATTAAGAAGAAGTTTAATGAAGACCCAGAGCTGCAGAAGTTTGCCGACGCAAAGAAGGGCCTGTCGCCGTTCGATGGAATGCTCGCTGCTCGAATGCATGTCCTGGAAAAACTAAAAGCGGATCAATTGGTTGCTCAAGGCAAAATGAACGATGAAGACGCAATACAATTTGCCGTCAATAATGATATAAATTCTATCGATAGAGAATTGATCAAGAAAGTCCTAGAAGGAAAAGATCTATCGGCACTTAGAAAATTAAAAGATACATATGACGGAAAGTACAAAAATCCAAACTTTATTGAAATCATTTATATGGCAACCGGCGAAAAGGAAGCACTTGGCTTATTTGGCGGAGGGCTTGTCGGCAAGCAGATCAAACACATTACCGAGGCCCTAGTTGCCGAATTCGAAGGCAAACCACTTCCCGAAGAATCACCGAACGATAAAATGATACGGCAGCGCCGTGAGATGCACTTTTTTGAGCGGCCGGATAAATACACCAATTTTATTGTAGATATATTCAAAGACGAAGGGCGCATTGAAGATTTTCAATTTGAACGTTTAGAAGCATTGAGCTTGATCGACAGATTACGCCGTGAAGGAGAATATATTCAAGAACAACAACTAGGAATCATCAAGCTGATTAGAGCATTTAGCAATCATGCTATTCAAGAAGAATTCAAAAAACAAGGAATCAATCCGCTTGATAAAATCGATAAATTCGATTATGAAATTGAAGATTTAAGAGAAGAATATGATAAAATCCAGAAGTTACTGCAAAAGGTAAAAACAGAACGTCAAAAATACCTTGATCCGGATAGCCAGGCTTCTTTGCAAGAACAGATCAATCAAGTCGCCAGTTTTCAAAAAGATTCTCTGGAAGCCTACGAAGAAGCCAAACGCGATGTCGCCGAAAAGCTGGCGCTGGCGGCAGGCGCTGCCGTCACCTTGGCAACTGGCGGCGCGGCCGGTGCGCTGCTTGGCGGTTTGGCCAGCATGGGAACCAAGGAGCTTGTCTTAGGCGGTTCCTATACCCGCGGGGAATTTGCCAAAGACGTGGTCAACACCGGCATTAACGCCGCAACCATGGGAATTGCGCCGAAGCTTCTAGCTGGAACGCAAGGAGTAAAAGGATACGCTGCAGATATGGCCTTCGGCTTTGCCAGCGGCTCCATAAGTGGCGGAATAAACGCTGCCCTCGATGGCGGATCTGCCGGAGATGTTTTGAAGGCTTCGGGAATGGGCGGGCTAAAAGGCAGTGTCGCATCAGTGATCGGTCGCGGAATAGGCGGCAGCGAAATAGGCGGCAGCGGGCGGTTTGGCACACTGTTGTCCGGCGGCCTTGGCGGTACGCTTGGTGCACTCGGCGGAACCGGCCTGGAGGCGGCGGCCGGACATGGCTTTCATATAAATCCGTGGGAAGCCATGAATGCCTTTGTGCTGGGCGTCAGTGGCGCCCGCGACGGCTTAAGACAGCACGCCCATGCAAAGGGCGCTGCGGGCGGAAAGGGCCATGGCAGCCCGCAGCCGCATATTCCGGAATTCACTCCTGTTAATCCAGCAGAAGCGAATTTGCCGCCGGGATTCACATTGGGGCCTGGCGAAAGACTATTTATGTATGATGGAACGCTTCTCTTACAGGATGCGAGTGGAACTCTGAATCCGATCAGCAACCAGCCCTACGCCGTAGTTCCGCAGATTTCGAAATCGGCACCTCCCCCCGCGGCGCCAACTCCAGCTGTTGAGCCGAAAGTCATCGTCTCGGGTGACGTCAATTATCAGACAATGATGATCAATGGGGCTCCGCAATGGCAACATGTTGGCGGCGGATTCGTCCCTTATGCAGGGAAACGAGGCGCCGCTTCGCCGCAGAATGCCGGTGTGTCCCCAGTAGATGCTGCACCGGCGCATTCGGCGGGCACTTCCCCATCCGCTGCGCCCGATGGTGCACTGGTCATCCCAACTCCCTCCAAACCGATTTATGACGGCATGCCCGCAGTGCATGATGAGGGCGTTCTGCCGAGCCATGAACAAAGCCCTTCTGCAGCCGCAAACAAGTCGCTCCCTAGCGAAACAGAATCACACCCTGCGGCGGCTCCTAAAGACAGTGAATCCAGCCGTCCGGTAAGCGAAGAAGAACCGCTGCGCGCTCCCACTACCTCGAAGGCCAAAGAAGCTGGCATGCCGGCGGTTACCGATGAGCGGATTTTGGCCCGTGACATTCACGACATCAAAAAGACCAATGAAATTTTGGAAAATCAGGGATTGAAGGAAAACTTCAAAGAGCCAGAAGATATGGCTACACTTGTGGATAAAACAAAGCGGCGTTTGGCAGAAGTTCCGACACGCTCTGTAGATGGACAAAGTCAGAGCAATGTTTTAGAAAAATTGACAAATGATACTTTGCTTGCTCCCGAGCAAAAAGAACGCATTTTTAAAAGCTTGGCGCGTGCCAACAAACAAATGTTCGATATGGCTTCAGGCAGCGTATCCAGCGGCGAGAAAGCGCAAGCTCGAAATAATTCAGATCCGGCTGAACGGAAATCGGCAATTGGAAAACTAGCAAAACGTGTAAAAGATGCCGTTCAATATCAAAAATTCAATAAAAAGCACACTGAGATTGAAATCGATCGCGTCTATGAAGCAGGACTTCGGCTTAAGTTAAACGCGGTTGAAATGGAAGATGCGATTCTGGCATCAATTTTCTCGGATTCTGTCAAAGAAGCCGGTCTGGCCAGCCTGGTCACTCACCATATCAAAGGAGCCGAAGCGGCAGTTCATCAGTTGGCCAAAGAATTTGATCCCAACCATCCAGATCCGCAAATTGCCGCCGAGAACCGAGCACGAATCAGCCGAATTCGGCGCATAGTGCTCGAGCATCAAGCCTCGCCAAGCGCATTTTTCTCAAATATGATCAAAATCGTCATCAAACAGAAAATGACTGTGCCGGCAGATCCCGCGGCCGCTAAAGCGCAAAGCGAAGCTCTGGACTCGCTTGTGAAAAAAATTGCTGACGCCCGTCCCAAAACAGATTCGAAGACAGGCGAGTTCGATTCCCAAAATCTTGAAACGCAGTTCACAGATGCGGAACGGGAGCTTTTAAAACTGGCTGGGCTGGATGAATGGCGCTTGCCGAGCTCTAAAGCCTCGATGGCTGTGGTTGTTGGCGATTCGGAAGCCAATTATGCTTCGCCGGAAGCTAGTAAAATCATCGACATTCGCGGACCAGATACGCCCTTTAAAGACACAACTGTGCAGCAGTCGATTGAGTCCGTAACCGGGAAAAAGGATGCTAAGACGGGAGTTCGAACCGGCGGTACCGCAGGAGAAGCGGGATCCATGATTGAGGCTGCCGGAGATCCCAATTTAACTGCGCATTATGAAGAACATCGCAATCGCCTGGATCAAGCGATTGTGCGAGCCGAGGGCAATGTAGAAGCAAAGATTAGATCAATTCGAATAGATGCAAATGGCCAAGTAAATCAATCAGGCGTTCCGAAAGAGGTTGCACAGTTTATCGTGGATCACAATAATGATCCGAGCAAAATTCCATATTGGAAAGAGACAAAACTAAATTATGACGATCCGACTCAAGTCAAAGTGGCCAAATGGATACGCAGTACAATGAGCGGCCTTTTGCGCGCCGAACACCAGAACTTCTAAATAGTTCTTACAGTCAATGATCGGTATATCCATACAAACAAGGATATAAAAAATGGAAACCGTGGAAGAACTTGAGGCGCGCTTGCAAGAGCTGGATCGGGATTTAACGATGCTGGCGTACTTGGCGGATTCGCTTCCGCAAGAAGCGCTACATGAATATGAAAAAGTTCGCGAGGAACTGGCCCGCCGTCGCGCGCCTGTGCAAGTTGAAAACCCCATTCCTAAAAAAGAGTAGACTCCTTCCTAAAAAGCACCCCCCTAAAACCGTTTTCGAAGTCTAAACTCGGGAGGTGCGCTTTTGGAGAGGGGACCTGGTGATGTCTACTGAAGATTTTCTTTACGCTCGCGACCTGCTCCTTCGTCACCGTACCGACTATGAGCGTGCCTGCGCCGAGTTTCGCTGGCCCGCGCTTAAGACCTTCAACTGGGCCCTGGACTATTTCGATGTGATTGCCCGCAAAAACCACAACCCGGCGCTGTGGATTGCGCGTGACGGTTCGAGCGCGCCCGATGGATCCTCGGATGTAAAACTCTCATTTCAGGACCTTTCCGAGCGCTCGGCGCGGCTCGCCAACTATTTTTCGCGCATCGGGGTGCAGCGCGGCGATCGCGTACTTGTCATGCTGCCGATTACGAGCGAGCTTTGGGAATCTCTGCTCGCCCTTATGAAGCTTGGTGCCGTGGTGGCGCCAGCCACGCCCTTATTGCCATCGGCCGACTTGCTTGCGCGAGTGCACAGAGGCAACATTTCACACGTCATCCTTTTGGCAGGGGCCGATGCGCTACAAACCCTGCCGCCGCAAGTCACAAAGATCGTGGTCGGGGACGGCCCGCCCGCCCCCGGACACTGGGATTTTGCTGCGGGGTATGCAGAATCCGCAATCTTTAGGCCCCAAGGCCAAACCCAAGCCAGCGATCCGTTTTTGCTGTATTTCACATCCGGAACCACAGCGCAGCCAAAGCTCGTCTTGCACACTCACACTAGCTACCCCGTCGGTCACCTATCGACGATGTACTTTATCGGCTGTCAGCCCGGCGACGTCCACTATAACGTAAGCTCTCCCGGCTGGGCCAAGCACGCCTGGAGCAGCGTCTTTGCGCCCTGGAACGCCGAGGCCACGGTACTCAGCCATCAATACGCCCGCTTTAGCGCCAAAGACACCTTGGCGCTGCTTTTGCGGGCCGAAGTCACAACCCTGTGCGCCCCTCCCACGGTTTGGCGCATGCTGCTTGTCGGCGAGCTCGGACCACGGCCCAAAGCGCTGCGCGAGCTCGTCAGCGCCGGCGAGCCCTTAAACCCCGAAGTCATCGAGCGGGTGCATAGCGCCTGGGGGCTCAGGATTCGCGATGGCTTCGGGCAAACCGAGACCACCGCCCTTATAGGCAACTCGCCGGAACAGCCGGTGCGGCCCGGATCCATGGGCCGGCCCTTACCCGGCTATCGCATCGCCCTTCTCGGCAGCGAGGGCCGGCCCACTAGCGAAGGACAGGCCGATGGGGAGATCGTCGTGCGGCTTGTACCGCGTCCCGTCGGCATCATGGTCGGTTACTGCGACGATGCAGACCGCACAACTGCCGTGATGGCCGACGGCTGCTACCGCACTGGCGACGAGGCCACTCGCGACGCCGACGGCTATTACCACTACGTAGGCCGCGGCGACGACATTTTCAAAAGTTCCGACTATCGCGTAAGCCCCTTTGAGCTCGAAAGCGCCCTTCTCGAACACGAAGCCGTTGCCGAGGCCGCCATCGTACCCGCCCCGGACGCCCTGCGGCTTTCTGTGCCCAAGGCTTTTATCGTCCTGCGCCCCGGCGTGCCGGCTGATTCCGCGACCGCCCGCGCCCTGTTTGCGTTCATTCGCAAGCGCCTCGCCCCCTACTTGCGCATCCGCCGCATTGAATTTGCCGAGCTGCCCAAGACCGTCTCGGGAAAAATTCGCCGCGTCGCCCTGCGCAAGCTCGAAGCCGAGCGCGCAGCGATTCCTGCCCAAAGGCCCTCACTCGAGTTTCGCAGCGAAGATTTTTTCGACTAGCTGACTCGGCTCACAATTGAGCGCAATTGACACATTGCGCTGATACGCGCGCCCCACTTCATGCCGTACCGGTTGTGTCTCTTCGACAGCGCAAGCTCGCATTTTAGCGAGGAGACTTCGAAAAACTTTGAAGCGTAAGCTCTTCCGTTGTCAGAAATGGCCAAAGATTTGCTGGCTTCTTGCCGCGCCGCCATCTCTTACGAACGACAAAAGAGGACAACATGAGCCAAGAACGCCACGACATCCCTTTCGCGTCTGCGCCTGATCAAGAACACCAGACATCCTGTACAAAAGGAAATGACGCCGAAAATCGCCAGCGGCTTCTGAAAAGTCTGATGCGCGAATTGTTTCAGACCGAGCACTCGGCGCAGCGTCATCCTCGAGTCGAAGCGCGGCGCCTTGGCACAAGTCCGCCGGCGCGGGCGCTAGACGCAGTCGCGCGGCACGCTGATGCCGTCCTAGAGGAACTGCCCATACGGGCCCGCCATCACAATCTGCCGGTTAGCATTGCCGGGCTCTGGGTGGGAGACATGTTTTCCAAGCTGCGCCAGGGCGCAATTGATCTGCTTGTGGATGTCGAAACCTCTTACCGGGGCACGCTGCTTGGAATGCGTCATGGACTAGACGTCATGAGAATGCTCCGCGAAACTGCGGCGGCGGCGGACGACCCGGAACTGGCAGAGTGGTGTGAGCGCATCCTCAAAGCGCGCGAACCGCTTATTGAGGAATGCGCGCAAGAGCTTGCTTGGTTCGCGCAGCATTCGCAGCAGGCCATGACCGGAGTCAGTACGCAATTGTTGCTGCGCGGCTGGCAACTGCTGAAATCGTACCGCAGCCGTACTCAAGGCCGCACTCATTCCCAAGAGCCTGCCCGGGCCAATGCCGCGAGTGGATAGGAAACTGCCCAACTTGGGCCTTGACAGGGACTGGCGAAAAGATGCAAATGAAAAAGATTTTCAATTTCAACATGGAGTTCACAAAGCATCATGAGCCGCTACATTGGTCCCCGTCTGCGTGTCATGCGCGCCCTGGGCACTCAGCTGCCCGGCTTGTCGGCAAAAAGCATCGAGCGCCGCCCCTATCCTCCCGGGCAGCACGGCCAGCGTCGGCGCAAGCGCAGCGATTTCGCCCTGCACCTGCTTGAAAAGCA
The DNA here is from genome assembly GCA_964460115.1 of uncultured Myxococcales bacterium. Classification (GTDB taxonomy): domain Bacteria; phylum Myxococcota_A; class Polyangia; order Palsa-1104; family JAEUJZ01; genus JAEUJZ01. The sequence continues at coordinate 26,192 of CAYWPR010000073.1, forward strand.
GAAGCTGCGCTACCACTACGGACTTACCGAGCGGCAGATTCGCACCGTGGTCAAGGACGCCATGAAGGGCTCTGGCGTGACCGGCGCCAAGCTGGTCGAGCTTCTTGAGCGGCGCCTCGACAACCTGGTGTTTCGAGCCGGCCTGGCGCGGACGATCGTTGCGGCGCGTCAGATGGTGCGCCACGGCCATGTGTATGTGAACGGCCGGCGTACCGACATTCCGTCGTGCCGCCTGCGCCCGGGCGACCTCATCTCGCTCGACGAGCGGATGGCCAAGTCGGCAGTGGTGCAAGAGTCGCTCACGCGCTACACCATGCAGCGGCCGGAGTGGTTAAATCTCGACGAGAAAGCCCTATCGGCGTGCCTCACCGGGCTGCCCGACGAAGGCGCAGTTCCCTTCGCGATCGATCTACGCCTAGTCATCGAATTCTATTCACGCTAGTTCCATCCTGCTGAGCCAGCACTTTTGCCGCTTTTTCCGTGAACTTTGGCGCTTGTGGCTTAGGTTTAGTGCATGGCTCTTGATGCAGTGCTTTTCGACATCGATGGAACCCTTCTCGATACGAACGCTGTGCATGTGGAGGCGTGGCGTTCGGCCTTCGAAACGCACGGCTATCGCGTCGGTCGCGACCGCATCGAAGTAGAAATCGGAAAAGGCGGTGACAAGCTCGTGCCGGCGATTTTGGGACAGGATGTGGACGCGCGCGATGGCGACTCCCTGCGCCAGGCCCAACCCGAAGCCTTTGCTCGGCTCGCGCATAAAAATGGCCTCAAGTTGTTTCCCGGTGCGCTGTCGCTGCTGGCCGCGGTGCGCGCGCGCGGCCTGAAGGTTGCGCTGGTGACTTCAAGTCAGAAACAGAACCTGCAAGTGTTGCAGGAAGCGACGCAAGTGGACCTTGGCGCAGTCTCCGACCTCATCGTAAACGCCGATGACGCCAAAGAGTCCAAGCCCGCTCCCGACCTTGTCATGGCAGCCCTCGATAAGCTGAAGATGTCGGCGGCGCAGTGCGCGATGGTCGGAGACACTCTGTACGACATGCATGCTGCGAAGCTCGCGGGGGTCATTGGCCTGGGCCTAAGTTCCGGGTTTCAGTCGCCGCGCTGTCTTCTGTCGAGCGGCGCCCGCGCCGTCTTTGACGATGCCCAGGCGCTGCTCGCGCGACTCGACGAAGCTTTGCAACTGGCGTCGCCGACCGCGCTACACCTGACGCAGGATCGACTGGAAAGCCTCATGCGCGAAGCGCTTTGCGAAGCCGAACTTGGGCTGCAAAGCGGCGAGGCGCCCATCGGCTGCGTGCTGGCAGATGGAAATGGCGCCATTTTGGCGCGCGGCTTCAATGAATACAATCGCTCCGGCGACCGCACCGCGCATGCTGAGATGGTCACCCTGCGCAAGGCGGCCGCGCGAATTTCCAAGACCAGCCGCGACTGCATTTTGGTCAGCACGCTTGAGCCCTGCGTCATGTGTACCGGCGCCGCCATGGAGGCGGCCCTAGACGTGATCGTCTACGGTCTACGCGCGCCCGCTGACAGCGGCACCGGTCGAGTCGAGCCGCCCGCAACTCCGGAAAGCCAGATGCCGCGCATCATCGGTGGCATCTACGCTGCGGAAAGCCGCGCGCTTTTTCAGCGCTTTGCGCAAACAGCGCGCGATTCGGTGCAGCTTGCGTTCACAAAGCAGCTTCTCGCTCTAACCTAAGCTCAGCCCGCGCTGCTGCCTCCGGACACGACGCGGATTCCGAAGTTTTTGGCGTGGTAGACCCGCAAGCCGTCCACCCACAGCCAGCCCTCGGCAATTGCGAACGGTCCTCGCGCATCGCGGCCGACTTCAAGGATTTCAATCTCGGTGCCGATACGCCGGTTCTCTGGGACCACCTGGCCGCGGTACTTCCAGCTTGCCGGCCGATCGAGCATCAATGTTTCAAAGCGCGGCGCCAAAAGCTCGGCGCCAAGTCCTCGCTCGATCATGTAGAACTGCAAAAGCTGGCAGATTCCCTCAAGCCCCAGCGAGCCCGGCTGCACCGGATCCTGAAAAAAATGGGACTTGAAGAACCACTCGCCGGGATCGACATTTTTGTGCGCCCGCAAATAGCCTAGACCGGCGCGACCTCCGTCGGGTACATACGCGTCGACGTGCTGCAGCATCAGCAGCATCGGTCCGGGCAGCCGCAGCGGACCTGCGCAGTAGCGTGCCGGACGGTCGCGCAGATCGATGAAGAAACGGCCGGGCGCGTCGTAGCGCTCGCGCTCTGCCGAACTTGGTGGCAGACCGACCTGATCGACAAAGGCCTCCGGCGGAAAGAATCCGAAGTCCGATTCCGCCCGCGCGATCAGCTTCGAGCCGGCCGTGCACTCGGCGCTGAACTTAAACAAGTTCATGCCGTGCAGCGCCGAAGCCGACAGCAGCTTCACCCGCGTGCACAGCGGCGCCATCGCGGGCACGACCTCGCTGTAGATCGTCACTGTTCCTTCTAGGTTGCGAAACACTCGGCGGCGGCCTTCGGCGTCGCTGTTTGGCGACACGCTGGTGTAAGCCGACAGCCAGCCGCAGGTCTGCAGCATGACCTCCAGCAGCACCGCAAACGGCGCGATTGGCGCTGCCTGCTCTTCGAAATACCAGGCCCGCTTCGGCACGTCGTACTCGGCAATAAGCTCGCTGCCCGGCTGTAGCGCTCCCGGCGCCGC
>CAYWPR010000074.1:0-28735 GCA_964460115.1 uncultured Myxococcales bacterium
TCTTCGCGATCGTCTGATCCCCGGCTCCGTCGACATAATGAGGGGATCTCTTAGGTGCGGCAGTGGAGCTACTTAAGTCGCCCAAGCTCGAACATGCCGAAGCCCTGGCCAAAAGCGGCTGCTTGGAGGGCATGTCGGGCGACGACTGCCACGCAACGGCCAGCCTGCTCGCGCATTCGTGCAGCGAGAAGCACTCGGCGTCTTGCCTAACGCTCGCGGAACTTTTCGAGAAAGCCAAGGAGCCCGACTCCGTCTGGGCCAGCCACTACCACCATCTTTCCTGCCTGCACGGTGGTTTCTGCGCCCCTGCCGCCCCCTCGGGCGGACACACCCGGGCCGCGGAATAATCGCCCGCCATAAGCCCCGCGCGCTTAAGACAGACGGAACGCCTCTAGAATACGTATATCTCTATCTGCGTATTCTCAAGGATGAAAATGGCAGTCAAACAAGTGCAGGGAGTGGACTGTCTATATTGCCTGCTGGACTGTGCATGATGATGATACAATCCGTGCTGCGCGCCGTGGCCCTGACCTTGGAACACGCAAAGGCAGCACTGACTCGAGCCAGCATTTGGGACTGGTCAACGAAGCGGTAGAAAACAACTCGAAATGGTTAAGTACGGATCAGCAGCAGAATGCTCATTCCAATCAGGGCGATGCCGAGAATTGGGCGCAAAATCCGATCGGGAACTATGGAGCCAAACTTGGTTCCTACAAAGATCCCGGGCAGCGAACCTAGGAGCATGGCCGAAAGGATGCGAAAGTCCACGTGATTGGTACTTAAATGGCCAAGCCCGGCAACCAGGGTCAAAGGAATCGCATACGCCAAGTCAGTCCCAACGATGGCAGCCGCCGGCAATCTGGGGTAAAGCACCAGCAAAAGCGTGGCGACAATCGCCCCAGCCCCTACTGACGATAGGGTTACGGTGACGCCAACGACAGCACCCAGCACGATGACCAGTGGCTCGCGCAGACGGCTGTGCTGAAAAATATCTCGCCGGTGCAATCGCTGCCCCGCGGGGGCTTTCAGCAAGGTGGTGATTAGCGTGAAGCACGCGGTAACGAGAATCATCATCGCCAGCACTTTGTTAAGCAGCGCGAATTTAACGCCTTCGGCTCCCAAGTTATGCAGCACGAGCAAAGTCAGCCCGCAGGCCGGAAGGCTGCCTGCCGCCAAAAGCAGAACGATGCGCCAATTCACAGTGCCTTGGGTGCGATGCAAAAAAACCCCGAAGCTTTTGCTGATGCAGGCATAAAATAGATCGGTTCCCACCGCCAGCGTCGGCTTGATGCCAAACGCCATGATCAAAATCGGGGTCATAAGCGACCCGCCGCCTACACCGGTGGCTCCGACGATCATCCCGACGAAAAAACCGACCACGGAAAAATGAAGATACGCAAGGCTCATATAGATAAAGCGGCGCGAGCCACGCGGAATCTTAGCAGCCGCGGCTCAATTCACAAGAGGACAAGAAATAGATGCTTACTTTTGTGGCTGCTCGGCCAAAAGGACGATCTGCGGCCCCAAGCTAGAAAGATTGAGGTAGAAAAATCCCGTCAAGGTTTTGCCCAGCAGTCTTTTGGCAAAGCTCCAGCGGCCCGCGCCAAAGCCGTTCATCACCGCCTGAGGTTGCAGATTGGCGGCGTACTTGAACAAATTCATAAAAGGAAAGCCCCAAGCCATGGAGCGCAGAATGCGCAAACCACGTCGCTCAAGCGCTTGGCACAAACTCTTTTGTTCGTAATGACGCACATGGCCAAACCCCGCTTCTAAGGGGTATAGCGGTCCGGTAGGAACGGTGATGAGCAAGTAGCGCTTGGTCATCGCCACCAGATTGTCCAAGGCGCGCTCGTCATCGTGTATGTGCTCGATGACTTCACTACAGACCACAACGTCGAATGTCTCAGACAGGTGCGCCGTAGCCAGATCCAAGCTGGCAAAGCGCGCCCACGGAAAGCGCTGACGATTTTTGGCCACAGTGTCGTGCGCGTTGTCCACTCCGGTAAATTGCGTTTCGAGAAGTTCCTGTTTTAGCGTAAACAGCAGATTTCCCGGACCACAACCGACATCCAATAGAGTTTTGGGCCGCAGCGGCACAATCCAGTTGCGAATCAATCTTCGCCGATGCACTGCCGATGGGTAATAGCGAACGGTATCTCCCCAGATTTCCCAGCCCTGGTTCCAATTTACACCACCGGACTCATTACGAGGCGTTATCACTTCACTCATCAGCCAGCCTTCTTGCGCATACGCGCGCCGTGCATTTTCTACACGCTAATGAAAACCTTCTAAGGAGTAAAGGCGCCAGTTCCCGTCTTGGGCCAAAAGCGGCGCCTCGGTATGCGGCTGGCCCAGAATTTCGCCGTCCGTAGATTCTTGATAGGTCACCAAATAATCATAGTAGCGCCCATGGACCGTGGGCCTAAATTCTTGCGGGCGCGCAAAGTGCGGCGCCGGAAGCAAAAACCCCGGCCGGATGCGAAATGGAAAATTGGCGCGAAATCCAACATGATTATAGCCCCCGACTAGAAGCTGCGCATAGGCAGGAAATTCCACATAGGGCTCGACTTCGGCAGCGATGGCCGTATCGCTTCTGCTTCCCAGCATCAGGGTCAGAACGGTTTGTCCGCGGGGAATTTTTTCAAGCAGTCGCAAACAGCCGCTGGCCCGCTGATTGAATTCCGCAAACTGTCTCCACATGGCCGCTGGATACACCAATTCGACAAGGACAGCCGGAATCAGTAAAAAGCGCCAAGCGCCGCAAATCCGTCCGCGAATCGACAGAATGCCAAGCAGAGCAACCAGCACACAGGCTCGAGGCCCAACATTCCACCAGTGCAGAGGTTCCTGCAAACTAAACGGAAGCGATAAATAAGCCAAAAGGCAAATTCCCAAGCAGATCTCTGGACTATGCTGGACAAAGGCGGCGCTCGAATCTACCGAACCATTGCCCCCGCGGCTGCGCCAGCGAGTGCTGACTTGCAGAAGCAGCCACGACGTAAAAAGCCCGCCAAGCACAAACACAATTGTTCGGCCCGGCCAGTAAATCAGCAAGCGCCGCCATGATTCGCAAGCGGTCTGCACAAAAGGCTGCCAAGTCGCTGAAAAATGCAATGGCCCCGCCGCCAGCAGACGATGTTTGGCCGCTGCATCCTGATAATTCCAAGCCACTAGAAGCAGCGTGATCCCTAAGACAAACGCCGCCCAGGCGGCGCGCCGTATCGAGCGTGGCGCTGCCACAAGCAGAATTCCCGCGGCGCACAGTCCGAACACGACGTAGCACAGCACATGCATAAAATACATTCCCAAAGTTACAAGCAATAGCTGCAAGCTGCGCTGCCAACTAGCTTGCACAAGCAGACGGTCAAGCGCGATGATTCCCACAAACAAAAGCGGCACACCGCCGGCACAAGAGATAAATCCAAACATCAGATTGTAATTCAAAATGAAAGGCACGCAGAGCAGCGTCAAAAAGTGGCTGCGTCCAAAGTATCGCGCAAACCCGAGTACGCTGGCCACAAGCGCCAGTGCATACAGCGTCAAGTAAACTTTGTTGGCCGTCTCGACCGAAAACAAATAGGCCAAAAGATGCGTCGGCAGATAATACCCAAGATAAGGAAAGATGCCGCTGCTCGGCAAATAGTACTTCTGGTAGTTCCACGTCGAATCGCCGAGCCGGTGCCACACGGCAATGGTGGCAAGATGATTGGGCAGATCCAAAAACGGCAACAGCCGCACGCCCCAAATCGGCAAAAGGGCCACCGCGACAAGCACGGCCAGCGCCCCCCAGAACCACTTCTCGATGCGATGGCAGACCTGCACGCGGGTAGCGTACCGCAAAATGCGTCGCGTGAGCAATTGCGTCTTCCAGTGTTTCGGGCTTGACGCGGTTTTAAGCGCGTAATACAGACTGCGCTTATGCGTACATCAACAAATTCCTATTGTATTTTCGGTCGCCGCGTTTCAAAGGTCGCACTTCTTCTGCTCTTGTCCGTTGCCATTTCGCGTCCGGCTTGGGCGCTTGATGTGATTGGCAACATCAACGTCGATACCACTTGGAAAAAATCGGATTCTCCAGTTCGGCTGACTGGCGACGTCACTGTGCAGTCGCACGTGCTATTGACCATCGAACCCGGTACGATTGTGGAAGCGGCGACGACAGATGCACTTGGCGCTGGCGCGGATCCGCAAAAAGTAGAACTGATTGTGAAAGGCCGCATTTTGGCCACGGGTACCAGCGCCTCTCCGATTGACATTCATGGCGCGACAAATGGCGCCAACAATTGGTACGGCCTGACGTTTGACCCGCTGGCTTCTGAATCGGCGCTGATCTTTGTTCGCATTCGCGATGCGGTGATTGGCATCGATTCACATACGCAAAAACCCCTGACTTTGTCCGATGTGTCGGTGAGCGCCAGCGGCATCGGAATCAAGTGGCAAGCGACGCCGGGTCCCACGCTGACTCGAGTACAAGTAAATGCCAGTACCACCATCGGAGTACAAGTGGATGATGATGGCACGGCCGGGGCCCAAGCCGTACTAAATGCCGTCTCTATACAAAATTGTGGCGGCGCCGGTTTGAAACTGGGTCCGCGTATTTTTGCCACGATAAATGGTTCGTGGTTTTTGTCCAATCAAACCGGAATCGATGCCGGCGCTGGTTCGGCGCTGCAATTGACTAGCAGTCTGATAGTCGGCAACAGGCAAGTGGGTTTGCTGCTGAATCAAACGGCGACCAATATTTTTAGCATCATCAACAACACGCTGGATCGCAACAATTCGAACATCGAACAAGTCACTTCGCCGGGTGTGGGACTGCGCGTTGCAGCAGTTAGCGACCCCTCCAAATTTATCGTGCGCAACAACAACATTACCAATCACGGCACCGTCGGAGTAGATGTGATCGGCGGAACTTCTCCATCGCTCGATCACAACAACGTCTGGAACAATGTCGCAAATTACTCTACGGGAATCTCTGGCGGAACCGGCTCGCTAAATACCAATCCGCTGTACCGGGCGGCACTAGTCACAAGCCCTACCCCCGGCGGAAGCTTTTCCCATCTTGGTTATCCTGACAATGACCGCTACACCTTTGAATGTAGCGATCCAGCGGCCTTTGCCATGCGAGTCTCATTTACGGCTTTTGCAACAGAGTCCGGCTATGACATTGTTCAAATTCGCGACAGCTACGGCAACGTCGTTCAGACATACAGTGGAACGATGAATCCATTTACCACTCCTTTAATACCTGGAAACAAACTGACGATTTCCTTTACCTCGGATGGCGGCGGGCGACTGCCCGGCTTTGCTGGCGCGTGTCAGACGACGCAGCTTATCTATCGGCTGCAAGCCACTTCGCCAGTTCTGGATATGGGCAATGCGCTTTTGGCCCCGGCGACGGATTTTGATGGCATTGCCCGCCCCGTGGACGGTGACTTTGACGGCACCGCAGCCGTCGACATCGGCGCCTTCGAGTTTCATGTGAACAAGCCTCCGGTGGCCAAAGCAGGTTCCGACCTAACGGTTCTGGTAAACAAACCGGTGGTTTTCGACGGTCGCGCTTCGTTTGATCCGGACGGGGCGATTGCCAGCTATTCTTGGAATTTCGGCGACAGCAGTCCCGCCGCCACTGAAGTGCAGCCGACGCATAGCTTCGCCACGCAAGGAAACTTTACGGTGACCCTGACCGTTACCGATGACGAAGGACAAACCAGCACTTCTAGCTTGACGGTCACGGTAACCGACAACCTGCCGCCTGTGGCCAGCGCCGGACAGGATCAACGCGTTGCGCCGGGCACATCCGTGGCTTTTGACGGCAGTGCCTCCATAGATACAGACGGTACCATCACCGATTATTCCTGGAATTTTGGCGATGGGACACCGGCCGCCCATGGCACAATGGTCAATCATAGCTTTGCAAACCCCGGCGTTTACGGGGTAGTCCTGACCGTCACCGATAACAAGGGGATACAAGGAACCGATACCGTGGTCATCACTGTTGGAATGCCCGCCAATGCCGACATGATGACGGACCCCGTTGGCAATGGCCAAGACGCCGGCAGCAAAGGCCGCGATGCTGGCACCGGTGGTCCGGGCTCTGGCGAAATGACGGGTCCCGGCAAAGGGGATACGGTCGGCTGCGGCTGCTTTATCGCTTCAGGGGAACAAAATACGCAAGTGGCGGCGATGGCACTTTTGGCCGGCTTGGCCTTGGTGCTGTGGCGCCGCCGGATGCAGCGGCATGGACGTCCCGCGCAATGAGTTTCACGCCCGAGACGAGTTCCCGCCGCGCCCGGCGGCGGCTGCCGCGGCGGCTGTTTGAGCAGCTGCGCAGCCATCCCGCCGGAAAAGGATTTTTCGCGGCGCTGTCTGGCACGCTCTTGTTTTTGTCCTGTGCCGACTTCGACATATGGCCGCTCACTTGGATCGGCCTTTTGCCCCTCTTGTGGGTGCTTCTTGATGAGGAGGGCCAGCCTCACACCCAGCATCCTTTTTGGTACGGTTACATCACCGGGCTATTCGCCAACGGCGGCGGTTTCTACTGGATCGTCGGGCTGCTCATGCGCTTTGGCCACCTGCCCTTTCTGGCCGCGCTGCCGATATTTTTGCTGCTTATCGCCTATCAGGCGCTGACCTTTGGACTCTTTGCATCCATCCTGTGCCGTCTGCGCCGCCATGTGGATGTGCCCATCGCCTGGTTGGCACCGCTTGTTTTTGTGGCCTGCGAACTATGCGTTCCCTATGTATTTCCGTGGTATCTGGCCATCACCCAAGCCTGGGTTCCCCCGGTGATACAGATTGCCGACATCACCGGGCCACTTGGCGTCAGTTTTATGCTGGTGCTGGCCAACGGAGCGCTGTTTCAAATCCTTTCCACCTACTTGGCAGGTCGCGGGCGCCGCGAAGGGAGGCGCTTGCTGCCGCGCAGCCTGCACCCGCCGCTCGTCGCCATCCTTTTCATCGTGCTTTGCTTGGGATACGGCGCCTTTCGCATCCATCAGACGGATCGCGCGCGCGCGCATGCCCCCAAGATCAAAATCGGCGTGGTTCAGGCCAACATCGGCATTCACGAAAAATTCGTCCCCGGCCTGCGCGAAGAGCAACACGCCGTCCATCTGCGCCTTTCGCAAGAGCTCAGCCAGCAAGGCGCCGACCTTATCGTTTGGCCCGAGTCTTCCTATCCCTATCCTTTGTCGCGCTCTTTTGATCGCGACTTTCCCATTGAGGATGCGCGCAAATTGCAGCGCGGATTTTTCACGCCTCTGCTTTTCGGCGCCCTGACCGTCGATCACCGCGACGGCTCCTATTATCCCTACAACAGCGCCCTCTTCTTGGACAAAAATGGCCGGCTCAGCGGATCTTTTGACAAAAACTTCCTGCTGATTTTTGGTGAATACCTGCCCTTCGCGCGCCAACTGCAATTTCTGCGCGAGCTCATTCCGGAAATCAGCAACTTCGAACGCGGTACCGAAACTCGAACCTTTCCCTTCGAGCACAACGGCCAAAAGTACTTTTTAGGGCCGATGATCTGTTACGAAGACATCATTCCGGCTTTTGGTCGGCGCCTGTTTGCCGACAACATGCCGCCAAACCTGCTTATCAATCTGACCAACGATGCCTGGTTTGGGGCCACGAGCGAGCCGTACGAACACCTGGCCCTGTCGGTTTTTCGCGCGGTAGAACACCGCGTCGATCTGGTGCGCGCGGTCAATACTGGCGTCTCGGCGTTCATCGACGCCAGCGGGCGCGTCTACAAAAAGAGCCCGGCCGTCGATCCGCAGCTTGTGCCGCCGCCGGGAGCGCTGCCGATTAGCCTTTTGGCCGAGGCGACACTGCTGCCGCCAGGCGGGCTTTATCAGCGGCTGGGCGAAACCTTTGGCGGCGCCTGTTTGTGCATGGTCCTTTTGCTGGGTCTATTGGCGCGCCGGCGAGCCGGGTTGCCGCTATATCTTGGCGAATTTCTGCTGGCGGTCCTGGTGCTGCATGCCGCATTGCTGACGACCGCGCTTTTTTTGCCGGGCAAGGGCCTGGTTTCTGCCTTCTATGCAGTGCTGTTTCATCGCGGCGAAAATGCGCTGATCGAAGCCATGCAGTTTCAAGCCGCCTGGCAGTTGCTGGTGGTCCTCATCGCCACCTGCATGGTCCTTGGCATTTGGCGCGGTCGGCATCTAGGCCCTAGCACGCCGCGTCTGACAACTCTGTCAGCGCACGAATCCGGCGCCCCGATTCCCCTCGCAAAAGCTGTCCCCGGGCGCTTGGAGCTGATTCTCGCCGTCATCGCCACCACCGCCCTGCCCGTTGCCTTAGGCGGAAAGATGGAAGGCAACACCGGGGCCGTGGTCATTCTTAGCCTGCTTAGCATCGCCGCCGGACTTTTGGGCCTGCGCATCGGCCATCGCCTTTTTGCGGCAGTTGCCGGCCCTGGCAAAAGATCCGCAAGCAGCACCCCCTAAAAGCGCACCGGGGCAAAATCTGCTTTCGGTCGGCACCGCGGTGGATATACTCCGCCCATGAAATTTGCCTGGGCGGCCATGTTGCTTGTCGCGTGCGGCGGACAAGCCCTTGATTTCGACGTCTCTGACAGCAATGATTTCAAAGAGCCTAGGACGGCGGCGCAGCGGTACGCGGACGCAAACGGTCGCTGCGGTGATAAAAGCCCGATTCCGGTGCGAGATTTGCCGGTGCTGGGCGGCGACATGGTCCTATTGCCAAGCTGTCAGGATTTCCCGGATGCCAAGCTTGGCGACAATGGTCACCACGTCCTTTTTATCAACTTTGAAGGAGTGGACGTCCGCAACGGCAATGCTGCGGCATTAAAGACCAACGCCGCGCTGCGCAATGACGCCATTCGCAATTTCAATTCACTGGACGTCATCACGATGGAAGGTTTTGCGCCCAGCGACGCCAAGCGCTTCGACAAAATTCTGGAGGTGGCGCGGCAAGTCGCCGTCTGGTATGCCGATTTCAACGTCGATGTCGTCATCAGCCGGCCTTTGTCCGGCGACTACATGATGACCGCAGTCGGCGACAATCAAAGCACGTTGAAATATGATCCAGCTACGCTCGGCATCTCGCCCCTAGATTGCAAAAATGACAACGAGGCGGATATGAACTGGGCATTTACGGCATCTAGCGCCGTGAATGCCGATTCGCATATCACCGCGATCGTCGCCGCGCACGAAGCCGGACATGCATTTGGCTTGGTTCATACCCAAAACACATCCGACCTGATGTTTCCCACCACCAACGGCAAAAGCATGCCCCAGGGCTTTACCGGCGGCGATCTCGATGACCCCAGCATGGAGACCTGCGGTGTGCAGCCCGGAATGCCGCAGGACAGCCATCATGTGCTGCTCAGCAATCTGGGCCCGCGACCCGCTGATGTCGAGAAGCCGGGGCAAAGCGCGCCGCCCACGCTGCGTATTTTAAGCCCCAAAGCCGGGGCCGAGGTCGGGCGTGAACTGACCATCGCCGTTGCCGCCACTAGCACCGCCAAGGGCGGCATCGATCACGTCACGCTAAGTCTTAGTCTGGCAGACGGCGACGTCTATCGCGGCGGCCATCCCGTGGCCGAGCTGCGGCCGCCAAATTCCTCGGCGCAGATTGTGCTAAGCCAGCCGGGAAATTATCAGCTTATCGCCACCGCCTACGATAAGTTCGGCAACATCGCGCTTTCGCACAGCGAGTTTCGTGTCGCGACCGTCACCTGCAGTCGGCCAAATGACTGCGCGCCCGGACAAAAGTGCCAAAACAACGTCTGCACCACGCCACCGCTGGCGGATGCGCCGCCATCCAATCCCACGGGCGCAGTCCTTCGGCCACTCGGCAGTGCCTGCGAAAATTCCAGCGAATGCGTAGAAGGAATCTGTGCCATCACACAGGTGGGTCAGATTTGCACACGTTACTGCAATGCCGAGCGTTCTTGCGACCTCGACACAGAATGCGTGGATGGAATCTGCCAGCCGCCGACCTACAAGCGTACCCCAGCCAAAAATGGCCAATTTGGCGGCAAGTGCACCTCTGACAAAAGCTGTTTTACCGGCCTTTGCAGTCCGTTTGTCGACGACCAAACGCCGCGTTACTGTACAAAAGTCTGCGACCCCGAAGTGGCCTGGAGCTGCATGTCCGGCATGAACTGCGAGCCAGGTCTTACCAAAATGGGCACGCAGCAAATTTGTCTACAAAAACCGGCGTCTGCGCCTACGGACAGCCCCATGCCCTCCGCCATGGACACAAGCAACGACGGTGGCGGCGGCTGCAACCAAAGCGGCAAATCGCCCCGCAAGCTCGGCATGCCGCTCGGCTTGGCATTGATCATCGGACTGATGGTGCGAAAGCGACGCAACAAGAGGTATGCTAAGCCGCATGAAGCCTAAAGCCTGTATCTACGCGTATTCCTTGGCGGCATTGCTGCTTGGTGCCGGTTCGGCGCAAGCCGACATCGCTGCGCCCGAGCCCATTCGTCCGCCGAAGCCAATTCCAAAGACTGTGCCAGCGCGCCAAAGCGGCAACCGCGATGCGGTCGCATTGGCCCGTCGCGATGCGGAAATTTCCAAGCTCATCGTGCAGGCGCGCAGCGGACAAAGCGATAACACCGGCCCGGCCAGCGCCGCCGAGACTGCGGTCCAGGTTCCTTTGGACTCTCAGTGCGGATTTGCTGGATGCAGCTCCACGACTCTAGTCGCATTCAACTTTCGCACAAGCGGTGCCAACCCGGCGACTCGCAGCGTACTGGCGCTTGTCACTTGTCCGCCAGTGCAAAGCGCGCCATGCACGGTCGCGCCCGCCGAGGTGCGTGCCTCCGGCGGCTCGAACCAGAGATGACCGCTTCGCGACCGCCGCCAGGTCTGCACGCTGTTTATGCCTCTGATGCCCTGCCCCAAGCATTTGCGGCATCGCTGTTTTTGGGCGGCGGCGCGGGAAGCTGGCGGCAAGAGGCGCTGCGTCTTCTGGCGGCGCAGCACTTTGACGGAGTCGTGCTTTTGCCAGAGCCGCGCTTGCCCGAAGTGACGCTAAGCACCGAGGCCCTTTGGGCTTGGGAAGAAGAAGCGCTGCGCCGCTGCGACTTCATTCTTATGTGGTTGCCGCTCGAATCCTTGCACGACTTTGCCACCGTGGAAAAGTGGGGAATGTGGCAGCGCTCGAGCAAACTGATTTTGGGCACACCTTTGCGCGAGGGAACATTTTTACAGACGGCAGCGCGGCGGCGCATTCCCGTGGCGCACAGCCTAAGCGAGCTTGTGCACCTGGGTCAGCAGCTTTGCCGCCCCGGCGCCCTTCGCCGCCAAGGGGAATGTACGGCGCCTTTGTCGCTGTGGCGCAGTCCGAGCTTTCAAAGCTGGCTGCGTGCGCTTGGGCGCGCCGGTCATCGCTTGGACAGCCTCGAAGTCGAGTGGACCTATCGCGCGCACGGCGTCGGCCGACCGCCGTTTCTATGGGCGATTCGGCCGCGCATCCAAGTTCACGGCGAACGACGGCAACTTGGAGGCGAAGTGGTCATCGGCCGCTCTGACATCAGCGCCACCGTGCTTTATCATCGCGCAGCGTCTTTGGACAGCACCCTTGTGGTGGTGGTTCGCGAGTTTCGCGCCGCCGTGCGCAATCACGGAGGCTTTGCCTGGATGCTGCCCGGAGGCTCTGCCGCGCGCGCCAGCGAACGGGCCCACGATGCGCGGGCCACCGCGGCGCAGGAAGTTTTTGAAGAAACCGGGCTGCGCTTGCCGCCGAATCAGCTTGAGCCGGTTGCGCTTGGCGACCGCCAACTGCTGGCGTCTTTGTCCAGCCATCACGCCCAACTTTTTCGCGCCGCGCTAAGCGACGCGCAGCTTGCGCTTTTGCAAAAAACCGCAGCGAGCGGCTTGCCCCTAGGCGCCACCCCCAGCGAACGCTGCTATGTCAGCGTTCGCAGCGTGGCCCAGCTTTTGGCCGATGCCGACCTCGACTGGAGCCAACTTGGCATGCTGCAGTACGCCCTGCACGATCTCTGTGATAAATAGCAAACTCATGAGCCAGTCGAACAAGGCCGTCATCACCTGCGCGCTAACCGGCGTACTGACCGATCCGGCGCAGCACAAAGTTCCGGTAACCGCTGCCGAGATGGCCGCCGCCGCCGAGGAAGCCTATAATGCCGGCGCCAGTGTGGTGCACTGCCATTATCGGCGGCAAGAACCCGGCATGGGCCGGCTGCCCACCTGGGAAGCCGATGTCGTCGCCGAAATCGATCGCGCCATTCGCGCCCGAGTGCCCGGCATTCTCGTCAACATGTCGACGGGCGTCATCGGACCGGACATTTCCGGCCCGCTCGCTTGTCTACAGCGCATTCGTCCGGAATTGGCGGCGCTCAATGCTGGATCGCTGAATTACCTGCGCGCCCGTGCCGATGGACGCTGGGCCTGGCCGCCTATGCTTTTTGACAATCCGGTCGAGAAAGTCGAGAAGTTCTTTGCGGCCATGTCGGAGCTTGGCATCGTGCCGGAATGTGAATGCTTTGACACCGGAATCGTCCGTTCGGTGGGGCTTTATCAGCAGGTAGGAATGCTGCGCGGTCCCATTCATATTTCGCTGGTGATGGGCGTGGCCAGCGGCATGCCGGTCAAAGCCAGTTGGCTGCCCCTTTTGATAGACGAACTGCCGCCCGGCGCCCATTTTCAAACCATTCTCATCGGCCGCGAGGAAGTCTGGCCCGTACATCGCCGCACTTGCGAGCTCGGCGGGCATTTGCGCACGGGTCTCGAAGACACTTTTTATCTGCCCGATGGCAGCAAGACCGACTCGAATGGACGTCTTGTCGAAGCGCTGGTGCAGCTATGTCGGCAGTGCGGCCGCGAACCGGCAAGCGCGGACGAAGCGCGCGCCATTTTAGGCGTCACAGCCAGCCCGCATGGCGCCCATGTCTAGCCCAATCATCCTCGCCGGCGGGGCTTTGTCGGGATGTTTTGCGGTCGCGGCCGGGGCCTTTGCCGCGCATGGTCTAAAATCGCGCCTCGGCAGCGAAATGCTGGCCATTTTCGAGACTGCTGCCCGCTACCAAATGTACCACGCTCTGCTGCTGGTCCTCGTCGGGATGCTTCTCGAAAAGCCGCTTGGCAGCCGCGCTTTTCTGCAAAGCAGCGCCGGATTGCTCGGTGCCGGCACCATGCTGTTCTGCGGTTCGCTATATGTGCTGGCGCTGACCGGCCAGCGCTGGCTCGGAGCAATTACACCGCTTGGCGGGCTATGTTTTCTACTGGGCTGGCTCAGCCTGGCCTATGCCGTGCTGAAACCTGTTTAGTCCACAATTCCCCCTAATTTCGCACAAAAAATCAGGCGTGCATTTGGCATATCTGCAACCAGGGACGAAATGAACGTCTGTTTGTAGAATGCAAATGGTGCAAGAGCGTCCGGCAACCAGCCTCGAAATCGGGCCAACCGTGGACTCTGACGGCAGCATGTCGGCGGTTGCCCCGGTCACGGAAGCCAGCGAGCGCTCGAGCATCGGTTTTAAGCCGCACGAAAGCTCCAGTTCGCTGCGCCGCGCGCATGCGATTGCCGAGCAAGAGCACATGGCCGACGTGCTGCGCCTGCGCACGGTCATGATCGGCGCGCTTTTGCTGTGGGGAATCACCGCGATACTCGACTGGAGCGTAGTGCGCTTTGTGCAGCCCGGACCTTTGGCCTATTTCCTATGGCTACGCGGCAGCGCCTGGCTGATCATGTCGGCGATCGTCGTGCGCCTATATCTGAAGCCGCCTCCGACGCGGCGCAGCTTTGCGGCCATTGAGCTGGCATTGTTTAGCATCGCTTCTTTGACGGCGTCGCTTTTGTGCCTGCGCTATCGCGGCATCGCCAGCCCCTATGCCCATGCTATTTCCTGCGTGCTTGTGGCACGCGGCATTGCCTTGCCCTGCCACTATCGCTGGGGAATTCCCGCGGTGCTGTTTCCGGCCAGCTTGTTTCCGCTGACCATGCTTTGTGCCATGTGGATCGTGCCGGAAATACGCACGCAGTTTCAAAACCCCGCGGAAACTGCGATCTTCTTGCAAAATCTGACGCTGATTCTAGCCACCGGAGCCATGACCGTGCTCGGCGGCCACAGCATGTGGGCGCTGCGCCGGCAGGTGTTTGCCGCCCGCAACATCGGTCGCTATCGCCTGCAGCACCGCATCGGCCAAGGTGGCATGGGCGAAGTTTGGCAAGCCTATCACCCGTCGCTGCGCCGCGCGGTGGCGATTAAGCTACTGCGCTCGCACCAAAGCAGCCCGCATGCCCTGGCTCGCTTCGAACGCGAAGTGCGCGCCACAAGCGAGCTGACCCATCCCAATACCATTCGCGTCTTTGACTTTGGCGTCACCGACGACGGCCTTTGGTACTACGCCATGGAGCTGCTTTCCGGCGAGACCATCGCTGAGCTTATGGATCGAAAGGGGCCCTTGCCATTTCTGCGCGCCGTCAAGCTTTTGCGCCAAGCCTGTAGGGCCCTTGCCGAAGCCCACGCGCGGGGCATCGTCCACCGCGACATCAAGCCCGACAATCTGTTTCTAACCACGCTCGGGGGCGAGCCTGACTTCATCAAAGTGCTGGATTTTGGCATTGCCAAGCTCATTCGCGAAGATCTCATGGAAAGTAGCCACGTCACGGTCGAAGGCTCGCTGCTCGGAACGCCGGCTTATATGTCTCCGGAGCAATTTGAAGGACATGTGGTGGATGCCCGTACGGACGTCTTCTCGCTGGGCGCGGTGCTGTTTTTCATGCTGACCGGCTCGCCGCCTTATCGCGGATCTAGCCTGACGCTGATTCGCGCGGCGCATTTTGCGCCCATCGAGCGGCCTTCCAGTTTGACAAGCGATCCCATTCCCAGCGAGCTGGAAGACATCATTTTGCGCTGTCTAGAGCGCGAACCGACCCTGCGTTACCCCGAAGCTGGAGAGCTCGATAAAGCGCTGGCCGCCATCGAGCTGGCCGCCCTGCCTCGCATCGAAAAGCCGTCCACACCAACGGGATCATCGGCATCGGCGCAGCCCATCGCGGAAGCCCGCTTAGAGCTGGCGGGTGAAGCGCTCACCGAAAAATTAAAACTCTTTCTTGCGCCGTAAAAATCCGCAGCCGATAACCAAGCCCAGATGAACGTTTTTGTTCTGGATCGCGACCCCGAAAAAGCCGCGCGCTACATGCAGGATCTGCACATCGGCAAGATGCTGGTCGAGGCCTGCCAGCTTCTATGCCTATGCCATCCGAGCAAACCAAGCTGGCTGCGCGGACTGCCGCCCATGATGGCCGCGCTACTAAATTACACGCCCTATAGCGCCACCCATCAGTCACATCCTTGTGCGCTGTGGGTCAAAGAACACCCCAGCCATTACCACTGGCTAGTACGGCACGCCTTGGCGCTGGGCAACGAATATCCATACCGCTTTGACAAACAGCATGGCAGCTTGCCCATTGCTCGTTGGCTTAGCCTGAGTGTGCCGGCGGAATTTGCCGACGTCGGCACCGAGCCCGAGCGCTTTGCGCAAGCCATGCCAGAGCGCTACCAAGACGCCGATCCGGTGCGCGCCTATCGCGCCTATTACGCGGCAGAGAAGCTGGTTTTAAAAGGCCGGCCGGCAAGCTGGACACGGCGGTCGCGGCCGACCTGGTTTCCCGCAGCCGCGCAATGCTAAAATTCCCCTAGAGGCCCCGATGCCCGAGGAGTTGCCGAATCCTTACGCCGCGGCAAACAGCGACAGCCAAGGCCCGCTTTTGTCTGGACCGCTGATTGGCGAGGTTTGCGAATCCTGCGCGCGCATTTGGGTGCAAGCGCGCGACGATGCGGAACTGACGCTTTGTGTCTTTGACAGCTCAAGCTCGCAAGAATTTGTCAAAACACCGAGCCAAAGCGACTTTTTTTGCGTGGTTTTTACAGTGACCGGCTTGCAGACGGGCGGACGCTACGAATACGCCCTGCGCAGCCGCCATGGCGAAACTGCTCGCTATCGCCTAAATGCCGCGCTTTCCGAGACGGCCACCGCCGCGCATGTGGCTTTTGGCTCTTGTTTTTCGGACTACTGGAATGCGCAGCCGATCTTTGCCGCCATTGCGCGCGAAAATCCGGCGGCGTTCATTCTGCTTGGGGACAACTGTTACTACGCGCAGGCCGATTGGCAAAACGAGCAGACGATGCTTTTGGCCCAATTGCGCAACCGCAACCAGGCGGATTTTCGCAAGCTGGTTCGCGAAACCTCGACGCTGGCTATCTACGATGATCACGATTTTGGTCCGAATGACGCGGACGGCAATTTCTTTGGTCGCGAGGCTGCGCTGGCGACGTTTCGACGGGTTTTTGCGCAGTCAAGCTACGGGCTGCCCGAAGTTCCGGGCATTTTCTCAAGCGTGCGCATCGGTCCCATCGAGATTTTTCTGACCGACGGTCGCTATCACCGCAATGTTTTGGGCAAGACGGTTCTGGGACGCGCGCAGTTTGACTGGCTGCTTTCCGCACTTTCGCGCAGCCAGGCCCAGGTAAAACTTTTCGCGTCGGGAACAACCGTCCTGGCTCAGCATCCCTTCTATCACGACTGGGAATGCTGGCGGCGCACCGCCCCTGACGAGCTTGACGAACTGCTTTTGACGATTGAACAAAAAGATATTTCCGGAGTGCTCTTTATCAGCGGCGATTTGCATATGGGACAAGTGCGCCATATCGCCGGACGGACGCTTGGCGCTAAGCGCGGACCGGACTATTGGGAATTGACGTCCAGCCCGCTGGCCATCGACCCCTACAATGAACACGTCATCTGGCCCGAAGCGGCGCTTGTGGCGCAAATTCCCGACCGCCATAACTACGGCGTCATCGAAATCGACCTGGAACGCAAAGACGCCGAAATACTGCTGCTGCTCAAAGACAGTAACGGCCAAAATCTATATCGAAAACCCGTGGCCCTGGCGTCTCTCTGTGTACGTTGAGCTCGGGCAATTGCCCGCCAAGGCGCGGTCGTCGGTACGGATAGACACTCTAAGCGGACATTGCGGAGTTGCGCTAGGATGTCGCCTATGAGCGGTCCGTCCCCTAGCCCGGGCAGCACGTCTTTTTCCAGCGCGACGACCCCCGATCCAAATGAGCTTGTCCTGTACCGGCTGGCTGCCAATGCCAAGGCCCACGCCACCGCCCACGCCCTCATGTACCGCGACGAGCATGGGGTTTTTGTGCCCGTGACCTGGGCCGCTTATCATGAACAGGTACAAGCCTTTGCGGCAGCCTGTATCGCCGTGGGCTTGCCCGTTGGTGGCGCCGTGGCTGTGCTTGGTGAAGGCTGTCCCGAATGGACGACGGCGGCCTTGGGCGCAATGAGCGCCGGCGGCATGGCCGTCGGACTTTACCCGACGGCGACAAGTCCGCAGGTACAGTTCATCCTGAATCACTGCGAAGCCATGCTCGCCGTCGTGCAAGGCCCCGCCCAGTGGCAAAAGATTGCCGAGCATTTGGGCGACTTGCCGAAGCTGCGCCGCGTCGTATTCATGTCGCCAGAAGTTTCGGCCGAGGCCCAGCAAATCGTGTCCCCGGCCGGAGGGCCGCTTGGTCAAAGCTGGCGCGATTTTCTAAGCAGCGGCAAAAATTTTCGCGAGACGGTGGAAAAGCGCGTGGCAGAAATTTTGCCCGACCAGGTCGCCTCGCTGATTTATACCTCGGGGACCACCGGGATGCCCAAAGGCGTGATGCTGACGCATCACAACTTGGCCTGGACGGCCTCCTGCATCTACAAGATACATCCGGCGCAGTCGGGCGACATCTTTGTTTCGTATCTGCCGCTGTCGCACATCGCCGAACAGCTTTTTTCCATCTATTTGCCCATCACCAGCGCCGGCTGTGTGTACTTTTCCGGCGGCATCGATCGGCTGCAAGAGACGCTTTTGGCGGCCCGCCCCACGCTGTTTTTGGGGGTGCCGCGCGTCTGGGAAAAGCTGCACATGGCGATTTCCAAAAAGCTCGATGCCGAAAGTTCGGTCCGGCGCCGCGTGATTGCCTGGGCCCGCGATGTCGGAATGCGCAGCGGCGGCTACCGCCTGGCCCATGGCGAGCCCTACGGCCTTTTGGCCATTGAAGAACGGCTGGCCAGCAAGCTACTGTTTGCCAAGCTCAAAGCCGCCATTGGAATGGATCGGGTGCGAACGGCCGTCACGGGCGCCGCTGCCATTCGCAAAGAAGTGCTCGATTTTTTCTTGTCGCTGCAACTGCCCATCTACGAAGTTTACGGCCAGTCCGAATGCACCGGTCCGTGCACCTTCAATGCGCGACAGCCGGGGCAAACCCGCCTTGGCACCGTAGGACGCCCGATTCCGGGGAGTACGCTCAAGCTGGCCGCGGACGGCGAAATCCTTTTTCAGGGTCCTAACGTCTTTGCCGGTTACTACAAAGATCCCGATGCCACCACCGTGGCGCTGCGCGGGGGATGGGTACATACCGGGGACATCGGCGAATTTCTGGGCGATGGCTTTTTGCGCATCACCGACCGCAAAAAGGATTTATTCAAGACCTCGGGCGGCAAATACGTAGCGCCGCAGCCGATGGAAATTGCGTTGCGCGCCATTCCGCTTATTGCTCAGGCGGTCATCATTGGTGAAAATCGCCCCTATGTCACGGCGCTTTTGACGCTGGATATCGAGAGCTGCCGTGCCCTCATCGGCGAAAAGGACTGCCCTTTAGAGCCCGAGGCGCTTATTGCGCACGAGAAAATTCACAAAGCCATTCAGGAACATCTAGACCGCATCAATCGCAGTCTGCAGCGCTATGAAACGATCAAACGCTACACTCTTTTGCCCAGTGATTTTTCCGCTGACAAAGAAGAAATGACGCCCACGCAGAAACTGCGCCGCCGCGTAGTTTTCAGCCGCTACAGCGCCGAAATTGAAGCCATGTACAAAGGAGATAGCGGCCCTATCGCCGATTCATAAGCATTTCGAAATGAGGCCACCGCTGCCTTGCGATCGTTCTTGGGAAGCTGCTTTCCAAGAGCGATCGAACGACAGGCTGTGAATAATTCGCAAACTGCTTGTCAGCGCTTTTCAAAAGGCCGAAGCGCTCGATTCTGCGGAGCAATTCCAAAAGCCGGCAGGCCAGAGGTAATCATCGACGGCAAATTGACCTTGCCACGCGGTGCGTTGGCCAAATCAGCGGCCGGTTCCACCGGTCCTTGTCCTCCGGGGTTATAGCCGGATCCCGGCGGGCCGCCCCAGACTCCGTAGCGCGGATTTTTGCAGGCTACTTTGCCTTCCCAATAGTGACGGATGATGTAGCGTCCTTGAAAATTATTGACGCCAGCTTTCTGTTCTTGGGCTCCTTGGTCGCCTAGACCCCCTTCCCAATTGGCGCGTCCGCCGACGACCGGAGCTGCCTCGCGGAAAATCAGATCATCGTTGAGGGTCTTCTTTTCGTATCGAGTATGTAGCCGGGTCAGCACATAGCTTGGCGGGCTGCCGTAATAAGGCATGTTCGCAGGGGCGCTGCTAGGCCCCCCGGGTGCACCGGCTTTTTGCTGGGCGGCGCCGGCGAAGCTGTCGTCGCCCAGCGTGTACAAATCACTGGCCTGTAGCGGCGGCGTCGGGCAGGGATCGCAACTGGTGGTTTGCCAAGCATATTCGGTCACGACCGCTCGACCGCCGCTGCGACGCAGCGTTTCGTCGAAGAGTTCCGCGTAAAAGTTCGGAAATTCTTTGCGCACCTGATTCGCCACTTCAAGGTTGGTCGGAATAAAGACATTGCTATAGTTGGCGACTTCGAAGCGCTTTTCGGGATGCAGAATATAGACAAGCAGGTCCTGCTGCCCATCGGCATTGAGCAATCCCAGCCGCACCGGCAGACGCAACTCCGAAGCGTCAAAGGCAAAGCGCAATGGCGATAACACGACGAAGCCATGGCTATCGTGTTGCACTTTTTTGATATCGACCTTGGCCACAAAAAACTTCATCTGGTCGCGAATATAAGGGGCCAGCGCTGCCGCTGCACCTTTGGGAATCTTGTATTTGCTAAGGCGCAGCCAGGTCTCTAGGCCCGTGGATTCCTTGGCGGACAGAATCAGAATTTGATACTCGCCGACTTCAAATTTGGCCTCAATTTTGACTCCAAATTTCTCGGGGGCTGCCCCCGATTCCATCACCGGAGGCGCCGGCACCGGTCCGCCCGGCGCCATCGACGGATAATACTGCGGTGGCGTATAGCAGGGGTCTTGTTCCCAATACTCAACCAGACGCGGTGCGGACAGTTGATCGATATGCTTAAAGACATCGGCAGCCAGTGTCTTGACTTGCTCTTTGTTCAGCACGACCGGGACCGGCACCACCATGGCAAAATTCTCGGGGGGTCCCTTGTAGTTGTTGGACATGCTCATCACGGTGTGGTTGCCTTTGCGCAATAACACCACTTGTGAGGCATTGTTAGATACCGCGGCATCGGCGCCAGTAACAAAGAAGCCGCAGAAGGCCTGCGCCGCCGGTGTACTCAAAGCCGTGGCGACAAATGCCACCCCTGCCGCAACGGTGCCAAGTTTGCTGAACATAGAACCCTCCAAGAAATGGAAGTGTTCATTATAAAGCGGGGCGATTTGGTCGGGGGCTTCTTCTAATGAGGGGTCGCTTCGGCGGTTAGCAATTCGACGGTCAGCAATTTCAGAGAATGCGCCAGGGCGCGCATCGAAGATGCTGTAGTCCTTTGCCAGCTTAGTGCCGAATTGTAGATGAGGTGAACTGGCATTCCCTTGCCGCAGACTGTCTTCACAAAAGCCAGGATCGGGGTCACCGATGAAGAATTCATGAAGCTGAGCTCGCGAAAATCCAGAACGAGTTTGCGATCGCGCAATTCCCCAAGAACATTGTTAAGGCATGGGGACAGCGTCTGAGTCGGATCGCGGAAATCAGACTCGCCGCTCCACAAGAGCGTGTACTGTTGCTTTGAGATCTGGCGGCGAATGCTCAATCGATCACTCTGAAAGAAGCTATCTTCGGACTTCATGATACATGCCTCCGCGCAGTCATCGTCAGCACTTGACCGGCATAAGTGCAGTCCACCTCGAATTTTCCTTCATAGCCAATTCGATATAGGCCCAAGCGGTTCGGCTGAACGGGATCATTGACCAGTTCTTGCAGCCGGGCCAAGTAGAGATGTTCGCAGGCTCCAGGCGGTTTCATCTGCTCGACCATTTGCATCACTTGCGCAACCGCTTGCTCATCGACAAGGCCATTAGATACCTGCATTTGAATGCAAGCCGGTGTCGCTTGGAAGGAAAACTGTGCCCATTCCTGCGCGGGCACGGCGGCGCCATACTTGATGGCATTTTCGACAAGCTCCGATGCCACCACGACAGAGGCAGAGCGCAGTTCCTCGGGGTAATCGGACAGAGCGGCAGCCACCTGATGCCGCACCGTCCGAACATACTCCCACGCGATCGGGATGTTAATCTGGATGTTTTTATTCATCGGTGCCAGTCGCTCCTAAGACAGACATGTAGCGATTGCCGCAAGCTTTACTGTAGCCTTTAGTCGAGCGATCTTCAAGAATCCAATAATCTTGGCGCTATAAGTGCAATCTAGAAGGGGAAGTAGCAAAACGGTCCGTAGGAATTGAAAACGGTGGCTATCGTGCTGGATTATATCGAGACTTGGCAAGTCCAGCGACGGCCGTAATCAGTTTGGCGATGTCCACGGGTTTAGACAGATGTCGCTCAAATCCTGCATAGATTGCATTTTCGGCATCGGTGGCACGGGCAAATGCGGTCAGCGCAATCGCCGGAATGCCGGGACGACCTATTTGCTCTGCTTCACGGGCTCGCAATTTCTGAATCAGGCGGTAGCCGTCGTCTCCGGGCATGGCGATATCGCTGATCAAAACATCGATAGAGTTCTCGGCCAGAATCTGCAGGGCTTCCTCTGCCGAGGAGGCGGTCTGAACCTGTGCCCCTTGCTGCTGCAAAGCCAGCGCCAAAAATCCCAGGGTGTCGGGTTGGTCATCGACAATCAGCACCGAAATGTCGCGCAATGCGGCATCGGTTTCGGACTGGGGCTCGGACTGCGTAGAAATGCGCAAAAACTTACCGCTGACCGCGCCCATCATTTTTGCGGACGGCGAAGAACGGATGGCCCGCGGTAGCCATACCGTAAAGCGGCTGCCACAGCCCTCGCCGTCGCTTGTAGCCTGCACCGAACCGCCATGCATTTCGATCAAATGACGCACAATGGCCAGTCCCAAGCCTAGCCCGCCATGCCGCCGCGAAATCGATCCGTCAGCCTGCCGAAAGCGATCAAAAACAAAGGGCAAAAAATCTGCTGCAATCCCTTGTCCGGAATCGGCTACGGTAAGGATGAAGTTATAGGGATCCCGGTCCAGACGAACATCGATCGAGCCCCCCCGCGGAGTAAACTTGGTCGCATTGCTGAGCAAGTTCCATATGACTTGCTGCAGGCGTGCCGCATCGCCATGAACAAGCATCTCAGGATTGCTAAAATGCGAAGTCAGAACAAGTTCCTTGGCTTCCGCAGCCGGGCGCGCCGATTCCAGCGCGACCTTCAGCACCGAAGTCAGATTTAGCACCTGTATCTCAAGCTCGATCTTGCCAGAGATGATTCGTGAGATATCCAGAATGTCATCGATGAGTTTTGCTTGGGCGTTGGCATTGCGTTCAATGACTTCGACAGCATGTTTGGCGATACGTTCACTGTCCGCTTCCTTCAGCAAGCGCACCCAGCCAAGCACGGCGCTAAGCGGCGTACGTAACTCATGGGACAAAGTCGCCAGAAATACATCCTTGGCCTGATTGGCCATTCGCGCTTCGGCAAGCGCCTGCTGCTCGCGGTGCAAAAGCTCGGCTTGGGCCCGTTCGGCTTGCTTGCGTTCAGAAATGTCAATCAAGTGGACGACACAGCCCAAAATCGAAGCATCCGCAGCTTGCAAGGGACCGGCACTCAGCAAAAGCGGACGCGTACTGGTTGTTCCTTTGCTGCCCAGCACAACTTCGTACGAGGTATAGGTTCGCCCATGCAAAACGTCCATGACGCTTAAAGGAGGTCCGGAAGGAATGCCATCTGGGGTCGTAGCCGCTGGATATAATGGAAAACACTCATCAAAGCTTGATAGGACGGGATTGGTGCCACACAGCGCTTGGGCCCGTTTGTTGGCCCGAGTAATCTGTCCAGATGGATTGCACACGACAATTGCTTCCGCGGCTTGATCCAAAATAGAGTTCGTCAGTCGTTCGGAAGCCAGAATTTCTTGATTCCGCTTCTGCTCGCGCAGATCGGTAATGATGAGACATGTATAGTGTAAATCACTTAGCTCAAGTGGGCTTACGGACATCAAGACGGGAACCACCGCATTATCGGTCACTAGGCTGACTTCTCCCTTGCTGCCGTCTTTGGTTCCGCGTTTCAAAAGTGCTTGAAAAGGCGGCAGATCATCGGGGCTTATGAAGCGCTGAATCGGACTGCCGGTAATTTCTTCAGGCGGAAGTCCAAGGAGCCGCGCCAGCGCCGGATTGTGAAAAAGAATGCGGCCTTCGACAGTCAGCGTCGCGGCTCCTTCCCCCATGGTTTCGACCAAGACGCGATAGGGGTGCTCGGATCCGCTCAGCGTATGAACGCTTGGCCCACGCTCGCTTAGTATGGCCAGCGCGTCGATTTCGCCTTCGCGAATCGCGCGTAGAATTTCTTCGGCATCGTGCAGCCGCGCGCTCAGAGAGGCGCTAAGCTGTTGCTTGTCATCCATCGCAGCGCCTTTCTCATCCACAGCGCATCCCCTTATCTATTTTCTCGAATGTCCAGCCCAACCAGTACTCTTTCGGTATTGGATAGGTCCCCAATAATTCGCTTGACGGGCGACGGTAGTTTTCGAATGAGGGTAGGAATCGCCAGAATTTGATCGGTAAGAGCTTGCTCTGGCTTTTCCATGAGGTCAACGACCTCAAGCTGAATCTTATGCTTGGAAACCAAATGGTCGTCGCAGATCTTCTTCAGATTGGCGAGCGCGGCCAGGCTTTTGGGTGTCTGCCCGGCAATATATAGACGCAAGGTCACGACATCCTGAGAAATCGCATGAGGGCCCGAGGTCCTTTTCACTGCATTGGCTTCGGGCACCGCCGCTTTTCCCAACTCTCGTTGTGGTTTGCTAGAATTTTTCATCTTATTCTCCGCACGCTTTGCACGACAGGCTTAAGTATTTCTGCCAATGCGGTCTGCCACGCCGCCTTGCACTTGGTGAATTTTCGTCATCGGCTTGGCGATTTGCCGTGCTTGAGTTTGCCCGCAGAATTCCTCGCTGCGAGGCGGCTTGTTCGAGTTGCCTTCGCGATTCCCAGATCCTGAAGCGTATAGCCCTGCTCCCGGCGTAACTTGGCCATCTCAAGCTGAGCATTCAAGACACTATGCTCTCTGTCTTGCGCATCCGTAATAAGCTTTTCTGTCTCAAGCGCTTCGGCTTCAAACTGCGCCTGCAGCATTTCGATCTGGGCCGTCAATACTTTGTGCTTGCGCGCAAGTTCGCGCTGCTTGCGCTCGATGTCTTGTTTACGCGCAAGGGATGCAGCCCGCTCTTTGGCCTCCTGAGCAATACGCGATGCCCCCATTAATACGATATCATTGCCGACGTAGACATCAACCAGCTCGATGCCTTTTGGGCTAATTACAAACTCGCGAATCTGGTTGCTATGCGGCATCCCACGCGATTTTAAGACGTACAGGCCGCGATTGCGTTCGCCGTTTGCTTCAAGATTGCGCAAGAGAATCCATGTGTCCATCAGCGAGGACACCCCTACGTCGGTTGCTGACTCTGCGCCATTTGAAGTAGTCAGGCTGATGAAATAACCGGTTATGTTTTCATTCTTCAAAAAATCGATCAGCCGGCAAATTGCGGCCTGAACTTCGCTGGCGCTTCCGACGTCGGAAAAATTGGTGATCGGATCAACGATGACCGCGCTAGGTTTGTAGTCGCTGACCTCTTTGTGAATGAGCGCCAAATGCATTTCCAGCCCGTACATCGAGCTACGGCTTGAAATGATGCGCAGCAAGTCCTGATCCAGCCAGCGCTGCAGGTCGCAGCCTATCGATCTCATGTTGCGCACAATCTGCGAAGGGGATTCCTCGAAAGCGAACAGCAGACAGCGTTCGCCCCGCGCGCAACACGAATTGGCAAACAGCGCCGCCAGGCAGCTTTTGCCGCTGCCTGCGGTTCCCGAGACAAGTACACTGCTGCCGCGGAAATAACCCTGACCGCCCAGCATCTCGTCCAGCCGTTTCACACCGCTTGAAATCCTTTCTAAAGAGGCATAATGCTTCAGAACCGACGAGGTGATCGGCAGCACCGAAAATCCGCTGTCACCAATCAGAAACGGATATTCATTGGTACCATGGCGCGAGCCGCGGTATTTGACCACTCGCAGACGGCGCGTCGAGATTTGGTCAATCACGCGATGGTCAAGAAGCAATACGCAGTCGGAGACGTATTCCTCAAGGCCATACCTGGTCAGCGCTCCGGAACCCCGCTCAGCAGTGATAATCGCCGAGACTTGCTTGTCTTTCAGCCAGCGAAACAGCCGCTGTAGCTCGGCACGCAGGATCCCCTCGTTTTTGAAGCTGGAAAACAACACTTCCAGCGTATCCAAGACCACTCGCTTGGCACCGATGGTGTCGATCGCCAGTCCCAGGCGAATGAACAAACCTTCCAGATCATATTCGCCGGCCTCGGCGATTTCCGTCGGATCGATGCGAATGTAATCGACGTATAGACGGCGCTTTGCCACCAGCGTATTTAAATCAAAACCCAGCGACGCGACATTCGCCGTCAAGTCCTCGGCAGTTTCTTCGAAGGCAAAAAATACGCCGGGCTCGTCGTACTGCATCGCCCCGCGCACCAAAAACTCCATGGACAATAGCGTCTTGCCGCAGCCAGCAGATCCGCAGACAAGGGTCGGCCGACCTTTGGGGAGACCACCACCTGTAATTTCATCAAGTCCCTGAATTCCCGTCGGCGCTTTGGGCAGCGGCTTAAGATCAGTCGAATGAGCAGTGCGCGACGCGCGAGTTCTTGTCGTCAAGAGATCCTCCAATGGGGAACGGCATCGCCAAGCCCCAACTGATGTCCGAAATTAATAATAATATTCTAACCATCCCACCATGTCACGAATCTCTTGCCGCAAAGTTTTCAAACGACGCGGAGCTTGTACATAAGAGATTTCTTTCAGTTTTCTCGAAAGTGTGAGGAAAACTGCCCCCGGTGCACAGCACAGGCAAGCGCGGCAGTTTTCAAGGGCGCGGTGCTTCTTGGCAGGTTTCAAAAAAGAAGGCGGCGCGGCCCGAGTGCAAGGCTTAGGTACAAGGCCCACGTACAAGGTCAATCTTCGAAGCGACCGATGGATCCTAAAATATCCAGATCAGAATATCTGCGCCAGAACTTCCAGGAACGATATACTGAGTCGGTTCGTGGTCTTTTTGTTTTTGCTGCCGACAACTTGTCCCAGCGAGCGGCAAGGGTTTGTCAGGCGACGGGCTCTTGCGTCCTTGGAAGCATCTATTCCTTGGGCCTTGGGAACGGCTTCCAAGTGTAGATTTTTGGTTGCCATAGGTCTGGAGAACGTGAATGACTGTCCATTGCGCAATTTTTGCATTCCTAGTTCTTTTGCTTGGCTGTGGCAAGCCTGCCGTCGAAATGCCCCCACCGCCGGGGGAAATAAGCAGCGTCAGCGGCATGATTGGCCCGGCGGGAGGACGCATCGGCATGCCCGGCGGAGCGTTCCTAGATATTCCCGCCGATGCCATAGATTCCTCACGTATGTTCTCGATCAGCGCAACAACGGAAGCGGCTCCTTTTGGGGCGGTGACTCCAGTCTATCGTTTTGAGCCTGACGGCATCATCTTTGCACATCCTGTCACGATTACGCTACCCCTTGCCGAAGACGCCCCAGGCAACCTGCGAATCTTCTGGTCCAAGCAGAAAGAAAGCGGATTCGAAGAGATCGGCGGCAGCAAAACCGGCCGTGCCATTTCCGCTCAGGTGTTGCACTTTAGCGGTGGCTATGCCGCCCCAGGAACGGGCAGCCGGACGGTTTCCGGTTCGCAAATCGTAACCTATATTGCACCGGGGCGCATCACCAACGTACCGACCGACCTAAGTCGGCTACAGCCACTGATTTACACCCAGACCGGACAGCGGCTTGCCGGGCAAGGCTTTGCCGATGGAACTTTTCGTGTTTCGAACGTTCCCGATGGTCCCTATCTTTTGAACATCGGCAACGATTTCTATGTGACCGATTCCTCTGTCTTTGATGCAGGCCGAGTGAGCGCTGGTCGCCCGGATGCCGTGCTTTCGACAAAGCCGACCGCGCTACGCTTTACTCTGACTAAGCTTTTCGCCTGGCAGGATGGCGAAAAGCTCGAAGCCTTTTCTGCGGAAAATGACACGTGGTGGTTTGAGATAAGCAACAACTTGACCCCAGGAAGCACCACGCTTTCGAATTTCTCGTTCGACCATACGCAAGCCGTTACGTCCTATGGCGATTATGGACGCGGCTTTCTCATCGATGGAACTCGCGGCGATTTCCTCACTCTGGCGCAGCTTAGCAAGCGCACTAGCTAGCTTCACCGGTGAAGCCTACATCTTTACTCGAGCCAGTGGAGATACCCTCTGGAATGAAGAGGCGCAACTGTTCGCCAGCGATGCCGCATCCAATGGCAGGTTTGGTACAGCGGTGGCGATTTCTGGCGATATCGCAGTCGTTAGCACTCCGTATGCAGCGCATGACGGAATTAATTTCGCCGGCCAGGGATACGTTTTTACGCGGCAAAAAGGCGGAACGACTTGGACGCAAGAGGCCATCTTGAAGGCTAGCGATGCGAAACAGGGCGAAAACTATGGATACGCAGTGGCCGTCTCTGGCGACACTGTCGCCATTGGGGCGTCGTTTGCATCGGTGCAAGATCCCTCATCCCCTGTCGTCTTTAGTCAGGCCGGAAAAGTATACATATATGTGCGTGATACCAGCCAGACGCCTCCGGTGTGGACGGAACAGGCCAAATTGACGTCTACCCAAGCGCAGAATAACGGCTGGTTTGGAGACTTGGTAAGTCTCTCCGGAGACACCCTCGTGGTCGGGGGCTACACCGGAAACCCAACCAAGGCATTTGTATGGACGCGAGCAAGCGGCGGCACCACCTGGAGCGAATAAGCCAAAATCACCACTCCGGCCGGTGCCTCCAATTACTTTGCCCAATCCATGGCGCTTTCCGGCGATACAGTCGTGTTCGGCGATTGGCAAGCTGTTGTCGCTGGCAAAAATGCCGCTGGAGCAGCATTTGTCTTTGCGCGGCAAAGCGGCGGCACCTCCTGGGACCTGCAGACGATGCTCACCGCCAACATGCCAGCGGCGAACATGGGTTTCGGTCATTATGTAGGACTTAGTGGAGATGTCCTTGCAGCCGGTCCCGTATCGTCTACCGAAGTAGCCTTGTACTCGCGGGTAAACGATGGCTCCGGTATGTGGAACCTGCAAGGACCAGTCAGCGCCATGGACGGCTCGGCGGTAGGGCTTTGTTTGGCGCTTGATGGAAACACCTTGATGGTGCAAAAGCAAACTGCTTTTCAGGCGGTTGGAGCGGTCACGGTCTATGGCATCGGTGTGACCAACGGCGAAGCCTGCACCAATGACAGCCAGTGCCTTATCAGCCATGTTTGCGTGGCTGGACTCTGCGGCAAGTGTCTTGGCGCAATCGGAAGGCGACTCAACCCCGCTTCGTGGTACGGAGCATG
>CAYWPR010000075.1:0-28542 GCA_964460115.1 uncultured Myxococcales bacterium
CTGAGGTGCTTGCGGCGCCCTTGGTCAAAACGAAGCTTTCTTTTTCCTATGCGTGTCACCGGGTTTAGCAGACCATCGTCTATATCTAGCACGCTGCTCTTGATACCGAACAGCGCATGATGGCGAACGAGCGCCATGTGAGTGGCGGCGATATAAACGGGCACGACCGGCACTTCATTGATCATTTGCGGCGTAGCGAGCGGCTGCACCTTGTCGTGAGGAATACTCGCCGAATAAAAGTATTGATCGATTTTGTAGATTCACCGGCTCCCCAGCGCGAGCCTACAATGTTTCAGGCTCTGCTCAATAAGAAGCGCTTCGTCGAGCGCCATGTTTCCGATCATGCCGGCGTGCAATTCTAGGGAGCCATACCGGAGCCAAGTCCCTGATCTTCTTGCAATTTCTCAGTTCCCTACGAGTTGCGCAGAACTCTGTCTGCAATGGGAAGCGCAGTCCCCAGCGGAACCACGTTTTTCCAGCCTGCTGGAAAATTCAAACCACATCCTTCCGCGGACTTGAGAGAAGGCAGAGTGCGTTCCGAGTAACATGCACTAATTCAAGATCGTCCGTCGCCAAACTTCCCAAATCATGCCTGTCTGGAGTCTGTGCGAACTTAGGTTCGCATCGTTGTCACATCTTGGGCCAATGCCTGTCTTTGCATAACTCCTGACAGTTCCTCATGATCAAGTCTTTCGTGAAGGACGGTGCCGATGTCCGACACCGGAGCTATTTCTGCACGCTCATGTTGTAGGGAGGTGTGAACATAGTGGATGTACCAATCTGCTCAAGCTTCTGCGGCACAGGAATGGGAATGCTCAGCAGTTCCAAATACAAGGAATATCCCGGCGAATATCCGATATTCCGATTTTGTGAGCGAGTGACTTCTCATCTCGCCGAAAATACGATGAGCCGATATGATCTCGATGCAAATCACTGTCGAGCGCTCATGGTTAGGATGCCCACCAAAGGCCCTTCGCAAAGCGGCAACGCTGGCATCACGCTGCCCTCCGAGAGAAACCAGCGGTATGTCCGGGCCGACAGTCAGCCGGTGATTGGGTCGAGTTGCAATCTGTTCGGCATACACCGTCCCAGAATTCCTACACCAGCATGTGATCAGGGCCAGGTAGTCTACTTGTCGGATAGCGGAAGTTTAGGGATGAATAGGCGGCAGACGGCGATGCGCTGCCTCATGGAGTGATTCGGAGAGACATTCCCAATCACTCATCCAAGCGCGCGTCTGCTCGGTCAACAGCTTCGCCGCGTTCGGATCGGCTGCCGTGAGCCGTGCAGCATCGCGAAGCTGGGTGACGCGGCCACGGAGTTCTTCGTCGTTTAGTGAATGCGTTGACAGAAGCGCGTCGGCTTCAGCACCAGCAACCGCTGCATCACCGTGTTCCAAGTAGAAGGCAACGGCATGTACCGCCTCAACAACAGACGGCGATGGACAAACGGGGCGAGCTACTGGGGTGGCGGCTGGTGGCCGATGGCAGCCAGTTGCGAGGAACACCAACCCGATAAGCACATAGGGCATGAACTCAGCTTTGGCCGACACGGTTGCCCTTGATGAAAACATCTTCTATTCGCGCCGAAATAGGCCAAGCATGCTGGGAAAATCAGCGCCAAAACGCCATTGCCCGACCTGCCGCCACTTCTCTTGTGCCAGGCATTCAGAGAGGGGCTCCGCATCATAGCGCTTGCCACAAGCCGCGGAAAATTCCTTTGTCTGGCCGCTGTGAAGTTTGACCCGCGCTCGCAAGTCCACAGCGTAGCTGCCAGGAATTGGGCATGAGGTTCTGTCTAAAGTGGGTGTGAGGGTGATCGTTTCGACATTTTGCAGATTTCTTCGAATGGGGCCTAAAATGAAACTGTCGTAGGGCTCTTGAAATTCTTTAGGCCGCTTCCGCGAGAAAGCGGGATCTTTTTGCAGGATTTCATCAGGTTGATCCGCAGATGCGTAGGAGAGCACGACATCAAGCAATAAGAAATCTCCTGAATCAAACCCAACCAGGCTATTGCGGACAAATCTTACTTCATTATCTAAGTTTCCAAATGTATAGCCAAACATACAAGCCAATCGCTGACGCTTGATTTTGCGAGAAGATGGGACTGGAGTGAAATAATGCATATAGTTTGGCAAACGGTAGAAATCTCCCTCGATGGAGGTGATTGGCACCTGGCGCCCCAGCCTTTCGCTGGCTAATAGGTAGGCTGCGCTTAGCAGAGGTTGGCTGATATCGATAAGATAAAAATTGAGTTCCGTATATCCGATATCTAAAAAGTGTTGTACTAACTGAATCTCATGATGCCCAGTACCGACACCAAGAGCAAGCACATCAAGCGGGCTATGCTCAAGCAATGCAGCAACTTTCTCGACGGCACCTTTGAGCGGTAGACCTTTGTAAGAATCAACTAACTGCCGCCAACTGGCAGCGCCAAAAGGGTCAATATACAGGTATGATTGCTCAATCGGCCCGCCGCAGCCATTGACGATATCCACCAGATTCTTGCTCAGTGTCATCGGGTCAAAGCCAGGCGCAATGCGATGATTCATTGACACGGGCATCCCACTATCCCCAAATGCGAGCCAGGCCGGCGAAACATCCAGCGCGCGGGCCAGGCGCTCAATTGTGTCCACATGGGGCGCGCTGCGGCCAGATTCCAGATCCGTGACGGCAGTGCGACTCAGCCCTGCCATCTTGCCGAGGGCCGTCGGGTTTAGCCCGCGCTCCTTTCGGGTTCGTTTCAGACGGGCCGGCATGCCCTTGTAGAGCAAGGCTTTCTCTCGCGGCATGGGTCGCGCATAGCACGGCAACTCGGCAGGCCGCAATTCGCGGTTTCAATCCAAGAATTTTCTCGACGTAAAATTGATTTTTGCTTGTCACCCATGAGCCCGCTTGATTTACTGCCAACTCTCTAAAATAGAGACAGGTAAAAACCAGGGCGGTACCAGCAGTTACCAGTACCGCCCCAGACCGCGCGGATGGGCAGGCCCTAGGAAAGCAGACCCAGCCGCGAAGCGAGGAGATCTATGCACAGATCCGATACGTTGGGAAGTGCCGAGCGGCCGACGTGCGCCGCTGGCTTGGCTGTACCTCCTGTTGCGCTGCCGACGCGAGATATACCCAATCAACCCCCACGAGGGGAAACGCAAAGCTGTCGCACTGCTGGCGATTCGCCTACTGAATCACCTCCGGCAGGGCTTTACCTGCTTTGCCTTGTCGAGGCGCTCGCAGGCTTCGCGCTCTACACGCTCAGTGCGCTCCTCGTGCTGTTTTTGACGGACAGAGGCGGGCATAGCCAAGGGGTTGCTCTGCGGTGGATCGGCACCTTCAATGGCCTGTGCTACGTTGCACCGCTTATCGGGGGGCCGTTGGCGGATCACGTCTTGGGACTGCGTGTCGCCGTGCGGCTCGGTGCTGCATTACTGGCAGGGGGGCTGTTGGCTCTGGCATTGGCGCCGGATGTGCCGGCCTTGGCCTTTGTTTCCCTTGTTGCTGGAAGTGCGCTCTTTCGGTCGAATATCGTCGCACTGGTAGGGCGGCTCTATCCGCACGGCGACTCAAGACGCGGTGGAGCTTACCGAATGGTCTACACGGCGTTCAACCTCGGGGCGGTGTTGGCGCCTGTGGCGACCAGCGTACTGGTCAGTAGGCAAAACTTCAGCGCTCCGTTCATTCTAGCCGCTGGGGCCATGTTGCTCGCGCTCCTCGCACTCCAGTTTGGGAACGCCATATTGGAGCATGCGGATCACACAGACGACGCCGACGACTATGCTCCAATGCCTGCGGAAGTTGTCGGTTCTTCCTTCGCGCGTTGGCTGGCCATTGGCGTCGTTGCGCAAGCGGCATTGCTCTTTACCATTGCTTACGGGCAAAGCGACGGCACCCTGCTACTGTGGGCACGTGATCAAACTCGTCGTTCCCTACTGGGATTCGAGGTGCCGGCGAGTCTATTCGCATCGGTGCCGGCGCTACTCGTACTGCTGCTGAGTCCACTTTTCTCACTGGCTGAACGATGGATGGCAGCGCCTTCGGCGGTTCGCAAACTCTTGGCTGGCTTCGTCTGTACTGCATTTGCATTCGGGGTCTTGGCAGGCGCAGCGCGGTTTGGCAATCAGCCTGTAAGTGCGCTCTGGCTACTCGGGGCCATGGCGCTGCTGACAGCGGGCGAGCTGCTGGTGATGCCAACCACGCTGGCGCTTGTCTCACAGCTTGCACCGCTTGCTCACTCGGCAACAGCGCTTGCCCTCTTGTATGGGGCAAACGCTGTCGGGCTATGGTGCGCGGGTTTATTGGGTGGACTCTGGGAACACTGCCCAAAGGGGTTCTTCTTCGCGCTTTTGACGATTCTGCCCATTCTGGCCGGCTTGCTGGTCTTCATTCAGTCGAATTATCTGCGAGACCAAGCTTCTCCGTCTGAGCAATACCCCCCTCGGAAGTAACAGCTCCAGACACTCGGGGACGCCCGGCCCTTTATGCTGTTTCTCGATGACGAGGTTGGACTACCGTGCCCATTACCTGCATGGCGCGCATCCTCGTCGCTACCAATCGCGCCATTTTTGTAGCGCTGCGCCAAGGGACACTTTGAAAAGTTCTTTACGTCTGCCTCACCATGAGGGTTATCAAGCTGCCGCCGCTTCGTGAACACCGCAAAGACATCGCTTTCGCCTCTGGAAAATGACCTGTCGGTGCTCTCCGGCGGACGGACCAGCTTCCCGGTGAGAGAACTGTCCAAAGTCATTTTTAGCTTGCCGATGAGCAACGGATTGATTATTATATGTGATTTGAATTACATAAAATAGATAACTCGTGACCGACGAACGTGACGCAACGCGAGGTACATTAACGATTCCCTAGAGCATCTTAGAACACCTGTCGCACCCCATCACACCTGAGGTGCTTGCGGCGCCCTTGGTCAAAACGAAGCTTTCTTTTTCCTATGCGTTGGACTTCGCGCACTGCATGCGGGAGCTTTGCGATGTCTTTTATCCGGAAGCCGAAAAGATCCTCGTGGTGCTCGACAATCTATCGACCCATACCGTTGGGGCGCTGTATGATGCCTTTGCTGCTACCGAGGCACGAAGGCTGGCGCAACGCCTGGAATTTCATTACACCCCCAAGCATGCGAGCTGGCTGAACATGGTAGAGATCGAGATCGGAGTGCTGCGTCAGCAGTGCCTGGACCGCCGCATTGCCGACCGGGTCACACTGGAGCGCGAAGTCGCGGCATGGGAACAGCAGCGCAACGACTCAGGAGCTCGTATCCAGTGGTTGTTCGACCTGGAGCGTGCACGCCACAAACTCGCCCGCAGCTACCCGCAGCCCGCCCTCTGTCAACCCGCCGATCTTCAGGCCGCTGCATGACCCGTTTCAACTCATCAAAATCACTGGGGGAAGGTACTAGTCGCTCTGGGTTGTGCGCTCATCCTCAGTCTGCTTACGCTATCGGGCTACGGAATATACACCCGCATTCAGACCCGACAAAAGGATGCATTCGCCCAAAAGCAGGCCGCACTGGCCCATCACTTGGGACAATCCGTTGAGGAGCTGGAGTGGCTGACTCGCGCCGCCTATACAATGCCGCTGCACGATACCCGCTACGAGATGGACCTAGTGCGCCAGCGGATGTCTGAAATCGACGTCCAAATGCGTGCCTATGGGGAGGTCGGCGCGGGCCTTTCTGACTATGCACTGGGGCGCGCACATTTGGCACTGCATGAATGGAAACCCGCCTACGTCCACCTCGCCAAGGCTCAGGCTATCGGCCTTACTGACCTCGAACTGCATTACGCACTGGCGCGGGTACTTGGAGAAATATACAGCGCAGAGCTCGAGGCAGCGCGCAACAGCGGTGACAAGAACTTCTTTATCAAGCAGGAACAAGAGCTGCAAAAACAGTATCTGGTCCCTGCTCTGGCCCACCTGAACAAGAGTCGTGGGCTAAAGACCGTGTCAGCAAGCAACGTGCAAGGACTGCTGGATTTTTACCAGCGCAACTACGAGGGGGCGCGGCTGCACGCTACGCTGGCGCAGCGGCAGGCGCCTTGGCAGTACGAAGCCATCAAGCTGGAAGGCGACGTATACATGATGCGTGCACTGGAACAGCGGGACCATGGTGACTACGAGGCAGCCGAGCAGAGCTTTGAGCAGGCGCGGAGGTGCTACGAGCGAACAAGTGAGCATGCGCGAAGCGATGCAACAGTGCATGAAGCGCTAGCCGAATGCTGGATTCGACAGATGGAGCTCGACGGACTGCGGGGCCAGGACCCTCGGGCACGGCTGGTGCCGGCACTGGCCGCGGCTGAACGGGCGCTGGTCGCATCGCCCGAGGCATCGAGCGGCGCGACCAAAAAAGCGTTCGCCTATCTGTTTGCGGCGCAAGAGCTGGAGTCGCGGGGTCTTGAAGCGGAACTTCGGGCGATGACCGACCGACTGATCGAGCAGGGTGAGCAAGCAGTCCGCCTCCATCCAGACGACGTTTATTCGCACGACGCCCTCGGCAATGGTTATGTCTTCCGGGCAAGATATGCAATGATACATAAACAAGAATACGCCAGTGTTTTGGCGCTTGCGCGAACTCACTTCATCGCAGCCATTTCAATAAATCAGAAATTCCCTTGGGCTTATAACGATCTGGGGCGTGCGTACCTGGTTGAGGGAGAAGACCTGCTTTCTAAACACGTGGATTCGAAGCAGGTCTTTCTGATGGCGATAACTGCCTTCAAAAATGCAACTTTCGCTGACAATGATTACTTGTTTGGCTATTCAAATATGGCAGCAACTTATGCACTGATGAGTCGGCACGAAATGGAATTGGGGAAAGATCCATCTGCATGGCTAGAAAAATTAGAAAAATCTGCAAGTAGTTCCTTCCGGATCAATGATAAATTTATAACCTCTCATGGTTCAATGGTCCTTGGCACTCTTATCAAAGCCTTTTATGATTTAGATGCATTAAATAATGATTTGAATTCAGTTATAAAAACACAGAATCACATACGTAGTTTTATTAAAATACGATCAGATATTCCGACGGTATATCAACATTTGGCACTTACCCACTATATCATTGCCAGGCAGAAAATCAACAATTCAGCAGATCCTTCTCAAGCAATTCAGGATGGCCTGCGTGCGCTTGAAACCTGTCAGGCACTCAGTCAGGGGCTCGACGGGACCTGCGCTTCTGTGGAAGCGCTACTCCTTGCTTTGACAGCTCAACAACAGGCGCGACTGGGCTTGTCGCCCATAAGCAGTCTGGAAAAGGTCAGCGCCAGGGCCGGGCAAGCTGTACTGCGAGCGCCTGCGGACACTGATGTGCTGCTCATCGCGGCCGAAGCGATTTGGCGAGCAGCGCGTGTTCGGCTGGCGGGCAAAATGGCGGCAGCCAAGGAGATTGAATCCGGTCTTGCGGTTATTGATAAGACGCTGTCCTTGGCACCCACCTGGCCTCGCGCGCTCGCTATCAAAGGCGCCATCCTTGTCCTCAAAGCCCAAAGCGCCAAGGGTGAATTCGACCGAAACGGACTCCTTGCTCGCGCTCGCCCGCTTCTTGTGCAGGCTCAGGAAGGCAACCCGTTGCTTCGAAATGTCTATGCCGAAGCCTTCCGCGAAGTTGAGACCCTCAAATAGCGAGACAAGGCATGGATGCCAACGAGCGCAGGGAACTCAACTGTCGGCGTGCGTTCCGAACATATCGGTAAGGCGGTTGCGCTCTTCGGTGTAAGTGAGCGTTGGCGAGCCAGTGAGAATGCCATGTACGCCGCGGAAGGTGTTACCGACGTGCAGTCCGGTATTGTCGATCGTGTATTCGCGAATTTCCTTCTCGTGCCAGGTCCCGCGCATTTTGAGCACGGTCAAGCCGCGGCGCATCTCGCCGTGCAGCTCGACGTAGCGAAGCAGGATGATCTGGTCGGTAATGGTCGAAATGTGGGTCTCTGTGATCGACTCACCACCGATTAGCATTGAGGTGGTATTGGTGAACAGGCCCGTGATCTCCAAGTGCTTGATGGCGCTGGTCAAGGCGATGACGAACTCGCGGAACGACTTGATCGATGAGACCCGCTCAAAGGCCGATAGACTGTCTACCGCCACCCGATGGGGACGGAAGTCCCGGATGTCGCGCTTCATCTGCAAGAGGTGGTCTTCAAGAGCCATGACCTCCGGATAGCGACAGACAATGCGCAATAGGCCATCCCGCTCAGCCTTCTCGAAGTCAACTCCCCATGAAGCAGCGTTGCGGGTGAGCTGCTCGCGGCTCTCTTCCGCGCCGAAGACCATCGCGCGCTCGCCGGCTTGAATCGCCGCCTTGACGTACTGAGACACCATCAGGGTCTTGCCAGTGCCGGTGGCACCGCTCACCAAGATGATAGAGTCGCGGTACATGCCGCCGCCGCACATCTTGTCGAGCTCCTCAACGCCGGAAGAGACGCGGATGTCGGAGGATTTCTGCTTGAGCTCGATCGCAGACAGCGGAATGATGCTAACACCGTCCTCCGGATCAATGGTGAAGGGGTATTCCCCTTTTTGATGTGTACTGCCACGGATCTTGAGAATTTCAATGGTACGTCGTCGCTTCTCCTGTTCCATCCGGTTTCGTAGAAGGATTACGTTGTCTGCAACGAACTCTTCGACACCAAACCGCCCGACATTCCCTTCTTCTTCGGTGCGCTCCATGGTGATGAGCGTAGTGACACCTAGCCTGCGAAGCCCAGCGTGGATCCGATGGAGCTCCCGTCTTACCATGTTGGGATCGGCAAATTGAGGAAAGAGCGCTCCGATGGTGTCCAGGATAACGCGACGGGCATTGACCTTGCGAATGGCACTCTCGATACGCGCCAGCAAAGCCGATAGATCAAAGGCGCCCGCCTCGATCAATTCTTTCCCCGGATCCGGGGTCGCATCGACGATGCCTAGCTTCCCATTGGCAGCCAGCTGCTCAAGGTTCCACCCAAAGGACCGTACGTTCTGCATCAGGTCGATCGGCTCCTCCTCGAAGCTAACCATGACGCCAGGCTGGTTGTAGTCGCAGATGCCGGCGACGAGAAACTGCAGCGCTAAAACGGTCTTGCCGCTGCCAGCAGTCCCGGCGACCACTGTACTCCTCCCATCGGGGAGACCTCCATGGGCGATCTGATCGAATCCCATGATCCCAGTTGGTAGCTTTTTCAGCGTATTGGGGGTATTGGTGCTCATCTTTCCTCTTCAATGTAGCGATCCGCTTCAATAGGGTTCACTGGATCCAGATCGAGGCTTTGCAGGACCTTCTCACGGTCGCTGAGGTCACCGACAATCTTCCGCACCGGCTCCGGCAGTCGCCGTACCAGAGTCGGTGTGGCAAGGATCTTCTCCCGTTCGGCCAGATCGGGATATTCGAGGACGTCGATGACCTCGAGTTCATATTCGCTCTGAATTTCCGATTCCAGAATTGTTCGCAGGTTGGCAATCGCCCGCTGGGACTGGGGCGTTCGACCAGTAACGTAAAGACGCAACTTGTATCTCATAGCTTAGCCCTCCCAATCCGCTGCCTTCTAAGGCCGACGCGGTAGTAGTCGACAAGAAGTCCCATCATTTCGAGCGCCAGAAGGCGCGCTTCAACGAGCAGTGATGCCTCCCGTTTGCCGGTGGCGACCCCAACCGTCTGATCGAGGGCGGCAAGGTGGACATCAATGAGGTCCCTTGGACCACCGCCTGCATCTCCGATTATGGTAACAACACGTTCCATGGCCTCGCGCGGCTTATCCCTCTTAGATGCAAGCAGTTGGCAATAGCTTTCGAGCAGTTCGGCGTAGCTGTGAACAATATCGCTAAACACACTCGGATACCGTTCACGGACTGCCCCACTGCCGGCCAACGCAGCGGTGACGGAGGTCTTGGATGTCTGGTTGGAGAGCGTACGATACCGCGAAAGCGTCTCCTGAATTTCACTGAGCCGCGACTCTCGGCTCCGCGAAATCGCATAGCCAATTGACCGGCGCAACGCAGCTGGACGGAGCTCACCTTTGCAAAGATAGTCTTGCGCGCCAGCGTCGATGCACGACATGGCCAGCGCTTCATCGTCGGTCCCGGTCAGGACGACGATCGGGATTCGCTTGTCGACGGTGCGGATGGACTGTACACTCTCGAAACCTGAACCGTCGGGCAACCGCAGGTCAAGAAGCACGACGTCAACTGCATTGCTGTTTAATTTCTCTACGGCATCAGAGAGGCGCGTCGCGCGGAGCATTGTGTAACGCTCTGTACCCGCCTGATCCAGCAGTTCCTCGACGAGGTCTGCGTCGGCTGGGTTGTCCTCAACCAGCAGGAGCACACGAGTCTGTGGGGGGGCAGTTACCATCATAGCGCGTCTGTTATCCTTCTGTGCGGGGCGGCAGCTTCACGATCGTGAACCAGAATCCTTCAATTCCCTGAACGATCGATTGGAAGATTCTGAGGTCAACAGGCTTTGTAACGTAGCAGTTGGCCCCCAGATTATAGCTCTGAAGTATGTCCTTTTCGGCCTCTGATGATGAAAGAACAACGACAGGAATCCGTTTGAGTTCCTGGTTCATCTTGATCTCGGCCAAGAGTTCCCTGCCGCTTTTTCTGGGCAGGTTCAGATCGAGTAGAATCAGATCGGGGCGGGGAACTCCGGTATGGCGGCCGCGTCCATGTAAGAATTCAATGGCATCAATGCCGTCCGTGGCAACCGAAATTTCCAAGTGTAGCCGGCTGGCCTCAAGCGCCTCGCGCGCCAGGTCGACATCGGCGGGATTATCCTCTACGAGCAGAACTTGGATTGGCCTAGCAGTCATTTGTCTCCTCTGGGCGCGGCTGGCAGTGTGAAGAAAAACGTTGTTCCCTGCCCAGGCTGTGATTCAAACCAGATGCGTCCGCGATGGCGCTCGACGATCTTCTTGGCGATGGTGAGTCCGATGCCACTGCCCTCGTATTTGCCGCGTTCATGCAATCTCTGAAACAGCTGGAAGATCCGCTCGGAGTGTTCCTGCTCGATTCCAATTCCATTGTCTTTGATGGAAAAAAGCCATTTTTCTTCGCTCGGCTGGGCCGAGATAGACACATGCGGAGAGCGTTCGCCGCGAAACTTGAGGGCATTGCTGATCAGGTTTTGAAAAAGCTGTGCCAGCTGTACCTCATCGGCGTTTACAATCGGGAGAGTAGTGCAGCTAATTCTGGCGGCGGATTCCTCGATGGCTTTTCGCATCCCATCAACTGTGTTGTCAAGGATCCTCTGGGCGTTTACCGGCTTTAGCGGCTTTCCCTGGCTGCCGACGCGGGAATATGACAGAAGG
This sequence comes from uncultured Myxococcales bacterium, assembly GCA_964460115.1. GTDB lineage: Bacteria > Myxococcota_A > Polyangia > Palsa-1104 > JAEUJZ01 > JAEUJZ01. Next base: position 11,288 of record CAYWPR010000075.1, read on the forward strand.
TCAGCGACCAGCTGCTGCATTCGCGTGGCCCCTTCCACTGCGTAGCGGATGAACTTGTCAGCTTTCTCATCGAGCTTGCCGCGGTAGCGATCGGAAAGGAGCGTGGTGTAGCTTACGACCATGCGCAGGGGTTCTTGCAAGTCGTGTGAAGCGACGTAGGCGAATTGCTCAAGGTCCTCATTGGAGCGCTGAAGCTCCCACATCTTGCTCATCAGTGCCTCCTGCACCCGCTTCCGCTCGCTGATGTCGACGATCACTGCTAAGACCGTCCGGTTGTCAGGGCTTGGGTTCAGGCCAATCTCCACGGGAAACTCGTGGCCGTCTCTACGCAGTCCGTACAGTTCCCGCCCCGCCCCCATCATCCGGCTGGCTGGAGCTTCTGCATAGCTCGCTCGCTGGCGGCCATGCTCTTGTCGAAGGCGCGGCGGCACCAGGATCTCGATCTGCCGACCGATAAGCTCATCTCGACGATAGCCGAAGAGCCGTTCGGTCTGCACGTTGGCGAAGCGCATCGCACCCTCTTTATCAACGATGATGAGTCCAGTGGGCGCGGCGTCAAAAGCTAGCCGGAATTGCGCATCTAGCTGCTCACGTTCCGTCAAGAACTGGTTGATCTTAGCCGTCACGATGTTCGAAAATAGACTCATTCCCAAAATGACAGATTGAGCGTTGCCGCTTAGGGCCGACGCTTCAGCGTCGAGAAGCGCAAGCACACGGCGATGTGCTACCTGACTCGCCCAAAGCCAATCGGAGATTCGGCCTCCGCGTTCCGTAAATCCCCTTGCTCGCGTTGCCAGCTCATTAAGATACCGCTCAAAGTGGTACTCCTGAAGGAATGCTCGATCCTGCAGCAGAGTGGCGTCATCTGATTCTGTTCTGAAAATCGGAACGGCATCCGGAATTGACAGTTGCACGTCGTGGAGAATCGAGAGGCGATTCTTGTCGAAGAATTCCAGATAATCGCTAAGACAGCGTTCATTCTTTGATCCCAGCTCGACAAGCTTTGAAATAGACAAGGCGGTTAATTATCATCGAGAAAATCAATACTTGTCAAGCACGGTGCCCATGCGCGTAGTCTGTAAGACTGGCCCAACGTAGGGCGGGGTATGCATCGGCTGCTCGACAACGAAAAGAGAATCAATCGGACAGCCCAAGAAGTGATCCTGCGGAAGGGAGTGAGGTGCGCAGCAAGTAGTCCCCAATCGGATTCGCAGGGCATGTCGGAAGCGGAAGCGGACAGCCGATAAACGGAATTTCCGGGTGCCGGCGGTTGCTGACGCACATCGCCCCGGATGTCGTCCACAGCGCTTCGACGATGTCCGATGGTCCGCTGTTAATCGCGGGGCTAAACGGATCGTTTATGATGATCGATGTCCCATCTACTGTGTTCGACTTGCTATCACCGCAGTATGCAGCCCGCTTCATGTGAATGCATGCCTGATGGTAGTCGAGCAGAGAGGCATCCGGGCTGCTCGTCAAGTGGCCACTTGCCCAGGGTCGGTAGCCCCAGCGCATACACTTGGCGACTGAGCCAGTCTCGCAGGTCATCGTCGCAAGGTTTGCCCCATCTATGCGTGCGCCGTCAAGCGGACTCCACTGTGCGCCTTGGTAGAAGACCGAACGCTGACTCTCACCGCTAGGCCCCTTACAGTAGCTTGACCAACTGCTGCCAAGGAGGCTATCGACTTTATATTCCACCTTGTAGCCATCCACGTCGCCGAACTGGCTGTCGACGCTCTCAGCGCTGGTAAAGCGCAGGCGGTAGTTGCTATGAAAAAGTCCCGTAGGATCAGGAACGCTCAGAAGCAGTGTCAGCCCGATGAGCTCCGCATGCTGCAGCGTCTCTACATTACCGCTGGTATCCCTAAGGTCGATGCTGAGCCGGCTGCCTGCGGTGCGGATTCCTTGAACCTGCCGGCTGTTGCCGTTGCGCTGAGCGCTCAGCACCTTAGCCTCTGCAGAGACCACGGCGGCGTCAAGGCTGTACCAGCCGGTGGCAAAGAGGCTGCCATCGGCGTGCTGTGAGAATCCGGTCATGAACCATGTTAGCGACGTGTTCGTCAGCCCAAACCAGCTTTCGGGTTGGGTCGACCCTATGTGAATGCCGGTGCCGTTGGGCCGAGTGCCATATCCGGTAATCGGTGCGGTGGAGCTGGACTTGATCAGGTTGTCATCCGAGGCACCGCCATCGCAGCCGCCGGCCGCGAGCACGGCCAATGAAATGATCGGGAGCGTCTTATTGTTTAGCATGATGTAGCATTCCTTCTTCGCTGGTTTTATGCCCGTTTCCTTTTTCAAACGGCGTGCCAGGGCAATCATTGCCAATCGCGATTGAGGCTAAGGGCATTATTGGCGAAGGGTATCGACGGGGGATTCGCCAGAACGACGTCCGTTCGACTGCGCCTTGAGATCCCGTGGGCGCGTTTAAAAACTACGCGTTCGCGTCCTTCGAAACGCAAGATCAATTCGGTCAGAAGTCAGATTCCGACCGAGAGTCCCCCGGGGACCCCGAAACACTTAGCTCTCCTCCCCAGCACCCACATCATTGTCCTTCTCTGCTCGGTCAAGTGATAGACTAGGCGGTTCGCCGATCGCCTCAAATAGCGTAGTAGTGCGCTCGAGTTCGCGTTTCAGTACCTTCTGGTGATTGCGGCTTTTGACCAATTGCTCTTTACCGAGCAAGCGGAAGGCGGCCTCGCGGTTTCCGAGCTGCTGAATCGCCGCCGTCAGGACAAACCCGCGGAACGCATCGGCCAAGTCGAGGTCAAGTGGTCGCTGTTGCGCCACGCGCACAAAGGACTCGGCGGCGTCTGTAAGCAGGTCGGGAAGCGACCGAGCGCGGAGCGGCCAGACCTCCCACTGAAGGGCCCGTTCTACGTGCTGCAAGGTCAGTGTCAGGCCGCTGCCGGCCCGACGTTCCTCGAGCAGCAGCAGCGCGTAAGCCCGACGAATAATATTGTCGAGCTGTCGCAGATTTCCCGGCCAAGGCTGCTCACTTAGAAGCCGTTCAGCGTCCGTGGCAAGACTGACAGCACCGGCGGATTTTCCGTGCCGTCGCTGTAGCATGAAGCGCGCCCACGGCACTATCTCGTCACGGCGTTCACAAAGCGGCGGCACCTTCACCGGAAGGACATTGATGCGGTAATAGAGGTCTTCTCGAAATCGCCCGGCTCGCACCGCCTGTTGAAGGTCGGCATTGGTGCCGATGAGAAAGCGCGTGTTGGCTTCTCGCTCGTTTCCGCGTTCGCCAAGAGCCCGGTACTTTCGCTCTTCTAATATGTGAAGAAGTCCTGCCTGTGCCTTGAGCGATAATTTGTCGACTTCATCGATGAACAGCGTGCCACCTTCGGCGCGACTGATCGCTCCCGGAGTGTCCTGTTGGGCATCTGTGAATGCACCCTTTTTCCACCCACACAGCTCACCCATCTGCAGAGTCTCGGGAACGTTGCTAAGATCGATGGCTTCAAAGTGCCCGCGCCTGCGCGGTGACTGTTCATGACACCAGCGCGCCAGCCGCGACTTGCCCGCCCCGGTCGGTCCGCCGATCAGCAAGTTTTCTTCCTGGCGCGCGAACACGCCCAGAATCCGCACCACCTTGGCCATTGAAGCGCCGATGACTGGAAGGAACCTGTCCGGCGCAAGCCTAGGGTCCGTCTGCGCTGGGAGCTGCAGCAGATACGGCGCGGCTACGTCACAGAGCATCTGAAGTCGTTCGCTACATCCATCCCAGATGAAGTTTTCGCCGAGCGCCGCCGGGCAGTTCACTTCGATACAGAGCATGCCGTCCAAAATCCCGCCAGGCGCACGAAGCGGCGCAGTGAACAGATGGGTCGCAGCGCGTAGGGCCGCGGGATTCTCAGTGGTGATTGCCTCGCTCCCGGGGCTCTTATCAAGCGGGATCGCCTTTCCATCGACATGTTGCTGGACTTTGCCAAGCGGCAAATCAAAAGACACGGCAGCGTGGTGCTCTGTCATCCAACGCCACTTCTTTGCTGACGACATCGTCTCGGGGTTGCGCTCGATCATCCAATCTGCGGCCGCCGATAGACGTGACACGACCAGAACCTGACGATATGCATCCTCAGTCCTAAGATGGATAAGGCCACGTAGCACTTGTCCTTGTCCTGCGAAACGGCTCGCTGCCAGTTCGGCCGTGACGAAGTTTAGCAGTTGCCGCAGTAGCACAAACCCTGCCTCCTCAAAGGAAGTAGCGGTACGAATGGCTTCTATCAAGGGTGTGACATTGTGAGGCATGAGTTGAGCTCATCGTAGCAGACTTCCGATCAAGGGAGCGCGTTTGCGCCTGCCGGGTTGTGCCCCATGGATGTACGCATAAGTCGCTTAGCATCTGCTAGAAACGGCGCGAATTCTCGGCTCAGCCAGCGATTGATCTCAAGCGCATTGGTCAGTGCGCCGACGGCCTGTCCGGCTGCCGCTTGCTGTAACGTGGCGCTGACCTGGTGCCGCGCCTTTAAGAATAGCAAGACACCGCGGTTTCCATGCGCGGTGGCCCTTGTGGGATTAATGGCCAGCGCAGCAGCACACTCGTGCAGGCCGCGCTCGATCCAGTCGGCTGCCTCGGTGGTCTGCGTCAACGGTCGCATTGCAACCTCTTGGCGCCAAACAGCGGTGGAGCGAAGCGTTTCACACAACAGATCGTGTGATTCAGCAAGACTGGGACGCAGGGCCACGGTGCGTTCAGCTGCGGCGACTGCGCGAGCGAAGCATGCAGCTGCACTGGGATTGGTTTGTGAAACACGCCCGGCCAGCAGATGAAGGCGAGCAGCGCCGACGAGCAAGTCATAGTTGTGAGGGGTCCTTTTTTCCCCGGCCGCGATCGTCGCCAAGCCAGCTTCAATAAACCTTCGAGGATCACCACCGGAAATTATCTCACTCTTCGCTCGCAGCAGATAAAACAGCGCATAGTCGCGATCGAGCAGGACGTTTTCCGAATTTAAGGCACGACAACGCTGAAGCGACTGATTGACCTGTTCTATTCGAGGTCCCAGCACCTTTGATTCGGTTCCGATGAGAGAATGATATTCTAATATTTGTAAATTGATAAATGATTCATTAAGACAAGAAAGATAATCATTATCCTTCACATCCATTGACTTCTTTACAAATTCAATCGCATGCGACATTTCTTCATCAATGGGGGCGCCATATTGTACCAGGTATTGTGCTTTTTCGATGTATAGCGCGGTAAGATTATTAAATGCATTCGCATAGAGTGGATCAAGGCGAGCGGCTTCTAAAAAAGCCATCTGCACTTCAGCGAATTTCTTATCATCATAAACCCCTCGCTGCTTCTGATTGATAAACATATTCAAATATCGTAGTCCCAGGTCATTCCATGTCCAGGCGAAATTAGGATTGAGTCGAATCGAACTCTTCAGTGCTTCAATCGCCTGCTGGTTTAAGGCGGTAATATCCTTTCCATTCGCCTCTTGCGCATCCGCGGTACCGGCGATTGCCAGTGCATAATAGTAAAAAGACTGCCAATCTTGAGGATTTAAACTGATGGCTTTATGTGCCAAATCGATAGACTGGCTGAAATCGGGCTCTGCGTCCTGGCCACGATAAAGCTTGGCGAAACCCGTGCGCCAGTAAGCCCAGGCTCTGAGCTGAAAGCCAGCCGCACCCCTTGGGGCCGCAGTCATGGCTTGCTCGGTGGCCCTAAGCGCACCGACCTGTCCGGTGGTGACGGCGCTGCCGCTTTCGTCATCAACCTCCATGATTCGTATCCAGTCGACTGCCTCAGCTTCATACATGCGGCTGTCGCTGCGGTTGATCAGGGAGGCCGCGTGGTGACGCTCTGCGGCGCGGATAAGCTGCTCCCGACCGTCGCTGTGCAGTCCTCGATCCAAAAACTTGATGCCTTTTGCTTGATATATGTCCCCTTCAAGCTTGACCGGTTCCGCCATCCATGGCGTTTCGCGCTGGGCGCGCTGCGACAGCTCTAGCGCCAAGACGTCGTCCTGGTGGTAGAACGCCAAGAGTCCCTGGATGTACGAGGGTGTCTCCAGTCCGCTGGCCGTTCCCTCAAGATAGCTTAGCGCCGGTCTAAGGTACTGTGCCGAAAGCCTCCGTTCTTGCTCTTCGGCCCATCTCTTGCTTCCCATGCGCTGTGTCTGCTCGCGTTCCTGACGATACCGTTCTCCAAGCGTCAGCCCAAGCGCCAGCCGCGTCTCAGGGGTCCTATAGCCTGCTGCCCATGCCTGCTCGAGTGCAGATTGCGCTTCCGGATACTCGCGCAGGACCAGATGCCCACGCCCCAAGGCATAGTGCAGGGCAGCAGCGGTGGGCGCATCGGCATGGTGGAGTTTTTCGGCGAACTCGACCATGCGTTGGCGTATGGTCGCCTGCTCACGTGAAACGTCGTGAAGCGGCAGGAAGTAGGCCGCGCGCATGAACAGTTCAATTTCCTTGATGTTCTGTCCAAGCTCGTGCGCCAGCCGCGCCTGCTGCAGAGACTGCAGCTTCAGCCGTACGCCTAATCCGATAAGAAACAGGATCAGTATCGTGGCCGCGATACCCAGAATGAACAGCCCCTTATGTCGGCGTCCAAGGCGGCGCAGTCGGTAACCCAGGCCAGCGGGTCGGCCCATGATCCGCGTTCCATCAATGTGGCGCTGGATATCTTCAGCTAGCGCACGCGCTGAGTCGTAACGGAGCCCCGGTTCTTTTTCCAAGCACTTGAGCGTGATGATCTCAAGATCCGCCGGCAAGTGACAAACCAACTCTCGCGGCGATTTTGGGGTCACGTTCAGGACCGCCAGGATGACGTCAATCATCTGTATTGCGTCAAATGGCGGCCGCCCGGTGAGCAACTCATAGAGCGTGGCGCCCAGACTGTACACATCGGTGCGTCGATCCAGTTGCCGAATATTTCCCCGCGCCTGCTCGGGCGACATGAAGGCGGGTGTTCCCATGACCGCGCCAGTTTCTGTCAGGTTGCTGGCGCTGCTGGAGTCGCGCGCGAGTCCGAAGTCCATAACAACAGGATGCGGTGTCCCATCTGGCCGTCGCATGACCATAATATTGGATGGCTTGATATCGCGATGGACTCAATCCCCGACGGGAAAACTTGTGAAACAGTTACAAAATGGCGATTTTCCGTCGCCGCGGTTTTGTAACTACTTCCAGCTTGCACCGCATCGTTCTTCTCGCGACTGATCTGAACAATCGCATCAACACTTATCCCCGATGTGTTCGGCAACGCAGAGCTGTTTCTCGCAGCTCAGGCGATTTCGCAGCCATAGGAGATTTTTGCCGCAATCGCCCTTCGGAAGCGGGCGGCCTCGCTTTGCTTTGGGGCGTGGGATGGGCTTCCCATCCTGATCTAGCCAGCAATCGGCAACAGTCTTACAGGGCACGGTGCTGATGCTGTCGTGAAAAGAGGGCTCAGCTGCTAGCAGCCACAGCATGAACGAGGCAAATATCATTGGTACGATTATACGTGCCTTTTTGCACGAGGCAAAGGCAACTCTATCCTATTAAAGAAAGCTACCTTCTGCTTTGTACAGCGCAGCAGATTCTGTTCATGGAAATCACCTGTGCAACCGTAGAACTCGGCTGCGAGGTCAGTGAATCATTGCTGCGAGGTCGTTTCTTCAGTTAGCGTAGTCTGTGACAGCAAATTGTGGCCTCCCTTATATGGTTGATGTTAAAAATGCAATTCATCTCTGACTGGTCCTTTTGATGGAGATGCAGCGCGTCAAGCGCTTAGAGGCATCATTTAATATCCACCTCCCTAACACCCATCAAATGCATTCTCAGAGATCCAGCCGTCCTCATGGACATGACCGTAGGCATGGCCATAATACCATGCACAGTAAGACCCATTGCTATGGCGCCCGCAATGGCGGTAGATATTGAAATTTTCCCCAGCCGACAAGCAGTCGAAGACTTGGCCACCGGGATCGCGCCGAATAGACGAATAACGACAGACGCGGTGTACTCCCGTGAGTGCTGATATCGTCTGCAAAACATCTCCTTCAGGCACCATAGGTTCAGCTCCGCAGCCAATTCCCCCAACAGCAGCGAATAGCAACAGACTTGTCCTTAGATTTATCAGATTGTGCATGGTTCTCTCCTTTGACCTATCAGCGCTAGCAGGGACACGGTATCGGTCTATAGAGGTATAGACGGGATTTCTTCATCCAGCCATGAGCGTTTACAGGAGAAAATGCATAGACTGGATCCCAGCCCAAAGTTCCATCTTCGCTGTCACAATTCGAGTAGCCATGAACGTGAGTACCATCAGGGGCATAGCCCCGAGATGGAGCGCTATCCGACGGCCATTCTCTGAGATGGACTCCACCACCGCATACTACCCAATCGATTCCACATACCCACTCTGCTTGCTGCGTATGGCCAATATCTGATTCCTTTGATTCCTCAGGACCATGTCCGCGACGCGATGCGCCACCTCAAAGCGCTGGGCTGCCTCGTGGGTCGGCCTCCCTACGGCTACCGCGTCGCGTCGATGCGCGGCCCAGACGGGTGCAGCCGCTTGGAGCCAATGCCCGAGGAGCAAGAGATCATCGCGCGCATCATCGAGATGGTACGCAGCGGCAAAGAGCAAGAGGACATCTGCGCCGCCCTGCACGCCGATGGTGTGGCCGCGCCACGCGGCGACAAGTGGAACCGCACCATGATCTTCCGCATCCTCAAACGAGCGGGCGCGATTCTCGAGCGAACGAGGGAGTACAAGCCGCGCAGCCATGTGAGGATCGTGAGGGATAAGAAGCTGGCGAGGGCGAAGGCCAAGGTGCTGCGTGACGAGGGGCTATCGCTGCGCGCCTTCGCGGAGCGACTGCTGGACGACGGGCTATATTCACCGCGCGGCGACCCCTGGCACGCGGCCTCGGTGTCCGAGTTGCTCAGCGTCAAGGATGCAGGATGCCATCGCACGAGCGCGCGAGCTTCGTGCCGATGGACACAGCCTGCGCGAGATCGGGCGGCGACTGCTGTATGAAGGCTACATGCCAGAGAACGGCGGGGCGTGGAGTGTGACGGTGTTGGCCGAGATGACGAGCCCATCGCAGACGCAATCCTGCGACGTAGTGGAGAGCAACCCCCTACAGGTCAGTCACTGCTCCTGAGTCGTTGGATGCCGACGCGGACCGGCCTCCTTCGCGTCAGCCTGCTTCTACGCGCTGGACGGAGTCACTGCTTGTGCCCTTGCTCGACGGAACACCTTTTCATCAAGACATTCGACGATCGAGAAGCTAGTCATGAAAAGGGCTTCCGCTTCGAGGACGGAGACAACTACAGTCCGTGCCCCAGATTCCCAATCGAAACATACTAGTTGCTCCGTCGCGTCTTCGCCTTCGAATACAAATGACCAGTGGGCAACACCGTTCCGTACACGGCGAAATAAATCGTGATTAAACAAGTCGCGAGCTTGGGCCAACGTTGGGTAGGCTTTGTAATCGTTCCGAAGAAGAATGTTGAGCGGTGATTCCGGAGAACGCAGAAATCCCCCCAGCGGTCCATCGATGATTAGGAACATGGGTAACCATCGGCTTATCCAGACGCCACGGTGTGCAAGCATTCGAGCAGGCCATGGAACTTGATCTGCACGCGCGAGAGATGAGACGCTCAGGTTAGCAAGCAATGTCTCGACCGTGAGCGAAATGACTTTGTTACTGGAAAGATACCGGCTGAACTCACGAAGCATTGCTACATCGGTGCCCACGGCGTCACATTCGCGGTCAAGATCGCTGTAAGGAGTGCAAGCCGCGCCCCACCTGCGAGCGATGCCGTGTGTGCCGAGCTTCTGTAGAAGCTGCCCCAGAAGTTCATCCTTGCTCGATGTAGATGAATGAATCATCCTGTCACTATGCCTCGGCCAAAGTGTTGATTGGTAAAAACAGTCTGGCCATCCAGCAGGTTGAAGAACACGGCAGTCTATCGGAGCGCTGTGAACACCAAGGGCCACTACGTCTCGCAGTTTCACCTTAAACAGTTCACTGACCCTGATTCTCCGGGTACGCCAAATTGTGTCTGGCTAGGTACCATTTCAGATGGGAAAACCGAGAAGAAGCGGATCAAGAAGTTCGGTTATGAGCCGGGGATGTTTGATGGACCAGGAGGTCTTGCCGACCGAGGCGTGACATTGGAGACTTTCCTCGCGAATGAGATCGAAGGCCCAGCGGCGCATGCGCTAAGGGAGGTCTGCGGGCGGCAACCAGGTAGTGGGGGGGAGATACCGCACGCCCTTTTTCGCTATCTCGCTTGGGCGGCTGCCAGGTCGTCACCCATGCGAAAGCTAGAAGCTCAATGGGCGTCCCAATTCAGCGCAATGCGCGACGTACCGCTAGTGGAGACCCCGCCGGATGGCCTGCTCGGCGTAGCCGAGTTGCAGCGCGATTTGCAGTGGTTGCATCCATCGCTCGGTACCCGCGTCTATCCTGTGGGCACCGACTTCGAGATGCTCGCTGATGAGGGCTGGTATCCCGATCCTCACGACCGCGCGAATTTCCTAGAACTGGTCCATATCCAGGCATACTACTTTCAGGTGCGGTTCTTTCCACGATTCCGCTGGTTTACTCTCCACGCACCGAAGGGCGAATATTTCGTGATTGCGGATCGTGCTGTCGGGTGGGCCGCTGATGGCTACGTCGATGCTCCTCCGAGTTGCCTGCGACATCCATCAGCCTATGTGCTCGCGCCGCTATCCAGGAGCCTTGTGCTCGTCGGGCGTTATACAGACGCGCCATGGGCCGTCACACCCGCTCAAATCAACGCCGTCATCGCGGTTTGGGCACATGAGTGGATTGCCGGCCCGACGAGGCACACCGTGCTGGCTGCGCTCGATGCACGCAGACGAGGGCTGGAGATGGAAGTGCCGTAGGCGGCGTCCCCGCGAAGAGTCCCGTACTCCCCATTGCTGCTAGACAAAAATCCCGTTGGCTAGCGCCCCACCTGCCTGGCCTGAAGCCCGAAGCACTCCACCCAGTCTTGCATGATGGCGACACTGACAGCGGTGTTGCAGTCGAGACCGCGAAGGTGTGCCAGGTCGTTGAGTTTCTCGTCTACGCTGCCGACCACTCGAAGCGAGAGGCGAACCCGCTCCTCCTTGTTGGGCAACCCTTGTAGAACATGTTGTGGCTCCCGTCGCTGTAGAACTGTTGCATTTCGCCCGTTACGTCGGATGAGCAACTACAAGACTATAGGTGAGGGTGGCTGTCAAAAACATATCTGAGAGGAATGCGGCTTGGCGCTCTCATAAGAGCTACGGCAAGGCTTTCTCGGTGCGATTGTATCCGGATAAGTTAGTGGCCCGCTCTAATGCGGATAGGAACGCTGACACGAGCTCGAACTTCTTCATAGATTGGAATGTCTGCGCCCTCTTCAACTTCCAAGGTCACGCATAAACCATAAGGAATCGGGTCTTTGTGGCCACCTGCATCTTCCTTGCAGTGAACATGGAGAACGATATCGTCTCCCTCGACAAAATTTGTGACTTTAGTGCCCTCGAAGACTTCATGCTGAAGCGTGCCCCGACGGACAGCATGATGAGTGGCGTCTCGACGCTGAACGTTCAGAGAATCTGCTTTGGCCGCGAACCAAAGTTTGGAACTCCGATAGCGCCGATTGCTGAAGTTAAGAGGAGATAGCCATCCGAGCGTCACAGTAAGTCGACGACGGACACGCTGACCAGCAAGGCTGGGAGGAATCGGAAGCCTGTACTCAAGTACATCCTGATGAGCCAGCTCACCCCAGCCGATGAGCGTCGCGCGCTGCTCCGTGCATTCTTTCAGCCGGCTAACATCTAGGACGCCATAGCCAAAAAGGCGAGCCATTAGATTCCGTAGGGCCTTGCGATCCGCTTCGGGATGCGCACCATCAACAGCCCTTCTAGCGCCATCGTCCCAACTCGCTCCATGAGCGAGCATGGTTTTCAGGATAGCAGGTAGATACTTCCTCTCAGGGCGCTCTCGCCCCCACTGGCTTGCCAGCTCGTCGAGTAGTTCTAAGCACTGTGCGGCAGCGCGGCTGGTAAGGGCCGTAGCATTGCTGGTGCCCCGTAGGTGACCAATGCGATCCAGTTGACCAGGCTGCATGCCTGGCACGGCAACCCTATGTCCAGGGGGAATTGTTTGGTTGGAAATCCGTAGCACCGTCGGATTAGCCGCAAAAACCTCATCGAAGACCACTCGACCGCCCGAATGCAAAAAGTCTGGTTTCACCGACTGACGAAAGCCAGGTCCTTGCGCACTTACAGGGCTTACCAGCGATGAGGTTGCGACAACATCGAGTCGTCGCTCGTTGGGCCTTGGCTGAGAGCGGTCGGCGTGTGCCGCGCCAACAGTTAAGGCATTGATGGCTTCGGCTGGCGAGAGAAGCCTGCGATTGCGGTGATCTTCGCTTATGGATTGAAGGACCTGGCGCTCTCGATCCGGGGGTGGCAGATTTCGAAATAGATCCGACGCCATCCGAACTTCTATTCCCGAAGTATGATTTCCCGCGCTGACGCAAAAGAGCACCTTGTACTTCCAAGCTGCCCAGTCGAGTAGCCTCGCCCATGGGCTGAGCATCCGACCCAAGAAGGGTCTATCTCGATCGCCTACAGAAAGATTTATGATCACAACGCTCGGAGCTACAGCTGGCTGCGCGGCTTCACCCTCAAACATCCTCAAGAGCGCTCGGTATACGAGATCGACAGTGAGCACCTCCTCTGGGATTTGCTCTAACCTTATCTGATGCCTCAGATTCGGCTTAAGGAGTGGCCGCACGTAAAGGCGAGTTCGAAGCGGCTCCTCGGCGGCATCCAGCTCGCCATGAAGTATCAATGACGCCATGGCAGTGCCGTGGCGCCGCTCCCGTGCTTCGTACTCATCCTCCCATCCATCCGGGTCATCGATTGAAAGACGCCCCGACAGATGGACGTGATTCTCTAAAGGGAGTCCATCTAGCAACGCTACGAGCGGCTGCTCTGTCGTTGCTACACCGCTTGGTGGAAGACTTGAGTCGTGCTCTATGTCAGGATTTTCGATGCTAGGAATGGGGGCGATAACCTGTCCAACCGCGCGCAGGAGCATGATCTCTTCGCAGCGAACGAGCTGTGTATAATTATACGAAATAATACGCTGAGCTGCCGAAGCTGACACCTTGGCAAGGATCGAATGGTAGCGAATCTCGTCAATGACTCTTTCTCCGATGAAAATTCCGTCTTCAACAGAGATAAGCTGCCGAACTAGCGACGCTCGACGTTGCCTTTCAGCAGGCACCTGACGAAACCACAGCTCAATCTCTACAGGCACCAATTCTGCGTTTGCGTTTAGTCGTTCCTGCCAATCCAGCAGTAAGCCCGTCTCTCTTAAGCGGTCCACTACTCCCCACGGACGAATATTCATAAGATGCCGAAATACCTCTTGAAGAGGCGCTAACCCCTCGGCAAACTTGGTGTTCTGATCCGCTTCATATTGCTTCCATAACGAGAACAACTGATTAAGAGCAGCCTGGCTTGAGAAGGTGACGTAAAAATGTCCAACTTGTTTGGGCTTTTCTACAATCGCTGGTGGCTGCTGTTCAAAAAGGCCAGCTTGGCGCGGCAAGGATTGTTCAACATCCTCCTTTTCTGTCTCCTCCTCGTCATCGATATCGACGCCAAGTTCCTCTGCTAGCCACTCCAGACCCGCGATTCGCTGGATAGCACGCTGAAAGTCCTCGATAGGATGGTCTGTCTCTAGGACCAGGACTTGGTCGGGCTCGATGCCAAGGACATTTTGGCCAAGCTCTACGCTGCGTTGCAAAAGCGCGCGTTGAAGCTCCGCGAACTGAGTTGGAATGTGTTGCTGGCTCGCGATTGAGCGAACAGAGCGTTTAGAACCCCCGCCTGCCGCTGTGGGTGGAGTGACACGAGATGGAGTGGGCAGCGACAGGAGTGGGCGAGGTACCATGGCTAGGATCAGTCTGAGGATTGAATTGGTGGCGTGAGCCGACTATGCCACTGCGCCAATCGTTCACGCACTATTTGGGAGAGGTCACCCTGCTTAAGGGTTAACACAAAACGCCGAAATATGTCTCCACAGAATTCTTCCGCCTCGGCAAAGCTCACACTGCGAAGTTTCTCTGCCAGTGTCCGGGGCGTATATCCCAGAGGTTGGCCAACGCGCTCCTGAAAGCGAGCAAATAATCGTTCCAGTTGCGCTCTTGACGGAGCAGGCAGATTCATTCTTACCTGGAATCGACGCCATACGGCGCGGTCTAATAGTTCCGGATGGTTGCTTGCTGCTACGATCACGACATAGCTGGGCAGTGTATCTATCTGGAGAAGCAGTGAACTGACGACTCGCTTGACCTCACCAGTCTCATGGGTATCGCCGCGTTCTTTGCCAATGGTATCGAACTCGTCGAAGAATAATACGACCGGGCGCGTGCGGACATGATCGAACACGCGACGCAGGCGCCCGGCTGTTTCCCCAAGGAAGCTGCCCATTAGCGCGTCGTAACGTATTGTCAGAAGGGGGACCGCTAAGCTCTGAGCGAGTGCCTCGGCCAAAGAAGTTTTCCCGTTGCCGGGTGGACCGCATAAGAGCAGCCGGTGGCGGGGCTCTAGCCCATGCGCATGCAACAAATCGCGACGCTGGTGCTCCTCTACCAGCTCGCGGCAGGCCTGCTCTACTCCTTCAGGTAAGATCAGGTCGTCGAAGCTCCTGGCAGGAACCGTCTCAATGAGCAAATCGCGGGTTCGGTCATCGACCGGGACCGCTTTGAGCGAGCCCTGTCCAACATTACTTCCATTACTGCTGTTTACCTTGAGGTTTTCGGCAAGCTGATCTGCGAAGACGTGGCGCTGCTTGGCCCGCTCCTCGGCAATGAGGGCCTCAACGGCTCGCCTAAAATCGGCTTGATTGCCGTGGCTACCAGCGCGGATCATCGAAATAAGTAAGTCTGGGCGAGACATCTCTTCTAGGGGTCATTATTAACAGAAGGTCTGACAGGAGACGAGGATGTTCGCCGTAGCTCACGGCAACACCGATGGCGGGGGGCTATTCACATCCGATTATATCCTAGCCTCACCGAGGGAGCGCGCCCTCAGCAGGATATCAAATATTGTGAGCTGACTAAGCTCCCCGACATCAGAGCGAGCTGGGAGCTAAGCTAGTGAGATTGGGGCTGGTGGAGCATGAAATGCGACCAGTGCCTCGTCGAGGGTCGAGCACGCCTGGAAACTCACGCCTATCTGGCCGATCTGCCAGGAGACGAGCCACCATTCGACGGTGGCTTTAACCTCTGTACAAGCAATTTCCCTACACATCGCATCCTTTCTGGTTGTCCGTCGCTGTCGAGCTGAGGCGAGCCATCGGCTCTCACAACTGGACTATTGAGTGTCTTTAGCTCATAGGGGATGTAAGGTGGTTCGGTCCAGTAGCTTTCCAGCTCTCGCAGTCGAATCTTAGGATCCAGCGCAATCAGTGCCAGGTGACTGACCAGTTCGGGGCTGGGTGTTCCGGCGCCCGAGCGCAGCCGCGACAAGTAGCCCTGCGAAAGGCGTAGCAACCGCTCCAATTTGCGCTGCGAGATGTGCTTCGACAGAATGCCGAGTGCTTGGCGCACGCGCTCGCGCAGCTCGCGGCGGTACTTCTCGCGCACAGCGGGTTCAATCTGCGCTTTTCCAGCGGCAGCCGGCAGTGCCGCTCGGTTGGGGCCACAGCTTGGCAACGAAATCTCTACCGGGACGATCGATGATGCGCTGTCGTTGTCAGTCATTGGGCTACTCCTCTGCTCAACCGGCCCATTTGCTACTGGAGCAATCGAGACGAATCGACCCTATGGCGAGATCTCCAGCAAGACACACTTCGCCGTTGGCGCTGACGAGCGACCTATGCGATGGTGCGGCAAACTGGGCGAGCCGCCCAGTGATTCTTCTGTAGAACAGAAATAATTCGGTAAGCATGAATGTTCAAGAGAAAAAGCACCCATCGGGTGACTTCCTCGCCGCCGCGCGGCGGGCGATTCGGATGACCCAGATCGATCTGGCCCGCGAAAGTGGCGTCACCGATAGAACCATTGCAGCGTTTGAGACGGGCAAGACGACGCCCCATCCAACGACGCTTAACGCTTTGGTCAATGTGTTGGAAAAGCGCGGAATCGTCTTCACCAACGGCGACAGGCCCGGTTTTTATCTAGATAAAACGAAGGTCGCCGATTCCCAGGATGGCTGCAAGCCTGCGGCGGGCTAGCCCAAAATTTGCCAGTTCGCGGGTGGACAAATCGCCCTGGCGCTCCATCTTCCTCCTCGCTTCAGATGCACGGAGGCTGGCAGGGAGAGCCCTCTGCAGATTCTAGACGGGCCCGGGGGCGAGCCCTTACATAGAAACAGTTGACCCCGCGCAGACTGAGTAGATAAGCAGCCCTGCTTGCGCTCTAACGTCGAACATTTGAGGACAGGCGTTAACTATCTTAGGCCCCCATCTAGGGACTATGGATATCTTGGCAAAAAGCTACTGGCCGGCGCACCTTAGACGGTGAGCATGTGCATTGCAAGCAAAAAATTGCCAATCTAACCAAAATTCGACAGGTGTTGAACTAATAGAAAATTTCTGTTTCCTCTAATACAAATGTCTTTGTATTAGTACAGGCTGTTACGTGAAAAATATAGTTTGCTCTTGTCAGCCTTTCGTTTCTGCGTGGTATGAAGACCAAGAATGCGTCTCCGCTCACAGCCTAGGAAGCGAACTGGACGGCGAGGGAAACGAAACTCGCCAGCCGAACCTCTCAGCGCACTGGCCGAGCATTTTTCGACCAGAGTGGTCACAGGGCCGTCTGCTCGTACTCGCAGCACCGAAGTTGCGCGGGAGTCCAAGTTTAGGTCCTCGTTACTAAGCGAAGAGCTACGGGCCTTCGCGGAGGCGCCTCCCGGTCTGTCGCGGACCTTGATGCAACTATCGATCGCCGAGATGAAGCACAGGCGCCAGATTGAACGCGACCTTGTAGGCGCACGCATCAAAACCCTTGTTCATGGCCAGCGGCTGGGTTTTGCAGTGGCTCTTATTGGATTGGGCGTTGCCGGCCTCCTGGGTGTGCGCGGGCACGCTTTGGCTGCAACTATCATCAGCACTGTTCAAGTCGTCAGTCTTGTGCGGTTGTTCCTTGGAGAAAAACGGCCAGGGGCAGCGTTGCCAAACTCGTAAAGGCAGCCGCAGACTCTCTCGCCCGGCCCGTTAAACTAGTAGATTGGTCCTTAGTCTGCCGATATCGCCGACTCCGCCGGAAGGTGGGACCGGAAGCTTCCT
>CAYWPR010000076.1:0-28306 GCA_964460115.1 uncultured Myxococcales bacterium
CGGTGGCTACGGCGGCCGAGGTGGTGGTGGTGGCGGCGGTGGTGGCGGTGGCGGCCGCGGTTATGGCCGCGCGGCCGAACCTGCCCCTCCCGCGGATATTCCCGACTACGGCGGCGGCAGCGGCGACGACGACATTCCGTTCTAAGCGAAGATCCTATCCTGCGGCTTTCAGCGTAAGAATGGCGACTTCAGAGGGTGCTCCGGCGCGAATGGGAACCGAGCTCGAGCCGATGCCGCAGTTCACATAAAGCAGCGTATCACCGACTCGATAAAAGCCTTTCAGGTACGGATTCCCAAGCTTGCGAAACAAGCTTTCCGTCAATTTGGGAATCTGAATATGGCCGCCGTGCGTGTGACCGGCCAGCATCAGCGCCGGTCCATACGTCGATACTCGATCGAGCAGCGAAGGCACATGGCTAAGCACCAGCCGGCTGTCATTTTGATGAATTCCGCGAAACGCCCGCGCCACGTCGGCTTGCCCCGTAACTGCGTCATCGATACCAACAATCGTCAAGGGCGCACCGCGTACCTGAATGCGCGTATGCTGATTGCGTAGCACCGTGTAGTGCTGATGGTTCAGCGCATCCATGACCCCGTGGGCATCTGTCCAATAATCATGGTTGCCCATCACACAAAGCGTCGGCACGTCAAAGCCGCGGATGATCTCGTCAAACGGCCCGACAAAGCGCGGGCTGTAGCAGACGTAATCGCCGGTCAGAACGACTAGATCTGGATGCTCGGCTTGTGCCATCTCTACAGCCGCGCGTATAAAGTGCGACGCAGTCAAAATCCCGACGTGCAAATCGCTGAGATGCGCGATTTTGACTCCGTCGTGTACCGGATCTAGCCCGCAGACCGGAACCGTATAGCGATGTAGCTGCGGACGCTTTTTGCGCCGGCGGGGACTAGGCACCTGGCTGCTGTCGCCGCTTACTAGCTCGGCACCAGCCTCATATTGCCGTTTGGATCTTGCCATGGCGTCACCTTTGATTGTAACCCTGCCAGGCCGAAATGCTCGGCGGGTTTCGTAGTGTCCGCTTGTACGGTCAAGACACTCACAGGTTATAATGACTTAGCAGTTCTTGCCACCCGAGAGCCCAATTGCGATGAGTACGCTTCCCATCTCAGCCGCCAGCGCGTCCGTGCCTAGATCCGCAGCGGCGGTCAAGTCAGCGTACACGATCTTTTCTCGTCTGACGCAGAACGTCAATCACGTGGTCCATGGCAAGGCCGAGGTCGTGCGTCTTTCGGTCGTTGCCCTGGCGGCGCGCGGGCACATTTTGTTTGAGGACGTGCCTGGCGTGGGCAAGACCACCGTCGCGCGGGCGTTGGCGCGCTCTATAGGCGGCGCCTTTCGCCGCATTCAGTTTACTTCCGACCTTTTGCCCTCGGATGTCATCGGCGTCTCCCTATGGAATGACAACACGCGGGTTTTTGAGTTTAAACCCGGGCCCATCTTTGCCAACGTCGTTCTGGCCGACGAGATCAACCGCGCCGCGCCGCGCACCCAATCGAGCCTTTTAGAGGCAATGAGCGAAGGCCGCGTCTCGGTGGATCACTATACTTACAGCCTGAAGCAGCCGTTTTTGGTGATGGCCACGCAAAATCCCTTAGAGCACTTTGGCACCTATCCGCTGCCAGAGTCGCAAATGGATCGCTTTTTGGTACGGCTGCGCCTCGGCTATCCTTCGCGCTACGATGAACGCCGCGTCGTTTTGCGCAGCAGTCAATACGATCCCGTCGAGGGTTTGCAGCCAGCGGTCAGCGCCGACGATATTATTCTGCTGCAGGATACCGTGATGCAGGTGCGCGTCGACGAATCGCTGCTGGATTATGCCGAGCGGCTGATTGCCGAGACGCGCCGCTCACCGCTTTTACAACTGGGCGTCTCGCCACGTGGCTTTCAGTCCTGGTATCGGGCAGCGCAAGCGCGAGCCCTGTCGGAAGCGCGCGATTACTGCACCCCCGACGACTTTCGTGAACTTGTGCTGCCGGCGCTGGCGCACCGCTTGGTGCTGCCTGCTGGGAGCCAGGGCGGCTACGGCGACTCTTTGGGCAATGGCCGGGCTGAGGCCGAGCGCATTCTTACCAACATTTTGGAGCGCATTCCGCTTCCTTGACGTGGAGGTTTGGCGCGACATGGCGCAATGGCTACGGCGAAATTTTCGACCCTTTGTCAAATTTCGCGGCCTGCGGCCGACCCGCGATGGCTGGTGGTTCATCACCGTCGTCGCCGGCATTTTGATCGTTGCGCTGAACACCGGCAACAACCAGCTTTATTTGCTGCTCGGCATGCTGCTTAGCTTGGTGCTGGGCTCCTGGCTTTTGGCCGAGGTTTCGCTGCGCGGCATCATTCCGCGCCGCCAGCCGCCGCCGCGTGTGCATGCCAATCATCCATTTCTGATGGGCATCGTGCTGCGCAACGACAAGCGCCGCTTTCCTTCGTTTTCCATCGAAGTGGAAGACTTATGCGATGATCAGGTCGTCGACAAGCGCTGCTATTTTCTGAAAATTCCGTCGGGGCGCACGCAGCAGACAAGCTATCGCCATTCGCTGTGGCGCCGCGGGCGCTATCAATTTACCGCCTTTCGCATCTCGACCAAGTTTCCTTTTGCGCTGTTTCGCGCCTCTCGTTACGTCGACCACCACTCCGAGGTAATCGTTTATCCGACGCTGATACCCATTTCCCATTTGCCCCAGGCGCTGTGCACAGCGGCCGGCGAACACATTTTGACAAAGCTCGGACGCAGCGGCGGTTTTCACGCCCTGCGCGAATATCGCACCGGCGACGATTCTCGCGACATTCACTGGCGCAATTCAGCCCGTCGCCAACGGCTGATGGTTCGCGAATATGAAGTCGAAGCCGTACAGCAGGTCACTTTGTTTGTCGACAATGCTCTATCGGCGGAAGACAAGCAAAATCCCCAAGCCCTTTCGCACCTTGAGCGAGTGATTAGCTGGGCCGCCTCGCTTGGCGCTTTCTATCTGGAACGCGGCTACGCCGTCTGTCTAAGTGTGCGCAGCACGGCTCCGCCGCTGCCCGTAATGTACAGTGCCAGCAACCTCAGCCGGCTTTTGACCACCTTGGCGCTGCTTGAGACCGCGGCACCGGATGTGCCATTTCAGCCGTTGCCGCCGCTGCCGGTCTCCATCAACGGCGAAGCTTGCGAGCGCGGCGATTGTCTTTTGATCGTCCGACCCGGTCAGGCCCAGGAACTGCGCGGCCTATTGCCGCGTATAGCTGCCACCGCGCACATCGTGGAGGCCGCATGAGGTTTGCCGCCACGCATAAGACCGTTTCTTACCTAATGGTCAGTGCCGCCTTTTTGATGCTGGTGCTGACCGGCGAGGTACCGCCGCTTTTGGCAGGCGTGACCGGAGTTTTGCTTTTGGCCTCATTTTTCTTTGATCCGCAAGCGCATCCAAGAATGCAAAGCCGATTTTATGCCGCGCTGTGGTACCTGGCGCTTCTCGCGGCGCTGCTTCTGCTTTTGCCTGACACTCGGCGCGGAGAAACTTTGTGGGACAGCGCGACCCGCTTTTTGTGCGTGTTTCTCTGCGCGCGCATGTGGCGCCGTCGCAACAACGGCGACTATTTGCAGGCCTATCTGGTCAGTTTTTTGATGCTGCTTGTTGCATCACTTGTCGGGGCC
Organism: uncultured Myxococcales bacterium; assembly: GCA_964460115.1. Taxonomy (GTDB): domain Bacteria; phylum Myxococcota_A; class Polyangia; order Palsa-1104; family JAEUJZ01; genus JAEUJZ01. The sequence goes on from CAYWPR010000076.1 coordinate 3,654, forward strand.
AGCGTGCTTTATGCGCTGTGTTTGCTTTTGTATTCGGTCTTTGCGACCTGGACCCTGACCCTTTTTCATCTACGTCGCGAGATGGAAGAAAACTATTTGCTCAAGCACCTTCCGGGGCGCCACGGCCAAGCCGCCGAAAGCGAGCGGGTCGAGGTCGAACGCATCCTTAACTCGCGCCGCGTGGTCGGCACATCCTTTTTGGGATCGACCGCAGCCCTTTCGGTGGTTTTTTTCCTGATTGCCGGAATGGTCTTTTTGCTGCTGCCACGCATTGGCGTGGGCTTGGATTTGCCGCTGCGCCGGCGCGGACTTTTGCTGACCGGCTTTGCCGAGCAAATTCAGCTCGGCGGCCATGGCGTCCTGCGTGAAAATCCGCGTGTGGTCATGCGCATCGAGTCGCCAGGCGGTGCGCCGCCCATAGGCTCGCACTTTCGCGGGGTTGCTTTTGACCACTATCAAGACGGACGATGGTCGCGCAGTCCGTTGGCCGCGCCCGGAGCTTTGGCAACCACGCTGAAGAGCTACCGCAGTGCCGAGCGAGTGCTGGCCCCGGTTCATGGCTATCACTTTATCGAGCCGCCCACCGACCTAGAGGTTGCCCTAAGCAGCCTGCGCAGCGCCAAACGCAGCGAGGTCTATTTAGAACCGCTGGATAGTACCGTGCTGTTTGTGCCAGGCCCGGAAATGCCTTTGGCCGTGACGCTGCCGCCGTCCTGGTATTTTGCGACGCCGTGGCCGCTTTTGATCGGTTCTGACGATGAGCTTGTCGTGCGCAGCCGGCCCGGCAGTTTGCACTACACCGTATATTCATCGCCGCAAAGCCTCGACCCAACCAAGGCCAACTTCGCGCCGCCGCCCGCAGAATTGTCGGCCTATCTGCAACTGCCGGCGAATCTGCCGCCGCGCGTTGCCGCTTTGGCCAAGCAGCTCACCGCTGAGCACCGCCATCCGCACGAGCAAGTGCAGGCGCTGGTTTCTTATCTGCAAAACAATTATGCCTATACGACCCAGTTGCCCAAAATGGCTGACTCGGAACCGCTGGATGCCTTTTTGTTCGATCGCAAGCGCGGCCACTGCGAGTACTTTGCCAGCGCGCTGGCCATTTTGCTGCGCACCCTGGGCATTCCCAGCCGCAGCGTCAATGGCTACTTCGGCGGCGAGTGGAATGAGTACGGCCATTATCTGGTCGTGCGCCAGCAACATGCTCACTCCTGGGTCGAAGCCTACCTGAGCGGCGTCGGTTGGGTCAGCTACGATCCCACTCCCTTGTCGGCGCTTTTGCCGCCTCAGACGGGGCTGCTATGGCGGGCGCGCAAGCTTGCCGACAGTCTGGAGATGAGCTGGAACAAGTACATTCTGGAATACGACCTGCGCACGCAGCAGCGACTTAGCGATAAGGTGCACCTTTTGTTGCGGCCGTCGGCATTGCTTGGCCGCGCCATCCTGAACATTAGTCTGTGGCTGCTCATTGCCGTTGTGCTGGGATTTGCGGGCTGGCTGACGGCGCAAGCAGGGCGGCGGTTTTTGCGCAATCGCCATTACCGCCAAACGCCCGTGCTACAAGTGCAATATGCCACTCAGGATCATTTGCGGCGCGCCCTGCGCGTGCTGCGCCGTCGCGGATTTGAGCAGCGGCCGGGTGAGACTTTGCGCCAACTGGCCGAACGTGTAGTCGCACTAGGCGAGCCGAGCGGAGCTTTTTTCGCAGAGCTTGTGCGCCATTACTATGCACATCGCTTCGGACTGCAGGCTATCGATCTGGCTATCGTCAGTGAGCTGACGAGCAAAATGGCGCAAGCGCCGCAGGTGCCTGCAAGCTCGCTGCACTTCCCCGAGAATCGCTGAGTTTATGTTCGAGCATAGGCCGCAAGACCTAGACGGCTAAGAACCAGATCGAGGGGCAGCCGGCTTTCCTGCGCCAGTCGCGGAGGCTCTTTCGCCTCATGATTGGGCAGGGCCTGTGCCAAAAGCGCCATCAGGGCGCCGGGCAAAAGGTCGGCCGGACAGACGGCTGAGCAGGCGCCGCAGCCCGTACAAGCGCGCGCCGCTGCAATTTCGACGGCCGGTTCGCTCTGTGCTTGTTCAAAAATGGCCCGCAGTATGCGATGGGGCGCGGTGCCAGCTTCGGCTTGCGGACAAAAATCCGTACATAAACGGCAACTGATACAGGCTGCTCGCGCTCGCTCTTTTTGCGCCATTTTCTGCCGCCGCACCAAAGAATGTTCGGGGGGCAGAAAGTAGACGGTCTGAGTATGTGCCGGAAGCGCTGCGTCTGCTGACCACAGTTCACCGCCAAGCGGATGATGGCAAAGTGCCACCCAGGCTGGGCTTTGGGCACCTCCGGCGCGTCGCAAAAGCTGCCGCGGCGTCTCATCCGCCGCAAGTTCAAGCACCGTGGGCGCCTGCACTGCCCCCACGACCGAGCACAAGTGCGGTGGCTCGCTGCCGCGCAGCGCCGCGCCGGCGGCCGCCAGCGTCTCGGCTGGTACGACCCACGGCAAGCCGTTTTCAGCTTGGACCGCGCGCTCCGGCTGCGCCGGAAAGACCGGTAGGGCACAGGCGAATTCTATCGACGTGGTTCGCCACTTTTTCGCCAGAACTTGCACCAAAGCGGCATTCGAAACGACAAGGCCGAGCCGCGGCGCCGCCAATGCCAAGCCCAAAGCTCCCAGTCCTTCGACGAGCAACACATCATGCTTTTGCGCAAGCTGCGCGCGCGTGAGACCGAGCGGCGGATCCGTGCAGTCTGCGACAATCGCGCCGAGGTGCCCCGGCCTGGCGTCAATCCAGCTTGGCCAACGCACTTTGGCCGCCCACAGCCGCATGCGCAGCGACACCGCCAGCGCCGCCTGCTTGGGACCTAGCTGATTGCTAATGTATGGCGGCAATGCGGGGGGAGCATCGGCCGTCATTCAGGGGCTCCTGCGATGGGTCAAAATTCCATGCTCGGCCCCGCTAAAATAAACCTCTTCATACGGACAGGTACAATCTCGCTCGCGCGGCTCGGCATACTCTACGGGGCGACCTTCGTAATTGCGCAGGCGAATCTTATCGACTCCCCAGGACAAAAGGTAATTGGGTCCAAGCGGAATTTTGCCGCCGCCGCCCGGCGCGTCCATGACCAGATGGGGCAGCGCCATGCCGGTCACATAGCCGCGCAATTGATCGAGAATCTCGATGCCGGCGGCCACCGGAGTGCGCAAGTGGTCGGTGCCAAAGACCGGATCGCCTTGAAACAAATAGTAGGGCCGCACGCGCATGCGCAAAAGGCCGCGAAACAGCGCCTCCAGCGTACGTGCCGAGGAATTGATGCGCCGTAGCAGCACTGTTTGATTGCCAAGGGGAATGCCGGCATCGGCGAGGCGTTCGCAAGCGCTACGCGCCTCCGGTGTCAGCTCTTTGGGATGATTAAAGTGCGTGTTGATGTAAAGCGGATGGTAGCGCCGCAGCATCGCACAAAGTTCATCCGTGACGCGCATCGGCAGACACACCGGAACGCGGGTGCCGATGCGTATAAAGTCAAGGTGTGGAATGGCCCGCAGCTCGCGCAGGACCCATTCCAGCTTGTCGGTGGACATGGTCAGCGGATCGCCGCCCGAGATCAGCACATCGTGCACTTGGGGATGGGCCCGGATGTAGTCGATGGCGCGTAAAATGTCGTCTTTGGCGATGGGCTGTTCGCCGCCGACCATGCGCCGCCTATTGCAGTGGCGGCAGTAGATGGCGCAGCGGTCCAGGGCCAAAAGCAGCACTCGGTCGGGGTAGCGGTGAACCAGGCCCGTGGCCGGAGACAAGTCGTCCTCGCCCAGCGGATCGCGATATTCGCCGTCGTGATGATGCACTTCGTCTTCGGTGGGAATGACTTGCATGCGCACCGGACAATAGGGATGCACCGGATCGATGAGCGAAAGATAATAAGGCGTAATTCCGACGCGAAACAGCTTCGGCGCGGCCTGCATGCCACGGCGCTCGGCGGGGGTCAGCTCGATATAATTCGACAGCTCCTGTAGCGAAGTGATGCGGTGCTGAAGCTGCCAGCGCCAGTCGTTAAAACGCGCTTCCGGCACATCTTGGCGTCGCACTGAGGGCGTCGCTTCTGGCAGCATGGGAAGGGCGAATGCCGAGTTCATAGCCGCTTGCAGAAAGTAAATAGATCGTCGCCGGGCTTGTAAAAATCGGGGATACAGGCCATCTGGGTATAGCCGGCGCTGGCGTAAAATCCGCGCGCTGCGCTGTAGCCACCGGTGCTGCTGGTTTCGACGCGGATGTGAGTGCCTCCGCGTTTGGCAATCATTTCCTCGAGCCTTTGGCAAAGCTTGCGGGCGACGCCGCGTCGGCGCTGGCTGGGATGGGTGGCCAACCAGTACAGATCCCAGCTCGAGTGAGTAAACGGTGTTCGACCATAGCAGATATAGCCGGCGGCCCGCGTCTCTTCGGGAAATTTGGCGATAAGCAGACGATAGCCGTCTTCGTCGGCGGGTTTGTCGAGGGCGCTATCGATAAGCTCGACAGCGATCGCGACCTCTTCTGCGGAAAAGACACCAGCGTCTTTTACAAGTTCGTGCAAAGCTTGGCGGTCGGCAAGCTCCGCGGCGCGGACGATGGGCTCGGATGTTTGCTCAGCCGGCGGCTTGGCCGGCGCTTGTGTGAAAGAATTCATAGCGGCGTTCACTTTTCGCTGAGGACGCTTATCGGCCGGTCGTCAGATTCGTCGTTTGGCCGATTTTGAAAATCGATGGTGCGCCGAGCATGGTCGTTTCGCTGCAAGGCCGCAATGGCGATTTTTTCGACCAATCGGTCATAGCTGATTCCCGCCAGCAGGCCGGCCCGTGAAAATCCGGCGCCATTTGACAAGTCGCAGTTCGGATTGACGTCGATGACATAAGGTGTTCCGTCGGCAGAAAGCCGAATGTCGCAGCGTCCGTAGTCGCGAACCTCCAGAACCGAGAAAGTTTCGCTGGCCACCGCCAAAACGCGCTCCGCAACGCTAGCCGGCAGGGCTTTGGCGGCCGTCGACACGAGCTGGTGATACTCGGGCGCCGCCGAATTCCACTTGGAATCCTCGCTGACGATACGCGGCTGCTCGGCGGATAGCTGGCCAAAATCGATCTCTTGCAGCGGCAAAAGCGCGGGTGGCGCGTTTTGAAGCATCGAGACGTAAAGCTCGCGACCTTCGATAAAGCGCTCGACCAAGATGGGCTGCTTATAGCGGCTGCGCAAATGCTCGACTTGCCGTACGAATTCCTCTTCATTATGCACAATCGAAGCCGCGCTAATGCCGATGGAGGCATCCATCTGGGCCAGCTTTAGAAATAGCGGATATCCGACGCCGGCACTGGCCAAAAGGTCTTCGATGGGAGCCCGCGGCAACGCCGGCAAAAGGGCTGCCGGCGGTGTGGGAATCGCGGCCGCCCGCAGAATCTGCTTGGTCTTGTATTTGTGCAGACAGGTGCCTAGGCACAGCGGCCCGGAGCCGGTGTAGGCGATTTCCAGCATATCGAGCAGCACCGGCATCACCAGCTCATGGCGGGCGTCGCCAGCCAGCGATTCGCAGAGGTTATAGACCAAATCCGGCGGATCCTGGCGCAGCCGCGCGCAAAGCTCGCCTATGTCGTCGCGGTCTATGCCTTTGATTTCGACGAAATGGCCTCGCGCGGCCAGAGCATGGGCGATGTTTTGCGCGGCATTTTCGACATCGGCGCGTGACACCAGTTCCATATCCTGAGAGTTCGAAGCGCTTTGGCTGGAATCGCCTTCGAAGTCGCGGTTATGCAAAACAAGAACGCGCAGCTCGCGCAGGTTTTTAGGCTCGGGGTCGGCGGCAAAATCCATTGGGGCCTTGGGCACTTGCGCACAATGTGGCAGCGTTGGCGGCTATTTTACAAATAGGTCCGGCGAACGCAATGTCTGCAAGTGCATCAGCGGCCGGTTCGCTTGTCGACAAAAAGCCGCGAGGAGTCGCAGCGCCAGCGTTTCTACGTTTGTTTCTACAGGTGCAGGTTTTTGGCAAAGATTGGACGCGAAAACGGCTTCTTCCAGGCTGATCGCCTGTCCCTGCGCGTCTCCGCAGGGCACAAACCAGCCGCGGTCAAAGATCGCGGTCGCTTCGCGCGTCACGTTTAAAGCCAGGCCATGAATGGCCACGCGACGCGAAACATGCAGGCCAATGGCCGCCAATTTGCGGGTGCCGACAAATACGCCGATCCGCTGACGGTCATATGTGGCGCATACGCCAAGCTCGGCGGCGACCTCTACGGCAGCGGCGGCCAGCCACTTTACGTGTGCAATGACGCCTTTTGGCAAGCGCACGATCGGATAGATGACGAGTTGACCGGGACCGTGATAGGTCACGCGTCCGCCGCGGCTCGTGCGCACGCTGTCAATTCCGTTTGTCCGTAGCGTCGCTTCCTCGACAAGAATATCGTCGGTGGTGGCATTGCGTCCTAAAGTCAGCACCGGCGGATGCTCGCACAAAAGAATGACTTCGGGGCCTCCGGCAAGAACGCCGACGCGCAGGCGCTCTTGCAGGTTCCAGGTCTGCTGATAGGGAACGCGTCCGAGAAAATACGCCTCCACGATCGGCTAGTTTTGATCGAGAAGCTCGTTGAAAAAGTCCGTGTCGACGTAGTCGATGGGAAGCTGCATGCGCCGTACGCCAAGTTGGTGACGCAAGAGCTGATCGGTCAGCGCATCTTGATCGTATACATCAATGCCCGGCGCAGCGTTGACTTCGGCCATGGCGCCGGGGCTGAGCCGCGCTGCACAGAAAAGCAAACCCTCGTCGTAATTGCGCAGGCGGATGCCGGCGCGCAGCTCGCCGATGGCTTCGCGGCTGACTTCATTTTCACCGGGCCTGATGGCGCAAAGCAGCTTGAGGGTGCGGCTGCCGCGATTGCAGATGCCGCTGTAGTAGGCCACGCCTTCGCCGCGTTTGATGATTTCGGCGTTGAGCATGCCGATTCGTTCAAGCAAGAGGCGCATCAAAAGCTCAAACGGACCGGCGGGCATGGTGCGTAGCCGCCGCCGCAGGGCCACGCGGGTGGCTTCGCGGGTGCGGTTTAGGCGGTCCAGCATGTCGCGCTCGGCGCCGTATAGATCCGGTTCGAGCTTTCGCTCGCCCAATGCGTATTGGCCCTGGCCTAAGTTGCGTATGCGCGGGCGCAAGCCTTCGCTGTCGCGCTGCCGTTGCTCGCGCACCAAAGCGCCGCGCATGGCCCGCGCAATGTCCACAAGCTCGCCGCGCAAAAGGCGCCGCTTGAGGGCAATTTCCGCGATTTGCCGAAAATGAATCGGTCGGCCATCCGAAGAGCCGCGCAGTACGTCGTAGGCGGCATCCGCCAAGCTCATCGCGCGTGGGGTGGTGGGCGGCGCCTCCGCAGCGGGGCGGCCAGCCGGCCCATTGCTGCTGGGTGGACCGGCAGGTCCCGGGGCTACCGGCATCAGCACCGGGTTGCCGGTCATCGCCGTTGGTGGAGTGGTGGAACTGGGAATGGGCGGCGCCGCTCCACTGAAGTGGCCATGGTTGTGATTGCCGGAGTGGCTTCTTGGCTCGGCCCCATGCGGAGCTGCCGGCTGAGCAATTGCAGGGGCCACCGGGGCACTGTGCGCCGCCGCGGAGGCGGGGCTTAGCATGGAAGAGGCCGGCGGTGGCAGAGGTCGCGGCGTATTCGCAGAAGGCGGTCGCGGTCGCGGCAAGTCGGCCATCGGCGCGGCGGCATTCGACGGCGCGGGCATAACGCTTGAAGCGGAGCCAGTCGAAAGGCTTTGGCGGTGCGGCTCGACCGCAGTCACGGCTGCGGCTGAAGCAGGGGGCATGGTTGGCGGGGGTGCCGATGGCGCAGCCTGTACCGAACTGGCCACAGCGCTTGGCGCCGGCGTCAAAGCTCCCGATTCACCGCCGCTGCTGGCCGTTCGCCGATCCCCTCGCCGTCGCCGATTGCCGCGCCCGGCTTCTGCTTCGGCTTTGGGTTCGGCTTTGAATTCGGCTTTGAATTCGACGGGAGGCTGCGCTTTTTCCGCGTCTTTGGTGCGCGATTTGGGCGTGCGCTCGCGCCGGCGTCCGGTCTGCCGGGGGCTGGCATGTCGCGCCTCTGCTGCTGGCGCTGCACCCTCTGCGGCAACTGCCGCTGCGAGATCGGGGGCGGTGCTTCCCTCATTGGCGGTCGCGCTGTCCGCTGCCGGTGGCGCCGCGGCGCCAGTTGGCGCCGGCTCACGGCTGGCTTTGGAAGTTTCGCCACGCGCCGATCGAGGCGGCTGACTGCGCAGTCCAAATACGCCGGGGCTGACTCGAACCAAATCGGATGTCGATCGTCGAACCTCGGCTTGCAGCCGCGTCTGCATCATCTGTTCAGGATCGCGACCGACGACCGAGAGCAGGTCGTACTTGATGGCCAAACGGGTCAACTCTTTAAAATGCAGCGGCTTGCCTTCGCGCCGCAGGACTTCAATCGCAGCTTCCAAGAATGTCATCTTGCGGATTGTTAACGCTGTCGTCGGGGATGTGTCAAGACACGTTTCACATTTGTGGATGTGGCGGTCAAGTTCATTGGGTATATATTGAACGGCACGGTTCCGTTTAACCTTCGAGGAGACCTCTTCATGGACGCAAATCGAAACTTGCCGCGAATCAATGATCCAGCCCCTGAGTTTTCTGCGAACACGACGCAGGGTCCCAAAAAACTTTCGGACTATAAAGGGCGCTGGCTCGTGCTGTTTTCGCATCCGGCGGACTTTACGCCGGTGTGTACGACGGAATTCATTGGTTTTGCCGAGCGCTATCCCGAGTTTGCGCGCCGCAATGTGGATATTTTGGGCGTCTCGGTAGACAGCATTTATTCGCACCTGGCCTGGGTGCAGAACATCAAAGAGAAAATGGGCGTTCATATTCCATTTCCGATCGTTGCCGATCTGGACATGAAAGTGGCCAGCGCTTACGGCATGATTCATCCCGGAGCCAGCGATACGGCTACGGTGCGCAGCGTGTTTGTCATCGATGACAAGCAGATGATACGGGCGCTTGTTTATTATCCGATGTCCGCCGGACGCAACCTGGACGAAATCATTCGGCTGATTGATGCCCTGCAGACCGGTGACAAAAACGGAGTGGCTTGTCCGATGGGCTGGAAGCCCGGGGACCCGGTGGTGGTGCCGGCTCCAAAGACGCAAGCCGACGTCGAAAAACGCCTGGCAGATACCACACTGGACCGCAAAGACTGGTATCTATCGACCAAGCGCTTGCCCTAAGGGCATCCGCTTCGCAATTTTTCCGCGGTCGCCTGACCCGATTGCTGGGCGGGCGACTGCGTTTGGGCCGCGGGCTACGACTTAGATGGCTGCTTATCGTCGTCTGATTCGGGAGAAACTTCGCTGCCGGCAATGCTGTAGTGTTCGCCCAGCCAATTTCCCAGGTCGATAAGTCGGCAGCGTTTGGAACAAAAAGGACGCTGTGCGGCATCAAGCTGGACGTCAGCCTGGCAAATCGGACACTTCATAGCGGAATATTGCCGTGCTTTTTGGGCGGATTTTGTTGCCGTTTGTTGCGCAGCATGCGCAGCGCGGCAATCACTTTTTGCCGCGTTTGCCGTGGCCGAATCACTTCATCGATATATCCCAGGGCCGCTGCCGCATAGGGATTGGCAAATTTTTCGCGGTATTCGGCCACGTAGGCAGCCTGCGCCGCTACTGGATCGGCGGATTTGGCAATCTCGTTGCGAAAGATGATGTTGACCGCGCCCTCGGGGCCCATCACTGCGATCTCGGCGGTGGGATAGGCCAGGTTGATATCGGCACGAACATGCTTGCTGGCCATCACGTCGTAGGCACCGCCGTAGGCCTTGCGCGTGATCAGCGTCACTTTGGGCACCGTCGCCTCTACAAATGCATAAAGCAGCTTGGCGCCGTGGCGAATGATGCCGCCGTGTTCTTGATCTTTGCCCGGCAAAAATCCAGGTACATCGACCAGCGTCAAAAGCGGAATGTTGAAGCAGTCGCAAAAGCGCACAAAGCGCGCCGCTTTTACCGAAGCGTCTATATCGAGCACTCCGGCCAGCACCATCGGTTGATTGGCGACGATTCCGACCGTGCGCCCATCCATGCGCGCAAATCCCACGACGATGTTTTGCGCCAGCTCGGGCTGAATTTCTAAGAAACGGCCTTCATCGACGATGCGCGAAATGATGCTCTTCATGTCATACGCGCGCATCGGCTCGACGGGAACCAGGGTGTCCAGGGTCGCATCTTCGCGCTCTACGGCGTCGCGGGTCGGTACAACCGGCGGATCCTCGGTGTTGTTTTGCGGCAAATAGGACAAAAGTTCGCGCACTGCGACAAGCGCGGTTTTCTCATCGGCATAACGCAGATGGGCAACCCCCGAGCGGCTGGTATGCGTCCGCGCGCCGCCCAGTTCTTCTTTTGAGATTTCCTGGTGCGTGACCGCTTTGACGACGTCGGGCCCGGTAATGAACATATAGCTTGAGCCATCGACCATCAGCGTAAAGTCGGTCATCGCCGGAGAATAGACAGCACCGCCGGCGCACGGCCCCAAGATCAGCGAAAGCTGTGGCACCACGCCGGAGGCCAGCACATTGCGCGTAAAAATCTCGGCGTAGCCAGCCAGCGACTCGACGCCTTCTTGAATGCGCGCACCACCCGAATCGTTGAGCCCCACCACCGGAGCGCCCACGCGCATCGCCAGGTCCATGACCTTGCAAATCTTTTGCGCATAAGCTCCCGACAGCGAACCGCCGAACACGGTAAAGTCCTGGGCGAACAGAAAGACCTGACGTCCCGCCACTTGGCCGTAGCCGGTGATGACGCCGTCGCCCAGGATCTTTTGTTCGGCCATGCCGAACTCGACGCAGCGGTGAGTGACGAACTGATCAAGTTCGACAAAACTGCCGCGGTCGCAAAACAGTTCGATGCGTTCGCGCGCGGTCAGCTTGCCGGCGTCGTGCTGGCGCTGCTTGCGCTGTGCGCCGCCGGCCTCGCGCGCTTTGGCCTCCATGGCCTCCAAAGTTTGCAGGGGGGTTGTCCTTGTCAATCGCGTATCGCCCATGGGGGCAAGACCTTAGCTTGAATCGCCGCATCTGTCATTCTCTGTTTGTCGCGCCAGCGAGTCGGTTTTTCGAAACAGAAGCAAGTTCTTATCGTTTCGTTATCGGCCTGCCCAAACGCAAAGCCCAAGCCCGTACGAGATTCCTCGCGCTAGGACTAGTCGCGACCCGGCGAGTCACGTCATAATGCGAGATGATGCCTTCGTTTTGTATGAGCTACGCAGGAGCGCGGCTTTGAGCGCGCCTAGCACGCCCGCCGATGGTTCTGCGGCCCTAAATGTGGAAGCCCTAGCGCGAAGTGCGACGGATTTGCCTGTTCCGTCACCGCCAGGGCTGCCTTTGTCGGGATTGCGCGCGGCCTTGCGCAAAGTCATGCAGCCGCTGCGCGATTTTTCGTCGGTGCCGCCGGCTCTTACTTATGGGGTCAACCTGCCGACCTTTTTCGAAGGGCTGGTTTACTTTGGCACCCTGACGGTGATGACCAAGTTTTTGTCGGAAAACTTGGGACTTGGCGATGTGACGGCTGGACAGCTTGTCGCGGCGTTTAGCGGCGGGGTGACCGGGGCGATGTTTCTTTTGGGCGAGCTGTCGGATCGCTGGGGGGTTCGGCGCGCCCTGCTTTTCGCCGTGATGTTTATGTTCATCGGGCGAGCGATTTTGTCCTCGGGCGAGACATTGCACCTGGCGCCGCGGCCGTTTGGTGCGCTGCACCTAGTCAGCCTGCTTGGCATGGCATTTATCATCATTGGCTATGGCGCTTTTCAGCCGTCGCTCTATTGCGCGGTAAGGCACTACACCAATAAAAAAACGGCGGCGATGGGCTACGCGCTCTTGTATGCCTTGCAAAACCTTGGCGCCTTTGCTTCGGGCTTGCTTTCACCGCCGGTGCGTCATTTTAGCGAGCCGTTTTTGCCGCCAAACGGCATAAGCGGGGTCTTTTGGTGCTACACCGCCATCACCGGGCTGTGCGCGCTGGCGGTGTTTATCGGACTGCGGCGTCGGCCCGAGGATGGAGTTTCGCAAACCGAGGTGGCAGCGGTGGTGGCTCGTACCTTGGCGGCGGCGCCAAGCGCGGTACCTTCGGCACCGACACCGCCGATTTGGCAGCGCATGCGGCGCTGGCTCGGCGAACATCCGCTTTCCGATCCGAAGTTTAGTTTTTTTATTTTCGTCGTCGTGCCAGTGCAGACCCTTTTCGCGCATGCCTGGCTGACCATGCCCCTATATATCGAGCGCGCTTATCGCGCCACGCCGTGGGTCAGTCGCAATTTCGAATTATTTGCCAACCTCAATCCGCTGCTCATTTTCATCATGACGCCGGTGGTAGCGGCGCTGACCCCGCGCGCCAATGTCTATCGCATGCTCATCGTGGGCACGGCGGTGATGGCGGCACCAACCTTTCTGCTTGTGCTCGGTCCGCATCCGCTGTCGCTAGTGCTTTTTTCTGTGCTCGGCTCTTTTGGCGAAGCGCTGTGGCAGCCGCGCTTTTTGCAGTACATCGCTGAGATGGCGCCGCCGGGCAAGACCGGACTTTATATGGGCGTCGGGCAGTTTCCCTGGTTTCTCACCAAGGTGCTGACCGGCATGTACTCGGGCTGGTTTTTAAAGCACTACTGTCCGGCGAGCGGTCCGCAGAACACCGAATTTATGTGGCTCATCTATTCCTTTATCGCCTGCCTGTCTCCGCTTGGTCTCATTCTGGCGCGCAGTTGGGCAGATCGCCCCGCGCCGGCCGCAGAAGTGACTCCAGGGGTAACGCCAGGGGTAACAACGTAATAATTTGTCCCGTCTGAAAACGGCTTCCTGTACGCAAGAACTGCATTGATTGTGGGCGGCCAGAAGCGCGCGATGCTATACAATGCCGCCTCTTTTGGCCGCGTTAGTCGGCTACTGCGGAGGCCGCATCATGTCAGACACCACTACAAATGGCATTCGCGTCCAGGCCCGCGTGCGCTATGCGCCCGAGCGCTCGCAACCGGCCGCGAAACTCTACTATTTCGTCTATACCATCACCCTGACCAACGTCGGCGTCGAAACGGCGCAGCTTATCAGCCGACATTGGATCATTACCGACGGCAATCAGCACGTCGAAGAAGTTCGCGGACCGGGCGTTGTCGGAGAGACTCCAGTGCTGGCTCCGGGGCAAAGCTTTTCGTACACCAGTCAGTGCGTTTTGCGCACCGAGTTTGGAACCATGCGTGGGACCTATCAGATGGTGCGGCCTGATGGAGACGGCTTTGATGCGGTCATTGCGCCCTTTGTACTGGCTTTACCAACGGCCGTTAATTAGCGCTAGTCTAATCTGTGCGCTTTTTCTGACGGCGGCCGGAATTAGCTTGGCGTCCGAGGACGGCGGGACGCTAAGCGGCAGCATAGACGACGAAGAACCGACGGGAATAAGTGTCACAGAAGGCGCTGTACGTTTTGATGCCGCCATGCGCCTGGCCACTTCGGGACAAGCCCATAAGGCTGCGGCAGCGCTTGTGCAGCTTGCGCAAGAGCTGCCCAAAGACGACCTCGCCGCCGAGGCGCTGTTTGAAGCCGGGTTGCTGTATGAGGAACATCTGGCCGATCCCGAGGCTGCGCGCCGCTCTTATAGCGAGCTCGGCCGCCGATATGCGCACAGCCGCGTGTGGCGGCGAGCTCAGCAGCGGCTTTTCGAGCTTGACGCGGCGCTGCGCAGCGGGGCGGCGCCGCTGCTTGCTTTTCAGGCGATTTTGCGCACGACTGCCGATGGCAGCCACGAGCGGCAGAATCAACTGAACGCCTTTTTTCGCAGCTACCCCGACGTTGCTTTTGCGGATCAAACGCTATTTTTGTTAGCCGAGACCGCGTTGCGGCTTTCGAACTTTTCCGCCACCGAGCGCCATCTGGCGGAGCTTTATCGCCGTTTTCCGCATAGTTCCTGGGCCGCGCAGGGACACCGCTTGCAGGCCGAGGCCTTGTTGCAAGCGCGCCACATCGCCGCGGCGCGTCAGCACTATATTGCCCTTCAGCAGTTTTCAGGACCTTTGTGGCCGCTTGTTGCGCGCGAGGGGCTTTTGACCTGCGAGCAGGCGTCACGCCAGCTTTATTGGGCGCTCGCGGCGTGGGGGTATCTGGGACTATTTGGCATCGCGATGCTGTATCGCGGGCACTCTGGCTTATGGCCGCCGCCCATTGATGTCTGGTATTACGCGCCGATTGCTGGTTTTTTATCTTTTGCTGCGCTTTTTCTCAAAAGCGGGCAGGGCGCGCCACTTTCGGCACCAATTTGGCAATTTGGCCTGGGCGGTGGCGTCCTGACTTGGCTGGCTGCTGCCGAGTCCGTGCACGGTGCTAAACCGCAAAGCCGCGGCGCTTTGCTGCTTGGTCTTTTCTTGCGCGCTCTTGCGGCTGGCGCTTTAGCCTACCTAATTATTTACCACCACAACTTAAGCGATGTACTGCTTGAAACCCTACAAAACGGCCCCGAAAGTTAAACAGCGCTCTTCCTCGAATCTCACTCCGCCATTTTTTCCGCCGGGCCTCCCATCCTCGAACTGGCTCCATGTTTGATAGGAGTACTGATTCCTTGCGGAATCTTTTCTTGGGCAAGGCCAAAATGCGGAGTAAAAACAAATGGTTTTCATGAGTTAGCTCTTCACGAATTTCAAAGCTCCGGTCTTGGAGCCGTACGAACTTGACCGAGGTGCGTCGATGCGTGAGAAAACCCGGCAACTAGACACCCGCGTGATTTGGTCGACTGCTTTGTTTCTGCTGCTCCTAAGCGGGAGCGCCTGCAACGTCAGCCGTGACATCGACATTGCGAATGAGGATGGCGGCGTGCAGGACATGGATTCCGGTTTGCAGCCGCGCCGTGACATGCGGCGTAACTTGGATGCCGCGTGCGCCAGCGTCAGTGCCAAAGCCTCGCTGACCAAAAAACCGGTCGATATCATCTTCGTCATCGACAACTCGAGCAGCATGGAGGAGGAGATCCAGGGCGTTCAGGACAACATCAACGCGAGCTTCGCGGATATCATTCGCAAAAGCGGACTCGACTATCGAGTCATCATGGTGACCCAGCATGGAAGCGTCGGCGTTTATCGCGTTTGCATAAAGGCGCCGCTAAGCGGCACAAGCTGCGCGCCGGTGCCCTGGGGACCCGTATTCAATCCGCCGATCTTCTACCATTACAGCACGCTCGTCGACAGCTACAACTCGCTGGATGCGCTTATAAAGACCTACGATGGATCAAGAGGCGATGAATACAGTCTGGCCCCGCATGGCTGGGCGGCTTGGCTGCGTCCTGAGGCTTTTAAGGTCTTTGTCGAACTCACGGACGATAATGCACGGATGCTTAGTGCAAGTTCCTTTGACAAGAACCTTCTGGCCATGGTTCCCAATCAATTTGGCACGGCAGCAAACCGCAACTACGTTTGGCACAGCATCGTAGGGGTCGCCGCGAACACCAATCCAAAAGATCCTTGGCTGCCTAGTGTTCCTGTCGTGGCCAGCAAGTGTTTAACCGCAGAAAACAGCGGGTCCGTTTATCAAGAACTTAGCATTTTGACCGGCGGGCTGCGCTTTCCGCTATGCGATACGACAAGCTATGACTCGATCTTCAATAGCATTGCGCAGGGGGTGGTTTCGGGGGCCAAAATTGCCTGCGATTTTCCCTTGCCTCCGCCGCCGGCCGGAGAGGTCATCAATTTAAACACGGTGCTCGTAACCTATACTCCGATGGGCATCGGTACTCCCGAAACCTTTCGGCAGGTTTCGGCGATGAATCAGTGCACCGCCGGGGCCTTTTACATAGAAAAGAACCGCATCTACCTGTGTCCGAATACCTGTCAGCAAGTGCAGCAGGATAACCAGGCCGCGCTTAGTATCCTGTTTGACTGCGCCGATATAGTCGGCTAGCGCCGCAGCTTGTCACATGCCTGCCAAATGATGTGTCAGATCCTATACGCGGCTAACGGATGCCCCTACAGTAAGCGGAGCATCACGGCCAATGGCGATAAACGGGGCCCAATACTATGGATGCGGGCGCATCACCTTGGCCTCTCGCATTGCTTTCCACAAATTCGTCAGTACTGTTAGGCACTCTGCATGACTCAGCGCTCGTTCGCGCGTTCGGCGAGCGTGACGACCACTGCGCCGCGTTTATGACCCGTGTCGACGACGCGGTGGGCGTCCACGATGCGCTCGAACGGGAAGCGCTGATCGACGACGGGCTTGTAGGCACCGCTCGCGGCTAGGTCGGCAAGTTGCTGCAGATCCTGGCGCCGCACTCCGACGGGCCCGGCGATGACTCGGTGCTTCGTGGTGAAGCCGACCCAGAGGGCGCCGAGGTTGTCCTTGAGCGTGGCGAGCACGAGCGCGAGGCGACCCGTGGCGGTCAGTACGAGCTTGCTCCGCGCGTAGGGGGCGGTGCCAGCGATGTCAACGACGAGGTCGTAGCGGGCTGGATCCTGCGTGAAATCCTGCATTTTGTAGTCGATGACGCGATCGGCGCCGAGCGACTGGACGAGCGCGACGTTGGCCGTGCTGCAGACCGCCGTTACGTGCGCACCCAGTTGCTTGGCGAGCTGCACCGCCGCCGTGCCGACGCCGCCGGCCGCGCCGTTTATGAGAACGCGCTCGCCCGCCTGCAGCTTCGCGCGCCGAAAGACGTCGAGCGCCGTCGTGCCGCCAAACAGCAGCGAAGCAGCGTTCGCGAAGGACAGGTTCGCAGGCTTTTGCACCAGCAGCCCGTCTTCGGCGAATGTACAGAACTCGGCGTGCGCGCCCATGGACGCACCGGTGAAGCCGATGACCGCGTCACCGACCTTGAAGCGCGTTGCGCGGGCGCCGATCGACTCGACTACGCCCGAGAGCTCGGTACCAAGGATGGGCTGGCGCGGCCCCTTCCAACCCACGGCGAGCTTCGCGATCCAGCCGAACCCCTCCGGAAACTGGCCGCTTCGCACCCGCCAGTCGCCGCTCGTGACCGTGGTCGCCAAGACACGGACGAGCACCTCCTTCGGCCCGGGCTCAGGGGTCGGGAGTTCGCGAAGCTCAAGAACGTCTGGGGGACCGTAGTGGGGGCAAATGATGGCGCGCATTGTTGTGCTCTCCAGCCTAAAGTGACTCAAGATGTTTACATTGTAAGCTTACGATGTAAACATGTCAAGCCTGTGGCATGATTTGCGCGAACGCGCCAGGGAAACGCCCGGCCGCGTGCGAGGATCCCCGATGCTGAAGAAGGCCGCGAAGACGAAGATCCGCACCCCCCTCAACCGCGAACGTGTGCTGAAGGCCGCGCTAGCGATGGTCGACCGCTCCGGCATCGATAGGCTCTCGATGCGCTCGGTCGCCGGAGAGCTCGGCGTGGAGGCGATGTCGCTCTACCGCCACGTGGCGAGCAAGGAAGCGCTGATCGACGGGATGGTCGCGCTGATCCTTGACGAGATCGAGGTGCCGCCGGCTGGAACGCGATGGCGTGAGGCGATGAAGCGACGGGCGCTCTCGACGCGCAGCGTATTCCTCAAGCATCCGGCTGCGGCGATCATTGTGGAGTCGTGCGCGACGATGACACCGTCCCGTCTTGCTTACTCCGACGCTGTCGTTGGGCTCCTGCTCGCCGACGGCTTCACGGCGGCGGCGGCGTACAAGGCGTTCCTTACGATCGACAGCTACGTGTTTGGCTTCATGCTCCAGGAGCTGAATTGGCCGCACCCTACCGATACCAAGCCTGCGCAAGATGCCGCGACCGGACCGACGGTGCCACCCGCGCTGTATCCCCACTTCGCCAAGGTGATGGCGAGCGTGATGGAGGAGGTGGGGCGGCTTGGGCTTGTGGCCGCGTACGAGGCGGAGTTCGTGTTCGGACTCGACCTGGTTCTTGACGGAGTCGAGCGGCTCACGCGGACGGGCTAGATGCGCGCGTAATAACGAGATTTGAGGGACCCATCGCGACCTAAGATATAAGAGCGAGCCGCGCGAAGGTGATGGTAGGATGGCAGCCCTCATGCAAGCCCAGGCTGCCGCTGTGGCTACTTCCGAATTTCCCGTCGCGTTTGGGCGCTATCTGCTGTTTAAGCGCCTGTCGCGCGGCGGCATGGGCGAGATTTTTTTGGCCAAAGTCGGCGAAATCAAGGGCTTTGAGAAATTCGTCATCATCAAAAAAATTCTGCCGCAGCTCTCTGAGAATCAAGAATTCATTCATCGTTTCATCGACGAAGTGCAGATCGCCATCAAGCTCAACCACGTCAATATCGCTCAGGTCTTTGAAGCCGGCGCTGTGGACAAAGAGTATTTTTTGGCCATCGAATATATCGAAGGGCGCGACCTGCGCCGTCTTTTGCGGCGCTCGCGCGAGTTATCGCGGCGGCTGCCGGTGGATCAGTGTTTGTACATCGCGCGCGATTTGCTGGCCGGCCTGGCTTATGCGCACCGGCGCACGGGGCCTAAAGGGCAGGCGCTGTCGCTTGTGCACTGCGACATTTCGCCGCCAAACCTGATGATCTCTTACGAAGGCGAGGTCAAGATCATCGATTTTGGCATTGCTCGCAGTGCCCTGCGCACCGCCGATTCCAATCCCAATATCGGCTTTGGCAAATTTGGCTATATGGCGCCCGAGCAGCTTTTGCGTGGCGGAATGATCGACCGCCGAACCGATATTTATGCCGCCGGCGTGCTGCTTTACGAACTTTTGACTGGCGAGCGGCTTTACCAATTTCCCGATGGTCAGGACTATCGTCAGATGGCGCGCATGGTCTGCCAGGGCAAGTTTAGTCCGCCCAGCCAGCGTGATGCGCGCATCGACCCGGGGCTAGACGCCATCGTTTGCAAGGCGCTGGCCACGCGCCCCGAAGATCGCTATCAGTTTGCCGAAGAATTTCGCGATGCCTTGCAGCAGCGGCTTTACCAAATGAGCCCGACCATTTCCGCCGACACGCTGGCGCGAACCATGGACGAGCTATTTATCAGCGAAAGACAGCACGAAATCGAAGAACTGCAACAAATGCGGGCTGTCGATGCTGCGGCCTATCGCGAAGAGATCATCGACTCAGTCGGCCATACTACGACCATCGCGCGGGCGCTTTTTGAGGGCCATTTGACGCTACGTTCCGATGCCGGCGACGAAGCCCCGACCACCGCGGTGCCGCAGTATTTTTCGGGGCGCAGCCCCGTCGAATCGGCGGCGCATTCGCGCTCGACCGGAAACGATACGGCGGTACGCCCGACCATGTTTGGCGATGCCGAGGGCGCTACCTTTGCCATGCCTCTGCAAGAGGGCTTTGGGCGGGCAGTGCTCTATGGGCTTGTCGCCTGTGTCACCGTGGTGATCCTGGGCGCGGGGCTGTGGTGGCGTGGGCGGTTTCCGGCGCCTCCGAGAAAAATCGTCCCCGCCGCGATGTTGAAATCGCCCGCCGCGCCGCTTATCGCCCTCGAAAAACGCGCCCTGGAACCGCTAGCGCCGGTCTTGGATGGCTCAGCCGCGGTGGAGCCGGTAGCGTCTACAGCGCCAGCAGCGACTACAGTTGCGCCGCAGCCGGTTGCGGCCGCTATGCCGCTTTCGACGCCACCGGCTCGCAAGCTGCGGCCGGGGCGCCTAAAATCGCCGCCTAAGTCCGAGTTCGCATCCTCTGCCAACAGCCTAGTGCTGGACAAAAAGCGTCTGGAAGTAGACCGCAAGTTTCAGCAGATCAAAGGCGAATACCTAGAGTTTCGTCGGCATTTTGGCGCCCGGCTGGAAGACCGCTGGCAAGAAATCCTAAGCGATATTGCTCTGGGCCGTCGCGATCAAAATCTTGAGGCGGCGCTGGATGCGCTGCGCAAAGAGATGCGGCAAGCTCGAGAGAGCCCCCCTACACGGTAAACGATGCCTGTTTCTGCAAAAAATACTCTTGAGGTCCGTCCGGTTCACGTTCTTTTGGCGGCGCTTGCTGCCGCCTTCTTGGTCGCCGGCGGCGATATTATGTTGGCGGCGCAGGCCGGCTCGACCTCTGTGCCCAAGGCGGCAATCGTTTCGGCGCTTTTGGCGGCCGTTGGGCTTTATGCCGTGCCGGCGCTTTTGCTGGGACTTGTGGAAGCCTGGATTCTCAGTGCGACGCTCAACCTGTTTGGCGCCGATGCGCTTTTGCGCGCGCGGCTTGGGCTGCGCGATGCGGCGCTGGATACGCGGCTGACCGCGGTGCTTTTGGCGGCGCTGGGAGTCTTGCTGCTGGATGGGATGGGGCTGTATTTTTATGTTCGCGTCATCGCCTTTGAGATGGCCAACCGGCGCAACGGCGCCCTGTCGGCGGCCATGGTGGCGGTGGGAATGCTGCCATTTTTGCTATTGCTCGGGTTGCCGTTTTATCGCATCACCCATTGGCTGGCGGGCTATTTGCCGCGCCCGCGGCTGCTATTTACGCTGGGCAGCATAGGGGCTTTGGGGCTTTTGGCCGTGGTTCTGGCCGTCTTGTCGGTGGATTGGCGCATCATCCATTTTGGTCCGTGGAAGGCCTTGGGCGCTTTTTTGGGGCTGGAGCTGCTTTTGCTTTGGGTCCTGGGGCACGCACCTGGCTTTCGCCGCGGCGCCGCTTTGCTGCTTGTCGTCCTTGGCGCCATGGGGCTTGGATTGACCGTGCATACGGTACGCCACTTCGGGGCCGAGCCAAACGCCCGCGCGCTTTTGGCGGAACAAAGCGCCGGTGCCAGCGTGCTTTTAAAACGCGCCCGCGCGCTTTATGACCGCGACGGCGATGGCTATGCGGCGCGGCTTGGGGGCGGCGACTGCGACGATGCCGACTCAAGCGTCTATCCCGGCGCGGACGAGATTCCCGGCAATGGTCGAGACGAAGATTGCGATGGTCAGGATGCCGAGCTACCGCCCGCGCCCAAGGCGGCTGCGGAAGTCGCGGCGCCAAGCAAAGCCGAGTCAGCAGCGCCGGCCGCGCCCGCCCAGCCGGCGGCCTCCGCCTTGGCGAAAACCTGGAAGGGCAACTGGCTGATTATCACCATCGATACGCTGCGCGCCGACCGCATCAAGAAAGAGGTCGCCCCCAACTTGACCGAGCTTGCCGAGCGCGGCGCCCATTTCACCAATGTCTATGCGCAAGCACCCAACACGCCGCGCAGCTTTCCCTCGTTTGTCACCTCGCGGCTGCCTTCTGAGGTGCACTTTGTGAAACAGTCGCTGAATTTTTCGCCGCTCAGCGGAAAAGACCCGACGCTGTTTAGCGCGCTGGCGGGTGCCGGCTTTTACAACATCGGAATCTTTTCGCATTTTTATCTGGATGCGAAAACCGGTCTAGGCACTGGCTTTGCCGAGTGGAATAACGCCTTGGCCAAGAATCTGCATGATTCCAACAGCGACATTGCGGCGCCGCGCATTGCCCAAGCGGTCATCGAGCGTCTCAAAAAGCTGGCGGCGCAAAAAATGGCGGCACAGAAAACCGGCGGTACGGCGCCGCGCTTTGTGCTGTGGACCCACTTATTCGATCCGCACAGCACTTATATGGATCATGACGAATTTCCCGTGCCCAAGGGCTGGAAGTATTTGACCCAGCGTTACGACGGCGAAGTGGCTTTTAGCGATAAGCACGTCGGGATGATTCTGCGGGCGCTGCGCGATAGCGGACTTGATGAGCAAACGGCGGTGGTGGTCTTTTCAGACCATGGCGAAGCCTTCGGGGAACACAAGCTGGCCGGCGAGCCGCTCTATTTTCACGGCGAGTCGCTTTATAACGAAGTTCTGCGCGTGCCGCTCATCATTTATGTGCCCGGTCGACCGGCGCAGCGCATTGATGAGCGGGTCATGCTGCTCGACATGGCGCCCACCGTGCTGGAGCTGTCCGGCGTGACGGCACCGTCAAGCTTTCAAGGGCGCTCGCTGGCTCGCTGGGTTTTGGGCGATGCTTTCGCCGATGGCCAGGGACAAAACGGCAAGCCGGCATCGCGTCCGGCCATCGCCGAGATGCTGCCGTGCACGGCCTGGCAGAAAAATGAGCGGGTCATCGTGGATGACATCGATGGCGTCGAATACTCCCTGTACGCCAAATTCACCGACAATCTGAATGAGCTTTACAAGCTACACGAAGACGCGACGCAGCAACACAACCTAGCCGTTTCGCATCCCACCCAAACACGCGAATTGCAGCGCCGCCTCGCCCCTTACCGCCGTCACTAAAGAATGCCTAACAGAACCTACTGCGCGTCCCGATCACGATGTCGTCCGTCCTCGCGTACCGTAGTACGCTCCGGGCGGGCGCCCTCGAGCTCGGGCCTGCTCGCGACGGTTCTTTTCGGCATTCTAAAGGGGCGACAGCGATAGCTCGATTTGGCTGAGCTGGTTGGCGTGTATCTTCAAAGTGCGAGAGACGGTGCGTTTTTGCGGCGCGGATACTTGTACTTCCACGGCACGGCTGCTTTCGTCGCCTGAAATCGGCACGGCCAGAACCTGGCCGCTGCGGCCGATGAGGCGGCCATCGACTAGGACATCGGCGGTCAGCGCCTCGTGGCCGGCGCCGCTGGTGTCGTCTCCTTGGCCGCTATAGGCGCGAACCTGCAAAAGCGCTGGTTTCCAGCGCAGCCGCACCCGTACCTCTTCGGGGGCAATGCCCGGCGGCAGGACGACGCGCTCGCTATAACAGGCCGGATTCTCGAATAGAAACTCGTTGCGTCCCGCTGTGAGCTGCACGGTGCGCACGTCGGTGCCATAGGCGCCTAGGAGGCGGCCATTGTGCGATACGCGCACAGCTTTGGGCCACGGCTCTAGGCGAACCACATGGGCCGCTGGCAAAACGATAGGTCCCGCAGGACGAACCCGTAGTGGCGGTGGGCGGTCGGCAGGGGTTGGCGCTGCCGGCAACAGCGCTGGCGGTTCTGACGCCAAGGCAGGGCTTGGCGGCGTCGCCGGTGGGTTTTGGGGCTTTTCGACAAAAGGCAGCGCAAAATCGGCTGGAGCGCGCCATCCGCTGTCTTCAGTCATGGTGGCTACGGGCTTCGCGATGGGTTGCGACGGTGCAGGCCGCTTCAAAAGATGTGGTCGAGCCAGAAGCACCCCACAACATACCGCCGCCAGGGCGACCAGCGAGACCAGGATGCGCCGGCGGCGATGGCCGCGCGCCAGAGAGTCCAAAAGCGCTTTGACCTCTTTATGCTCGGGGTCTAGCTGCTGCGCGCGGCCGAGCACTGAAAGGGCGGCGGCGACCCGTCCTTTGCGCCGTAGCTCGCGCCCGTGGGCGATAAGCCGGGCCAAAAGCCGCGGTTTGTAGGCGGCTTCCCAGGCTGCCGCATCGCGAAAATAGGCGCTTAGCTCGCTGCGCACATCCGCGATATCCGATTCATGCAAAGCCTGCAGCAAGTCGGCGCGCAAAAGATCGGCATCTTGATAGCGGTCCTCGGGATTTTGGCTGAGGGCGCGTTCAATGATCTGATTGAAAGTCGTACTGCACAGCGGCGCCAGTTCGCCGACTGGCGTGTGCACCGCTGCGGCGATGCGAGTCAGCGTCTCGTGAGGATTTTTGCCGCGAAAGGGCAGCTCGCCGGTGCAAAGTTCATACATCAGCGTGCCCAGCGAAAATAAGTCGCTGCGCGAATCGACGTGTAGTCCGCGTATATGCTCGGGCGCCATGTAGGCCGGAGAGCCCAAAAGCTGCCCGGTGCTGGTCACCGTGTCTTTGTCCAGGATGCGGGCAATGCCAAAATCGCAAAGGACCAGCGTACCGTCTTTGCGAATCATGATGTTTTCGGGCTTGATGTCGCGGTGAATGATGCCTTCGCGATGGGCGACGGCCAGGGCCCGCGCGACCTCGCAACCGATCATGGCGCCGACTTCGGGAAAAAACGGCGCATGTGCCAAAAGCTGCGCGCGCAAAGTCGGCCCATGAATAAATTCGGCGACTAGAAAGCTGTCTTCGCCTTGCTCGCTGGACAGCGGGCTATAGGCATAAATTTCCAAAATATTTTCGTGCCGCAGCCGCGCCACCGCCTGCGCTTCTCGCTGAAAACGCAGGCGCGATTCCTTATCGCCCTGCAGGTGGGGATGTAGCACTTTGACGGCGCATTCGCGGTCCAAAGACAGGTCTTTGGCGCGGTATACGACCGCCATGCCCCCCTGTCCGACCTGTTCGAGCAGCCGATAATGGCCAATGGTACGGCCGACCATCCGAGGCGAGTCTACTGACCTCGCAGGTCAAACACAACTAGTCGTGGTCTGTTTCCTTGGAAGTCTTCGATGAAGTCGAAGAATTAGGCGCTCCAGTCTTCGACTTCGTAAAGAAACTTGGTTTTGCCGATGAGCTTGCGGTTGACCGAGGTGCTTTGTACAAAGACCGCATATTTGTCCAGGCTGGCCGGTTTGATGCGCGCCGTGCAATCCTCGGGCAGGCCCAGCATGTCACGCGCGGCTTTTCCCTCGAACATATCGCCGGACTTTTTGTCCATTAGGATGATTTCTTTATAGCCTTGAATGGTTTCGGTCTTGGTGAATTCGTAAAAGCCGCGCCCCTTCTTAAAGGCCGCCCCTTGTTCCTGCACAAATTCTTTGATCGAGCAGTCGCGATCCACATCAAGGATTTGAAATCGTCCCGGAGGCACGGCGCGCAGATCGGCCGCCTCAAACGTCGCGCTCGGCGCCCGCTTGAGCATCGCCCCGAACATCTTGTT
>CAYWPR010000077.1:0-27363 GCA_964460115.1 uncultured Myxococcales bacterium
AGGGGCCGATTCTGTGCCTAGTCGGCCCGCCGGGCGTCGGCAAAACCAGCTTGGCCAAATCGATTGCGCGCGGTACCGGGCGGCGCTTCGTACGGCTGTCGCTTGGTGGCGTCCGCGACGAAGCCGAGATCCGCGGCCACCGCCGGACCTATATCGGGGCGATGCCCGGCAAGATCATTCAGAGCCTGAAAAAAGCCGGCAGCAACAACCCGGTGATGCTTCTAGATGAAGTGGACAAAATGTCCACGGACTTTCGCGGCGACCCGTCGGCGGCCCTTTTGGAAGTGCTCGATCCAGAGCAAAATCACGCGTTTGTCGATCACTACCTGGACCTTGACTACGATCTTTCGGATGTCATGTTCATCGCCACGGCGAACAACCTGCACTCGATTCCAATGCCGCTGCAGGACCGCATGGAAATCATTCACCTGCCCGGCTACACCGAGTGGGAAAAGCTGGCCATCGCCGAGCAGTATTTGATTCCCAAAGAGCGCGAGATGAACGGCATCGGCACTGTGCGTCTGGATATAAGTCCCGACACTATTCGCTCGATCATTCATCACTACACCAAGGAAGCGGGGGTGCGCAGCCTAGAGCGCGAGATTTCAACCATTTGCCGCAAAGTGGCGCGCGAAGTGGTCAGCCGTTCGCACCCCGTAACTACAAGCACCGGCAAAGCCGCGGACAGCTCCGCCGGTCCCGCCGATCTGCGCTTTCGCATCACCGGGCAAAATCTGCACAAGTATTTGGGCGAGCCCAAATACCGCAGCAATCGCGTCGAAGAACGCGATGAAGTGGGCCTGACCAACGGTCTGGCAGTGACCATGCACGGCGGCGAACTTCTAGTCACCGAGGTTAGCGTGGTGCCCGGGAAGGGCAAACTGGTACTGACCGGCAAACTTGGCGAGGTGATGCAGGAATCCGCGCAGGCGGCGATGAGCTACGTGCGTTCGCGGGTCGATGCGCTGGGGCTAGAGCGCGACTTTTATCAAAAAGTCGATCTGCACGTGCACTTTCCCGAAGGGGCCGTGCCCAAAGACGGGCCCTCTGCAGGCATCACCATGGTCACAAGCCTTGTGTCGGCACTATTGCGCATCAAAGTACGACGCGATGTGGCGATGACCGGCGAGGTAACTTTGCGCGGTCGCGTGTTGCCAATCGGCGGACTCAAAGACAAGCTGCTTGCCGCGCATCGCTTTGGCATTTTTACCTGCATCATTCCGGTGGAAAATCAAAAGGATCTAAAAGAGATACCGCCTAAGGTGCTGCGCGATATGACGGTCATTCCCGTCGAGCACATGGACCAAGTGCTGCGGGCGGCCCTGGTACTTAGCGAGCCGGACAAATTCCTCAGCCAGCCGAGCCAGCCAGTAGACTGGCGTACCGCCGTCCCCACCGATTCAAATCCTACAGAACATTAAGAGCCAGCGAAAATGGGCCTCTTGGCTTGGCGCCAAAGAGGCCTGTTTCGCTAAAAAAGCGCCTCAGGTCAAATGGCCGGAGCCCGATCGGCAAACGGATTATTCGCGGCAGAGTCGCCGCAAGGTGGCGAGGCGAACGACGATCGTCTCTTCATCTACGGTCTGCGCATACGTGACGATCTTGGCGCCGATCGCCGGCCGGCAGACGAAGATCTGGGCGTAAATTTCATCGAGCAGCGGCAACTGCATCTTGTATTTGCAGACCCGCGCAAACTCGAACAGCCAGCCAAACCACTGATCTTTTTTCGTGGCCGCCGCCAGTTTCAAAGCGCGGCGCAGAACATCGAGCACGATGCCTTCCTCAGGAATTTCGCCAGCCTCGGCGCGGGTGCGCATTTCGTTCAAACGCGGCCCCATCATCCGCTCGGCCTCTTCAACTCGGCTCATGGCCAAAAGCCGATCGGATAGCCCCCAGAACAGCCGATAGGCCGATCCGCGATTCGGGCCAGCCTGGCCGACATCGCTTGGCTCATTGTCGGGATGATTGGTGTGGGTCGGTGGATCCAGTCCAATACTCGTCGGCTCGGGGTTGCCTAAATTGTTGGCAGGCTGCCCGGGATTGGTCATGCCGCTGCTCGCAAACTGATTGGAGGTCGCCACCGAGACCGGATTGGCAGCCGGCTCTTCCGGGCTAACCACCGCATTTTGCGGCGCCACATTGCTATTCATCCACTGCGGTGCCACGTTCACCGTGGGACGATGCGGCGAAGGATCTTCTTCTTTTTCCAGCGTAAATTGCTGCGTACCAACGCCTAGAATGTCGCCCGCCTTTAGTTCGACATTGCCGGTAGCATTGATGCCGTTGACTCGTGAGCCGTTGCGGCTGCCCAGATCCTCCAGCACAACCGCTGCGGGGGTGACGCGCAGTCGTGCATGGCGCCGAGATACCATGGGCTCATCGACTCGAAGATAGCACTCGGGTCCGCGACCAATGATGATCTCGCCTAGTGGCAAGTTGATCTCCATGGTGCGCATCCGCAGCCTAAATCGGGCCATGGTCTTAAAGGTACTCTAGACCCGTCAACGGCCACAAGTACACAGTTATGCGCCTTGCGACAGGATCCATCCGCTTCCATCCATAAGCTGGCGGTTCGGACTTGATCCCCGACGAAGAGTTGGTGTACCTCAGACATCGTCATGTCCGGATCGCAAAACCTCGGTGACGATATTTCTGCCCAAGCGGCCCGTTTGCCGGCCCCTGCTGCTAGTTTATCGTCGGAAAATTCTGTAGAAGCTAGCAAACCTGTGGAGGCTATTGAATCGCCTGCACCCAATCGCCAATCGTTAGCCCAGTCACTGGCGTGGCGTTCAGAAGTGCTGGCCGATGAACTTGGCCTGCGGCGCAGCCAGGTCGAAAAAACGTTGGCCCTGCTCGATGAAGGCGCGACTTTGCCGTTTATCGCGCGCTATCGCAAAGAAGTGACCGGCGGCTTGGATGAGGTGCAGATCGGAACCATTCAAGAGCGCGGCACCTATCTAAGCGAGCTGCTTGCGCGCAAAACGGTCATTCTGGCCGAGGTACAAAAGCAGGGCAAGCTGACGCCCGAGCTGCAGGCCAAAATCGTCGCCACCCTCTCAAAGACCGAGCTTGAGGATCTTTATCTGCCCTACAAGCCCAAGCGCCGCACCCGAGCCACGATCGCTCGCGAAAAAGGCCTAGAGCCGCTGGCGCTAAAAATTCTGGCGCAGGACAAAGACGACAAGTCGCGCGACGCCTTGGCTGCGCCTTATTTCAGCGCCGAACATGGGCTTAGCGATAGCGAAAGCGTCTTTGCGGGAGCGCGCGATATCGTCGCTGAGCTCATCTCTGATGATGCTGCGGTGCGTGCGGCCTTGCGGGCCATGGCCATGGAAACCGGCCTTATGCGATCGCGTTTGATTCCGCGCCGTGAAGAAGAAGAAGACGGTCCGCCCGAGCCCGGAAACGAGAAAGAGCCAGGGCCCCGCGATCGCAAAGACAAAGATCCCAAGGCGGCCAAAAAAGAAGATCCCACCGCCAAGTTCTCTGATTACTTTGACTATCAAGAGGCCGTCAAAACAATTCCCTCGCATCGGGTTTTGGCGCTGCGCCGCGGCGAAAAAGAGGGCGCGTTGCGCGTCACGTTGGAAATGGACCGCGACGCTGCCGTGGAGATCGTCAAAAAGCAGATCGTAAACCCTGGCAGCCAGGAAAATCCGCTGCGTGGCGATCTGGACAAAGCGATCGTTGATGCCTGGGAACGGCTTTTAAAGCCGGCCATCGAAGTCGACGTACGGCTGGCCCTGCGCGAACGTGCCGACGCAGAAGCCATTCGCGTTTTTGCGCAGAACCTGCGCCATCTGCTATTGGCGCCGCCGCTTGGGGGCAAGCGCGTGTTGGCGCTAGATCCCGGCTATCGCACCGGTTGCAAACTAGCGATCGTTGACGAAAAAGGCGATCTTGGCGTCCACGACGTCCTTTTTCCGACCCAAAGCGACGCCCGGCGCAACGAAGCCGCGGCCCGGGCCGAGCAACTTGTCGCCGAGCACAAGATTCAAGCCATCGCCATTGGCAATGGCACGGCCGGTCGAGAAACCGAGGCCTTTGTGCGCCGCCTGGCTGCCGCCGGCAAGCTGCCCGGAGTCAAAATCGTCGTCGTCAATGAAGCTGGTGCTTCGGTCTATTCGACCTCAGAAATTGGTCGCCAAGAAATGCCCACGCACGATCCAACTGTGCGCGGTGCTGTTTCTATAGGCCGGCGGCTGCAGGATCCCCTGGCCGAACTCGTCAAGATCGAGCCCAAGTCAATTGGCGTCGGGCAATATCAGCACGATGTGCATCAGCCGACCCTAAAGCGGCAGCTCGATCAGGTCGTCGAAAGCTGCGTCAACTCGGTCGGCGTCGACATCAATACTGCCTCACCGCGGCTTTTGCAGTACGTCGCCGGCATCGGCGAATCGCTGGCCAATAGCATCGTTTCTTACCGCAGCGAACACGGTCCATTTACTCGCCGCCAGCAGATTCTCGATGTGCCGCGCATGGGGCCCAAGTCGTTTGAGCAGGCCGCGGGCTTTTTGCGCATTCGCGAAGGGGCGGAAAATCCTCTCGATAACTCGGCGGTGCATCCCGAAAGTTATGACGTCGTCGAGCGCATGGCTACCGATCTAGGGCCGGGCGTGACGATTACGAGCCTCATCAACAACCGCGAGCTTTTGCAACGCATCGAGATTGGCCGCTATATCGATGAACGTCGCGGCGAACCCACGCTGCGCGACATTCTGGCCGAGCTCGAAAAGCCGGGCCGCGATCCGCGACGAGAATTTGAAGAAGTTGGGTTCAATCCCGATGTCACCGAAGTCTCGCACCTTAAAGAGGGCATGGTCCTAAACGGCGTCGTCACCAACGTCACCAACTTTGGCGCATTCGTCGATGTCGGCGTGCATCAGGACGGCCTCGTGCACGTTTCAGAGCTGGCCCATCGCTTCATCAAAGATCCGGCCGAAGCGGTCAAAGTCGGCGAGAAGGTCAAAGTCAAAGTCATCAAGGTCGAGCTCGATCGCATGCGCATCGGCTTATCGATGAAAGCCGCCGCCGAGCCGCCATCCAAAGCGGAAGCACCGGCCGCCAGAACCGATACGCCGCGTCGTAGCGAAGCACCGCCCAGGCGCGACAAGCCTGCGCCCCAAAAAGAGCAACGCTCGCGTCCGCAGCGCCCCGAAGGCCGCGATTTTGGCGAGCGCAAGTCCGATCGGCCAGAGCGCGGCCCGCGCGATGATCGTCCAGTCCGCGATCACTCCGATCGGCCGCCCCGCTCGGATCGGCCGGACCGCGGCGAGCGTTCCGATCGCGAAGCGCGGCCTGCCGGAGGTGGCAAAGGGGGCTCGCCCTTCAATATGATTCGAGGTCTTAACGTCCTATTGAAAAAGTAACCATGAAACTTGGGCAAAACGTCGCCGCAAGTATGTCGGCGGCGTTGGCCGGCGCAGCAGTGGCAGCAAGCATGGACGCGTTTGCTGCTCGGGCGGAGCTCGGACGTTTTTTGGTACAGGGCACTTGGCGGCTCTGGCTGTTTTTGACTGCCCTGTACGGTGCAATCCTGGCTCTAGGCCTAGGCTTGCTCGTGCTGCTGCTTCTCTTGCTTCACCGGCATACCCTGCTCGGGGTTCTGCTAGAAGTTCGCAGCCCGCCCGATCCGCCGATGCAAATTTCAAAAGCGGCACTCGGGCTAGGCGCGCTGACGGGTCTGACACTGCTTGGCCTGACGCTTTACCCGCTGGTTTTGACAGCTCTTGGCCGCTTTCATCATCGTGGGCTTATCAGTCTGCTCTTAGGTGCCACGGCGATTGGCCTCGCGATCCTAGGCGCGGCCTGCGGCCTTGGTTTGGCAGCAGCCGTCTCGAGAATCGCACCAAAACTGGGCGGAGTCTGCTCTGTCCAATTTTTGGCAACGCGCAGCTTGTATGTCTTGGGGTGGGCCCTGGGCATGGCGGCCGTGGGCGTCGGGGTCATGCTGGCGCTCCCCTGGTTCCAAGAGCAGCCGCGGATGACGCCGCAACAAAGCGCGTTGCGCTTGTCCCTTTTGGCACCGACCTTGGCGCTTTTTGGCATCGGGCTGGGACATTTCCTTTCCCGCATGGGCCGTCGGTATAGCTCGAATCGCTGCCTCGATTCCAACTTCGCGACGCTGGCGCTGCCGATGCTGGTCCTGCTGCTGCCGATGCCAATCGGTGCGGCGGTATACTGGCCGGCGCTGCGCATCGTCGATTTTCGACCCGTTTTCACCGCGCTCATTTTACTTGGGGTCGGCGGGCTTGGCTTTTTCGCGCTGCGCGCGCGCCGCTTATGCACCTCGAGGCTATTTTATGTGCTGCCGCTTGTTTTGTACGGCACAGCGCTGCACCTAGGACAAAGCGATCGAGTGCGCAAAGCAGCGCTGACGCTGGCCCCGCTCAGCGAACATCTAGTGCTAGCAATCGGCCGAATCTTTGATTTGGATCGCGATGGCGTTCCCGGTCGTCTGGCGATCGGCGGCACCGACTGCGACGATCTGAACTTCGATCGCCATCCCGGCGCATTTGACTGGCCCGATAATGGCATCGATGAGAACTGCAACGGCCACGACGCGACCCTAAACAGCCGCGGTGGCCACAAAACCCAAACCGCCAGCGATTCCTCCTTGCTAAGGAACTGGCACCCTGCCATCGCCCTGCAGCCAAACATCGTGCTCATCACCATCGATGCGCTGCGCGCTGACCATGTAAGCGCCTACGGCTATACGCGCCAAACGACAAAAGCGTTGGATGCACTGGCTGCCGATGTCGATGGAGTGCTTTTTGAGAATGCTTGGGCCCATGCTCCCTCGACTCGCTATTCGATTCCGGCGATTTTAAGCGGCCGCTATCCATCGACCATTGCCTGGGGATCGCCGCAAATACACTGGCCGCCGGAAGTGCTGCCGGAAAATCGCTTGCTGGCCGAGATGCTGGCCGAGCGCGGTTATTCCACGACGGCATTGTTGTCCTATCACTACTTCGAGCGGAGCTGGGGCCTGGCGCAGGGTTTTGCCGATTACGATACGCAACTTATGACGCTGCACTCTTTGGGCGGCGATCCGGCGGCGACTTCGGGCAGCTCCGCGCGGGAAATGGCCGATTTGGCGCTTTCCAAATTGGCGGCCTTGCTTCCGCAGGCAAGTACCCGTCCCTTCTTTTTATGGATGCATTTTTACGACCCGCATTATCGCTATGAAGCGCATCCACCGCCGCCCGGAGAAGCCTCCTTTGGCAACAACGAAGAGGACTTATACGACGGCGAGATTCGCTATACCGACCAGCAAATAGGCCGCGTGCTCGATGCGCTGCAAAAAAGCGGCGCATGGTCAAAAACCGCAGTGATGATTACCGCGGATCACGGCGAAGGATTTGGCGAGCATGGCATCGGCCCCGACCGTCGCCATGGCTACCATCTATATGCCAATCAAACTCGCGTGCCGCTGATTTTGCGCATTCCCGGGCTGCGTACAGCTCAGGAGGGGTCCGCTGAGCCCGTTTCGCATCGGCTGCAGACGCCGGTGGGGCACGTCGATTTGGCCCCTACCCTGCTTCACCTGGCCAGCGGACGTGATCCCCATCGCGAAGAACCGCAATTGCTGGGCGATTCGCTGTTGCCGATTTTGCTCGCGCCCGAAAAAAAGCGCGATGCTGTGGTCTTTCAAGAAGTGATGTACGAAGGGCCCACGGTACGCAAAGCCGTGGTCAGCCAGCGCTGGCACTTGCTTCAAAATCTGATTCCCGATGGAACGACTGAGCTTTACGATTTGCAAGCCGACCCCAGCGAAAATCGCGATCGCTTTGGCGAGTTTTCGCAGATCGAGGCGGACCTAGGGGCGCGGCTGGCGGCCTGGATGGACGACAGCGCCATTTCCGCGGATTTTGCCAAGCGCATTGCTGCCAATTTGAGCCAAACGCCGCTAAACGGCGCGATTCCGCTAAAAGCGCGGATCGGCGACTTTTTAGATGTCATTGCCGTGGATGCGCCGACAACGCCCATTGGCCGCAGCCAGCGAGCCGGTGTCGCGGTGATCTATCAGGTTCGACGCCGCATTCCCGATGGCTACCGGCTGTTTGCGCATCTGCGCAGCCGTAGCGGCCCGATGCTGAACCTCGATCATGATTTTGTCGATGGCTTGATTGCACCGCCGCGGCTGCGCCCCGGCATGTACGTTCGCGACATCACGCGATTGGCGCTACCGGCTTGGTTTCCCGCTGGACCAGCCACTTTGCGAATCGGCCTATTTCAAGGAAACACGCGCGCGGAAGTATTCGGTCCAAGCGGCGTGGCCCTGCAAAAAGAACGAGCCATCGATGTCGCCACGGTGGATATCCGTTAAACCGAATTCGTAAGCTGCGCTGCCAGGGCTTGATGCTCGAAAAGCGGCATCTGCGTCAACAATTCACGATCGCAGGCGGAAAAACCCAAGCTTTGGCGAAAACGGCGCAGCCGCATGGCGCTTTCGCAAAGTCTGGCCCGTACATCGGCGCGCTCGGCCGCCGCGCGGCGCAGTCCTTCCTCGGCACGAGCTTGACGTTCTGAATCGCGGCAAAGCAGAAAAGCATCGCAGCCGGCCATCAAACTAGCTACAGCCACGGCCCCAACGTCGTCCCCTTGCGTCCACTTTGCCAGATGCTCGGCGCTAAGCGCTTTCATGTCCAGATCGTCCGACAAAATGACGCCGGAAAAACCGAGCTCGCCACGTAAAATGTCCGTCAGCCAGCGGCGAGACATAGTAGCCGGACAAGTATCGACGGCCGGATACACGACGTGCGCGGTCATGATCATGCCCATGCCGGCTTGCACTGCGTTTGCAAAAGGCGAAAGCTCGACGCTGCGCAAGCGGGCTTCATCGTGCAGAACCACCGGCAAGGCGTAATGCGAATCGGTGCTTGTATCGCCGTGGCCGGGAAAATGCTTGCCACAGCCGCGCAGACGCCCCCCCGGCAAGGAAATCGATTCTAGGCCGGAAAAAAAGGCCAGCGCGCGCTCGCTTGTAGCTTCCGACGTGCGGCCAAATGCACGGTCGCCAATGACTGTATTTTCCGAGTTCGTATAAACGTCGAGAACCGGAGCAAAGTTCAGGTTAAAACCGAGCGCCCCGAGTTCGCGTCCGATGGCACGCCCGACTTCTTTGGCCAGCGCCGGCGGATGCGCCGCCAGCCGAGCCATGGGCGGCCACACCGTCAAGGGAGACTTGATGCGCTGCACCCGTCCACCCTCTTGATCGATGGAAAGTATCGGCGGCAGGCCGGAAAGTGCGCCGCCGGCGCTGCCGGACTGATAAAGCCGAGCAAGCTCATCGATCTGCTCGGCAATGCTTTTTGCATCGGCGAGCCCCGCAAAGTTGCGTGTAAAAAAAATCAGACCGGCAAAGTCGCCGCGACTGTAGCGACTGCGCAAGGGCTCGGGCAAAGCGGCCCCTTGGCCATCGTAGCCGACGATAAATAGCTCACTTGGTTGAAATTCATCCGGGCGCATCATCGCCAATCCTTACTGGCCCAAAGGCCGCATAAACGCTTAATAAAGTAGAAGCTTCCAAGGGGTCAGCGTTTCGTCTTCGCGAAATGGACCGGCCGTCAGATAGACCATCGCGCCGCTCCTGGCAAAGCTGGCGTCCACCATATAGAAATCCTGCCCGGGCTGATAAGACACTAGAACTGTCATCGGCCCGTTTTGCAGTTCTGCCGAGCAGGCAACGCTTGTGACTTCGCGCGAGAAATCTCCCACTTCGATGTGCAAATCCTTTAGCAATAGATCGCTACAGCCAAGATAGGGCGTACATGGCGCGTCCGCATTTGCATCGCAACCGTCATTGCGCGGCGATACGAGGGTCAGCGGATGTAGCGGCGGCGCCCCGCAAGCGACTGCAAGCCCAAAGACAAGGGGGCGCACATTCTTAGCCCCTTGCAAAATTGGCCGAAAAATTCGCCGACTTAACCCACTGTGCATGCTGCTGAAATAACACAGCGTAGCAAGCGCCAGCAGGATTTTGGCCCAGGCAGCGCAGTTTCGTGTATGTACAAAGATATGCCATTCGATTTGCAGAAGTACCTGCAGGAGCGGCGCACGCTTATTGAAGCCGAGCTGAAACGTCGCTGTGCAGCGTTTGAGTCCACGGACATTCCTGAAACCCTGCAGAAGGCCATGACCTATTCGCTGCTCGCCGGCGGAAAGCGACTGCGGCCGATTTTGCTTTTGGCTGGCTACGAAGCCGTTGCACCCGGGGGCAGCGCCGACTTGGCGGTGGCCGTGCCGGCTGCCTGCGCGGTCGAGATGATACACACCTACTCGCTTATCCACGACGATCTGCCGAGTATGGACAATGACGATTTTCGCCGCGGCCAGCCCACCTGTCACAAAGTGTTTGGCGAGGCGAACGCCATCTTGGCCGGCGATGCGCTATTGGCCGAGGGTTTGGCGCTGGCTGCCTCTTGCTCGGCACCGCCGGCGACCGTCAACGATGTGGTCATGGCCCTTGGCCGCGCCGCCGGGGCCAGTGGCATGGTCGGTGGCCAAGTGATGGACATTCAAGCCGTCGGCCAGCCGATGAGCCTAGACCTTTTGCAAAAGCTTCACCGCAAAAAAACCGGCGCATTGCTTTCGACCTCAGTATGGGCCGGGGCGCGTCTCGGCGGGGCAGCCGCCGGCAGTGATGCGCTAGAACGCCTGCGGCATTTCGCCGATGCGCTTGGACTGGCGTTTCAAATCATTGACGATGTGCTCGATGTCACCCAGGATCTGGCAACGCTTGGCAAAGACCCCGGTTCAGACCGCGAAAAGGGCAAGACGACCTACGTCGATCTGCTGGGTGTAGCTGGAGCCCGTGAACACGCCGAGCAAGTGATGGCGGAGGGACTTTTGGCGTTGGCGCCGCTTGATGCGGCGGCCGAACCGCTGCATGCCCTGGGACGCTTTACGATTCAGCGCACCAACTGACTTGCTTGACTCGCTCTGCCTGGACGGATAAAAGCGATGACCATGCATGAAATAGCGCCCGCAGCCGCGGGCATTCCGTTTATCGAAGCCGATACCGTTCCCGAGCCTTTTGCGCTGCTCGACTATGCGGGAAATTTGCGCGCGGATGCCGATCCAGCCCTGGTTCCGCAAATCAGTGATGCCGATGCACTGCGCATTTACCGCGAGATGCTCAAAGTGCGGCTCGTGGATGACCGCATGCTGCGGCTTCAGCGTCAGGGCCGCCTGGGTTTTTATATGCAGTCGCTTGGCGAGGAAGCGACGCACTTTGGCGTGGCTTACGCGCTGCGCTCTAGCGATTGGGTCTTCCCTTCGTATCGAGAACCAGGAATCGCGTTTTGGCGCGGCTATACGCTGCGCGACTTTACGAACCAGCTTTTTGGAAATTCCGAAGATCCGGTTCGCGGACGCCAAATGCCGGTGCATCACACCTATCGGGCAGGAAATTTCGTCTCGATTTCTTCTCCGGTGGGAACGCAGATTCCGCAAGCGGTGGGCATGGCGCGCGCGGCGCAAATCATGGGACGCGACGATGTGGCCACTGTCTTTTTTGGCGAGGGAACGGCCTCACCGGGAGACTTTCATGTGGCGCTAAACTTTGCCGGAGTCTGGAAGGCGCCGGTGCTGTTTATATGTCGTCACAACGGATGGGCCATTTCGACTCCGTCGCAGCTACAGACGGCGGCCAAATCGATTGCCCACAAAGCCTTGGCCTACGGTTTTCCTGGCGTGCGAGTCGACGGCAATGACGTTCTGGCGCTTATCGCGGTAACCAGCGCTGCAGCCAAACGAGCCCGTGCTGGCCAGGGACCAACCCTCATCGAGGCGATTACCTACCGGCGAGCCGCCCATTCCTCTTCCGATGATCCTTCGGCGTACCGCAAGGGCGAGCTCGACGAATCCACCATTTGGGAACAACGCGACCCGCTGTCCCGGTATGGCAAATACTTGCAGCATCGCGGCCTTTTGACTGCGGACATTGAAAAGGCCTACCGCGAAGAAATTACCGAAGAGATCACCGAAGCACTGCGCCATGCCGAATCAGTGGGCCCGCCGTCGCTTTTGACCCTGATCGAGGAAGTTTATAGCCAGCCGACCGCCAATCTGCACGAGCAGTTGGCTGAACTTTTGGCCATGCCGCGCCAAAAGCTATCTCATGTCTGACGAGAAACTACCATGCGTAAGCTACTGATTCGTTCGCTGCTTGCTTTGGGAATCGAAATGATGGCTGTCGGCGGAACCAGCGCCCCCGCACAGGCCCAGGGCATCGTACGCTTGCGTATAGCCCCCCCGCTCGCTCGGGTGGAAGTCGTTCCTGTCGCGCCATCGCCACGACATGCATGGATTGCCGGCCACTGGGGCTGGAATGGCAGCCAGCACGTCTGGGTAAACGGCTACTATGTAATTCCCCCCGCTGCCGGTTACACCTGGGTGCCGGCGCGCTGGATCAATGAGGGCGGATTCTGGGTATTTCGTCGTGGTCACTGGGCTCCGGGCGGAGTCGTGGCCTATACCCAAGAAGTCGAGCAGCCCACCCAGCGCGAAGTGGCCATCGATGTGGCGCCGCCGCCGCTGCAAGAAGAAGTCATTCCGCAGATGCCCGGGCGCGGCTACGTTTGGATGCCAGGGCATTGGCGCTGGGATCCAACCATTCGCCGACACGTCTGGGTGCCGGGGCACTATGGAGAGTCTCGATCCGGCTATTTCTGGGTGCCCGCCCACTGGGCGCGCGGCTGGCGCGGCTGGCACTTTGTCCCCGGCTATTTTAGACGTTAAGCGCCCGCAATGAACTGCCCGCGTAACTTCACGCGCCGAATCCTAATTGCAGTGTTTTGAGTCTAGCGAGGGGGTTGTGGCGAGCCGCTCGCCGTGCCGGCGTCTCATACTACATGAGCCGCCGGCGGCGAGTGAATCAAGTCGCTGATTAGCCGGTAGACCCGCAGACGTTCGGCGCGCCGCTGCCGCCGCAACGCTGGCCGCCAGGGCAAGTTCCGCAGTCCAAAGTACTGCCACAGCCGTCACCGATCACGCCGCAGTTGGCACCGACGAGAGCACAGGTAATGCGATTACAAGGCGGCGAACCGCACTTTCCAGGGGTTCCACCACCACCACAGGTATCCGGCGCCGTGCAGTCGCCACACTGAAGGGTATTGCCACAGCCGTCGCCAGCCGGACCGCACATATAGCCCAGCGAGGCGCAGGTCTGCGCGGTACAGCCTGAGCCCGTACCACACTGGCCGGCCACGCCACCCCCACCACAGGTTTGCCCACTCGGGCAAGGACCGCAGTCCAGCAAACCGCCGCAACCATCGGCGGCCGAACCGCACATAAAGCCTTGCGCCGCACAAGTCGTCTGGGTGCAGCTACCGCCGCAGACATTGGGAGTACCGCCACCGCCGCAGCTTTCCGGCAACGTACAGGTCCCACAATCAAGGGTTCCACCGCAGCCGTCTCCTTGGACGCCGCACTTCGCTCCGCCACTGGCCGGAGGCTTGATATCCGCACAAGTTTTCTTCGTACAACCTGGCGGCGGCGGCGGTGGCGTAGTGGGCGTGATGCAGGAAGTCAGATCAAAAAGCAGATACTCCAGAACTTTTTCCTGGTCCGTTAAGGCGGCATTGGGACATTCTCGATTGCTACTTTGGGTACCAGATACATAGAAGGGCTTGCTGACATCGCCACCGGTATTCACGTGAAAATCGCTGAATAGCACGCGCCCGCACTGCTGCGCAGCCGCCGCGCCAACCGGGGTGTTGAACGTAAATTCAAGCGGAAAGTCGGGGTTGGTTTTGTCGGTCATCCATAGCTCGGTCGGCGCAACGACGGAATCTGCGTCATGCCGTGCCTGATTGACCTGAATTTGATCCTTAGTAGGGGTAGCTCCCACCAACTCCAGCCAATCCGAGAACGTCTGGCCCTTGGGAAAGCTCGTATTGATGCTCGCCGTCACTGTGTCCGGGCTTGGATAGGGGTTCGTATTGTTCCAGGCCGCTGTTGTTGAGAGCAGCTGCTCTTTATAGAGCCAGACATAGGCGAAGTGGCTGGCAAAGACACGACCACCGGCATCCATATACGCCTTTAGGTTCGCAATCTCCGTGGCCGATCTGTCGTTCTCTCCACCGACGCAGTCAACAATGATCGCGTCGTACTTTTTCATCTCATTGAGGTTATTGTATAAATTCGACGCAGCAGAAGGAAGCGTATTGTTCGTGCTGTTAATTCGAATTTGGCTCACGCCATTGTCGCGGTACAGCCGTACTCGACCGGTGCCGGACGGCAGCGAAAACTCGCTTAAAGAAATGCCGATCTTGGGCAGTACGCACTCGATCGGATCGGATTTTCCAGTAACCACCGCGATAAGCGGAATGTCGCCTTCGGCCTTGGTGCTCGGCAGCTTGGTCTTGGCATCAGCCAGGGCAGTGTCCACGCAGCAGGCAGGATTCACCACCTGGACAATGCGCCGCCACCGGCCAAGCTGAATGACTACGTTATAAGTCAAATTGGCGCCGCAGGGGACATCCTGCAGCTTGAAACTTCCGTCGAGGTTGGTGGTGGTGCTGACAAGTGCCGGATCCGCCGACGTGCCATTGCACTGATCGCACTGGACACCCGCCGGAAAGGCAGAGGGTGTGGACAGGGCCACATAAACCAGCGCATTGGGAACAGGCTCGATGCCATTGGGAGCGTGGACGGTCCCAACCAGACTGGTCTGTGTCGTCCCCGGACAGCTTGTCTGATGTTGACACAGATCGCCGCAGGTAGAGCCGGCATCAGCGGGAGCACCGCCGCACACCCCGGCTACGCCGCCACCGCCGCAAGACTCACCGGGACGCGTGCAGTTTCCGCAATTAACCGAGTTGCCACAGCCATCTCCGATCGGTCCGCATTCCACCTGTGCCGAGGCGCAGGTTATCGGTGTACAGCCACCGCCGGTGCTGCCGCACTTGCCAGGCATACCGCCGGCGCCGCAGCTTAGGGGAGCCGTGCAGCCGCAGGCGGTGCAGGTTGCGCTGGTGACATCACAGTTGATGATGCCGCCGCAGCCGTCTCCGGCCTTGCCGCAACTGATTCCCAGATCGTTACAGGTCTTGGGCGTGCAGGTCGGTCCGCCGGTGCCGCCGGTGCCGCACACACTGGGCGTTCCGCCGCCGCCACAAGACAGCGGCGCCGAGCAAGAACCGCAGTTCAGCAAGCCGCCGCAGCCGTCGGCCACGGGACCACAGTTGACATTTAGCTGCTCACAGGTCTTTGGAATGCAGGCGCCGGTTCCACCGCACTGAAAAGGCGTCCCGCCACCGCCGCAAGTCTGCGGAGCCTGGCAGCCGCATTTGTCACCGACACAGGTATCGCAATTGAGAACACCGCCGCAGCCATCGCCAATAGGCCCACAAGTCGCGCCGATTTTTGCACAATTCAGCAGACCACAGCCTTGGCCGACCATATCGCCAGTGTCGACCTTCATCCCCATGTCCACATCATTCCCGCCGATATTGGAATTGTTGCAAGCGGGTAGGACATTTAGCGTCAAGACCAAGAGCACAGGTGTGACCAAGGCTTTCATGAGATTTGAAATGACATATTTGCTGCGATGCTTCGCAGGGACATTTTGTTGTAAGCATAAGCGCCTATTGGTCCACATTGGCTCCTCCATTCGTTAAATTGATCTTAGAAGATTTCGCCGATCCCTCGCGTAGGCCCCGCTGCCTTCGGATGTAGCTACTGCAAGGCAAGTCCACATTGTAATTATCATGACATTTTTTTCTTAAAAATACCAGACGTTCGTCAGCGCTTGAGATCGCTGAATACAGTTGGTTTTGTTCGATTTCTGCCAGGGCTTATGCGCGGGGCGGCATAAGGCATGGGCCATGCGTCGAGACGCAAGTCGCTATTTTGACCAAGCTGCGCTGCCAGGTAGCGGATAAATGCAAGTGACTTGTAAGTTCAATTTTGGCTGTGCTAGAAATTTATTGAGAGCAGGTGTTTTTTTGCCGGGTCGAATTTGCAACAAAGTGGCAAATAATCGCAATCATCGGCCAACTATGCTTTCCGTCTGGCTGCTTTGCCTGTTTCTGCTGGGCCAGTGGGTCGACGCGGTGCACTTGGCGCAAATTCAGCATGGGTTATGCCCCGACGACGGCGAGCTCATTCATACCACCGAGCGGCACTTCCGATCGCAGGGATCGCCAAGCGCCTCTGTCTTGGGCCCTGCCCCGCTTCTAAAAGTCGGCTGCGGCTGCCTGGAAAATCATCAGCACACGCACTGTGTCAGCGCGGCCCACAGACAGGCGCGGTGGTTGCAGCCACCGGACCTGCATCAAACCACATGGGGGGGCCCAAGCGCAGACAGTCGCTTTTTCGCCTACCAAGCGGATTCCAGCCTTCGCTCTAGACGCATCTTTCGCCTTGCCCCCAAGCACTCGCCTCCGCAGTAAATTCGGCCGTTTGTAGGTAGGACCGAAAAGTTACAAGCAAGTCCGCGAGCGCATAACTTTTCGGTTCACACAGGCAGATCTCTGCGTGGAGAGGGCAAAGATGCACAAAAGCGATACTTGCTATGTGCGGTGGGTATATGCCGCCGCATTCCTTTTTTCTCTCAGCGTGTCCGGCGTGGCACTGGCGACCGTGGATACGGTCATAAAAGGAATCACTCTTGATGAGATGATTCAGCCGCTTGGCGGCATCAAAGTAGTTCTGCACGATTATCGAGGGCATATCGCCTTTGAAACCAAGACTGCGGCAGATGGCAGTTTTGTCTTTTCCGGAATTCCCTTTGGCGAATATTCGGTCGAAGCAACAGCGCCGGGACGCACGGAAGCCCATCAGCATGTTCAGGCCACCTCGTCCGCGACGATCGAGGTCGAGCTATACTGTGTCAAAGCCACCGAAAAATCGATCATCGTGGAAGAGCGCGAATTGGCCCCGCCGCTGCGCACAAGTGGCAGCGTTTCGACTTTGGGTCGCGAGCGCCTGAAAAATCTGCCTCAGGGTGATGATCGGCCAATTACCGAAGTGGTCACCACCCAAGCGGGTTTTGTGCAGGACGCTTTCGGCAACGTCTACGCCCGCGGCAACCACGCCAATATTCAGTATCAAATCGACGGAATTCCCATTCCTGACTCCGTGGGAAATTTATTTGCCCAGGCCCTGCCGGTCCGTTTGATTGACAGTGTAGAAATTTTAAGCGGCGGCATGCCGGCAGAATTTGGCAACCGCATGGCTGCCGTGGTCAACATCAATACCCGTCACGGCACCGCCATTCCGGAAGGCACGCTGCAGCTTCGCTATGGTTCGTTTCAAACTGTGGAATCTAGCGGCTATTATGCGCGTCACATTGGACCGATCGGCATATTTTTCGGAGCCAGCTATCTGCAGTCTGAGCGCATGCTGGATGCGCCGGCCGTCACCCCGATTCTTCATGACGCCGGTCGAACCGGTCGCGCATTTCTGCGTCTGGATGTCAATCCTTCCGCGCGCGATCGCATCGAACTATTTGCCAACTACGCGCACAACTTCTTTCAGATTCCGATCGATCCGACTGCGGTTCCGCTGGATTTGTCGCGACCGGATTCGGGACGCCCAGTCGATGCATATGGCAATGAGGCCCCTTCTTTTGTCCCGCACGACACCGATGCCACGGAAACCGAAAATGAGTTCTTTATGACTGTTTCGTGGACTCATTCCTTTGAAAATCGCGGCCAATTGCAGATGGCGCCGTACTACAAATTTTCGTCCGGAGTTCTAGCCGCCGATCCGCTGCACGCTCTTTCTCCGCTGTCTGATCCGGGTTCTACGGTCAGTGATGTGACGCGCCGGGCCGACCACGTTGGCGGTGTGCTGCATTATTCTCTTTTGCACGGAAATCACTTTTTTAAAACCGGCATGCAAATTAATTTTTTGCGCGGTGCGACGCAGTTCACGCAGTACGCGCGCGCCGATGATACAAACTCGGCAGATAGCGCTCCGATTCAAATCGGCGCCGGCAGCGACCATACCGATGCGCTGCTCGCCGGTCTGTATGTTCAAGATCGCTGGGAACATGGAAAGCTGGCCCTGCAAATGGGCGTGCGTCTGGACTGGCAGCGCGTACTTTTGCTGAACAATCAAAGCGGCGATCAGATTGGACTTAGCCCACGACTGGGAATGTCTCTGGCGTTTCTCAAGGATCTGGTGGCGCACGCTTTTATCGGGGTGAATTTCGAGCCCCCGGCTCCGCTGGACATAGGCAATGCGGCTCGCGCGCTTGGGGTGATTGCGCCGGACGCCGCCGTTCCCTACGATATTTCAGCCGAGACCAATGTGTACGGCGAATTGGGAATCTCGGCGCGGCTTTTCAAAAAGCTGAAGCTCG
Source organism: uncultured Myxococcales bacterium (assembly GCA_964460115.1). GTDB lineage: Bacteria > Myxococcota_A > Polyangia > Palsa-1104 > JAEUJZ01 > JAEUJZ01. Next base: position 18,317 of record CAYWPR010000077.1, read on the forward strand.
GCGCTGTGGGCTTTGGACGCTATGCCTGGAATCAGCTTGATAACATCGCCATCGGTTCGACGAACCTAATTGCCAATTATAATTTTGAACACGGTCGCGCTTTTGGCTTCGAAGCCACGGCTGAAGTGATCTTTCGCGACTGGATCAGCGCATTTGCCAATCTGAGTTGGCTCATGGCCCAGGGCCAAGGAATTTCCTCGGCCAAGTTTCTGTTCGATTTCGAAGCGCTGGCCGATAAATCCTGGCAGACGCTCGATCATGCGCAATCTCTGACCGCCAATGCCGGGTTGACGCTGCAACACAGCGGCGCTTCGCTGACCACCCTTTTCGCCTATGGTTCGGGACTGCGTACGGGTCCAAACAATACGCAATCGGTTCCGCAGCATGTGCGAGTGGACGCAACGCTGCAGTACGCATTTGACAATCTACCGCTGCGGCCACGAGTGGCTTTTGATGTGATCAATCTATTTGATGCACATTATGCGTACAGAATTGCCAATGGCTTTGTGGGCAGTTCCTACGCGGCTCCGCGGTCGGTTTTTGTACGCTTGGCAATTCCTCTCTCTACGGCGGGTGCTAGTGCACGATGAAAGAGGAAACGCCCGGCACTGCCTAGCATTTGGCAATGCCCTTCTAGCGGCCTTTGAACTGCGGTTTGCGCTTGTCTAAAAGAGAGCGGACGCCTTCTTGCGCATCCTCGGTATGCAAAAGGACGCTTTGCACTTGCGCCTCCCATTCCAGCATGCTGCTTAGATCGCAGGTCAGCGCCCGCCGCAAACCGAGCTTGGTCATTGACTGCGCGAGCCGCGGCCCAGCCGCTAGACGCGCCGCGATAATTTGCACTTCATCATTCAGGTTATGTTCGGGAACGATGCGGTGCACAAGGCCCAGACATTCGGCGCGCGGCGCCGGCAGCACATCGGCAAGCATCAGCATCTCGGCGGCCCGCGCCGGACCCACCACCCGCGGCAAAAGCCACAATAGACCATACTCGCCGGTCAATCCGACGCGATGAAACGGCGTACCGATGTGTGCCGAAGCCGCGCAGATTCGCAAATCACAAGCCAGCGCCAGCGCCAAGCCAGAGTTGGCGCAAGCACCATGGATCTGTGCAATCACCGGCCGATCCAGCTCATACAGCATTCGAATGACTTGGCTTTCCTGATACAGCCGATCGCGCAACTCGGGCGTGGGCCGACGCATCTGGTCAGACAGCGCGCGCAGATCCGCACCCGCACAAAAAGCCGAGCCCGCCCCTTTAATGATCAATACCCGTACGCGCTCTTCCGCGGAAATTGCCGCCAGATGCTGACCGATAAGGTGCCACTCTAGCGCCCCCAGCGCATTGCGCGCATCGGGGCGGTTCAGCGTCAATACCGCCACAGAGCTCAGCGGTTCCGGCAGATAGCTACACAGGACCGTAGGTTCCGTCGCTGCCGTCTGCTCCAGATCATCAATGTTGATACTGCGCGCATTCACATGGATATTGTGCTTGGCCATCCTCGAAATACCTATACTTGTGAAAAAGTAGTCAGAAAACATAGCACGCCATCCCGATCAGCATGGCGCCGCCTTCATCGTACATTGTTTCAAAAGCACGAGGGCCGGAAAACATCGGCCGCCAGATTCGCTAACCCTGGAAAAAACATCAAAAATTTGGCGGCACGAGGGCTCGCTGCTAGGCTCGCTCTGAATGCGCTCACGGTGGTTGCATTTGACGTTGGCAATGCTTGGAATGCCCGGCCCGCTATCTGGCCAGGCGTCGGCACAGACGTCAGCGGCCGCGCGCCCCAATGCCGCGATTTTAGGCACGAAGGACGATCGGGTGCAGCGCCGTGCCATTCGCGGCAGCGCCTTGGATGTGCCGCACGAATCCGCAGAGCTGCGCGAACTGCGAATTTTTGAAGAAGACTCATTTCCGCGGGCCACGCTGCGCCAAAGCCAGCGTGATCCGTCTACCACGACGCCAGAAGCGCCGCGCCCGCCGGGTGCAGAGCTCGACCTGCCGCCGGAGGGATTGCGCAGTCCGCTGTCGAGCAATTCGGAATATCGCGGCGATGCGGCAACCGCAGCCACCGAGCGGCCGACCATCCCCTGGCTGCAAGCGCTCAAGCTTCTGGACAACTTGGGTTTAAGCCCGACCTTTGTGCGGTTTGAAGCGCACGTCATTCGCTACCTTGAATATTTCAAGGAAGAGCGTCGCGGTCGTTCAATCATGGCCTCCTGGCTGCGCAAACAGGGCCGCTATCGAACGCTTATCGAGCAAGCGCTCGACCGTCATGGGCTGCCGCGTTTTTTGCTGTATGTCGCCATGATCGAAAGCGGCTACGATCCGCACGATCGCTCGCATAAAGGCGCTGTGGGTCTGTGGCAGTTTCTTCCCGAGGGCGCTCGCATCTATGGCCTGCGCGTCGATTATTGGATAGATGAGCGCAAAGACCCCGTCCGCTCTACAGATGCGGTTGCGCGATATCTGGGAGACCTCAAAACCCGTTTTGGCTCTTGGCATATGGCGCTGGCGGCATTTAACGCCGGCTATGGCGCGGTGCTGCGGGCGATGCAGAAGTACAACACCAACGATTACTGGGAACTGTGCCGGCACGAAGACGGCTTGCCTTGGGAGACGCTGCTTTATGTGCCCAAAGCCATCGCTTCGGCACTGGTCGGGGAAAATCGCGGCTTTTTTGGCTACGAAGACCTCAGCGTCGAAGCGCCTTTCGAATTCGACACCATAGCAATTGGTTCGTCGCTAAGTCTCGAAAAGATTGCTCGCGCGGTGTCTAGTTCCGTCGAAGAGCTAAATCGACTAAATCCCGAGCTGCGCCGCGGTCGCATTCCACCCCTTGCGCCTGGTGAAACCTGGCTTTTGCGTTTGCCGCCCGGAACCACGCGGCAGTTTTTGCAGGAAGAAAGCAAGCTGCGCCAAGCCGAACCACTGCGCCCGCATATCGTCCGCTTTGGCGAACGCATCGAGGACATTGCCCGCGAGCACAACGTCTCTGTCAGCGCGCTGCGTCATATAAATGGCCTGGAAGAGCGCGACAGCCCTGAGATTCGCGCTGGTTTGACTCTGCTTGTGCCACCAAGTAGCACAAGCCATTTGTCGCAAGCGCTGCCCGCCGATGAGATCATCGTTGTGGCGGTTCCCGATAAAAACCTGAATGTACCGGGGCGCCAACGCGTTTTTTACCGCGTCATTGCCGGAGACACCATTTGGGCGATTGCGCGCTTTTTCAAGGTCAAAGAAGCCGATCTTTTGCGCTGGAACAACATCGATCCCGAAGCAACGCTGGCCACTCGACTGGTGCTCGACATATGGGTGGATCCAAGTTTTGATACCAGCCAGGTGGTGCTGGTGGATTCTAGCCGCGTGCGGGTGGTCACTACCGGCAGCGATGAATTCTTCGAGCTCGTCGAGACCCTGCGCGGGCGTAAACGCATCTTTCATACCCTCAAGGCCGGCGAAACGTTTGAACATCTCGCCAAAAAGTACGGCCTTACGGTCGCAGACATAGAGCGCATCAACCGCCTGAGCCGGCAAGCTGAGCTGCAGCCCGGGCAAAAGATAACGATCTATACAACGATGACCGCAGCCGAGCGCAATGCTGCGCTGCTTCGGCTGCGCGGAACGCAGCCCGCCCCTGGCAATGACGCCGCAGTTTCAACAGAGCTGCCGCGCCTGAGCCCCGCCCCTTCCTCGTCCGAGGAAACTCCGCCAGATGTCGCCAACGAGCCGGCAATTGCCGCGCCCAAAGCCGGCCCCGAAGAGACGCCAACACCGACAGATCTGCCGCCGCCCGAACCGCCAGCGACCACCGAATCTCAAGTGTTTACAAATTAATTCACCGCCTGACGCTCGACGAGCGAGGAACGTTCCCTTCGATCGCTCGAAAGGCAGCGGTAGCCTACTACTTCATAAAACGGGTACGAGCAAAAACTAGGCTTGGCCGTCATCCTCGGCATCGGCTGACAGATCGATCACTGCCGGAACCCCGTTCATCCCCATCACCGTTGCCCCACGCACCAGAGCCAACATCAGCAGTTCGCTGGCCCGACGGCGGGCCTCATCGGCAGTATCCGATGCTCCGGTCGGAGTAATCGTGCCCTCGCTGAGGGCCGATTGCTTGACCACTCCGTAGGCATAGACCTCGCCAACGCGTACGACATAGCCAAGAAGCGGCTCGGGATCGTACTCGTACGCCTTTAAAACTCGCCCTTCTTCGTCCATAAGTCCCCACTCGCGAAGACTATCGCGGTAGGTGCGACGAACATCGGGGGTAAAGGCGGTCGGCTCGATGCCCCTTTGGTGAGCATCCTCCAGTTCGACAAAGCGACGAGCGACCAAAAACAGCGCTCCCGCGTCGGCTTCTTCTTCGGTCGGCGCGGTAAACACCGGCCGACCGTCGAAGCTGGTTACCGTCCAGTGTCGAGCTAAGGCTTCGGTTTGGCGTTTGCTCTCTGCTACGCCCACTGCGAACTTCTGGCCCTGGACTCGCCCCTGACGGCAGAGCTGAATGGCCACATCCCAGGTTCGCTCAAACATGCTTGCGCTAGTCAAGAGTCCACATCCTCAACAGAAACTCTGGCCAACTATTCTACAGGAAGAGCCGCCTTGCGCGCACGGAGAGTAACGCAGAATCTTTGATCAGTTGGCGCGCCGGCGAAAGCAGACTTGACAACCGCAGCGGTTGGCCATGGCAAGCACCTCGCCTTTGGGCAATTCAGCCAGGCGTGCCACCTCGGCGGCGCAAAGTCCCCGCGCGTTGACCGCTGTAATCATTTCTGCGAAAAGCCCGTCTAAGGTACGCAGCGTCGATAAGCGACGGCGCCGTCGGCGACTGGCTCCGCCCAATGGACGCAGCACGAAACTGCGCAGTGCTAGCATGCGTCGCATCATAACGGCTTCGCGCCTACAAGCTAGTATTTGTGTGCTATTTTGCGAAGCTTGGCAGCGGTTGCGCAGCGAGTTCCAGGGCAGCGATCGCATCTAGCGTTGCCACGATCACAACCGGCACCTGGCAGCTTGCCAAATGTGTGCGCAAGGTCCACAGGCGAGCTTCTTTTTCTAAATTTTCTGCGTTTTCTGAGTTTTCCGAACGAACAGATTGCGGCTCGGGCAGGCCGCTTAACAGCACGATGGCGTCTCGAACCAGGGCGCGAAGTAGGGTCTGCTTGAGGAAAGGCAGCGGATCCGGTCCTTCCAAATGGTGCAGATCGACGCACAGTTGCGCTTGTGGCAAAGCGAGAGCCTCATCGCTGTCTACTTGATTTGGCGCCGCATATAACCCGACCGGCAGGCGCTTGGCACTGGCGCTTCTTGTGGGAGGAAGCAGCTCCGGGCACGCAACATCTAATAGCTGCGCGGCGACCTCTTTTTGTAGACGCAATCGACCATCGCCTCGGCTTTGCACAAGGCCAAGGCTTTGCAGCGCACCGCTCGGCAAAAGTTCGACGAGCAGCGCCGGTCCTTCATGCAGCGCGCCGAGGCAGGTCAAAATTTCCAGCCTCCGCATGCCGTACGGCCGAACACCCAGCAAATGTTCGGTGGCGAAAAGCAGCGCCATGATGCTTTGGGCTTCTATAGATAGAGTCAAACGCTGCGCCAATGTCTGCAGCTCCCCTCCTGCAGGCGGTGACGGGGCCGTTTCCTCGTTCAAACACAAAAGTGTGCGCTCGGCCCAGCGCAAAAGCTCCCACTGCCAGAAAGCTGGGCTCTGTTGCGGATCATAGGCGCGGTCGATGAGCCGTAGAAAGCGGCGCCGCCGATTGCCCACCGGCAATGCCAAGTCGCCCCCATCGTCCTGCAAGCGAATCGATAAGGTCGGGGCCGACGGCGCGGCATCAAGCGTTGCCGGCGGCTCTGAGACTGCGACGTCCACCGACGGACCAGCCGATGGGCTCAGCCGAGGAATGCGTTCCGGTGAGCTTGGTCGCTGGCTCAAAAAAGGCGCGGGGCGCGCAGGACGCAGCCCGCCAAAGCGAGCGCTCGGCGGCAGTTCGGATGGCTGTGAGCGAGCCGGCGCCGGCGCCAGCGCCCGTCCGGTCCGCGCAGTCGGCTTTTTTTCCACAATATTTTTTTCCGGACTTGGCTGCAGGCGGGTCTCGGCTGGCGAGGCGGTCAGGCTGATTCGCAGAAGCTGCGTCTCGCTACACTCGCTAAGCGCCAACACCTCAGGGTGGCTGGCCGACGGCCGCACCGCAAAGCTATACAGCCGTCCGTAGCTAGCTGGCAGAGGCAAGCGCTGCAAGCTGCCGGTCTCGTAATCCAGATCTAGAAAAACCGGTCCAGTGCGCTCTTCCGCGGCAATCAAGAGCCGCCCTGGTCCAGTGTCAGCGGCGCGCCCGCAACCCGGCTGATGCATTTCCAAAAAGCGCCGTCCGTCCGAGGCGCGAAAAAGCTCGATGTGAAGCGGCGGTCCCGCCGACAGAGCCCACAACATTTGCCCATTGGCGACAAAGCCGATCTGCACCGAGGCTTGCCGAGTCTGTAGCATCAGCCGCGATACCACCGATCGCGTCGTGCAATCCCACAGCTCAAAGCCGCTGCGCTGTTCCAGCAAAAAACGCCGCCCGGGCGCTGGAATGGCCGACAGCACTTCGGTGCGCAGAAATGTTCTTTGCAGTTGCAGTTCATCGCCGCGCAAATGCAGGATGTCGGCACCGCGACCGTTAGGCGCCACCACCACGCCGGTTGGGCCTAGACCGATGATGCGCTGCGCCCCGGACATGCGAACGATGGCACCGATGGGCTTTAGCCCGGGAATGCTTAATAGCTCTGCCGCGATAATTCCGGTTCCGTCTTCTGCGGGCGGCTCAAAAAAAACATGAAGCAGCCGCGACGGAGTCAAAAAGACGATGCGCCCCGTGTCGCTTGTGCGCTCGACCTCGGCCAGCGGTTCCAGGACCCGTACCTCGCACGTCGAAGTCTCCGACTCTACGTCGGACGGTTCTGCATCACGCCCGAGCGGCGGGGACAACGGCGGAAAAGGCGTTGCCAGATCATAAAGACGCAGCGTAGCCCCCGAAAGCACTGCGGCCCATGCGCCATCGGGGCCAACGGCCAGGTCCGGCGCCTGCGGAAAAACACGTGGCATGTGCTTAGTTTATCATGCGCGCGCATGCCGTGCTGCGGCGACAAGAGCGCGAGCCAGCACCGGCAAATCGCCTTCGCGCAATGTACGAACATCGCAAAGCAGCCGATTTTCGGCCAAGCGCGCCACAACTGCAGGGGAATTCCAAGGCTCGTCCATAGCCCCGCTACGCAGCGCTGCTTCGATGCGCCGAGCTTGGGCGGCATCGCAGATTGGCGCAATCGCATAGCTTTCCGGCTGCACAAGCGGCATGGCTCCGCCGCCCACCGCAGAGCGCGTCGCCACCACCGTAACGGCCAAGCCTTGGGCGGCACACAGCGCTTGCAGTCGCTCGGCTCGGGCACGCAGCCGTTCAAGAGGAGTATTGAGCATCGCCAAAGTCGGAATCTCATCAAGTCGGCCGTCGCGATGCAGTTCCAAGGTCGCGCACAATGCCAAAAGTGTCAGCTTGTCGGGGCGCAGAGCCCGCAGCAGCGGATGCTGGCGCAATGGTTCGATGGCGGCGCGCGTGCCGCACAGGACCCCAGCCTGCGGTCCGCCGAGCAACTTGTCACAGGAAAAGCACACCACATCGCAGCCGGCAGCCAGGGCTTGCGCAATGCTTGGCTCAGCAGCGCTGAGGTCTGCGTCCAGACTTCCCGAGGCCAAACCCGAGCCCGTATCGTAAAAGCACAAAAGCCCTTTTTCATGGGCCAAGCGGCAAAGCTCGCCAATGCTTACTTCTTCAGTAAATCCAACGACGGCAAAATTGCTGCGATGCACCTTGAGCAAAGCTTTGGTATCGGTGGTAACGGCGGCTTGATAGTCCGCAAGCCGAGTGCGATTGGTGGTTCCGACCTCGCGCATTTTCGCCCCGGATTGACGCATCACATCGGGAATGCGAAACGAGCCACCAATCTCGACAAGCTCGCCACGGGATACGACGACCTCGCGCGCGCTGCACAAGCCGGACAGCATCAAAAGAACCGCGGCAGCATTGTTATTTACGACGAGGCTGGCTTCGGCGCCAAAAAGCTGCGCCAAAAGTGCGGCGGCATGGTCCTGGCGGCTGCCACGCTCGCCGTCTTCTAGCTGATATTCCAGCGTCAAATAGCCGCCGGCCACAGCCGCGATGCGCTGTAGCGCCAATTCCGGCAGGGGGGCTCTGCCGAGGTTTGTATGCAGCACAACGCCGGTGGCGTTTAACACTGGACGCAGCGTCGGTCGCACCAGCGCCTGGGCGGTTGCTGCAATTCGTTCAAAATCAATCGCCACCGCCGTTTTGCCAGGGACCGTGGCGACGGCATCACTTGGGGCCAAACAATCTGCACGCAGGCGAGCAATTTCCTTTCGCACGGCGGCCAATACCGCCCATTGCGGCAAGCCACAGCCCTTTTGGTTGTTTGGGCCTGTATCGGCGGGCTTGGCAAGCAGCCGCTGAATGGGCGCCAGGCGCATGACTTTGTCCACTTTGGGCAGCATGCGCAGACGCGCGGCGACAGAAGAAAGCGGCTTGTTAGGCATCTCGGTTTTCCAAAGTAAAAAAGCCTGGAGCAAAGCCTGCGGACGGGCTCGCGTCATGTATAACCACGCCAAATTATTGAAGAATCGCAAAAATTTTTCAGCACCCCGGCGTAAGGTCGCGCGTAGTCAATGACCCGAGGTTGTGCTACGTTGCCGCCACTTGCGCAACCGTTCCAACATCGCATGGACATGGAGGCTTCCAATGAGCCGTTTCCTTCTTTTCCGCACGCTATCAGCTTTGGGGTTTGCCCTGGCTCTTGGCACCTGCGCGTCAAATCAGTTCGGAAACTCGTGCCCGATCCCGGATAACGCCACGCCTGCACAAAGAGAAGCAGCGAGCCGCCTTTGTTTGGGGCAAGTCGCCAGCGAGATCGTCGATGCTCGCTTGCACAAGGACGTGGACATCCTGTTTTTGATCGACAACTCGCCGTCGATGTCGCCCAAACAGGCCGC
>CAYWPR010000078.1:0-26223 GCA_964460115.1 uncultured Myxococcales bacterium
AAATGCGCAATCGAACACAGGAAGGTGTTCCGCCAGCAGGCCGGGGGCCCCTTCGATGGTTTCTTTGTCGTTAATGAAATCGACGATGGCTTTGGTCTGCGGTTCATCGTAGCCCAAACGGCCAAGGGCCTCGGCAACGGTTTGGTTCACGATTTTGAGCATGCCGCCACCGACGAGTCTCTTGTATTTGACAAGGGCTATGTCGGGCTCGATGCCGGTGGTGTCGCAATCCATCATGAAACCGATGGTTCCAGTTGGCGCAAGCACTGTGGTTTGGGCATTGCGGAAGCCGGCTTGGCTGCCCGTGGCAATGGCCTCGTCCCAGGAAGCGCGGGCGGCTTCGCGTAATTCGTAAGGGCAAAGCACCGAATCGATATGATCGACGTGCCGGCGATGCTTGTGCATGACCTTAAGGAAGGGATCGCGATTTTTCGCGTAGCCGGCAAAGGGGCCGGTCACATCGCGAGAGATGACAGCGCTCATTCGATAGGCACGGCCGCCCATCAGCGCGGTCACGGCGGCGGCATAGGCACGGCCAGCATCCGAATCGTAGGGCAGACCGCGCGACATCAAAAGCGCCCCAAGGTTGGCATAACCAAGGCCGAGCGGCCGAAACATGTGGCTGTTTTCGCCGATTTTTTCCGTCGGATAACGGGCATTGTCGACGATGATCTCTTGGGCCAGAATGCTCAAATCGATGGCGTGCTGAAACGCATCGATGTCAAGCTCGCCGGCGCGGGCGTGGCCGAGCGGAAACTGAAACTTGCGCAGGTTCAGGCTGGCCAGATTGCAGGCGCTGTCGTCAAGAAACATATATTCCGAGCAGGGATTGCTGGCATTGATGCGGTCGGTATTCGAGCAGGTGTGCCAGCCATTTACCGTCGTATCAAATTGCAATCCGGGATCGCCGCACTGGTGCGCTGCTTCGGCAATCTCTCGCCACAGCGACCGCGCTTGATAGGTATCGACGACCGCACCGCTGGTGATGGAGTGCGTTTGCCACTTTTGATCGTGGACCACTGCCTCCATAAAGTCGTCGGTCACGCGCACCGAATTATTGGAGTTCTGAAAAAAGATGGAATTGTACGCTTCGCCGTTAAATGAACCATCGTAGCCAGCGTCGATAAGGGCCCAGGCTTTGCGTTCCTCGGTGGCTTTGCAATGAATGTATTCAACGATGTCGGGATGGTCGGCGTTCAGAATGACCATCTTGGCGGCGCGGCGGGTTTTTCCGCCGGATTTGATGACGCCGGCAAAGGCGTCAAAACCCTTCATAAAAGACACCGGCCCAGAGGCGCCGCCGCCGCCCTGCAGTTGCTCGCGCGAGCTGCGTAGCGTCGAAAAATTGGTGCCTGTGCCCGAGCCGAACTTAAACAGCATGCCCTCGGTCTTGGCCAGACTGAGGATGCTGTCCATGGTGTCATCTACGGAATTGATGAAGCAGGCCGAGCACTGCGGCTCTTTCTCGACGCCGACGTTGAACCAAACCGGCGAATTAAAAGCCAGCTTTTGCTCGACGAGCAGGTGAGTCAGTTCATCCGAGAATGCCTGCGCATCTTGCGCCGTTTTAAAAAAACCGTCCTTTTTGCCCCAGGCGGTCAGCGTAGAAACGACGCGGCCTATGAGCTGACGTACGGAATTTTCTCGCGTCGGTGTGTCCAGCGCACCGCGAAAGTACTTCTGCACCACGACATTGGTTGCAAGCTGCGACCAACTTGCCGGCATTTCGACATTCTTTTGCTCAAAGAATGTATGTCCATTCTCACCAGTGATAGCTGCCGTACGCTTTTCCCACTTGATGGTGCTAAACGGGTCCACGCCGGCGCGCGTAAATTGTCGGGCAATCTGCAATCCCCGCTGCGCTGCATTTTTGGTGCTTGCTCGCGGCGTCCGGGGCGTGCCCTTGGCAGCGCGGGTCTTGGCGCCTTCCTTCCGTTTGGCGGGCGTCTCCGCCGGTACCGAGGCCGGCGCATGAGCCGATGACTTGGTCTTGCTCACTGCCTTCTCCAAAAAAGCTCTGCCACTGCCAAGGATAGCTGTCTTCTCAAGCATCTACACACCCCATTCAATCAATGCGCGCTGCAGGTCGGCTGGAGAAATTCTTGACATCTCCCCTTGCTGCAGGCACAAACGGGCGCCCGGTTCCGCCGCAATTTTGCGACGCGGTGCCCGGAAGGTTCATTCTTTGCGTGTCTTCGTACTTGTGCCGGTCTACTGAGGCTGACGGGTGGCGTCAAAGGGTTCCTACTTAACACCACGAACCGCCATGCAAAGTTAACTAACATGTAGTGCAATGCATGGCAAGTTAGATCATTGATGAGCTCGGTTGTGAATTGGTCCAAATCGATGAATGTGCGACGGAGAGCAATCAGAATATTTGGCCGAGAGCTGTTGGCGCTGGGCCTTTTGGCTGGGCTTTTGTGCAGTGGTTTAGGTTGCGCGCGAAAGGGACATGATTTCGACGGCAGCTTGGTTCCCGCCAAACGGATCATTACGCTGACCCCGTCGCTGACTGAAATCGTTTACGCGCTTGGCGCTGGCGACCGAATCGTGGCCGTATCTGATTATTGCGATTACCCGCCGGCGGCCAAACAGCACCCGCGCGTGGGCAGCTTTTTAAGCCCGAGCATTGAGCGCATTTTAGCCCTGCGGCCTGATTTGGTCCTGCTGGACAGTGTTCAGCGCGATCAAGCGGTTAGTTTGCAACAAGCTGGCGTACGAGTTTTGGCGGTGCCCATGCAGGATCTGGCACAAGTGCGCACCGCTATGGAGCAGGTTGGAGCGGCGCTTGGCGACAAAAAGGCAGCCGGGGTGGCACTGCGCGCGGCGCTCGATCGCGACATTGCCGAGGTAAAACAGCAAACGCAAAACGCGCCGCATAGGCGAACTCTGTTTGTGGTGGATAGGCAACTTGGCGGATTGCGAGGCCTGGTCGTGGCTGGTCCGGGCTCTTATTTGGATGAGCTTTTGAACTTGGCCGGCGGCGTCAATGTTTTTGCCGACCTGAGTACGCGCTATGCCAAGGTGGCTGTCGAATCGATAGAAGAGCGTCGGCCCGAAGTGATCCTCGATGCGGTACATACCGAGGCGGGACAAGTCGCGTCCTTGCGCCGCGACTGGCAGATACTCAGCCGCGTTCCCGCCGTGCAAAAGGATGAAGTGTACGTGCTGGCCAGTCCGGAATTTGTCACCCCGGGGCCGCGCCTTGGGCAGGCGCTGCGGCGCTTGGCCAGCTTGCTACACCCCCGCGCACCCTAGTCTGTATTCACGATCGACTTTAAGACCCTTGCGGCCCGGAAGTCGCGGCGTCGAATTTGCCAGCATCGGTGGTGCCGGCATCGGGCGGTTTAGGCGGCACCGGCAGACTCGGCGGCAGAGCCACCAGATTGCTGAGCACGTCCTCTAAATCGCGGTAGCGTCCTGCGGCTTGTTCTTGGGGCGCCAGCAAAGTCAGTACATAGCCAAATGGCGCGTTCATAAATAAGTATTGGCGCAGCACTTGAGGCTGTTTGGCATTGCCGGCCTCGATCAGGTTGGCATCAAGCTGCGCCCGCTGACCGCCCAGCCAAGCGCTGGCCGGCTGAAGCTGGACGCGCAGATTTTGCACCTTTATGCGCGGCCGCGTGGTCAGGGCTTTGGTTTCCTGTACAAACTCGTCGAGCGTTGCGCCCGGGCGCAGCCGTTGTCCGACCAAGGTGATGACCGCGCGCTCTTTGCCAAGACCGCGGCTGGCGGAGGCCAGAAGCTGAGGATAGCTCAGACGGTCAGGGGGCAAAAGTTCCCAGCGCGGCGGAGGCTTGAAGTTGGCGATGGCGTAGTCGCGGCGCGTCACTTCATCGGCCGGGCTGCCATCCACTTTGGACGCAGGCTTTAGCACCAGCAAAAAGGCCAGGGCCGCGCAGCTCGCACGCCACATTGTCGTCGGCTTTCTTTGCCGCAAACGTGGCTGCGCAAACGCAATCCCGAGCATGGATGAACCATAGCACACCCATGCAAATATTTTTCGCTTGCATGGATTCTATTGAATGGAATACATTCAAATTACGTAGACGGGCTGCTCTGGATGTACGGAGAATTCGAACGGAATCAGCCAAGGGGGAGAGCAGCAATGTTGAGCGGAATACCAATCGCTGGTTTGGAGGACCGCGCGAAGATGCGCCAGCAGGGGACAAGCTCCGTGCGAAAAGTACGGCCCAAGCAAAAAGCCGGCGAAACGGCAGCAAAGTCCGGGCGCAAAGTTCGAACCGAAAAAGAAACAGCCGGCAAAGAAACCGAGTGGCGGCTTTTGCAAGACAGCGAGCTCGATGAAATCGAGCGTCAGAACCCCGAAGGCTTGTCATTGGCCCAGGTCATCGAGGCCTTTGCTAGCCGCGGTATACGCCTATCGGAAGCGACCTTTCGCAAGTACGTCCAGTACGGACTGCTCGGGCGCAGCCGCCGCGTGGGTCGTAAAGGAAAACATCAGGGGTCGCTCGGGCTTTATCCGGCGACCACTGTTCGGCGCGTCAACACCATCAAGCAGATGATGGGCGCCAATTACACGATTGAAGACATACAGCGCTCGTTTATGCGCTTTACAGACGAGATCGAGCTGTTGCGACGCGGCATATTTCAGCTTTTTGGCGGCTTCGAACAGGAGCTCGGCGAAGGCAATTTTGCAGCGGAACGCCGACGTGGTCTTGTTCGCGAGATCCAATCGGTACGCAAGCTTGCCGAAGAACTAGTGACGCGAGTCGAGTCGCTAGAACGGCAATTGGTATCACCGCTGGAACGCGAAGCCAGGCAGCGCGCGTTCGGCTCCGGCGCCAAGGGCGGCGCCGAAGAACTGCTTTAGTCCCTGCCAAGCAGCTTGGGACGAATTGCGAATTTGGAGGGAATCGTAATGTACGAAGAATCGCTCAACTCGCCGGTATCGGCGGAAAGTATCGAAGACGCACAGGATTTGGACTCGCTCGATGCTCCCGAGCTTAGCCGCAAAATCAGGCGCCATCGCAAACGTTCGCGCGGCAAGACCATCGCGCCGCGTCGCTTGACCAAAGAAGAAGTACGTCTCAGCCAAACGCTGACCAAACCCGACATCACAAGGCCCAAGTCGCGTGCCGATTGTGCAAGCGGCCAGCGTCCGTGTCCGTGGATTTCTTGCAAGCACCACCTGTTTTTGGACGTCAATCCAGAGACCGGAAGCATCAAGCTGAATTTTCCGGACATTGAGCTTGAGGACATGCGCGACACTTGCTCCCTAGATGTCGCCGACCGCGGCGGCATTACCCTGGAAGAAGTGGGTGAAATTCTCAATCTGACTCGCGAGCGCATTCGTCAAGTCGAAGTCCGTGGTCTTTTGAAACTAAAACAAGTCAGCCCCGACGGCGACATCGGCCGCGACCTAGAAACTTAGTTCGATTGTCTTTGCTTCATTTGGTTTACAAAGAAAGCATGAGCAGGAACTGCGCGGGCAAATGGGCATCTATTTCCACGCTGTGAAAATCGGTTGCCGCGATGGCGGCACGCAGCGCGGGTAGGTGCCAAAGTCGATTGCTGATAGCGATGCGACCCCCGGGTCGCAATGCCCCGCGCAAAGTCCGCAAATAGGCGATGCGGTCAGGCAGTAAGTGATCCACTTCGGAAAGCAGAATCAGGTCGTATTGATTTTCTTCCAATCCCGGTTCGCGAGCGCTTACCAGGCGGGGAACGATGTGCGGAATATGGGCGGCGCGGCGGCTAAGGGCGCCGAGCGCCTGCGCATCGATATCCGTGGCCACGACTTTGCCGCTTGGGCCGACAGCGTCGGCCAGCCTCAGTGTAAGATAACCTCCGCCGGCGCCGATTTCAGCGACCACGTAGCCGCCAAGGGGCCCTAGGGCATCAATCAGCCGCTGCGGTTGACGGTACTCCTGTTGCGCGGAGGTCGTCGATGCCGATCTCGATGTCGCGGGCGCCGGTCGTGATTCACAGGCCAAAAAGAGCGCGCCCACACCTCCTAGACTGTACAGCCAAACTTTCGAACTTCTCATACGGCGTCCGGACAGCGCGAAGGCGACACCGCAATCGGAACTGTGATGTCGATTTCCTGGCGTCCCGAAAGCACTTCAACTTGCCGCTCGATAGGCGGCCGCGGTGCGCTTCCTTGGGGCTCGACGACTTGCACGCGCAGCGTATAGCGACCGGGGCCGGGTAAAAACCGATCGAAGCGTCCGTCGCGGCACCGCGTTCGCCAATTTTCTCCTTCGTGCGTCGCGATTTCGACAATGCTAACCGTGGCCGTCACCGGTCGTCCATTGACGTCGCGGACCCGTCCGGACAGCGTCGGGCCTTCCACAAATCGATCAAAAAGCCGCAGCCACGAAGGAGCTACCGCAGAAACCACGGCTTGGCGCTCGGCTTGATCCTTGGCGTCGCGCCGTGCCCCTTCGACAAGCAGTGCCACGGTGCCGTAGTTGGCGCGGTAATAGTCCTGATCCGTGCCATCGACGGAATAAATCTTGTGACGCAGCGTAAAAGGCTTGCCTTGGGGATGCATGGGCAGGCCGGCCACGACATATTCGCCCACCATCCAGGCTTCGTTCGGGGTCGGATCCGAAACATTGTCGATGGTATAGGGCGCCAAGACGGCGACGGTGCCAGTGTGGTAGCTGATGGCGGCGGCGAAGTGCTCGCTTTCGCCAAGGCGCATCATCGCCTGCGTTTCGGGTTCAGAGCCTGGCTGCGGTCCGCGGTAGTAATAACTTTGCGGCTTGGACGAACTGCCGGCTTCGCCCAGAAATCCCCATTTGAACGGATAATTGCGGTTCAAATCCACGCCATCCATGGCATCGATTCGACCATTTTCGTCGGTATCGCGGCCGTTTTTGCGGCCGGTGCGCTGCGCATTGCCTTGCAGCGAGGCCCAAACTCCGTCGGGATTGACCACGGGCACGCACCAGATGGTCAGTTCATCTAAAAAGCGGCGCAGGCGCGCCTCCAGGGCGCGGTCGCGCGCTCCCTTTTCACCCTTGTGTGCGCCGGATTGGGTCAGCAGCGTCTGTATCGCATCCATGACAAAGTCGATGGACAAGAATTCGACGCCATGATGCGCGCCGTTTAGCAGCATCGCCGGACGGCGGTCGCTGCGGTGCAGATGGCGGCCGAGCACCAAAGCCCAAATGGCGCGTCCTTCTAGCGAAGTGCCGAGGCGCACAAGACGGGTGCTTTGTGGATAGCGCGCATGATAGTCGCGCAGCGTCGCCTCGACCCAGGCACTGCTATAGCGAAGCTTTTCGGGGGGAATGTCGGGTTTAGCGGGTATGCCGGGGGCCGAAGTGGCGGAAGGCGAGGGGGTAAAAGCCAGATCCGCTGCGGCCAGATCGGGGGAATCGGCGTATATCTTGGCGGGCGCGGCCAAAAGCAGCAGCGCCCAGAGCCCCCGCATATACACCTTCATGAAACTCAGATGAAGTTTACGACCAGCCCAAGCTCGGTCAGCGTGTCGAGCGTTTGGTTGTAGCGGCTGGGATTGTCCGGCGAGTAGGTGATGCCCGGAGCAGCGTTTAGCGCCGGCGCATTGTTGTAGCGCAGGTTGAAAGCGGCGCGGAACGAGATGGGCTGCCAGACGCGCGTCGTCACTTCCAGCTTTCCATTAAAGCGCGTCGCCTGACCGGCGCCAACATCACGATCGCCGATGTGAACGCCGTTGAAGTTGATAAGCGCTTCGGCGCTGGCGCGCACCGCGGTATGCTCGGACACCGACAGCAAGTATCCTAGAAACAACCGTCCCGAATGCAAGTAGACGTCTTGCGTAGTCGCTTCCGGCATGATCATCGTGCCCGGAACGAGGAGGCGGTCGAAGGTGAAGTCATAACCAAGCTCGGCGGATAGCTCGTGCATACGCGACTTGAGAATTTGGCGCGCATAGCCGGCTTGCACCCCAGTTTTCACTTGAATGCTGGCCGGCAAGTCGAATCCGGCGTACACCGCGACGTAGCCCGAGTTATTGGGCGTGAAAAAGCGATCGTAGCGCAGGCGGCTTAAAAAGAGCGCCGCGGTGGTCTTGCGCTCTTCCCCTACGCCATTGTCGACGTCACCGGGATCGGCCATGCCGTTCATATTGGTATCGTTTTGCACGCGATTCTTGGTGAATCCGTACAGTCCGTCGGCGGACAGCAGCACTCGATTTTTGCCGTCGTTGCGCGAAACAAAGGCACCGCCGCTAATCGAAATGACGTTGGCGTTGCCGGTAGCGGCTGAGAAGTTGGCCGACGCCAGCGCCTTCCACACCACTTTGGGAATTTCTTCCATTTTGCCGAACTGAAAGCTCAAATCCTGGCCGGCGACTAGAGGCTTTGGGGGCGGCGGCGGCATAATAGGCGGGGGGGGCGGCGCTGGAGGTGGCGGCGGCGCCGTCGTGGTGGTCGTCGTCACCGTCGTCGTCGTTGCCGTCGTCGTTCCGGCTGCCGGTGGCGTGGCCGATCCCGTCGTCGTTGTCGTCGTGGTGGTTGCGGTCGTCGCGGGCGGTGTGGCCGGCGGCGGCGGGCTTTGGGCTTGCGCCGTGCCAACCGCTGCGAGCAGGGCGCATAGGCCAAGCGGCTGCGCAGGTGATCTTACGGAAAACGATTGGGACAAGAGGGACCAAAAGCTCATGCGTCAATACTTCGCAACATAACCGTGTCCCTGGCAATAAAAAATGTAGACTCCCCCGTCAAGCGTGACGATATTTTTGGCAAAATCACCGCGGTCCGCGAACAAGTGTAGAAGTCCGAAGTCTTCAGACGCTTTGCACCCGTGGCGCCGCCGCGTCATTTTCCGTTCTCCAAAAGACCTGAGGAAACATGCAAAAAGATAGTTCCAAGTCAGAGGCTCCATTAATCTCTTTGATTCGCGGCGATGGCATCGGTCCCGAAATCACCGAAGCCACGTTGCGCATGCTGGAAGCCGCCGGGGCCGCGCTGCGCTATGAAGAAGTGTTGGCTGGCCTCGCCGCCGTGACCACCGAGCAGGATCCTTTGCCCGAACGGACGCTGCAATCGATCGAGCAGACGCGCATCGCGCTAAAGGGCCCCCTGTCCACGCCCAAGGGCAGCGGCTTTCGCTCGGTCAACGTCGGCCTGCGTCAGCATTTTGATCTGTACGTCAATTTGCGGCCGGCGCACAACATCGTCGGGGTGCCTTCGCGCTATCAGGGCGTCGATATCATCACGGTGCGCGAAAATACCGAGGATATCTACGCCGGCATCGAGCATTTTGTCGGCCCCGGCCGCACCGCTGCCGAATCAATTGCCGTCATCACTCGAGTCGGTTCGGAACGCATCGTCCGCTATGCCTTCGAGTACGCGCGGCTACACGGACGCAAGAAAGTTTCGATCATTCACAAGGCCAACATCATGAAGATGTCAAACGGCCTGTTTTTGGAAGTCGGCAAAGAAATCGCGGCGCAGTATCCGGACATCGAGGTCGAAGATGTCATCGTCGATGCTGCCTGCATGAAGCTTGTCACTCAGCCCGAGCGCTTTGACGTCATCGTCACCATGAATCTGTTTGGCGACATCATCAGCGACTTGATAGCGGGCCTGGTCGGGGGCCTAGGGGTTTCGCCCGGCGCCAATCTGGGAGAAAAGGCCGCTATTTTCGAAGCTGTCCATGGCTCAGCCCCCGACATCGCCGGGCAGGGCATTGCCAATCCTACTGCTCTGGCCATGGCCGCGGCGATGCTTTTAGAACACGTAGAGCAGCGCCCCGCCGCCAAACGCTTGCGCACGGCGCTGTTTGCGGCGCTGCGCGACGACCGCCTGCGAACTCGCGACCTCGGCGGTCAGGCCGATACGATGACTTTCTGCAAAGGGGTTATACACCTGATGCAGGGCTAGACAGCATCTAGTGTCCCGAGACAGAAAGCTCGAACGAGAACTGACTCGGGACACTAGGAGTTGACAGCTTCCCGAAAAAGATAGTAATAGGCCCCGATGGCCATTACCTACGACACGTCAGATCTTCGCAAGGGACTTAAGATTATGATCGACGGCGCTCCTTATATCGTCGTCGAAGCGCAATTCGTCAAGCCGGGCAAGGGAGCAGCCTTTACCCGCACCAAGATGAAAAATTTGCTGACCGGCGGCGTCATCGAGCGCAACATTCGCTCGGGCGAAAAAATGGACGGCGCCAACGTGGAAGATCGCGAGTTCACCTTTCTTTATAAGGAAGGGGATGAAGCCTTCGTGTTCATGGACAAAAAGTCCTATGATCAGGTCAGCGTTCAAGCGACGGTGGTCGATGAGGATTGGCGGTTTTTGAAAGAAAACCTCGACGTCAATATCACTTTTTACAACGAGCGGCCGATTTCGGTAAATATGCCGAACTTCGTTGAAATGCGCGTCATGGAAACCGAACCCGGCGTGCGCGGCGACACCGCCACCGGTGCCAGCAAGCCCGCCAAGTTAGAGACCGGGGCCAGCTTGAACGTCCCGCTGTTCATCAACGAAGGGGACGTTCTGAAGATCGACACTCGCTCGGGCGAATACATCGAACGAGTGGGGCGCGCTTGAAATTTGACTGGTATCGACTGCAAAAATTCGACCGCGAGCGTCTAATTCGGCTGCAGCAGCGCAGCCGGCTTTTGCAACAGATTCGTCACTTCTTCGCCACGCGGGATTTCGTGGAAATCGAAGCCCCGCTGATGGTTCCTTCCCCCGGACTGGAACTGCATCTTGCGGCTTTCGCCATCGCCACCGAGCCTAATGCGGCGCCGTGCTATTTGATTACTTCTCCCGAGTATCAAATGAAGCGCCTTTTGTGCGGCGGCATGGAGCGCATCTACAGCCTGGGCAAAGTGTTTCGCCGCGGCGAACTCGGACCGCAACACAATCCCGAATTCACCATGCTGGAATGGTACCGCGCCCATTCCGACTGGACCGCGGTGGCCGACGACGTTGCCGATTTGTGTGCCGAGCTTTGTACGGCGCTTTATGGCCGGCCGGAATTGCCCTATAAAGGGCGAATTCTGAACCTTGGGACACCGTGGCCGCGGCTGACTGTGTCGCAAGCCATGCAAACCTACGCCGGGGTGATTTTGCGTGGCGACGAATCCGTGTCGGAACTGCTTTTGGCTTTGCGCGCCGCCGGTCATGCTCTAAAAGCGCACGACAGCGCGGGTCAGCCGCTAAGCTGGGACGATCTTTTTTTCTCGGTCTTTTTGGATCACGTAGAACCCAAGCTGGCGGCTCTAGACCATCCCGTGGTGCTTTGCGACTGGCCGCTGCCGCTTTGTGCGCTGGCTCGAAAAAATCCGCACAATGCCGCCGTGGTCGAGCGCTTTGAAGCCTATGTCGGTGGCCTAGAATTGTGCAACGGCTTTGGCGAGCTATGCGATGCCGGGGAGCAGCGTCGTCGCCTGGAAAAAGACGCCGCCGAGCGCGCCCGGCGCGGTTTGCCGGTCTATCCTATCGACGAGCGTTTTTTGTCGGCCCTTGCAGATGGCATGCCCCCTTCGGGCGGAGTCGCACTTGGCATCGACCGGCTGATGATGCTCCTTTTAGGCGCCGCGCACATCCGCGATGTTCTGCCATTTAGTGCAGACGAACTATAAAAGCGCCGAATCGCGGGCGCGTTTTCCAGCGCAAAAAAAGTATTGCCTGGTGCGGACCAGCGCACTATGGTGGCGCCCTCAGCGGAGTAAGCCCTATGTTCCCGAACTTGAAGTCTAAAGACGCGCAGTTCTGTCTTGGTTTTGCATTGATTCTCGTCGGTGCATGCAACCCTTACGAAAGACGTTCCGGTGATTACAGCGCCGGTTCCGTCGATCCCGCCAAGTTTCCGGCAGCTTATCTCGGGAACCCCAATGAAGATCGTCCGCAATTGGGTCTTCCGGGCGACCCCACCGCGGCCGGCGGCGGAACATTTCAGTATGTAACCGCTTTTGTGCGCGGCCAGCAATTGGCCTATTACCCGCTTCCTTTTACGGGCGCGCAAACTCCCGCGGCTGGTAAGAACGCATCGCAGAACCAACTGGATCTGAACAAACTGCTGCCCCTTGCCCCCAAGCCTTTGACGATTGCCTACGTGTTTGATGCCGAAGGCGTCGATCCATCGCAGGATTCGAATCGCTGCAACAAGCCGGAAGGCTATATGTACGATCCGGTTGCCGATGCCGTTCGCTACGATCGGCAAGGCAACATCTATACCGTGCTTCCCGCCGAAACGATGCCAGCAGGAGCCACCCGTTACGTGCCCATCGTGCAGGAAGTCACGGTCCGTTCGAACGGATTGCCCTGTCAGTCGACCAAAAGCGCTGCGAACTTGGTGAAGCGCACCGATGTTTCAATGCTGCTTGATCCGCCACCGGCCGGCGTTCCCAACGTACTGCCTACCGGACACCCGGGGTCGCGTTATTTGGTACACGCGCTCATCGACCCGGCCGCCGATGTGTTTTATCCCCAGGGGACCTTTCCCACGGAAAATTGTGCTCTTGGTGATACCTCGCATGACCCGGTCACCTGCCTAGGACCCCAGCGCTGGGGCTGGTATCAGCAGTACCTGGTCGCTTACCTCGATGGCGGCGAAGTCAAGCCCAAAGCCTCGCAGCCTGGAGACGCGACCAAAGTGATGGAGACGCAGAATCTTTATTACCCGGACACCATCCAGATGAATGACCCCGACAAGCCGGGCATGAAAATGGATGTTCCTGGCGATTTGGGAATGGGGCTGGACCTGATGGATTTTCGACGCGGCGAGGACAACTATAGTCCGATCTGCCACGTCTTTACATTCACTCCCAAAAACACCGCCGCACCTGAAAAATCGGTGGCAGACATCGATCTGACCAAGGTGAAGGACACCCACGAGTGGGTCTACTGCCTGCAACTGCCGGCGAACTAAAGCGCGACTGCTTGGTGCATAACAGATAACCATCCCGCCGATGGAGCGAACCGTGGTAAAGAAGTCAAAGAAGCACAATCTGTTTCGGCGCCGCCTTATGGGTGTCGCGCTCTTGTCGGTTCCGGTCGTGGTGCCGCAGGCCGCTCACGCCGTTGGTGAACAGACAGGTAAGATCGCCGGTGTCATCACTGATAAGCTGTCGAGCTCTCCGCTGCCCGGAGCGCGGGTCGAGATTCGCGGCCAGAACCTTATCGGTGGACCGCGCGCCGTACTAACTGCCGACGACGGCAGCTACGAATTCATCGCCGTTCCGCCGGGTACCTACGATGTCACGCTGACTTTTGAAGGGGCAAAACCCCTGCGTCGCCGCGTCGTCGTCCGTATGGGAGAGACCTTCCCGCTAAACATCGCCTGGACGGTTGAAGAGGCCAAAGAAGAGCTCAAGGTCATCATCGAAGAACGCAAGATGACCCGTCCGGACACCACGCAAACCGGAACGGTTCTGACCAACGATCAGCAGTCGCGTATCGCATCGCCGCGCAGCTATCAGGGCATTACCGCGCAGGTTGCCGGCGTCTCGGGAACCGGCAATCCGCAGATTAAGGGCGGGCTTTTGGCCCACAACCGCTACTTGGTGGACGGTCTTGATATCACCGACCCGGTGACCAATACCTTTTCCTCCAACATCAACTTTGACTCGATTGACTCGGTCGAAGTGCTGACCGGCGGTACGGAAGCCCAATATAACTCCCTGGGCGGCCTTATTAACCTAGTCACAAACGCCGGCAGCAACGAGTGGCGCATCGATTCGTCCTTCTACGTGAATCATCAAGCCCTGTCGGCGGGCGGACAGTACGGCACGCAGCTTTATGACGGAGTACGGCCTTTTTCCACGACTCCGGCGGCGCCCAATTCCGCGTATCAGGCCAACTTCAACTTGGGCGGACCCATCATCAAGAACAAGTGGTGGTTTAACGCCTCGTTTGAATTCGATCGCACCGGCCGTTCGCTGGTCATCGGTGCGCCGCTGAACGTTCAGCACCCGACGCGGCTTTTCACGTCCTACTATTTCCGCTTTAAGACGGCCATCGCGCCCACCGAAAAGCACCGCATCACGCTGTCGGTTTCGGCAGATCCGACTTCGATCGACAACGTCGCGCAGAATGCCAGCATCTTGGGCATTGCCGAAGATCGGCAAAACCAAGGCGGCGCCTTTGGCATCGTGCAGTGGGACTGGTTCATCAACCAGATGGTGAATACCAACCTGCAGGCCGGTGTTCAGTACAGCACGATCGACTACGGTCCGCAGGGAGTTTTCGGCTCCATCGACAACTCGGCATATGCCGGCCGCGGTCTGTTTTCGCCGATCAACGACACCTACAGCGCCGATCGCCCGCGGCACAATAACAGCGACGACGGAACCAGTTGGTATCAGGGCAATTCTATACAAATCGATCGCCGCTATACCTTTCAGTTCGATCCGTCGGTCTCGGTGCGCGGCAGTTGGCTTGGCAAGCATGAGGCGAAGTTCGGCGCGCAGATGCGCATCATTCGCCATACCTTCGATTTCTCGGTCCCCGGCGGCGGTACCTACTATAACGACCGCGGCGGCGGCGCCGGAGAATCCGGTCTGTGCATCACCAATCCGGAACCCGGACAGATGGCCCAGACCAAGGGCTGCAGGTATCGCGTCGATCAAAGTCCTTACTCACAGGTGCATCAGGGCTTTGGCATCGGCTTTTTCGCGCAGGACCGCTGGAAGATTACAAACTGGCTGCGCATCAATCCCGGTATGCGCGTGGACTACGGGCACACTACCAACACGCAGGGCGAGGTTGTCTCGAATCTGTGGGGCTTTGGGCCGCGTCTGGGTCTGGTCTTTGACATCACTCAGGATCAGAAGACCATCTTTACCGCCTACTACGGACGTTCCAATGAAACGCTATCGCTGCTAGCGGCTTCTTCGGCGGACCTGACTTCGACCCAGTGCACCTATGCTTGGAATCCTGGGGTAAACAATATGGGTTTTGGACCCAAATCCGGCTGTCCGGCAATGGGTCCGCAAGATATGTACATGGGCAAAAATCCCTGGCGCCCGCTGTACACCTACGGCGGACCGGGCGGATATCAGCTAAGACCGGACACCTCGCCGCCGCATACCGACGAAATTACTTTGTCCTTTCGGCGCGAGCTGTTTGAAAACTCTGTGGCCGGTATCGACTACACCTACAAGCGCGTTGGCGATATCTGGGACGGGCAAGAGGTCAACCAGGTTTGGGACCCGACGGGCGTGCGCGTTGTGAATTACAAAAACGGGCAAAGCCAACAGGTCTTTTTGTACACGACCTTTCCGGAAAACTACCGCAACTACCACGGCATCGATTTCATCTTTGAATCGCGTCCGCGGCAGGAATGGGACTTTGCGGTCATCTATACGTTGTCTTGGCTGTTTGGTCCGGGCGGCGAAGAGTTAGGGCTTATTGGAAACTTGCTGCAGCCAAGCCAGAGTCAATTTTACAACCCGCGGATGGCGGGAATGTACGACGGCTATTTGCCCGAGGATCGCCGGCACCAGCTCAAGATTCGCGCCTCCTACACGTTTCACGGATTCACGTTTGGCGTGTTCCTGAACTACCAAAGCGGCAATCCGCAGACCAAAACCTACTTCAACCAGAACGATGGATCTTATACGACGCGCCGTTCACCCAATGGCACCGAGCCGAACAAGCCGAACGACGTGACGCAAATTGCCGAGTTCCGCCTGCCGGCGCTTCTCGTCGTGGATTCGCGTATCTCTTACGATGTGGCGTCGCTGTTCTCGCAGAAGGTGCACCTGACGCTTATCGCCGACCTTTTCAACATGTTCAACCTGGATGTGGCCAATCGCGGCAGCGATTTGATAGACGTCGAACCGCGTGATATTCCGACATACGGCGCCTTCCGCGGACGACAAGCACCCCTGCGTGCCCAGTTCGGCATACGCTTCCAGTACTAAACCGCATCGCAAGCTCTCGCTGCCTTTCGACGCATCTCTTGGGCGCTCGAAAGGCCAGCGACCTCTCTCTAAAGACCTTCTAATCGAGCTTATTCTTTACGGGGTGCTTGCGGCGGAGCCTGGGAAACCCGGCGCTGCAAACTGCCGAGCAGATCAACTCCGGTGGCGGCGCGAACTTGTTCGTTGGCGCTGATGAGCGTCGTGCCCACCGGTTGAGGATTCGTGCCATTTGTCATAGGCAGAACCGTCAGTCGGTCTACGCGCAGCGATTTCATGGTCTTGGTCAGTTCTTCAAATACCGGCAGTAGCTTTTGCACAAGCAAAGACTCGCGCGCGTTTTTGCCGCCGGCCTGATAGGCCTTGGCCAGGCTGGTCAGCGCCGCGGCGGCCGCGCGACCTTGCGCGACGATGGTCGCCGCTTCGGCCTTGGCGTTGGCTTCGGTCTGCGCTTTTTTGGCCTGCGCCGGAGTGACGACGTCGGCCTGCAAGCGCCGCCGCACCTGCTCGTTGCGCGCTTCCCAGGCCAGAACCTGCGCCCGCGCTTCTTTGACCTGGGCCATGACCTCGCCGCTGACTTCCGAGATGATGGCTTCGCGCTGCGTGTTGGCTTCAACGATGCGCAATTGATTTTCTTTGAGCGCGACCTGCATTTCGGTTTCGATCTTGGCCAGCTCGGCGTTCATAAGGTTGTGCGCCTTTTGCACAAGAGCGGTGACGTTGGCTTTGACCTCAGCAATCTTGGCATTGCGCGTGACCATTGCCGTGCGCACTCGTCCTACCGAGTTCAAATAGCCGACGTCATCGCTGATGTTTTGAATCTGCAAATTGTCCAGCACCAGGCCCAGACGGTGCAAATCTTTGTCCGCCTCTTCGATAAGCTGCTGCTGAAACTTGACCTTTTGCTGGTTGATCTCTTCGGGGGTCAGCTCGGCGATGACGCCGCGCAGATTGCCTTCTAGGGTGTCCTTGGCAACGCGCATGATGTATTCGCGGTTGCAGCCCAAAAAGCGCTCGACGGCGTTGTGCAAAAGCGGTTCTTCGCTGGGAATCTTGATGTTGGCGACGGCATGAATTTTCAAGGGAATGCCGCCGCGCGAAAATGCATTTGTGACCGATAGCTCGATGGCCATGTTGGTCAGCGACATCCGATCCACGACTTCGATAAGCGGAATGCGCATCGCGCGGCCGCCGCGGACGACGCGAAATCCGACTTCCGGGCGATCCGGAGCTTGGCCGCTCGGCAAACGCAAGCGTCGGCGCCGGCCTGAGAAAATGACCACCTCGCTGGGCGGACAGACGTAGGTGTTTTTAATGATGATGATCAAAAGGTAAAAGCCCGCGGCCAAAATGGCGGCAAAGACGATGGTGGCGCCAAAGGCGCTAAGGCCGAGGATGC
Source organism: uncultured Myxococcales bacterium (assembly GCA_964460115.1). GTDB lineage: Bacteria > Myxococcota_A > Polyangia > Palsa-1104 > JAEUJZ01 > JAEUJZ01. The sequence goes on from CAYWPR010000078.1 coordinate 17,232, forward strand.
TAGCCAAAAGCGATGAAATCACGAGCGACCTCCTTCCGACGACACCGATGGGGCAGCCAGCATGCTGGGAATGTCTACACCGGTCAGATCTTTAAGATTGCGCAGCACTTCGGTGACGATGGCCGGATAGCTGGCAGCCACCGAGGGCAGCGCGCGGCCGTCTCCGTTGTCAATGATTTGCAGTTCGCGCACCTGAATACCGGCGGCCTTTTCCGCCACTTGCGCCACAAGCGTGTCAAGTTGCGAAAGCACGAACAGCTCACGCGCCTGCGGCCCCGCGGCGCCCAGCGCTTCCGCCAGCATGCGCATGGCTTCGGCGGCTGCGGCACCCTGCTCGCGTCGGGGAGCCGCTTCGCCTTCGGCCAGTAGCAGCGCTGCTTCGCGCTGGGCCTCGGCAGGTAGTACGACTTCGACATTGAGTCGGCGCTGCTCGACTTCGCGGCGCAAATCTTGAAGTTCTTGCTCGGCTTCGGCGCGCGCTTGCTCCACGGCGGCTTTGGCTTGCCGCTCGACGCCCTGGGCTTCGCCTTCCAGCTTGCCGACGAGCTGGCGAAGCTGGTTGCGCTTCTGCGCGATGCCAATTTCGGCATCTTTGGCGGCGACCTCGGCTTGCTGGCGCGCTCCGGCTTCTTCTTGGGCGATTTCCTGATTGGCCTGGTTCTCGGCGTTTTCGGCGTCGCGGATGGCGTTGGCAATCTGGGCTCGGCCAAGATTAATCAGATAGTTGGCTTCATCCTCGACACGTTGAATCTTCAGGGTGTCGATCTGCAAACCCATCTTGGTAAAGACTTGGCTGGTCACCTGCACAAGCTGATTGGCAAATTCGATGCGGTCCTGATTCACCTGCTCGGGCGTAAGCTGCGAAATCACGTCGCGCAGCGAGCCTTCCAAAGTCTGCTTGGCGGTCTGCTTGATGGCATCCACGTGCAGTCCCAAAAAGCGTTCGACGGCGTTATAGACAAAGCGCGGATCGCCGGAGATCTTGACGTTGGCGATGGCGTGAATGTCGAGCGGAATGCCACCGTTTGACAAAACCTTGGTCACATTCAGTTCGATGGGAATGACGCGCAAGTCCATTCGATCGACTTTTTGTAAAAAAGGAATGCGCAAATGAGTGCCCGCCAAAATCACCGTGAAGTTGGCGCTTTCGCCGTTGGCCAGGCGGTGCTTTTTGCCGGAAATGACCAGCAGCTCATTGGGCCGGCAGATGTACAGATGGCTTCTTATGAGCCCCACGAAAAACAGTGCGCCGACGACGAAAAGAACCGCCAGCACCATGACGGATCCGGTTTCTAGCGTGCTAATCGAGGAAGTCGTATCCGGATCGATCATCGCCGGCGTAAGACGGCCGGCATGGGCAAGAACTCCAGCAATTGCAAACATGGCAAATCATCCTTTGGGAGCAGAGGAAGCCTCGGCGGAAGCGCGCTTGCCGGCCGTTGCTTGGGGTTTTTGGGACTTTGGTTCTGCGAGATCCTCCAGGGTCACTTCAGCGACCCCATCCTTGATATTCAGAATCAGAACGGTGGTCCCTTCTTGCAGTCCGGCGCTTTCAGTTGTCCGCGCGAGCAGGTCCAGCGTTTGACCGCGCGCCATCAAGCGAATTTTGCCGGTGGCGCCTTGGGCGGCGGGAATCAGCACTTCGGCGCTTGCGCCTATTAGCTTTTCCTGTTCGACGGTGCCGCCGTCTCCAGTGGTGCTGAGCCGGCGCAGAATTTTGCGGGCGGCAAGCGCTGTTCCAAGTCCCACCAAAAGGGCGCAGCATCCGGTCGTCGGTTCTGGAGTATGGGCTAAAAAGTGCAGTAGCAAGCCGGTCAAGCCGCCAAAGCCGAGCAGATACGTCCAGAATTGCAGCGAGAAAAACAGCATCGCCGCCGAACCCAGGCCCCCCAGCCAATTGCCATCGCCCTCGCCATCCCCGTGGACGTCGCCAAGGCCGGCATTGGTGTCGGCATGGCCCGCAGCTCCGTCAGAACCGCTGAATACCGATACTGCAACAAGCAGCGCCCCGGTGAGCGCCGAAAACAAATAAAAATAATGCACCGCCGCCATTTTCTGCCGGTTTGGGGCAAGCTGTCAAACCTCCGCTGCGCAAATTGGCCAGCTTGTTAGATCTTTGCAGGAATCGAAAACAATCGCTGTATTCGCGCCGCGCGTTTTTGCTAGCCGCGCCGCGCGCTGCCTGGCTGATGACGGCTATCAACAGCTTGGGGGGAATCTCCCCTCCAGCTTGCTGCCGAAAAACGGTTCGCAGCGGGCTATTTCGCTTCGCATTCCTCAAAAATATCGCTGGCATACAGCGTGCACTGGCCCCTGCCGGTTGACTTAACTACTTAACGGAAGGGGTTGTCGTGATGAGGCTTAGGTGCATTTTCGCTTGGAGCTTGGTCCTTCTTGTCGCTTGTGGCGGGCCGCTTGACGGAAGCGTGGAGGTGGCGCAAACAAGCGCGGACATTCAAATTGATGCCAAAGTTTGTCCGGGGGCCGATAAGGTCTATGGCATCGATGTATCCGACTACGACGGAACGATTGACTGGAACGCTGTGTATGCCGCCGGCAAGCAGTTTGCCATCATTCGCGCCAGCGATGGCACCGGATACCTCGACAAAAAATTCAGCGCCAATTGGCACGGCGCCAAAGCCGCCGGCTTGGTCGTGGGTGCCTATCAATACTTTCGCCCCAAGCAGGATCCCATCGCGCAAGCCGATTTGATGCTACATTTTCTGACCAGCGTCAGCTTTGTGGCGGGAGATCTGCCGCCGGTGATTGATGTCGAGGGAAACGATGGCCTCGACAATGCAACCGTTCTCGCTCGCATCAATGCCTGGCTTTTGCACATAAAAACCAGTACCGGCCGACTGCCGGTGCTGTATAGCTCGGCGCGGGTTTGGAATATTTTGGGAAATCCGACTCCAAGTCCTCTGCCATACCTTTGGAATGCGCAATGGAATGTCGGCTGCCCGAATCTGCCGCCCAATTGGGGACGCCTGCGTTTTTGGCAGTATACCGACAGCGGTAGCGTGCCGGGCATTGAGGGTCCGGTCGATTTGGATTTGTACAACGGAACCCTGCGCGAGCTGCGCGCTTTATAAGCGCATTCCGCGCCCCGCAATTCGCGCTTCTTGTAGTCTTGGCGGTCCGCGCCGTCTCGAAAAATGGACGGGCCGCCGGCGGCGTGCTTAGTTCATGAGCATGCTGCAAAAAGGCGAACTCAAAAGCGCGCACCCAAGCCAGCTTTCCCGCCGATTAAGCGGACTTGATGCCACAGCGCTGCTCGTCGGCAGCATGATTGGTTCGGGCATTTTTATCGCGCCGTCTTTGATGGCGCGCAATATCGCCGCTCCAGGAATTTACTTAGGTTTGTGGATTTTGGCGGGCCTGTTTACATTGCTTGGCGCGTCAAGCTATGCCGAATTGGCGGCGATGATGCCGGCTGCCGGCGGTCAATATGTCTATTTGCGCCGTGCTTTTGGCGCGCTCAGCGGTTTTTTATACGGCTGGACGCTGTTTGTGGTGATTCAGTCTGGATTTATCGCTGCGGTGGCCATTGCCTTTGCCAAATATCTGGGAATCTTTTTTCCGGCGATTGGCGAACAGCAGATACTCATGGCGATATCGCTTGGGCCCCTTGGCGCCCTGCATCTATCCACGGCGCAGTGTGTGGCGCTTGCGGTCATCGCGGTCTTGACGCTTATCAACACCCAAGGCGTGGTCGCCGGAGCTCGCGTGCAAACGCTGTTTACCGGCTTGAAACTGCTGGCGCTTTGGGGACTTGTCGCGGCCGGATTTATTTTGGGACGCGGCAAGGGCAATTTTGCGAATTTTCACCCGATTTATAGCGAAGTGGTGCCGCCGCTGGCTTCGCATCCGCTATTTCTCGGGGCGCTTGGCGTGGCCGCCAGCAAGGCGCTTTTTTGTTACGACGCCTGGAGCACGGTCACCTTTGCTGCAGCGGAAGTTCGCGACCCCGGCCGCAATCTGCCGCGCGCCCTTTTGCTGGGAACGCTAGTGACCACACTGACCTATCTTTTGGCCGCGGCCACCTATCTGTACCTGTTTCCGCTGGCCAAGATGGCGACGCTGCCGGAAAATCGCGTCGCCGCCGAAGCCATGCGGCTTTTGCTGGGCGACGTCGGCGAAAAGCTGATTGCCGCGGCGATTTTGGTTTCGGCCTTTGGCTGTATAAACGGCATGATTTTGGGTGGTGCTCGCGTTCTTTATGCCATGGCCGAAGACGGGCTTTTTCTGCGGCGTGCGGCACGGCTCAATTCGCGCAAGGCCCCGGCCACGGCGCTTTATATGCTTGCCGCTTGGTCAGCGGTATTGACCCTGTCGGGCCGATACGACGATTTGCTGACCTACACCACTTTTGCGTCGCTATTATTTAGCGCACTGACGGCGGCCGCGGTTTTCGTGCTGCGCCGCCATGAACCCGAAAGCCCGCGTCCTTACCGCGCCTTTGGCCATCCTTTTAGTTCGGGACTGTTTATCGCCGTGGCGCTATTTTTTGTCGTCTATATCGTAAAGGGCGATCCAAAAAGCGCGCTTTATGGTCTATGCCTCGTTTTGTGCGGCGTCCCGATTTATTACTCTCTGCGTCTGCGCAAAAAAGAGAATTCGGCATTTTACTAGACCCCGAGGGCACGGGCCAGATGAGTCGAGCATAGGGCCGTGTCATCTTCGGAGTTTCGAATCGCCGTCTGACAGGCTGCGCAATGCTGCGCCGCTGCGTAGACATCTTCATTGCGCGCGTTCTGCAAGGATTCTGCAATGCGCTCGGCATCGCTGCGCCGAGCGATGTGCAGACCCCTAAGCGCCTGCAAACGGGCGGCGCCTCGTCGCGCTTCGCGTTTCTCAGAGCCTCGCATGGATTAACCATATCATTGTGATCAAGAATGCATATAAATTGATAATAGATTGCCCTTAATCGCCTCGAAGATCCTGGGCTTTTATCGCGTGGCGAAAGCTGGCGCGCGGGTGGCTGATCAAGCCGCCTATGCTCGCCTGTACCGGCACTTTAGCACTTTGGTGTTTCTGTCGGTGACCTTTGGCTACATGGTCTACTACACGGCGCGCATGAGCCTTTTTGTCACCAAAAAGCCTCTGCTCGATTCCGGGCTTGTTGACGCTGCCGACCTCGGACGCATCGGATTTGGCCTTTTGGCGGCGTACGGCGTCGGCAAAACCGTCAATGGCTTTCTTGGCGATCACGTACATCTGGCGCGATTTTTTATCACCGGACTTTTGCTGTCGGGCGTCAGCAACATCTGCTTTGGTCTATCCGGCAGTTACACGGTCTTTCTGCTCATGTGGCTTTTAAACGGCTGGTTTCAATCCGTTGGAGCGACGACGAGCGGCGTGGCTTTGACCAGTTGGTTCTCGTCACGCGGGCTTGGCACCCGCTTTTCGGTGTGGAGCATTTCTCACAACGTTGGCGAGTGGCTGAGCTTTGTCGGCACCGCCGCCTTGGTAAACCATTCCGGCTGGCGCTGGGGATTTTGGGGACCGGCGCTTTTGTGCCTGGCGACGGCTCTGCTATTGACGCGGACCATGCCGGATCGGCCGCGTTCTTTGGGTCTCGATCCGCCGCATGGCACAGCGGAGCTTGCTCCGGCAAAAGCGATTGCCGAAGAAAACTCGGTCGCCAGCAAGCAATGGGAAGCGGCGCGCAATCCGCTGGTCTGGCTTATCGGCTTGGCCAGTGCGTTTATGTACGTGTCCCGTTACGCCCTGAACAGTTGGGGAATGCTGTACTTGCAGACGGCCCACGGCTATTCCCTGATAGAAGCCGGAGGGGCCGTGTCGCTCGTGTCCTTTGTCGGGCTCGCCGGTACGCTAAGCTCTGGTCCGCTTTCGGACTATCTGTTTTCGGCACGGCGCGGCCCCGTCTGTTTGTTTTACGGGACGATGCTGGTCCTGGCTATGTGTGCGGTTCTGCTGCTTCCCGAAAAGCATCCTTGGCTGATGCGTGCGGCGCTGGGACTGGCGGGTTTTGCCATTGGCGGACAACTTCTGTTTTTGGGGGGCCTGGCTGCGGCCGAACTTTGTTCACGGCGGGCCGCTGGTGCGGCCTTGGGAATCGTCGGAGGACTAAGCTATGCCGGCGCCGCCGTACAGGACTATGTAAGCGGTCGATTGATTCAGACTGGTTCTTTGTTCGTGGGACATTACGATTTTCACCACGTCAAAATCTTTTGGATTGGTTCAGCGGTTTTTTCATTGCTCCTCTGTCTGCCCCTCCTATCGCGCAGCACCAAGCATCCCGATCATCGCTAGCCGCGGACCGTTCCGCCATCGGCTCGCGTCCTGTGCTAAGCTGCGGCGCGTCTTTGAGGTATACGCGCCATGACCGAATCCGCTACGCCCACCTATCGTCACGTCTATGTTGAAAACCTGCGCAACCACATCGGCGAAAACGTCGAAGTAAAAGGTTGGCTGTACAACCGCAGTTCCAAAGGAAAACTGCATTTTTTACAGCTTCGCGACGGCAGCGGCATCGTCCAGGCGGTCGTATTCAAAGGCGACGTGGATGAACAGCTTTTTCATCGTGCTGATCATCTGCCGCAGGAAACCGCGCTGATTGTTCGCGGCGTCGTGCGCGAGGACAAGCGCTCGCCCATCGGCGTCGAACTTGGCGTGCGCGACTTTTCGATCATCGGCGAAGCGACGCAGGAATATCCGATTTCGCCCAAAGAGCACGGCGTCGCCTTTCTGATGGACAATCGCCATCTGTGGCTGCGTTCCAAGCGGCAAGTGGCCATTTTGCGCGTTCGCGCCGAAGTCATCGCCGCGGTGCGCGATTATCTGGACAGCCGCGGCTTTATTCTGGTCGATGCGCCGATTTTTACGCCCAATGCCTGTGAAGGCACGACGAACCTGTTTGAAGTCGGCTATTTCGATCAAAAAGCCTATCTGACGCAATCCGGACAGCTTTATGGCGAAGCGGCGGCCATGGCCGTTGGCCGAGCCTACTGTTTTGGTCCGACGTTTCGCGCCGAAAAGTCCAAAACACGTCGGCACCTGACGGAGTTTTGGATGGTCGAGCCCGAAGTGGCCTATCTCGAGCTGCCCGGTCTTATGGATCTTGCCGAGGACTTTTTGGTCGAAGTAGTCGGTCGCGTTTTGCGCAACCGCCGCGCCGAGCTAGAAATTCTGGAGCGCGATCTAACCAAGCTAGAACGGGTGCAAAAGCCGTTTCCGCGCATAAGCTACAGCGAGGCCGTCGAAATTTTGGCGCAAAAAGGCCATCCCACCAAATTCGGCGACGATTTTGGCGGCGACGAAGAGACCGTAATCAGCGAGCAATTCGATCGCCCGGTTATGATTCATCGCTATCCGCGCGAAATCAAAGCGTTCTACATGAAAGCCGATCCGCAAGATCCGCGTGTGGCGCTGGGCATTGACATGATTGCTCCGGAAGGCGCCGGCGAAATCATTGGCGGTGGCCAGCGCGAAGATCAGCTTGCGGTGCTGGAAGAGCAAATTGCCAAGCACGAGCTGCCCAAAAGTGCCTTCGAGTGGTACCTGGATCTGCGACGCTACGGCGCTGTTCCGCACAGCGGCTTTGGCATGGGCATCGAGCGCTGCGTTGGCTGGATTTGCGGTCTGCACCACGTCCGCGAATCCATTCCCTTTCCGCGCATGCTGGAACGCTTGACCCCGTAAACAGTCGGCGCAGAACTTTTGCGCCGGCCGCAGTTCGGCGCTGTGCTACTTAGCCGGACGTTCGGCGGTGGAAAGGAGCTTGACCACGGTTCGGCGCTCTTCTTCAAAAGACGCAGGGCAGGGCATGGCCACCAAAAGCCGCGCAAACAGCAAGCGCGAGCGCCGCCGCGTGGCCCGCACATCGAGAAGGCGCTGACGCAGCGGCTCGATGACGCCCCGCGGCACGATGCTGGATTTCTGATCGCTTTCAAAGAAAGTACGCTCTAGACCCTCTAGTTCACCCACCAGGCGAGAGCGTTCGCGCTCTTTCATGCGCGCATCGGTGCGCAAGCGTTCGCTCAGCGTCAATATTTCCTGCCGCAGGTTTTGCTTTTGCCGCTGCACCACATCTTGTTGCCGAATGCGTTCCTCATTGGCGTAAAGCGCCGCGGCCAGTTGGCGTTCCTGCTGATCACAAACCTCGATATGCTGCAGCAGATTGAGCAGCGCTTGCGGCCAGCCCCCGGGCCAAAGCTGGGCCGCCAAGGTCACCGCAGCCGTGTGCAAGGCACCAGTCAGGCGTTCTTGTTCTAGAAGATAATTCTCGCTGCTTGGCCGATCTTTGGACCTCTCGCCAAGCATACGATTCTGCCGCTCGGCGGCGGTCACCGGCGACAGACTGGTCGGCCAGTTGGGTCGCGCCACGATTTGGGTCGGACGTCCCAGCCGATCATGAAGTTCGGTTTTGCGATCATGCGGCAAAAAAACCGAAGTACGTCGATCGTTAAGACTAAGTGGCTGCGTTCGTGATGGGGCCGGTTCTGGCTCGGCGATGCTCGAATCGACCTCGACCACCCAATTTTGTATTTGTATCTGTTCGAGCTCGATGACAAGTTCCGCGGCGGTGGGCCGCTTGGCGGGATCTTTGTCGAGCAGCCGCGCCACCAAGCGATCGAGCTCAGGCACGATGCCGGGCTCGGGCGAACGCTCGGAAATAAGCGGCGGAATGATGTTTAGGTGTTGATGCAGAACGACATCCAGCTTGCCGGTAAAAGGCGGCCGACCGACCAGCGCATCGTGAAAAATGATTCCGACTGCGTACATGTCCACAGGCGGGGCCACCGTGCCATCGCCGATGAGCGTCTCGGGGGCGATAAACTCAGCGGTGCCGGTAACTTGTCCGTGTCCGGTGAGCGGCGCTTGGCCGACGATGCGGGCGACGCCAAAATCCAGAATTTTCACCCAGTCGTCCTGACCGTCGTGGCGGGTCAGCATGATATTTTCGGGTTTGATATCGCGGTGAAGGACGCCGCGGCCGTTGGCCTTCGACGGAGAAGTGGTCTATGAA
>CAYWPR010000079.1:0-25442 GCA_964460115.1 uncultured Myxococcales bacterium
ATGCCAGCCCCTTCCATTTGCGGCGCCCCGCAGCGGTTTGAGACCGGCGGCGACAACACAGCAAGCACCGAAGCCGCATCGTCCCGGAGCCGGCCCTCGCCGCAGCTGCCGCACTGGACCCGCCGCTCGCCACGCCCAACCTACCGATCGCCGCGCCGCAACAAGCCCCTTCCGCCGCCTCTGCAACCGCCGGGGTGGATCCACCGCCTCCCCCGTCTCGGGGTCCCTATCGGCTGCCCTGGGCCACACTGCTGCGCCGCGTCTTTGCCATCGAGGTGCTAACCTGCGATCGCTGCGGAGGCAAACGGCGCCTTTTGGCCTTGATCGACAAGGACGCGGCCATCCAGAAGATCCTGGGCCACCTGGGTCTACCCACTCAACCGCCCGCCGCGTGGCCCGCACGCGCACCGCCCAGGGCCGCGGACTGCGTGGATGGGCTGTCCCAAGACGGCATCGGTCCCATCCCAGGCGACTGGTACGACTGAACCGGCGCTCCAAAGCCCGCCCGGACACCCTCCCCACCGACGGGCACCGCCTGTGGTGTACCCTTCGACCGCATAGGCTTGGAAAATCTGGTTATTTTCAATACATAAATGATCCACAACTTAACATAATGGCTGCTATCGGCGGCCTGCGGCGTACCGGGCAGGCCGAGCCCTTCGCAAGGGAGGGCGCGAATCGCCCGTTTGAAAGTCCTATGCGTTGCGGTGTGAGTCTTCATGATGTTGTCTCCGTCGCTGTAGCGGTTTTCGGCTGTTTCGGAGACAATCCCTATCAATCAATCAAACTTCGCTAAGTCACCCGCTGCCTCCGCGTCGCTGCCCAGTTCACGCCCAGCGGCCTGCTGTCGGTGCCCAATGGTGCCCAGTTAGATCAAGCGCTGCCCAGTGAAACAAGGCCGAGGTGTTACCGACTGTGATGCCGTCCATCGTCGCTGCGCTTGCTACTTCTAGCCCTGGCACGGAGATTGCCAATCTCCCAGTAAAGAGTGCGCGGCCGATGAAGTGAGTTCACTAGACAGGACACTGCGGTACGGTGCCGTACATTTAGCGGTGCCCAAGCCGTTGGGCGCTGATCTTCCCCATGTTGTTTGCAGCCTTCGGAGTCAAAAGTGTTGGAGTCATCTTCAATTTCGCGTCGGACAGGTCTTTCCATTTTTGCGGCTCTCGGGCTGCTGCTCCTGATCTGTCAGCCGGCAGAGGCAGAGGCACAGTCGCTGCCGCCGCTGCGGATTCCCAACCTCGCGGTGGGTACGCGCTGCTTCGGGCTGCTGCCCTGTACGGCGATTGACCCGTTCGGCATTCGGCTGCGCGCTGCGGTCCTCGCAGTCTTCCGACCCGAGAAGGGGCACGATCGCGACCTGTACGCCGCACGCATCCAGATCGCACCATCGGTGACTCTGTTTCAGTGGGGCGAGATTGGCGTGGCGATTCCCATCACGCTTTACACCAAGGACGTTGGGGTCTCGCCGGTCTACGAACCGCTGCAACCCTTCGGTCGGGTGCGCCTGCCGTTCGATGCCATGCTGGGCAGTCTCGCGACGACAGCGTTCGTTCGGGTTCATATTGCGCAGGGACCTTTCGTGGGCGGGCTGCCACCGCTGCGAGCTGCGAGCGCTGCCGCATCACCGATGCCCGACTTCATGGCGCAGGCCCTCCAGCCCTATCGAGCGCAGACGCAGTTTGAGCTGGGGCTGGCGCTGCAAAAACGTATTGGACCCGTGACGGCTGCGGGCTCGCTCGGTGCATCCGTTGCTGCCCAGCGGGTTGAGATCTACGGCGGCGCCGAGGTTGCCTATCACTTCAAAGTCTTCCAAGCCTTCGTTCAGGGCATGGGGGTAGGCGTGCCCAGATGCCCGCCCGAAGAGACTGCGCTCAACTTCTGCGCCCGTGGCTTTCGCTTCGGAGCTGGCGTCCGGTTCGACTTCGACATAGGCCAGGGCGGATTGATGGTCGGCACGGGCAGCGGCGCCGTCGAGCCCGGATGGATGGTGGGCACGCAGCTGGGCCTGGACTACGACGAGACTGTGCGTCGGATGCATGGCGACGGCACCGGAGCTGCGCATGCGTGGTGGGAGCGTCGCTTTGAAGCCATGGCGCAAGGCTGGGCAGCGTGGAAAAGCGCAGCGGTCGTCTGGGATGATGAAGACGAAGCGGTACGGCGCGTGCGGCCTTCGCAGCGTGGTCCATTCTCGGGGCTGCTACCGGGCGGTGCTCCTCCGCCATCCTCGCCGTGGCTCGATGCGCTGCTCGGTGACGATATACCGCCTGCGGCCCCGCTCTTGCAAGATCCGCAAACCGGAGCTGCCACCCCGGCACCTGGCGCAAAGGCTCCAGGCCCCCAGGAGCAGAGGGGCAGGCCCGGCCCTGGCCGCAAGCCACCGCAGAAAAGCCTATTAGCCGCAGCCAATGCCCGCGCCGCGCTCCAGCGCCAGCTGGCTCGACCGCCGCAGTTCAAGCTGCCGGGCAGCATAGACGTGATGACCGATGAGGAGCTGGCCCGCGGGCAATGGCATGTCATCCAAGAAGAGCTGCGCTGCGCGGAACAGCAAAAGTGGCGCGATGCGTCACCCCTGCCACCCATGGAAAAGGTGATCCTAAACTGGGTGGCGACGGCACCCGCACGCGGGGTGCTGGGACTGCTGGCGATGTCGGGGCCGGGGCGTCGAGCCGAAGCTGAGGAGCAGATGCGCAAGCTGCGCCCGCTCAAGTGCACGCCTGCCGAGGAGGAAGCGTGCAGCGCCGTGGAGGGAATGTTCGACGCCATGGCGACGATGCTGACCCCAAGCGCAGCCGAGGCCGTCGCAGCCGAGCGGGCGATGGTCGCGCTGGCGCGGCAAGGTGCGCGCGAGGCTGGCCAGGCTGCCGAGTTTGCCGCCGCCGCCAAGGCGCTCGGCGTTGCCGAGGAATCGGGTATCGAAGCCGCCGAGCTAGGCGGATCGCGCGTCTCACAGTTTCTGGCCAGCGTCCGCGACCGTCTGAATCCGACGAACTACGAGGTGAACGGCCTGGGTAGCAACTTCGGCAACGTCCGCTATCGGGGGCCACGGCTGGCCGCGCCTACCAGCACTGCTGCTGAAGTGGCCGAGACCGAGGCCGTCCATGCCGAACTATCACTGCTCCCCAGGGCCGAAGAGGTCCAAGTGGATGCGAGAAAGTTCGTCAACTATTCCCTTGATCCAGGAAATACGGCAAATAAGGGTAAGTGGAAGGCGTTTGACTCTCTTGGCTACGACGTGCATACGGAGGCTGGTCGGGCAGAGGCAGCCCAAGATCTTACGGCGCAAATCCAATCCCAGCTGAGACAAACATCGGCCACACCAGCCAAGGAGAGCATATATGGACAGCGATTTGAAGTTCGCGTACCAATCGAAGGCCCTAACGGCAATAAGGCAACTTTAGTCACCGAGTGGCAGATCGACAAAGGTTCAGATACGCCCAGACTGATTACCAACTGGGCAGAGGTTCACAAGTAGGAGCCCCAATGAAGGCCAGCGTTTATGATGAAATCGAACTCAGCGAAGACGTAAAAGCAAATTACTCTGATGAGATGATTCCCCGAGGAACAAAAGGAACCATTGTCGAAGTGTACTCGGATCCACAGGAAGGATACTGTGCCGATCTGGCAATACCCGATAATCGACTCGTCGGAGAACACCGGTTTGAGAATGTAATTTTGTTCCCGAGACAGTTTGAAGTCTGTAGCCAGCGCAAATGAGCTAGCAAGTCCTCGATCCTCAGAATAGTCACCACCTCAGCCGACTTCTAAATCTCGCGGCCACTGAACAACGTCGCCAGTGCTTTTGTGGCGAAAGCGTACCCCAGCGCCAAAAGTTACATAAAGGATCCTTCGGCGCTCTTGGCGCACCCCTTCCACACCGATCACTTGGCAGATCACACATTTTTTTACTATGCGTCATTGACCGACCTGTCACCGCAGCGGTGGAAGATCGCGCCGGCCTACGTTGGTGGGGTAAAGGTGGATCGATGAAGGAGGCGGGGCTTGGAGGAGACTATAGGTCATCGGTAGGGTGTTACTGTCGTGGGCGTTTCTTAGCGGGATAGCCAGGTTCACCCCCAGCTTGCCAAAGAACATCAAAAAGTGGACACAGTGCTTCCTCACCGTCTTCTGGCAACTGGTCCAGCAAAATGTCTGGCAGCACGAGCATATCACGATCTATTCGGTAGTGATTAATACGAGTTGAGTGCATACCAATGCTATTGTGAACGTGCTCCAATACGGCATCCCGAGCCCCATAGATGGCTGCAGTAACTACGTACGGACCTGGCACGGAGAGAAACGACATAGTTTGTAATGCACTCGTAACAACATGGATAATAATTTTTTGAATTGCCGTATTATACAGTATGAGCTGATTTTCCTCAGAACCTGATATAAAGGTATTGACGCCTTCTACGGCGCCCGTGCGAAAAAGCTGGTTATAGCCAAAACTAAAAGTTCCGCCGTGAGGACTGCTCCAAACGCAGACCCCATCTGTATTGTAACGCATGTTATAAGAGGTTGTATTGTATGGCTTTAGACGATAAGGTTCGTTGTGTACTGCGGTCAAGTTAACGGAGTTCCGTTGTGCGAACGAGGAGAGCGGAAGAACATGAATCGCAACCCATCCCCCTTCGTGAAGTGCAATAGGTGTTTCTCCGGCAACAATTCGAGCCAGCCGATCGTCACGAAATCGCTTTAGACGGTCATCGATAGCCTCAGAGTCTGCGAATGCGGCACGAAGCTGATGGACGTCTAGAGGCTGTTTGCCATTACTATTGCGACTAAAGAATTTATTCCATTTCTGAAGAATGACCATATGAGGACTGACCCAGGATTGCGGTATATGAAGTACCAAGATCGGGCCGCGCGGAAAATCGTCTATGGGCTTGAAATGCACACCGGGGATTCGAGGCGCCACTCCATCCGAGAGTAAATGCTCGAGGCGCTGAATGTCGCCGTCAGAATTGAAGTCCGATAGGCCGGTTGGTTCGTCGGGCAGGCCAGTCTTCTCGCCCTTCTCGCCGCGCTTTTCAGGTATCCCATAGTAGATTCTGCCGCCGCCGGCATTGGCGAAAGAGGAGACATCGGCGAGGAACTCTTTCTTTTCAGTTTCGCTATTGCCAGGAAGAACTGCTTTATACTCGCAATTGCGATTCTCGGGAGTCTGAACAGCCACCAGGTGATCGATATCTTGTTTGCTAAGTGACTCAATTGGCCGTAACGGCATATGACATTCCTCTTGCTCAGCGATGTTAGGAGGGTCGATGTAGCGAGCCCGGCGACGCATGTCAAGTGGGCCTCGCTGTCCAGTAGTCCCGGGCGGAGCCTTTTCCACTACTGTATCGACTACCCGAACACGCGGCTGTGGAGCGAGGTTAGCGCCAGCCGGGCACGGCTCTGCCTATTGTTGTCAATTGACATCAATGCCGGCCCCGCATGAGCCTCTTCTCCGGATGACGCTGCACACCTAGATGAAGAGACAGCGGCTGAGTCTCGTTGAGGCCCAGAGATCCTTAATGAGAATCAGGACTGCCCACGCATAGGGCGATCAAGCGAGCGCTTGGGGCACGGACTGATAGAACTCCAAAGAGCGGACGATTTTACCGATGGAAGCCACGCAGAAATTGCAGCCGCTTTTAGCAATACTGGCTACTTTGATTTGTGAACGAAACGTTATTTCCGTGGCGTTCGCCACCGCACGCCAGCACCGCCGCCGTTTTCCTCCACGACTGTTATGCCCGCCTCAGCGAGTACTGTTGAGATAGCTCGCACATAGACATCGGATACGGGCTGACCGTCCTCATACTTGCTCACCAGTGGACGCGAACAGACTGCGGCCTTGGCAAGGTCATCCTGCGACCACTTCAGCAGCCCGCGGGCGGCCCGGCATTGCTCTGGGCTGAAAATAATCATTGACCAAATGTTCCCTTGTGACATATTTCTATGTGGTGACTATTTGATGCGGAGCTTTACATCCGCCACCTGAACCTGCGTACCATTGCATAAGCCGCCCGCCAGATCTATGGCGAAGTGACCCACGGTGGTACGTGCACTTGAGGTCTACGCCATGACCACCGATCCGTCCGCTCTATCGCTGTCGGCCATCGTCGAACATATGCAAGCTGACTTGATGATAGTCAGCAGACGACTATTACAGCCCGGCCCCGTTTCCCCGGGAGTTCGCGTCCTAGCTGCTCCGCATCTACGTATCCTCCGCGCTCGATTGGACTCGCTGCACGCCGTAATTCGCGGTGTTGATGCTGACGAAAGCGCACGCAACACCGAGCACAGCTCCGATTGAGCTTTGCCCCCTGCCTACGACCAAACTGCCGATGATTCCGACGATGGCATAAGGAGAACTAGCCATGCACTCGACGAAACCGCTCGAATTGTCAGGCTTCATTATTGAACACAGTTCCTCAGGGCCATTGAGCTCACTAGACTGCCTTAAACCGATTCCAAGCGATCGCAGGTCAGGCTGGCTCGATTGGCTGCGAGCCGTGCTCCGCTGGCCCATGGCTCCGTGGCGCTGCATGTCTGCTCTGCTTGACAGAGTTGCTCGGCTCGAAGCCGTCATGGCGGGACATCTCGCAACATTGAATCGGCTTCAGGGCGCTTTGGAGCACGACGGCTTGACGGGTGCTCACAGTCGCCTGTATTTCATGGCCGCCCTTCGACAAGAAGTTGCCCGCTTTGCTCGCGAAAACCGCTCGTCCGGCGGCGCAAAAGGATTTGTCGTCGGGCTGCTCGACTTAGACCAATTTAAGCAGCTTAACGATCGCTACGGCCATGCTGCTGGCGATGACGCATTAATCCGAGTCGTTGAGCACGCCCATCACGTTCTACGCCGGGACCTGGATGTATTCGCCCGCTATGGCGGCGACGAATTCGTGTTCCTGCTGCCGCAGACTTCGATTCATAGCGCACACGCCCTAGCGGATAAGGTGCGCACTGGGTTGGCAGCCCTTAAATGCACAGATACAACGGCTCATTTCAGCGTATCCATTGGGCTGGCGGCATGCCCCACGCATGGCCAGGATGCCGAGTCGCTGTTGCAGGCCGCGGATCGCGCCATGTATCGCGCCAAAAGCGTACGCAATGCCGTACGCATTGCGGAGGCTCTATGACGGCTCTCGATTTTTCTCTTCCCGCCACGCTGGAAGATCTGCGGGCCGCCTCCGAACACGTCGAGCGAACGCTCGTGCACCTGGCTGAGCTTGGCAAAATCCTCGACAGAATCCACCAACGCTTGGAGCTGCTTGCTACCTGGAGGAGTGATACAGACCGCGTGCCCGACCCGGTCACGCTGCTGCTTCTGGAACAGCCCGAATTCGGTCGTGCCATGCGCCGTATGCGAGAAACGCTCGGCTTAACGCGTGAGCAATTGGCCCAACTCAGCAGCCTCGCGACCTCGACCTTACGTAATCTCGAAGTCCGTTCAAACCTATCTCTGACCGCTCGGGTTCGACATCGCATCGTCACCGTACTGGCGAGCCAAAGCCGTATTCGTCCACGCCGTAAGAAACCCTGAGCAGAAACCGCTCTATGACTTCTTCGGTTCGCGTTCTTCGTTCGGCTCGCACCGCTTGCTTTCCATCTTGACCCAAACCGCTGCCAGGTTGGACTGGCCGCGGCGATTCTCCATCCCGGTGCCCTTGCCTTGGGTCTACGGAGCGCCTCACAAAGGAATTCCTATGCCCAGACAAAAACTTGGTCCTCGTGTAAATGGTCCTTACTTCGATACACCTACAGCAAAGTACAAGCTTCGCGTCTTCAAAAGCTACGCAGACCATGGCTCCGATCTGTTCTACGCCACGGAGAAGGCTGCCTGCAAAGCCAAAGCTGTCCTAGAACGCGAGTTGTGTGTACCAGCCAGTCGCATTGTTGGCCAGCTACTCGTCCAGTACCTGGCCGAAAAGGAAGAGCGCGGTCTGGCCAAACCCGAGAGCTGCAAAGATCAACTTCGGTGCCTTCACGGGTTCTTGGGCAAAACGCTGGAAGAAGATGTCTCCCGCGTCACCCCCAAGCGCGCTGCTGCCCTATATGATGAAGCGGTCAAGATCCCGAAAAAGAACGGCGAAGCCCGTAAAGCAGCGACGCACAGATTCTATCTGGAACTGGCCAAGGGTTTCTTTCGATGGGCTGTCCGGATAGGCTACATTAGCCAAAATCCGTTTCAGGAAGTGAAACCTGTCGGCCGGGAAAGCGTCGGCAAGAAGCAACTTCGGGTCGAAGAAGCACGGCTTTATGCCGCCATGGCATTCCGGAAGTTTGATGAGCAAAACGATGTGATGGCCCTGGCCAGCGTGGTGCCGCTTTATCTCGGGCTTCGCGCTAGCGAGGTTTTGAAGCGTAAAGTACGCGATGTAGACGCCGGGGGCGCGCTGCTGTGGATAGATGGCGGCAAGACCAAGAACGCTCGCCGACATCTCAAGGTCGAAGCGAAGGCACTCCAAGAACGGTTGCTCCGCCTCACCGATGGCCGCGGTCCAGAAGAACCCCTGTTCGGTTATGGAGAAACAGGGAAGCCACGGCGTTACACCGCGCTGTGGGCAACGACGCAGCGGATCTGCAAGGCGGCCGGGGTTCCTCGGGTTTGTCCGCACAGCTTCCGCGGATTATGGGCCACCCTAAGTGTAGAATCTGGCGCGGCTTCGAGTGCTGTAGCGACTGCGCTAGGTCACGGGACTTTCGCTGTGACTGCGCGTCACTACGCGCAGCCCGAAGCCCTATCCAATGCGCGTAGTGCCCGCGTGGTGGATATGCTACGCTTAGATGGAAATACTAATCCAATGGTGCAGCTCAGCCCAGCACAGATCGTCGAACGCCTATCCCCCGCGGCCCTGGCGGAACTGGCTGAAATCATCAACAAAACCATTCCCGTCGCCAGGCGAAAGAACTCCATCGCTGCCTAATTGTAAGGAACCATCGCACGCGAATCCGTGAAGAATCTGTGAAACGCTCTTTGTAAATGCCTGTTATCAGACGACAAAGCCTGTAGAGAGTATCAAGCCAGGCAATATTATGGTAGAACGTCGCCCCGACGGTACGTGGTGGCCCTACCTGATGGATTTCGGCCTGGCCAAAGAGGTCGATTCCAGTATACAGACCTCTACAGGTGGGGTTGAAGGGACTCCCGCATACATGGCGCCCGAGCAAGTCCGCGGAGAAACACGAAATTTGGATGCGCGGACGGATGTGTATGGGCTAGGGGCGACGCTTTACAGTTCGCTGGCGGGTCAACCACCGTTTGTGGGGAATTCGACGGATGTGCTGATAGCGACGCTTTTGGATGATCCGCCGAAGCTGCGGACGTTTGATTCGGCGATTCCGATGGCGTTGCAAACGATCGTCGAGAAGTGTATGGAAAAGGATTCCAGGCGGCGCTATGCCTCGGCCCAGGCGCTGGCTGAGGATTTGGGGCGGTTCCTGGAGGGGGCACGAATTGCAGCACGACCGCCAGGCCTTTTGCGCCGAGTAGGACGTTTTGCACAGCGGCACAAGCTGCTTATGGCCAGCACGGCCACGGCACTGATAGCCAGTCTGGTGCTGGGCGCTGTGGCATTGCGAATTCGCTGGCAAGCAGCCGAGCAGGCGCGGCTAGCGGAGCGTTTGGGACGAGAGATCAAAGACATGGAATGGCTGCTGCGTAGTGCCAGGCAGCTGCCGCTGCACGACCTGGGCCATGAAAAGGAAATAATCCGCCGGCGCATGCAGAAGCTGCAGGTCGAGCTGTCGACATACGGAGAGCTGAGCCGCGGATTGGCGCATTATGCGCTAGGACGCGGGCATATGACTTTGCACGAATACCCACAGGCTTTGAGCCATCTGCAACAGGCGCTAAAGCTTGGGGTCAACAGCGCGGAACTACATTACGCCCTGGGAATCGTGCTGGGTAAGCACTTCGAACAGGCAATGTACGAAGCACGGCTTGCAGGAGGCGGGGAGTGGGCGAAGAAGCAGACAAAGGAGTTTGAACCAAGATTTCTGACTCCGGCCATCGAATCCTTGATGAGAAGTCGGTCGATGGCGCTAGATGCGCCGCAGTATCTAGAGGGACTGATAGCGTATTATCAGCGGAATTATGATGGAGCGATCAAGCAAGCGGAAGCGGCGCTTCGAGACACACCTTGGATGTACGAAGCAGCCAAACTAATTGGAGACGTGCACCTTGAGCGAGCGCTACAAGCGCGAGATGGCGGGCGACGCGAGGAAGCAGAGCGAGAGTTTGCGAAAGCAGTGAGGAACTTTGAAAACGCTGCAAAGGTCGGAGGAAGCGACTCGGAAGTATACGAGGGACTGGCCGAGGCATGGGTGCGACAGATCGAGATGGCAGGTTATCAGGGACAGGCCAACGAGGCAGCTTACCTTTCGGCCATTGCGGCGAGTGATAAAGTGGAGGCAGCGGAGCCATTGAGCATCGCAGGGCCGCTGAAGAAGGCATTTGGGGCGTATCTAACTGCCGCCGCATTTGCAAGGCTAGGAAAGAATCCGGAAAATTGGATACAGGTGTGCTTGGGCGCGGCCGAAGCGGTACTAAAAAAGGAATCAGGGCATCCATACGCCAGCGAGATAGCGGCTGCATGTAACGTGCTCGCCAGTCTAAATGCGCAAGCGAACGGAAAGGATCCGGAACCTTTTTTACGCAAAGCGCAGAACCAGCTTGAGCCAATCGTGAAAAAGCAATCGAAGTTTCTGTGGGGAATCAACGACCTAGGAGGGATCTACGGAGCCATTGGGGTTGTCCAGCAATTGCACGGCAAGCGAAGCGCCAAGGAGATGTTTCACAAAGCGCTCGACCAGTGCTCGGCAGCTTTGGTGTTGGATCCTACATACCCAAATGCGCCTGTGAATGCTCTAAGCAGCTTGCTCAGTTTGGTTTCGGAAGCGCAGTCTGCGCAGGAACTACAGAACATTCTTGCGAGTGCCGACCTCTGGCTATCTCGTTGTACGGCCTACAATCGCCAATTTCAGCCATGTCATAACTTCTACTTTCAAAGCTACACGCTGGCTGCCAGTCGAGCTCTGCTGGCTGGACAGGACGGGACCTTCCTGCTGAAAAGAGCAGATGAGAAGCTGGTTGAAACGCGTAAGCTGGGTGGACAATATCTAGACTTAGAACAGAATGCCGCACTGCTGCACCGCCTCGAGGCGAGCGAGCGCCTGCGAAATAAGCAAGACCCGATGTCTGCACTTGCGGAGGTACAGGCGGACCTAACACGCTGCCTGGCGCTCGCTCCACAGGATTCCTGGTGTATGGCCCAAGCCGCGCAAGCTGAGTGGATTCAGGCGGAAAGATTAAAGCCAGGCAGTCCGCAAATCTATCGAATATTAGAAGCTGCGCAGAACAAAGCAAAGCGAGCCACACAAAGTGCGAACATCTCTGCCTATCCGGATGCGTGGCAAGTTCTAGCCGAATCACATCTGCGTCTAGCACAGCGCGCAGAGAAGCAGGCGAATCTGCGCGTTCAGCATTTGAACCAGGGATTTGCCGCTTTGAAGAAGCTATTTGCGATAAACCCAAGCCATGCCCTGGGCTTGGCGACTGAGGGGGCGCTGAATCTAGAACTCGCACAGACGACAGATGATATGGCACTGTGTCGTTCAGCGGCCCAGCTAGCCGTAGGAGCCCTAGAGCATGGCATACAGAATGATACTTTTTTGACGCATCGCTATGCTCCACTTTTAGAAACGGCGCACTTATTGGCTACAGTACCCAAATAAAAGTGGTTTGTAGGGCATTTACTACAAGCGATCTCAAATCCCTGCTGCGCGACCTGACGCTACGAATTCTGAGACCACCTGCAGTCGTGCCCCAAGCGCCCGCGGAACCCCCTTGCCAAAACCAACGTTTGTTCGGACTATGCGGCGATGCCATCCTAGGCCTGATCCGATCTGGTGGACAGTTTGATGAGTTGCTGCTGTCGAAAATCTTGCTTGGTTCTGTACTCCTTTCCTGAACTCAAATCAATCTGAGCTGTAGCGCTGGCAGGCGACCGGGCGTTTCTGGGGGCAGGCGGTATTCCGGCTGTCCACAGAAAGAGCGCTCTGCGCGTCCCGGTCGCCGTTTGCAATGCGGTGTTCACCGGCCTGTTCCCTTCGGGCTCATGCCGCCACAGCGCTACGTGACGCGCGCTCGTAGCTTGCCGGACTCAGGTACCCCAGCGATGAGTGTCGGCGCTGCTGGTTGTAGAAGACCTCGATGTAGTCGAAAAGCTCCGTTTGGGCGAGGGCCTGGCTTCCGAAGTGTTCTCCAAGTTCGCTTTTGAGCGTCGAATTCCAGCTCTCCATGGCGGCGTTATCCAGGCAGTTGCCGCGCCGACTCATGCTGCAGGTGATGCCATGCGCTTTGAGGAGCTGGCGGTAGTCCTGACTCGCATAGGTGCAGCCCTGGTCGGAATGCGCAAGCAGGCCGGCCTGAGGTCTACGCCGGTGTAATGCCATCTTGAGCGCCTTGATAGTCAGATGCCGGTCGTTGGCCCATGACAGCGCCCAGCCGACGATGAAACGCGAATACAGATCCAGCACCACCGCCAAGTACAGCTTCGAGCGGCTCTGTCCGATGAGAAGCTCGGTGGTGTCGCCGACCCACCGCTGATTCGGACCCGCCGCCGTGAACTGCCGGGAAAGTAGATTGGGCGCCACGGGTTGTTCATGCTCGCTCATCGTGGTGCACTTATAGCGACGGCGCTTACGGGCCACAAGCTGTTGCTTCTGCATCAGCCGCACCACGCGCTTGCGGCTGACCTTTTGTCCCTGCGCCAAAAGCTCGGCATGCACCCGCGGGCTCCCGTAGGTACAGCGGCTCCGCTGGTGCGCCTCTTTGACCAATACGCAAAGGTGCTCATCCTTTTTCGTGTGTGCAGACGGTGGACGCGCACGCCATGCGTAAAAGCCCGCCCGAGACACGCTAAACAATGCGCACTGCTTGGCGATGGGATATTGGGTCTTCTCCGCCTCGATGAGCGCGTACTTCATGGGCTCTGTTTGGCGAAGAAGACCGTAGTTTTTTTTAACAATTCACGCTCGATCCGAAGCTCGCGGTTCTCTTTGCGGAGCCGCAATAGCTCCTCACGCTCCGTCGTGGTCAGCCCGGTCTTGCCGTTGCTGCGATCGGCGCGGGCGCGCTCCACCCAGCCGCTTAGAGCTGAGGCCGTCAGGTCCAAGTCCCGCGCCACCTGCGACACAGTTTTTTCTTCATCGAGCACCAGCGCCACCGCGCCCGCCTTGAACTCGTCCGTGTAACTTCGCCGCTTCCGCGGCTCTCGCTTGCTCGGGTCCATTATCGACACCTTATCCATCTCTCGTTTGGTGTCCACGAAATCGGATCAATCCCATCCTGAGCAAGGAACTTGATGGCTTCGACGCTTTCTCTGACCGCTACGGGGGACCCAATGACAAACATCCTCGATGCAAAGAAGCTCTCATGCCCGCCCGGCTCGACCATCTTTCAGGCCGCGCCCATCGATCGAACGGGTGCGCCAAGGACCGTGGGCCCATTCTCGATGGTGACGCATGTGCGAATGCCGGTGACGCCGCCTGGAGCGCTGCCGGTCGACGTCGATGTGCGGGCGCATCCGCACATCGGTCTCACTGCCATTTCCTATGTACTCGACGGCGCCATCACGCACCGCGACTCCCTCGGCAACCGCCAAGAGCTTGTCGCCGGGCACCTCGGCGCGACGGTCTCCGGCCGTGGCGTCGTCCACTCCGAGCGCTTCGAGCGGATTCGTCTGCTCGGGGGCAGGCTCGAGATGTTTCAGATTCTGCTCGCGCTTCATGATGGATTCGAAGACGTTGAGCCGTGCTTTTGGCACCACGTGCACGACGTACCTCACGCCTCGGGCAGCGGCGCGCACGTCCGCTGGCTCCTCACCGCCCCGCCCGCTGCTCCGGTTTCGATTCCGTCGTCGTCGCCGATCCTCTTGGCAGACGTCACTCTCGACGCCGGCGCGGCGTGGTCTCCGCCCAAGGCGCCTGAGCGTGCGCTCTATGTTCACACTGGCACGCTCGACGTCGGCCCCGAGCGCGCGACCGCCGGACAAGTCGCCCTTCTAGGAAGCGATGAGGTGGTCGTCTCCGCGGTCGAGCCCTCGCGCATCCTGGCGTTCGGCGGCACGTCGACGGGACCGCGTTTCTCGTGGTGGAACTACCAGCACTCTTCGCTTGAGCGCATCGAGGCGGCGAAGTCGGACTGGCGAGAAGGCCGGATGACGCTCCCCATCGGCGACACCGAGTCTTTCACACCTTGCCCCGCCGCCGACGGTCGTCCGCTTTTGCGTCTGAATCAAGCGTAGGGGCGCAGGAAAGTGCGGCCTTGTGGAAGCTGCAGATTACGCGCGCCAGCCATTCCACAAAGGTTTGCCTAGGCGCTGATTTACGTCGTCGTGAATCGCTTCGGACCACGCGGTCAGCGACTCCTGGCCCTGCAAAGCAGGGGGACGCGTCGTGACAAGCTCACCCCAGGTATCGAGCCACGCTGGCGGCAGCCCCAGTGCCCATTGCCCAAGCCAGTTTCGAAACGCGTCGGCGTCTTCGGCGCTCGCGCTGCTCGGAAAGCGCAGGGTCGCCGCGCGTAGCTCGGCCCAGCGCAGCCAGCCTACCTGCACATCGCTCAATCGTTCCTCTAGAACCGACGGTTGCTCGTATCCGAAACGCTCGAAGTCGGCATGAAAGATCGCACCGATCATGGCCCGAATTGCCGGATCAAGCTCGGCCGCATCGGTCCAAAGAGGCGCGCGGTTTCGCGGTGTCAACTCGCGCGGCAGATCGTGCTGCGCTGCGAACGCCGCCCAATCGTCGGTTAGACGTTCGAATCGAAGGATCTGCACGTCGTCGTCGATCATCCTCGCCATCGGCAGTGCGGTTAGAAGATTCTGAGACATCAGCGTGGCGCGAATCAGCTCCGACTCGTCGAGCAGGGCAAGGTGGCGGCGCTGAATCGGATCGAAGCGGCGGATGAAGCGGACGTACGAGAGCGCCCGCGTGATCGGTTCTCGAACGATTGTGAAGCGCGTATAGGTTCGCCAAACGTCCGGGTAGTACCGGACATACATGCTCGCCGCCCAGTGCTGCAGATGGCGCTGCCCGGGCGGCAGCCCACCAAGCGCTGCTTCGACGGCGATGCCGGCGCACTTCGGAACGTGAACGAAGACCAGCCGCCGCTGATCATCGATCATGCGTGTACCAGGTCGTGGACAGCGTGTCTGGCTCGACCGCCTTGTCGGTCGTCTTGTTGGTCGTCTCAACCTTGCGGGCCTTGATCTCGGTTGCCTTGGGGTGGATTTTTTGATAGTGCGCCTTGACGGATCCGTTGGCGACAACGGATCCGCAGAGCGCGCAACGGTACTGGGTGGGCTCTGCCATTTTTTTCTCCACAAGCATCATACCAAGAGCATCCGGCTGCAGGCCAGTCGACTCTGATTTGATGCTCACGAATGTGTGGCGAAGTGCCCGGCGTTGCCGTTCGAGCCGACGCTACGGATTGGGAATAGCCACGTCTACGGCGAGGGCTTTTTGCTGTATGCCGGCGTCTTTGTGGACGAGCTTGACGGCGATGCACTGAAGCTTCCCAGCTCGGACCAAGGCTGCTCAGCGTGGCCAGCTCCCCAGCAAGTGCGCGCCGCTCGAAACGGTTGCGGGAGACAGCTCATTTTTGAAAGAGGCTTATGGGGAGATGAATTCAAGCTGGTAGGGAACGGCGGTATTAATAGTGCTAAGGTCTAGACAATAGGAAGTCCCCGCTGTCAGAAACGCAGCATTCAGGCTGTCTGAAACAGGGTTACTCATGCAGTCGGTGTTGGCATAAAGGTATGCGTTCCCGATGGAGGAAAAGGGGCTATTTCCGGTGGTGGCCTTGATGATCCACGTTGCGTTGCTGCTGACGGTGAACTTCACAAAGTCGTGATCGGCGGGGTTTTGCAGAATCCCGCCGGAAACTCGCGTCAGTTTGGAGTTGTCAAGTGCGCCTAGGTTTCCCAAAGGCGCGCCCGGACTATCTCCGCCGCCGGATTCGGCGGGCAGCGTCACATTGACGACATTAAACAGCTTGGGGACTGCGGAGTGGCCAAACTCAGCGCTGGTTCCCCCGGCTGCAGACCTCACGCTGAAGTAGTAAACGCCGGCCGTCGGCAGCGGAGCCAAAAGAAGAATCCGCCCGGTGTGAAAGAAAGCTGAAACGACCCCGCCATCACTCCACTTGCCGCTCGCCGGGGCAAAGCCTAAATACACGTTGCCTGATATGACTTGCAGGACAGTGCCGAGGCTCTCAAGGCTTAAGCATAGTTCCCGATCATTGGTGGCAGTCGTGATTTGGTACAGGTTGGTGGCATTGTTGCTGGCGAAGGTTTGGTTCGGCACAGCAACGCCATCGCTTAGAACCGTCGGAGTGCGCGCCTGGGCGGTCGGACTATTGGAGTCAGCGGGATCCGTTGCAAAAGTGATTTTGTCACCAAAGGGACCGGTAGAGGTCATGGCGAGGCCGAGCTTACCGACCGTGGCCTTGGCATCTACCAGTCCATTGAAATTGCATTGGCTCGGCGAGTTGCAATGAATAAAATCGACCAGAAATTCACCAGTCGCCGTAGCGGACGAGGTGGCCGTCGGAAACGGATTGTCCCTATAGTCCAGGTTGTTGATAGAAAATGGGACGAAGCCGCCCTGTGGCACAACGATCGGCGAGGCAGGCCTGGCAAACTGCGCTGGCGCCTTTACAACGAAGCCACCTGGCAAGGACACGACCTCGGAGCCGCTGGTAACTGTAATGTCATGCGCGCCCAACCTGGCGTTAGGTGCGATGCTCAGGGTCAAACGGAGAGCGGCATCGTTTAGAGCATTCACACCGCTTACGCTGAGCGCCAAATCGCCAAAATCCACCGTCGAGGCGTTTGTGAAGTGAGTGCTGACCGCGCCCAATTGTAGTGCCAGAGTCCGATCCAAAAATCCCTCCGCCGAGCTGATTGAAGTCAGCCGGACTGGCGCGCCATTGACGCCAGAAGGACCCTGCATGCCGATGGGACCCGCCGAGCCTTGGGGTCCCTCCGGGCCCGCCGGGCCTTGGGAACCAGAGCCACAAGCAGCCGACAGACACCCCAGCAATCCGATTGCAAACCACCGAGACCCACTCATTTTTCACTCCTCAGGTATTCTTCGTTCGTACGCGTTTACAGCGTAACGCGCTCGCGCAGCGCGAGCAAGAGACGATGGGCCCAAAAGCGAAAATCGGAGAGAAGGATCTGTGTGAGTCCTCGAGCCAGCCCTTTCAAGGTTCTGACGCTGACAGAGGAAATACGTTCCTCGCCGAACGAGCGGAAGGCTGCGAATCGCTTTGCAAATATTTCCGAATACTGCGCAGCATGACAACCCTCGCTCAGTCCTGCGAAGCGCAAGTCGCGAGGAGGTTTTTTATCTCTGCTTCGGGAATGTCCGGATAGTACCCTAGTCGGCGCAGCAGCTTGCATCCGAATGCGTAGATCTGCTCCGTCTGAATCGGATGTATAAGGGGGGTATCATTGCCAGCGGTGATAATACGCTGCCCGTCGGGCGAAAACGCTGCAGAGCGCACGGATTCAGGATGCCCTTGCAAGGTTAGAATCAAATGTCCGTCTTTGGCATCCCAAATTCGCGCCGTGCCATCAATGCTAGAAGTGACTATGCGCTGACCATCCGGCGAATACATGGCCGAGCGCAACGACGCTGCGTGCCCTTGCAGAATCAGCAGTTGCCGCCCGTCTTTGACATCCCAAATCCGGGCTGTGCGATCAATGCTTGAAGAAACAAGCTGCTTGCCGTCCGCGGAAAACAGGACAGAGCGAACTGATTCGATATGCCCAGAAAGGGTCTTTAGCAAGCGTCCGGACTTGGCGTCAAAAAGTCGTACCAGGTGATCATCACTGCCAGTGGCGACGTGCTGATTATCGGGAGAAAATACCGCGGAACGCACGACGTCATCATGACCAGGGATAGATAACAGCAGTTGTCCGGTTTGCGCATCCCAAATTCCCGCGGTGCGATCGAAACTGGCAGTGACGATGCGTTGGCCGTCCGGCGAAAATGCGGCAGTTCGAACCGAGTTCCTGTGGCCCGCCAAAGTCAATTGTAAGTTTCCGGTTTTGGTCTCCCAGATTTTCGCCGTGCGATCATAGCTGGCGGTTGCCACCCGCTGTCCATCGGGTGAAAAGGCCGCAGAGCGGACGGAATCGGCATGACCGCTAAGCGTCCTTAGCAAACGTCCGTCTTTGGCATCCCACAGCCGTGCCGTAAGATCATCGCTGGCGGTGACGATGCGCTGTCCGTCGGGAGAAAATACCGCAGAGCGGACGCGAGCGGAATGCCCCTGTAGCCCGATGAGGAGCCGCCCGGCTGTGATGTCCCAGATGCGCGCGGTGCGGTCGTAGCTGGCGCTGACAATGCGCTGACTGTCCGGTGAAAAGTCGGCGAAAAGGACCCAGTCTGTATGGCCAAGCAGCGAAAACAGCGGGCGACCATCTTCGGCGTCAAACACCCGCATCGTCTGATCTTCGCTGGCGGTGACGATGCGCCGGTTATCGGGAGAAAACGCCGCCGACTTGATGGCGCCGTTATGGCCAGCCAGCGCCAGCAGCAGGCGGCCGTCCTTGGCGTCAAATACCCGCGCTGTACTATCCTCGCTGGCAGTAATCAGGCGCTTATTGTCGAAAGAATACCCCACAGATAACACCGCCGCTGTGTGGCCCGGCAGCGCAAACAAGAGACGGCCATCCTTGGCGTCAAACACCCGGGCCCGCTGATCTTCGCTGGCCGTGACGATGCGCTGCCCGTCGGGCGAAAATGCCGCAGCCTTTACCGCGGCAAAATGCTCGGTCAGCGTCAAAAGCAGTTGGCCATTTTTGGCGTCAAAGACCCGAGCCCGCTGATCTTCGCTGGCCGTGACAATGCGCTGCCCGTCTGGTGAAAACGCCGCGTAGAGAACAGCCAGGCTGTGCTGGGCTAGCGTCAAAAGCAGGCGACCGTCCTTGGCGTCAAATACGCGCGCCGTGCGATCGGCGCCTGCAGTTACGATGCGTAGACCGTCGGCGGAAAACGCCGCAAAAAAAAGCGTCGCCCCATACCCGTCCAGGGTAAATAGCAAGCGTCCGGTCTGCGCGTCAAATACTCGCGCCAAGCGGTCGGCGCTGGCAGTGACCACGCGCTGTCCGTTTGGCGAAAACTTCGCGGACCAGACCGCCGCCGAATGCTGGTGTAGCGCCATCGACAGCGTGCTTTCCTCGACAGCGCGGTTGATACCTTCCCATTGCTGGCCAAGCCCGACCTGCCCGACCGGCGCCACTGCCTGCATTCCGGTGACAAGCGCCTGAAGCTGATTGCCAGGCTGTATCACCAAGGCGGAAGCCCGCAGACTCTTTTCCACTTGAGTGGCGGCGACAGCTTTTTGACTGGCCAGCAAAGCCCGCCCGGCTTCCAGTTCGGCCTTGCGAAATTGAAAGTAAAGCGCGCCGAGCAAACCCAAAAGCAGAACCACCGCCACCGACAGCCCAATGACGATGCGCCGCTCATTCGAGGCCTCGCTAAATAGGCGGCGCTGCTCGGCATCTCGGCGCGCATCGTCTAAAGATGCACGCAGAAACAAGTTTTCTTCCTGCGTCAGCTCGCCGCCATGTTCGCTGGCCCACGCCTGCGCTTCTTCCAAATCGATTCCACGCAGTAGCACATCATGACTGCGTCCGGCGTCATACCAGATCCGCATCGCCTGCGTCAGCTTGCGTTGCGTTTCTTTTTCGCACAGCCATTCCAGGTCAAAGACCCGGGCAAAAACCCGATTGCGCACACGCAGCGTGCGCATTCCTGAACCAAGGTCCTGTTGCGCGGCCATTCCACACAACTGCAATTCCTGCTGCACCGAACTGCCGTTGTCCACCGCAATGACTTGTCTTTCCAGCAGCCGACGATACATCGCCAAAAGCTCGGCCTTGCGCAAGGGATCGGACTGGCTTTCGAGCCGCTTTTCGGCATACCCAAGATTCGGATCGGCAATTCGTCCACGGCGTAAAAAAAGCGCATTGACGGAGCGCTCGACTTGCTGCGCCACATTCCCAATCAAACTGGCATTGGCGTTTTCCGTACACAAATGCTGACACAGGGCCTGGGTCATGTACGGATGTCCGGCGGTCCAGCGGTAGATTTCGTTCAGCCACAGCGTGCTATCGCCGCCGAGCGCCGTCAGCATGGGAGCAAAGCTGTCGAGTTCCTCTCTGCAAAAATCAGACAGCGCAATCGGCTGGCCGATATTAAACGGCGTGATCTGCGGATTGCGAATCAGATCTCCGGGGGCCACCACGCCAAGCAGGCAGAAGGTCAGACGGCTATAGGTTTTGTCCTCGCCGCGCGTGTCGTAACAGCCACGGATGGCATCGATGAATTCATCGGTATCAAACGGCAGACTCTTTAGGTAATCGATCTCGTCGATAAAAATGACGATGGGGGCTGCGATATGCGCCAATACCTCCGTGCGCAGATAGCGGCTAAAGTGAAATACCGGCAGAGCCCCATCACGACGCTGCCAGTAGCTAAGCGGATCGGCCAGGGACAGTTGTGAGGCAATGGTACTGAGCAGGCTAAAATACCATCCCGAAAGCGATTCCTGATCGTCGTGGCCGCCAATCAGCGTCAAGTCGATGTGGATGCACAAAATGCCGCGGCTGCCGAGTGCCCGCGCCGTATGCAGGCGCAGGCTCGATTTGCCAATCTGGCGCGGCGCCAAGATGTAGCAATACTCACCAGCGTGCAGGGCGGACTCTAGCTGAAAGTCGGCACTGCGTTCGATATAAAGCGCATCTTCCCGCAAAGCCCCTTTGACTTGCAGGCGCATCGCGGAACGGGAAGATGCAGGCGGGAACATCGCAGAGAACCTTTTATCCTAGCCAAGTCGTCGGTAAAGCCGATAGCGCAGCCGCAACACGCGATTCTCCTTTAAATCATAATCGTCTGCTAGGAACCCGGCATCGATAAGCCGCGCCGCGAAGTCTTCGTTTACTATGGTCCGCTCATCGGCAATGATGGCGCGCAGCGCCTGATAAAGTTCCGGATGCTGCTGCAAGCGCTTGCGGCACATTTGCAAATAGGAATCAAAGACCCGGGCTTTGGGAAGCAGTATCTCGTCAAGCGGCTGTTTGCGGTGCTGGGCTTCATGTAGCGCTAGATGTACAAGGTACGGATGGCCGCCAACCAGTCCGGATAGATCTTTAAGAGCTTGCTCACTATCGCTGCGTCCATACCATGACGCCATCTGCAGCACTTGCTGCGTAGACAGTTCGGACAAGGTGATGATCTGCGCCACATTTTCCAGCGGCGATCGATGTATATCCAGGCCGCGCAGCGCGATGGTCAAAGACAGGGTTAGCACCAGCCGCAGTGCACCCCAGGGCGCTATCGATGCGGTTTCGGCCATGCCGCGCAGCAAGGTCAAAAAGCGATCAAAATAGGGTTTGTCCGCAAGTGCATCAATGCCATCAAATGCCAGCACCAGCCAGCGCTCCGCTCCGGCTAAGGGCGGCAGCACATGGGTGATCAAGAGCCAGGTCAGGTTGGCTTCGGGATTGCTTGATCTTTGCCACGCTTGCTCGAGCAAAGTATCCGGAAGCGCACACCGTTCCAGGCACAAGCGGCCAATTTCTCGCAAAAATCCCGAAAACGACACCAGCGCTTCATTGCCAATCGACTTGAGATTGATATAGACCGTCCGCCCGCGCGTCTGTAACTTGCCGAGCAAGTGCATTAGCACCCACGTCTTGCCGAATAGCTCTGGCGCTTGTAACACGATCGGTGCGCCCGGGGCTTCCCAGGCAATTCTCGCCCGTTCCTGCTCATCGGCGCGATTGAGATACCATGCCGCATCATAAGCGCCCTTGGGCGGAGGCATGGCGCGCGTACGCTGGCCTAGTTCGGCACCGATTCGCACGTCTTCTGCAGACTTGCCGAGCACACCGCCGACGCTACCAAGTCCTTTGCCCATCATCCGAGCCACACCTTGTACCACTGACAACCACGCGGCGTCCGAATCGCTCCACAGACTGACCGGACGCGCGTCTTTGGGCAGGACGGGCAGCGCCGCAAAAGGCATTCGTTCATAATCAGTGGGGCGTACAAGAATCGGAATGACCAGAGAATCTCCGGCTTGGTGGCGCTGCAGCGCCAGCTTCATTTCTTTTTCGTAGCAAGAGTCCGAGGCGATAAAGTCTGGACTGATTAACAAAAGTACGATGTCGGCTTTGGCCAGGTTGTGATCAATCTCGTTTGCCCACTCAATGCCCGGTTCAAGCATGCGAGCGTGCCACAATGCAGCCAGTCCTTCATGGCATAGCGGCGCCAAGGCGGTTTCAAGCCGCTGACGATGAAGCTCATCAGCGCGATCATAGGAAATAAAGATCAATGGCGTGGACATGAAGAAAAGTCCTGCATCGTCAGCGGAAAATTGCTCGATTCAGTATATCACGAGCGAATCCCTCGACTCTATGAGCCTTTTTCAGCCCAGCGCTGCCCCGCATAGCGAAGTCGATAAACACAAAGAGAAGCTGCTATAAAGGTGCCCGATAAGCTGTGCCTACAGGACCAAACATGAAATTTACATTCGTCGATGCTTTTTGCGGACCCGAATTCCTCGGCAATCAAGCGGCCGTAGCCATCGCAGAGTCGTTTGACTGCGATGAGGCCATGGCCAAAATCGCAGTTGATCTTGCCATGCCAGCTACGGTCTTTGTACGGCCGCTCGCCGAAAGCGAGTATCACATTCGGTGGTATACGCCGATCGAATCTGATTTCTGCGGACATGGGACCTTGGCGGCCACGCATGTACTTTATGAAAGCGGCAAAGTCGCGCCCGCCGAGACCGTTCATTTTCGCTCAAAGGCAGGCCCCTTATCAGCGCGAAAAGATGCGGACTGGCTGACGTTGAATTTACCTGCGCTGGCTTTACATCCGCGACCACATTCCCTCGAGCTTGAGCAGGCGCTTTCTGCCAAAGTCGTTGGGGTTCACGATGCAAGCGGCCGAATACTCGTCGAACTCGCGGATGAGAATACGGTTCACGCGCTCCGTCCCGATGTAGCCTCGCTACGCGCAATGTTTGGTCAAGCTGTCATCGTCACCGCTCCGGCGCAAAGTCCGTACGACTTTGTTTCGCGGTATTTTCGCAAGCAGGGCGACGCCGAGGATCCTGTCACCGGGTCGGCGCATTGCGCTCTTACGCCATTTTGGTCCGCGCGTTTGCAAAAAAAAGAGATGCTTGCCTATCAGGCCTCAAAGCGGGGGGGCGTCTTGGGAGTGAAATGTCAGGGCGACCGCGTTCTAGTCAGCGGCCGCGCGAAGACAAGCACAGCCTCGCATCCACAGGCAATCTAGAAGCGGTCTCATAACCTTACTGCGGACCGCGTCTGCTGCGTCGTCGGTGCTCACGGCCCATAGGCCGCTCCGCTCCTCCTTCTTGCATTCGCGGTTCCTCGCTACAGGTTATGAGACCGCTTGTAGTCCAAAAATTCTTATTTTGATGGAGTTGGCAATGCCGGCAGTGTGGTGATAGTGGCCGTGTTGATATCTTTTAGCGCTTCCGGACCGAGGACGGCGCTGGCTGCAGCCATGACTTCGTGCAGGCGGTGCGTTGCGGATTGTCCCGTCCACATTCCGTTAAAGAACGCAAACATCACCCAGGCCAGTTTGTAAAGTTCATCGCGACTGGCCCCAACCGATTGGGCCAAAGTCATCACCGCCAGAGTCGTGCCAGAGGGCCCGGCCCAAAGCGGAACCTCAAGCTTGCGGGCGATGGCCACCCAATCAAACCCTTCATTGACGGCATAACCTGTATTGCGGTACGAACCCTTGCCCACCACTTCTTCCATCTTGTCTTTATTTTCCTGCTTATATTTCTTAAAATGCTCACCTTCTGTTGCATATTTTGAGAGCAGATAAATTTCATCCAAAAGAACAACTTTATGCGCCATTTCAGAAGCGCTGGGATTTTTGAGAATCTCTTCAACATGCGCCAATTGCGCAAAATTTCCATAACGGCTTTTTCCAGCTTTGTCCTTTAAGTCTTCTAAGGTATCTAAATGACCATTTTTGACGATGATCTCTTGATAGACTTTTCTAATGATACTGTCGAGCGCAGCAACGTAGCGAGGATCGTCGCGCACCTGCTTCGCCAGCAAGCCCTCGACATGCAGACGTATCGCCAATTGGGGATTTGATTCATGATAAAGTGCGATGGCCAATTCATCAAAGCTTGAATAGCGGCGTTCTTGTGTATTATTGGCCAAGTAATCTCTACTGTCTGGATGGCGATCGCCAGAATCCGTAAGCTTCTTATTCTCAACCGGAGCCAGATTGGACGCCCAATAGCCAAGCTTTTGCTTCATCTCTGGCAGCCGACCTGCCGCATCGACGGGATCAATTCCATTTATGCTGGTTATGCTGTTTTCAATTTTTTGCTCGGCTTCCGCGTACGGGATTCCCGTAATGCCGGCCGTTTCGCTTGGCGCTGCACTTTTCTCGTCATTGCCCTTTGCAGAAGCAGCGGCAGGCGCCGAATCGGCAGACGCCTTGTCAGTGGCTTTTGCGGCGGCAGGCTCCGCCTGCGGCGAGCTCACTGTTTTTTCCGAAGCAGATGCCGATGTTTGCGCACTGGATGTTTTGGCGACGCCTTCCTTTTTGCTTTTTTCAGCTTTTGGTTTTTCTTTGGAAGCTTCCGCAAGCAGTTTCAGTGTCTCCTCTTCAAGTCCGGATTCCGGAAGGATGAGATCTCCTCCGCCTAGACCCTGCTCTTTCTTCTTCGCGTTGACCCAGACCCGACGCTGAATGACGCCGGTGCTG
Organism: uncultured Myxococcales bacterium; assembly: GCA_964460115.1. Lineage (GTDB taxonomy): Bacteria > Myxococcota_A > Polyangia > Palsa-1104 > JAEUJZ01 > JAEUJZ01. Next base: position 24,841 of record CAYWPR010000079.1, read on the forward strand.
GGCCGCGTGGAAATTGGCATGGGCACGGGCCTTTGCGCCGCATGCTCCGAATGCCGCATCACTTGCGCCGCCACCGCATCGGCTTCCTGTTCGCAAGAATCGCCGACCTCGCTAACCGTCAGCTTGGCTTGCATGCTAATTTCGCCGCCGCATTGCTGAAAAGTGTGCGTCAATTCATGTGCCAGAAGTTCCTGACCATACTCCGTATCAGGACAATATTGATCCTTTCCGAAATAGATATTTTGCCCAACTGTGACGGCTTTTGACAAATGGCGATCTGCAAATTTTTCGGCGGCCGGACCGGTAAAGATTTGGGCCCTTGCCGGATCTTGTCCGGTCACTGCTCGAAATCGACTGCGCATCGCCGCCGGCACGGCTTGACCACCGCTGCTTGGTGGCAAAACCGAGTCTTCGTTAGGGGCAAGCGAATTGGCTTGCATCATCCCTTCTGTCCGCATTTTGCGCGCCAGAAGCTTATAAGAAAGTAGCTGTGGATTCACAGCGGACAGCATGGAAGGAATCTCGCCTTCAACGTTCCTATGCGGCTCCTAAGAGATCCCCTCATTATGTCGACGGAGCCGGGGATCAGACGATCGCGAAGA
>CAYWPR010000080.1:0-25128 GCA_964460115.1 uncultured Myxococcales bacterium
CGGCGGGGCCGGCGGCGGCGGCGGATTCGGCGGCGGCGGCGGCGCCGGGCGCATGGGTGGCGAAGGTGGATTTGGCGGCGGCGGCGGCGCTTCATTTTTGCCGGGCGGCGGACGCGGCGGATTCGGCGCCGGCAACGGAGGGTCGACCAACGCAGTGGAAGGTCTTTCCAGTCCTCCGGGCGGCGGTGGCGGCGGCCTAGGTGCCGGCGGCGCGGTGTTTGTACACTTAGGGACGCTTAGCGCTGCCAACAGCTTGTTTTTTGCAAACCATGCCAGCGGCGGCGCCCGCGGGGCTGTGCTCGGAGCAAACAGCGGCGACGATGAGGACGGTGGGGGGCTTGGCGGAGCCATCTTCAATCTCAACGGCAGCGTCGAGCTTATTAACGTCACCATGGCCGACAACAGCGCCGCTTCAGGAGCCGGCACTTTTGTGCCGCCGGTCCTAGGCCCCACGCACGCCGCCGCCGGTGGAGACGGCCGCAGCATCTATGCGCTCGCCTATGGCCCAAGCCCAACGACCAGTGTCACGCTGAAAAACAGCATTGTAGTCGGCAGCGCCAAACTTGGCTCTTCGCCGGCCTTAAGCAGTGCGCAAAACGACGTGGTCCTTGTCAGCGTTGCAACTGACGCCAAGGCAGCGCTTGTCGCCACTGCTCCAAACATTCTGGAAACATCGGTGCAGTTTGGAGGCCAAGGAGTCACCGCAGATACGTCCGGGGTCAAACAGGAAAGCGTGAGCTTTTCGTCGCTGGCCACGCCAAACGGACAAAGCGTGTACTTAGAGCCCGCAAGCGACAATACCGACGTATTTGGAGGGGATATCAACCTGTGTCGGGCGGCGCCAGTAAGTTCGGTGGATCAGAACGGCAAGTCGCGCGGCATCAGTACATGCAGCCTGGGCGCGGTTGAAAGTCAGGCCCAACCGAGCGATTCGCAAGGGGGATGTAGCACCGCAGGGCGTACTGGCTCGCTGTCTTTTTTCGCGCTTTGGGGAATGCTTGTACTAGGAATCGGCGGTTTGCGTTCCTATTGGAGATCTCGGCCAAAGGGAAAAAGGGACAGAGGAATCAGCTTGATGTGCTGAGCGGCAAAGGGCAGCCCGATGATGGTAATCGCCAGAATGAGGGCTGAGGTCAAATGCGCGAGGGCAATTTCCCAGCCGAATAGCAGGATCCAAATCACGTTAAAGATCACGCGCAAAGTGCTGTTGGCATCCGGACGCTCTACCAGTCGCTTGCCAAATGGCGCAAAGGTGGCGATGCCGATACGTATGGCCATCATTCCAAACGGAATTCCAACGATGGTCAGACATAACAGAAGGCCGGCCAAAATATAGCCGCAGCCGGCCAAAAAGCCGCCAAAAACCAACCACAGGATATTGCCAAGTAAACTCATAAAGGGGAAGTGTAGAGAAAGGACAAAAAGGTGTCCACTGTTTGCCGCGCAGGAAACCATCCTACCCGATGGCGGGGGTCCATTCTATACGCGCTTGCGCCCGCTGAACCAGGGCCACGGCACCAATCAGGATCACAGCAGCAAATATTTGATGAGAGTGCAAAGGATGTCCGAAGTAGCCCCAAGTCACCAAAACGCCGGCCAAAGTCTGCATCATCTCAAAATAACCCGCCGTCGAAGCGCGAGTGCGCCGCAAGCCTTCAAAATAAAACAGCAAGGGCAGACCGCCCGACAGGATGGCCAGCCCCAAAAGCAGCAGCACCGCCTGGACGGGATGGGCAGCGGCGGTCGCCGGCCACAAGCTAGCGGCAGTCAATTTGCCGCGCAGCCCGACGATAAACGACATGCTTAAAAGGCCGACGAGTACCCGCAAAGCGGACGCTTGCCAAAGCGACATTTCCAGCATCGCGCCGCGGCCGGCCACCGTAGAGGCGCCCCAAAACAAGGCGCAGCAAAGGGCAAGCCCGGTCCCGCCTTGCAGCCCGGAAAAAAGGACATCGCCATTGAGCTCGTGCAAGTTGCTAATGGACAAGAACATGCCGGCGACAATGCTGAGCGGTGCCCAGATGAAAAAATCGCGCGCCAATCGATCGCCAAACAGCAAAAATGCCAGCGCGGTAGAAAAAACCGGCTGAATGTTTAGCACGACATTGACCACGGTCGGATTGCCCAGGCGCAGCGCCTCGGTAAACAGCGTGGTGCCGACGGCCGAACCGGCGACGCCGGAAAACAGCAGAAACAGCCAGGCGCGCCGCGAAGTGGCGGTAATTTGGGTACGGCCGCGAATCAGGATGGGCAAGGCAATGAGAACCAGAATGACGTGTTCATAAAAGACGATGACATCGGAAGCAAAAAGCGTATTCAGCGGAATTCGCCACAAGCTTTCGGTTCCCCACAACGCCGCGCCGAGCGCCACCAGCCATGGACCGACCCGGCCCGATTGCGCTGGCGAGCTCGTTTCCGTCTGCATCATTCCAAATGACATGCCGCGACCATACGCAACGCGACCAAGCCCTGTCAACTCAAGGTGTACTAGGCTGTGACTGATGAATCGGACACAGCCTAATGTTTATGGATGGGAATGCGGTGGGCTAAAGGAGCAAAAGCGCTTCTTGCGCGGTGCGCTTGCCCGATGCGATGGCGCTTTCGATGGCCGGAGAACTTTCGCTGTCTTGTCCCGCGATAAGGATTCTGCCGATGGGTTGCCGCGCGCTATGACGAAATGCCGGGGTATGCACCGGCATGCCCCCTGGCCTGCCGGGGGGCCCAAATGGCACCCCCGGAACCGGAAACAACATGCCGTGCCCCCAGCGGTATAGATAGACGCCGCTGACATCGCGGTCGAAGTCAAAACTGGCCCCGCCCACATTCAGAATCCGCTGGAGATCAGCGCGCAGCGATTGCTCATAATCGGAAAAAGGCGTGGACAAGAGCTTGTAGCGTTCAAGTCCCATTTGCGCCGGCGGCGCGGTGTTGCCGCCGTAAAAGGTCAGCACAGTCTGACGGTTGGGATCGCTTCGTTGCGGCAGCACCCAATCGGCGATGACAAAGTCCGCCCAGTACTTGCTGCCCCAAAAGTACTCATCGTAGCCAAGCTGCAGATTAACCAGGGCTTTGGCGTTTTTCAAAGCGACGTTGGCGACTACCACCGGAACCTGAATAAACGCGCCCAGCGCATCTAGTTGCTTGCTGCCCTGCAGCAAATGGGAAACCAAATGTCGGGCGGTATGCGCCTGCCCCGCCAAAATCACCGATTGGGCCGTGGCGCGGTAAAAAGTCCCATTGTGCAGATAGACCACTTGGGCATTTTTGTCGCTGGTGTCGGCGCGCACCGCCATGGCGCCCTGGCGCAGCCGGACGCTGCTTTCCGGCTTGTCCAGTTTGTCCGTCTGCACCGGGTTTGCGAGGATCTCGGCGCTGGTTTTTCCGAAAATAGCGTCAGGAATCAGCCAACGGACAAGGTGCCGGCCAATGCCATCATTGCCGCCGGGAAGGGCGAATAGCCCCGTGTACTCACCGCTGAGAAAGCTTAAACCCGAATAAGCATTTACCTGCTCGGTAGTACCGGCCAAGGCATCTATGGAGTATCGAGTATAAAAGTCTGAAACCGCAGGATGATAGCCCTGGGTCTTTACAAGCCAGTCGTGCAAGCTGATTCCGGCCAAGTCATCAAAGCGCGGATCGCCGCTATCGGCTGGATCCGTCGGAGCTCCGGGCTGACTGGTCAATTCCAAGATGTCTTGGCGCGCTTTTTTGATGCTGGCCAAAACATCGGGAGGATACGGCAAAAGATCCAATCCCTGATGGTACACATCCGAAACCCAGCGGCTTTGGCCGGGCAGTATATAGGGCGTGTGCTCGTCAAAATAATAACAATAGACAGGGTCGGGAATTCGGCTGGCCTCCCAGTCGATGCCGATGGTGCCGTACAGCTCGGTCAGCATGGAATTATAGGGAATCACGGCATAAGCAGCGCCGGTCGCGGCGATGGTCGAAAATGGGGCGTCGACGTCTCGGCCGGAATTGCCGCCAAATGCGCTGCCGGCGTCAAGGATCAGAATTTTTGTACCCGGCCGTTGGCGCTTTAGAAAAAACGCGGCAGACAGTCCGGACATGCCGCTGCCAACAATAATGACGTCATACGCAGCGGGGTCGTTTTGGATGGCAAATGTGCCGCTTAGCGCGTCGCATTTGGACGAGGCGACTGACACCTTGGTAGTCGAGAAACTAAGGCGGTGGTCGCGCAAAAGATGGCCCATATTGAAGGTCGTTGGCAGGTTTCCGCCGCGTAAGGCGCGGGGATCCATGCCGATTCCTGCGTCGCAGGGGCCTTGAATTCCCATCGGCGTTGCGGGGGTATCGTCACTGCAGCCGCTCGGCAAAAGCGAGCCGCCGGCCGCGATGAGTACGCCATTTAGAAAATCGCGCCGACTGATTCCATCTGAGCCGGCGTCTTTGGCAATGGTTCGCTTGGTACGCATTTCGGACCTCCTAAGTGGTCGTTCAGCAAGCGAATCCTGCCAGGAGTGGAGTCTGCGGTAAACTATGGATTCTGAAGGAAATGCTGCAGAGCTCGGGTCCGCGCTACCTGCGAAAGCGACAAAGAGCGCGGCTAGCCGATGTAAAACGCGTTTAGCTTATTGCCGTCGAGGTCGCGAAAATACCCGGCATAAAAGCTATCGCCGCGCGGTCCCGGAGGGCCTTCATCGGTTCCGCCGAGCGCGATGGCTTTTTTGTAAAGCGCATCGACTTTTTCGCGCGAATCCATGGCCAGGGCGACCATCACGCCGTTGCCCACAGTTGCGTTTTTTCCATCGTAAGGCTTGGTGACGGCCAATCCCGGAGACCCCATAGATACGCCCCACAGGATAAATGTGCCAAAATCCATAATCCGTTTGGCACCGATGCTACCTAGTAGCTCATCATAGAATTTTGCGGCGCGGTCCACATTATTGCTTCCAAGCGTAACGTATCCAACCATGGGCTCCTCCTGTCTTTCAAGACGATAAGACACTGCGTAGCATGAGGCATTCAAGCAAGGCAATTGCCTTTTCCAACGGGCGACGATTTCTTTTTTGGAGACTACTTTCGTGGGGGGGCGTAAGGCTGCCGGCGCAGCGAATCTATCCAGGCTCGCGCTTCGGCCTCTGTTTTTACCACATTGGTAGGAATCACATGTTTTTGAACAAATCTGGCAGTTCGAGTCATCATCGAGATAAAGACTCCGGTAATCAAACTGGCGCCAAAGATCGCCGTACCCTGAATGCGCTGCGCGTTAGGCCAGTCCATGGCATAGCGGCGGGCATCGGCCGGGATACCGCCGCCGTGGCTGACGTCGGAAATTGTATATGCCCCACCATATTCAGCAACGACAAGATCGGTCAGCCGGCAAAACTGTTGCATGTGAGCCAACGTGAAGTCTCCATGTAGCCGCAGTAACAAGCAGTCTTTTTCCTGCTCAAGATAGTGCGGGCCAATATGGCACCCCATTTGATCATCATATCGCATCTAAAGCGGCTGTGCCTGAGCAAACAGAACCTGCGCACCGGACTTTGATCACGGGGATGTCTCTTGGCTAGGCACGCTAAGGGGTCTTGCAACAGGCAGTGGGATAGTCACTGGAAAATCTGTGCGTTTGGGCCAGGCTCAAGTACTCTTTAGCGCTATGAATGGTTCTACGGGTCGCGGGCAGGCGTATCCCCTTGGTGCAACGGCCCAGGACGGCGGCGTCAATTTCAGCGTATTCTCGAAGCATTCCACTGGGATGGAACTTCTGCTTTTCGACCGGGCCGACGCCACCGCGCCATCGCGAGTCATTCAGCTTGATCCTAGAGACAACCGAACATTCTACTATTGGCATGTCTTTGTACCTGATACCACCATCGGACAGATTTACGGATATCGCGCACATGGTCCCTTTCTCAAAGAGCAGGGTTTGCGCTTTGATAGCTCCAAGGTACTTTTAGACCCCTATGCACGGGCAGTGGTCTGCAACAATTATCAGCGTCAAGCCGCTATGCAGCCGGGGGACAATTGCAGAACAGCCCTAAAAGCTGTGGTCGTGAACCCGGCAACCTATGACTGGGAAGGGGACAAGCCGCTGTGTCGGCCTTTTGCCGGGTCGGTTCTGTACGAAATGCACGTCGGCGGGTTTACTCGCCATCCCAGCTCTCAGGTGCCTGCCGAGCGCCGCGGAACCTATCTAGGCCTTATCGATAAGATTCCCTACCTGAAAGACTTGGGAATCACTGCGGTCGAACTATTGCCGGTACAACAATTCGATGAGCAGGACGCCGCGCAAACGAAACGGAACTACTGGGGCTATAGCCCCATCGGATTTTTCGCGCCCCATCGCGGCTATTGCTGTGCACAGGATCCTTTTGCGCCGGTCCGCGAGTTCTGCGACATGGTCAAAGCGCTGCATCGCGCCGGTATCGAAGTCATTTTAGACATTATCTTCAACCACAGCGCCGAGGGCGGCGAAAACGGGCCTACATTGTCCTTGCGCGGTCTGGAAAATCGCGGCTACTACATCCTTCCGCCAAATGATCGCAGCCGCTATGCGGATTACACCGGCTGCGGCAATACCCTAAACGCCAACCACTCTGTGGTTCGTCGTATGATTCTTGACTGCCTGCGTTATTGGGTACAGGTCATGCATGTGGACGGCTTCCGTTTTGATCTAGCCTCTGTGATGTCGCGAGATGTGACGGGAGAGCTGCTAAAAGATCCGCCCATTCTGTGGGAGATCGAATCCGATCCGGTTTTGGCCGGAACCAAGATCATTGCGGAGGCCTGGGATGCGGCAGGACTTTATCAAGTCGGCAAATTTACAGGTCATCGCTGGGCAGAGTGGAATGGACCGTATCGAGACGATGTACGCCGTTTCATTTGCGGACAGCCAGGGCAAGTGCAAAAGCTCGCCCAGCGCATCACGGCCAGTCCAGATATCTACCGGCCAGCCGGCCGAGAGCCGAACCGCAGCATCAATTTTGTCACTTGTCACGACGGATTTACCTTAAACGATTTGTGCACCTATGAACGCAAGCACAACGAGAACAATGGCGAAAGCAATCGCGATGGGTCGGATCAGAATGACAGCGCCAATTATGGCACGGAAGGGCCCACAGAGGATCCGGCCATCGAAGCCCTGCGGTTGCGGCAGATAAAAAACCTATTGACCATCCTTTTGACTTCACAAGGGACTCCTATGTTGCTTATGGGCGACGAAATACGCCGCACGCAGAATGGCAACAACAATGCCTACTGCCAAGACAATGAACAAAGCTGGTTACATTGGGAGGATATTTCTAAGCACGCCAGTCTATTGCGTTTTGTACGCGGACTTGTGCACTTGAATCGCAGTCTCCGTCTGTTTCAGGAAGAAATCTTTTGGACCGAGCCGGGCCCGCCGGACATTGTCTGGCACGGCATTACTCCTTTTGCACCGGACTTTAGTCATGATTCACACAGCCTGGCGTTCGAACTTAGCCATCCTGCTTATGGCGAGCATTTGTACGTCATTCTAAACGCCTATTGGCAGCCCCTCACATTCACACTGCCGCCGCTTTCCGATGGCAAACGTTACCATCGCATTGTCGATACGGCGCTTTTGTCGCCGGCGGATTTTTGCGAGCTGGAAAACGCTCCCTTGATTCAGGGAGCTCATTACGAGGCGCAGGCCCGTTCATCGGTCATTCTGCGCGCCCGCTGAAAGTGTCTTGGTACTACGAGGATAGCCATGCCGGAGTTTCGCGATCAGATCCTTTATTTTATCGTCGTCGATCGTTTTTTTGACGGAGATACGCAAAACAACCAAGGCAAAGATTCGCAATCCTACGATGTGACGCGCACCAAGTGGTATATGTACTGGGGCGGGGACCTGCTCGGCATTGCCAAAAAGCTAAGCTATTTGCGCAATATGGGAATCTCGGCCCTGTGGATTACGCCGGTCTTTGATCAGGTCGATGGTGTCGTCCAAATGGCTGTTCCGATGGCTCCGTATCATGGATACTGGGCCAAAGATTTTCGCCGGTTGGATGAACATTTGGTCGAAGATCCTGCCGATGTTCGGCTTTTCACTCGGCAAAATACCGTTTTTGATGAGCTACTAAGCGACATGCACGCAAGCGGCATGAAGCTGATTCTGGATGTCGTCTGTAATCATTCAAACCCCACCACTCCGGGAGCACGTGGCGAGCTTTACGACGATGGGCGAAAGCTGGCCAGTTACGACGAGGATCGCGGTCATTGGTATCACCACGCCGGCGAAGTGGTCGATTGGACGAATCTCGACGAAGTACAATCCAAAAGTTTTGCCGGCTTGGCCGATTTTAACGAAACGAGTTTCGCGTTTCGTTCCTATATCAAAGCCTGCATAAAAGCTTGGATCGACAAAGGATGTGATGGGCTGCGGGTAGATACCGTCAAGCACATGCCGCTGTGGTTCTGGCAGGAATTCTCCTGTGACATGCTGAAGCACAAGCCGGATCTATTCATGTTCGGAGAATGGTTTTTGGGAGGTGTCTATGATGCCGCTGCCGTCGAATTTGCCAACAAAAGCGGCATGAGCATGCTCGATTTCGCACTGTGTTTTGCAATTCAGAACGCGCTTGGCAAAGATCGTTCGATGCGCGAAATCGAGGAAGTTGTGCAACATGACGCAGCTTATCGCAGCGCCACCGAACTTGTGACTTTTGTCGACAACCATGATCTGCCGCGCTTCCTTTCTTTGCGCAATGATTCGCAGCGCTTGCGCATGGCGGTAAATCTGATTCTGTGCGCCCGAGGTATTCCTTGTATTTATTACGGAACCGAGCAAGGGCTGCACGATGATACGAATCAGGGTCGCGATCCTTATAACCGGCCAATGATGCAAAGTTGGGACGAGACCGCCATCATCTATCGCGACATCGCCAAGTTGGCGAAGCTGCGCAAAGAAAATCTGGCGGTGCAAAAAGGCAGTATGCTGACTCGGGCGCTATCTGATGATGTGTATGTCTTTGAGCGCGTCTACATGGGGCACTCTTGTTTGGTAGCGCTTAACAAAGGACCGGCGCAGCCGGTTGCACTTTGCCAGGTGGCGTTGCTCGACGGGCAGTATGAAAATATTCTGGGCGGCCAGCTGTTGCATGTGCAAGCCGGACGGGCGGCGCTGACTTTAGAAGCCGATTCTGTACATGTGTATGCTTGTACGCTGCCGGAAATCACTGGCCAGGCGGTCGTGAACTTTCAGGTAAACGGCCACCGCGCGCAAGCCGATGAACAAATGTTTATTTGCGGAGATTGTTTCGAGCTTGGCAACTGGGACATCGCCAAGGCCGTGGCCCTGGAATTCATCAATGGCAACACTTGGGCGATAGATATTCCCATTCGAGAAAGCGCGGGACAAACCATCCGCTACAAGTACTTCACAAAGACTTGCAAAGGACACATCGTCCGCGAAAACAGCCTGGGACATTCCCATACAATGCCAGAGCGCGGCAAAGCAATCTGCCGCGACGATTGGCAATAGTAAGCGGCGCTTATGAATTAGGCCGCGGCCTGCCGATCGTCCGCCCACGAGCTCATTCGTAAACATCTTTACACTCGTCCGCCCACGGCTTTATTCGTAAACATCTTTACACAATTCCGTCGCTGTGCTTTGCTAAAAGGGCCGCCCTATAGCCGCCATCCTCATGGCGTACCTCAGGGCAGCGTGATGCCCCCCCCTACCCGCTCGGCCGCAATTCGAGCTCAAGGATGGTCCTTATGAAGGCAAGCTACGCAGTCAGCCGTCCCGCGCTTTCAGTATCGTCAAAGACCCATGTAGATTTGCTGATCCGTTTTCAAGCGGAAACAACGTCCAGCCGACGACGTCCGCTGAATCTGAGCCTGGTGATCGATCGTTCCGGTTCTATGGCTGGAGCGCCCTTGAAGCAGGCCATCAAGGCGGCGCAAGGTGTGGTCGAGCGGCTCACTTCTGAAGATCGCCTTTCCGTAGTCATTTACGATGACACGGCGGATACCCTGCTAGAGCCGCAGCTTTTGGCCGACAAAACGGCGGTGCGCGCGGCGCTCAGCAAGATCTCGGCAGGCGGCTGTACCAATCTGACCGGCGGATGGCAAAAAGGATGCACCCACGTCAAGAAGCATCAAGCTCCGGAACAGGTAAACCGCGTTCTGCTATTGACTGACGGTCAAGCCAATGTCGGGGTCACCGAACCGGACAAGATTCTAGACGAAGTGCGCAAAAAGACCGCAGCCGGGTTGGCCACGACCACACTCGGATTTGGCAGCAACTTCAACGAAGACCTGCTCATGCACATGGCCAAGGCCGGCGGCGGAAATTTCTACTTCATCGAATCGCCCGATGATGCCGAGGGAGTGTTTCAGATCGAAATAGAAGGCTTGTCTTCCATTGCTGCGGCCGACCTGCAGGTCGAGCTGCAATTGGCCGCGGGGGTCAAAGCCACGCTGCTGAATCAGTATCCCATTGAAGAAAGCGGCCCCGGTATCAAAATCTCGCTTGGAGACGTCTATGGCGTCGAAGAAAAACTGTTGGCCTTGGAGGTAGAGCTAAGCGCCCCGGCCCACCCCGGAACTTTTGCGCTTGGAACTCTGAAGTATCGTTATAAAGGCCAGGCCGACGGCAAACTGACGAATGAAAAAGGCGAGCTGCCGCTGACTCTAGACGTGGTGACGGGTGCGGTACCTACAACTGCTGACGTCGCGGTCGAAATGAAAACCGGACCGCTGCGCATCGCCAAAGTCAAAGATGAAGCCATTTCTTTTGCCGATAAAGGGAAGCTTTCCGAAGCGGCGCAAAGGCTGCGCCAGATCATACAGGAACTGAAAGCCAGTTCTATCGTCGAGAAGTTTGAAATTGCCGAAGAAGTCGAACAGCTTGAGCACTACGCCGAGCGTCTGGAAAAACGCGAGTTTGACGGAGTGCTGCGCAAAGAGATGCTCGATCAGGCCTATCAGGCGCGACATCGAAATCGCCGCGATCTCAATTTACGCGGCACTTCAGGGGGCTCGACCGCGAAACTAGCGGCGGTGTCAGAACCGGGCAGCGGAGTGGTTGTGCGCTGTGAAAAGGAATCCGGCCGCCTGCGCATTCGCGTTGTCTCTGCCGGCTATGATCAATCGCTGCACGTACAGTTTCCGCGGGCGATTCGCGAAGAAGGGGCCAGCTACGTGGTCGACGCGGTGCACCTGTCCAAAGACGGTAGCTTCTACCGCGCCAGCGGCGATATACGTCTGCTGCTACTGCCTGGGCAAAAGCGCTCTGCGCAGAACACCGGAAGTACTCGCAAAAAAAGCGGCAAAGCCTCTTCTGTTTCCTGCACGGCGGCAGATTTGCCGACGACACAAAGCGTCGGTGACGGCGTCCTTGTACAGTGCGTCAAAGAGAGCAGCAAATTGCGCGCTCGCGTGGTTTCAGACGGATATGATCCCAACTTCAACATGCGCTTTCCGCGCAGCATTCGCGAAGTGGGGGTCCTTTATGTCGTCGATGAAGTCATTTTGGGTCCCGGCGGCAATTCCTATATCGCCTGCGGCGACATCAAACGCCTGATCCAATAAGTCAGTAGGTGGTTCGAAAACAGTCCTGAAAATACGACGCAACCTCGCGCAATTCGCCGGATTTTCGCCTTTGTGCGAAGCAACCATTCAAATGTCTGCCGCAAACGGTTACAGTGGCAAGCTATGTGTGGAATCGTTGCAATCTTCGGCAAGCAAAATCCTGTTTCCATCGACACCCTACATCGCGCCACCGCGGTCCTGCATCATCGCGGACCCGACGGCCAGCGCCACTTTATTTCTCCTTCTGGGCGCGTGGGGCTCGGGCACGCGCGGCTCAGTATCATCGATCTGCGCACCGGAGATCAGCCGCTTCGAAACGAAAACGACAACATTCATGCGGTCGTCAATGGCGAATTTTATGACTTCATCCGCATTCGGCAAGAGCTGACCGAAAAAGGGCATCGCTTTCGCACCGAATCGGACAGCGAAATCCTTTTGCACCTGTACGAGGAACTTGGGGCCAGCGCGGTGCATCAGTTGCGCGGCGAGTTCGCCTTTGCACTGTGGGACGAGAACGCGCAAATTCTGTTCGCTGGACGCGACCGCTTCGGAATCAAACCGCTCTATTACGCTTGGCACAAAGGCACCCTTTACTTGGCTTCCGAAGTCAAAGCGCTGTTTGCCGCAGGACTACCGGCAAATTGGGATCACGATACTCTGTTTCAAAGCAGCAGTGCCATCACCGGGACGCCAAACTCCACCCTATTTGCCGGCGTCTACCAAGTTCCTCCGGGGCATTATTTGTGGGTGACGCGCAACCGCCATCAGCTTGTGCGGTATTGGGATTTCGACTACCCAACCGCGCAAAATAGCCGGCCTTTTTCACGCGATGCCATCGACGAGTTTCGCGCCGCTTTGGATCAGGCGATTCGTCTGCGGCTGCATGCCGATGTGCCGGTCGGCTGCTATCTTAGCGGCGGCCTCGATTCTTGCAGCCTGCTCGGCATGGCTTCGCGGCATGTGCGAACTCCCATCAAGGCATTCACACTCAGCTTTGATCGAGCAGACTACGATGAAGAACCGATTGCCCGGGAAATGGCAGCGCACGCGGGCGCCGAATTTTATCCCATTGCCGTTCGTCACGAAGACCTGGCGGATCACTTTGCCGAAGCGCTTTGGCACAGCGAATCCTTATTTTTCAATACGCACGGAATCGCCAAGTTTCTGCTCAGCCGGGCCGTTCACAAAGCCGGATACAAGGTCGTTCTGACCGGCGAGGGAGCCGATGAAATTCTGGCCGGATATCCGCATTTTCGCCGCGATTTGCTGCTTTCCGAACAAGCGGCCGCCCAGAATTCGGAAGTGGCGCAGCTTCTTGCCAACCTTCAGGAAAAAAACAAGGTGTCCGGAGGCATTCTTTTGCCACACGGACAGACGCAGTCGCTACACGCCGTCCGTGCCATTCTGGGATTTGTACCAAGCTGGATGGAGTCCATCTCTTCGATGGCCGTGCATTTTGCCAAGCTCTATACTCCTTGGTTTGCCAATCAGTTTTCCGGCCGAGACGCCTATCGCAATCTCCTTGATGGACTAGATGTACGCGGCCAGCTTTGGGGGCGCGAAATCGTCCACCAATCGATGTACACTTGGTCCAAGTCACCCCTGGCCAACTACATCCTCAATGTCCTTGGCGATCGCATGGAAATGGCCAATTCTGTCGAAGGACGCGTACCCTTTTTGGATCACCATGTCGTTGAGCTAGCGCGCAGCTTGCCGGTTTCCATCAAGATCCATCAAACAACCGAAAAATATCTGCTGCGCGAAGCCGCCCGTCCGAACCTGACCGATACTGTCTACAAGCGCCAGAAGCATCCATTTTTGGCGCCCCCCACAACGCTGAATCTGCAGGGACGCATGTATGAACTGCTACAGGACACCGTACGTGGTCCGCGCCTTGCCGCCCTGCCCTTTTTTGATCAAAAAAGCGTCATCGCCTTGCTCGACGAGGTTTCGACCATGGACGCTGCCGCTCGCACGGCTGTAGATGGCGTATTTATGATGATACTCAGCGCTTGCCTCTTGCAAGAACGCTTCTCGCTTGGCACAGGCGGATAACATCTGACAGCTCCCGTTCGCACCGCACCGCCTGTTGCATTCCGTCCTTGCGCTACTCCTAAGCTTTCAACTCTTCACACAAAAATGGCGATGCCAAGCCGTGCACGGTGGTTTTGCCTGAAATGTCTTTGAACCAGGCTGTGGATGTCATGTATCCTGATATCGGGGAGGTTTCATTTTTATGAGTGAGTTTGAAGTCAAACCAGCATTTTCTGCTGGATCTGCGCGATCAGACAGCAAAGCATCCTCGGGACCGACTTCTTCCGCGACAGATTCCCAGGGGTTAATACCTCCTATTTTCCTCAATAAGGTTGGCGTTAGTGCCAAACATCCTGATGCTGAGCAGGTGCGGAAACTACTCTCCCAATCCATGATAGAGTCAGCCCCTAAACATCAGTTAGACATACGCCCAAGTGAAGATGCAAAAGAAGAGATTTTCAGCTTAGATGCCAATGTGCAAAGCTTATCTCTAGAGGCCACGGATAAGCCAGAAGAGAAAGCCGTATTCTGTGATGTGAGTGCGATTCTTAGTAAGAACGGGGCAATGCAGGCAATGCCTAAAGGGAGCGGAGCTTTCGCAGCACCTAATCCCTCTGAGAAAGGTATCAAAGCAATGGAAAAACGCGCGATAGAAGAAGCCGCATCTGATACATGTGAAAACGTTGCAAAATATCTCCATAAAGCTAAATAGCGATTTATTGATAGGCGAGCCCTGTAGCCTCATAAAGCGCTAAGAATTCCCTTAGGCTGGCTGACTGGGCGTGAAATGGGAATGAGATGTATACTAGAAGAAGATTTTCGAATCCGTTTTTTGCCGCTTCGGTAGTTTGGCTGCTCGGCGCATGTTCGGAAGCTCCCAAAGTATCGGAAACAATGCCGCAGGCTGCTTCCGCGCGCATTGTGGATCCGCAGGTCGCCCACAAGGATGAGCGCTCCGGCCTGCCGACTTTTATTTGGCTGAGTCCGCACGGCGAGCCAAGCCCCGACAAGAATGCCGAAGCTGTGGCCTGGCAGGTGCTTGCCGATTTGCGCTCGACCTATCGCATGAGTGCCGCGGCCATGCAGACGGTGAAATTGAAAACCGTACACGATCTAGGACGAGGTGCAGTCCTTATCCGCTTTGAGCAAGAGCTTGATGGCCTGCCGGTGTTTCTGCGCGGCGTGACCGTGGCCCTGAATCAGAACTTGCGGCCGATTGCGGCATCGGGAAACTTCACCTCGGCGATTCGCCGCACAGCTCCCGGATTTGCCGTTTCGGCCGCTGATGCGGTCAGCGCTGCACTAAACGATCTGGGTGTAGCCAATGCGCCTATAGGACCAACCGCAGCGGCGGAAATTCCCAAGCGCTATACGCTGACCCAGCCGGCGCGCAAAAAACAAGTGATGTATCCCACACCGCGGGGATTGGTTCCGGCGCATTATCTGGAACTGGAAGTACGCGCCGACAAGGAACGCGATTCACAACTTCTGTCCTTTGTCGTTTCTGCAATAGACAGCTCTATCCTGTTTCGCAACAATTTGACCCAAGATCTCGCTTTTACCTATCGCGTATGGACCGATGCCAGCAATACGCCGCTTATCAATCCCTACGGCAATGGTTTTTTCCCGCACCCGACTGGAACGCCCGACGGCAGCAAGCCAAGTGCAGTGCTTCCGACCAGCCTTGTCACACTGGAACATGCCGGGCCTCCTTTTTCGCAGAACGATCCCTGGCTGCCCCCCGATGCCACGGAAGGCAAAGGCAACAACGTCTTTGCCTACGCGGACATTGCCGATCCGGATGGTTTTGACGCAGGCGACGTCGGCCTTAGCGCAAGCTCTCCCGGAGTTTTTGACTACACCGTTGACGCCGAAGGCGATACCACGGCCAGCGCCACGGATCGGCAGGCGGTCATTACGCAGCTTTTTTATGTCTTAAATCACCTGCATGACACTTTTTATGACGCCGGATTTGATGAAAAATCGGGCAATATGCAGACGAATAACTTTGACCGCGGCGGAAAGGGAGCAGATGCGGTTTTAGGGGAAGCGCAGGATTTCTCCGGACGGAACAATGCCAATGCCAAAACTCCATCGGATGGAGGCTCGCCGCGCATTCAGATGTTCTTATTCGATTCGGCCAAGCAAACGACCACTGTGCTTTCGCCGCCGGAGCTGGCCAAAGTATATGACTCGGGCACCGCGGCATTTGGACCAAACAATTTTAATCTCACAAATCAGCTTGTCCTCGTTGACGATGGCGCTGGAACAACTACGGACGGCTGCACCTTGCCCTTTGTCAATGCAGCAGCGCTTGCCGGAAAATTTGCCGTCATCGATCGTGGCACATGCACATTTGCGCTGAAGACCAAAAATGCGCAAGACAGCGGCGCCGTCGGCGTGATCATCGTCAGCGATCGAGCCGGCGCGCCACCGAATATGTCTGGTACCGCCGGTATAGACCCGAGCATTACCATTCCGACAGTCAGTCTGACCCAAAGTGACGGCGCCGCACTGAAAACCGCGATAAATGCCATGGCGACGGTGCAGCTAAAAATGGTACGGACCACGCGAGTTCCCGATGCCAGCTTGGATGCTTCCGTTCTCATGCATGAGTGGGGCCATGTTTTGACCAATCGGCTGGTCGGAGATGCCAACGGCTTGACCTTAAGCCAAGCCAAGGGCATGGGCGAAGGCTGGGGTGATTTCGTTGCTCTTTTGACCCTGGTCCGGCCGGAGGCCGCCGCAGTACCCGCCAACGCGAACTGGAATGGAACCTTCGCGGTTGCCAGCTTTACCGAGCATAACGCGACGGATGGCTATTACTATGGCCTGCGGCGCTATCCTTATTCGACGGATACGACCAAAAACCCGCTGAGCTACCAGCACATCTCATCTGAAGTTCCGCTTCCGGATGCACCACCGCATAACGGCGATGTCGCTCCGGACAATGCCGAAGTTCATAATATGGGCGAAATTTGGGCCAGCATGCTGTGGGAATGCTACACGAATATGCTGCGCGACACGGGCCGCTATTCCTTTGAGCAAGCGCAGCAGCGCATGCGCGAGTATCTGGTCGCCAGCCTCAAGCTGACGCCCATTGCCCCTACTCTGCTTGAAGGACGCGATGCCCTACTGGCCGCGATGTTGGCGCGTGATTCCCAAGACTTTTCGAACTGCGCGGCCAGCTTCGCCAAGCGCGGCGCGGGCACCGGCGCCGTAGCCCCCGACCGTTTTGATGAGGCCAACTCTGGAGCCACAGAAAGTAGCGCCAGCGGCCCGGACCTGGTGCTTGTCAGCTACAAGCTCGATGACTCGGCAAGTAGCTGCGATGCCGATGGCATTGTTGACAATGAAGAAACCGGACGCCTGACTGTG
This sequence comes from uncultured Myxococcales bacterium, assembly GCA_964460115.1. Taxonomy (GTDB): domain Bacteria; phylum Myxococcota_A; class Polyangia; order Palsa-1104; family JAEUJZ01; genus JAEUJZ01. The sequence continues at coordinate 16,936 of CAYWPR010000080.1, forward strand.
GTGGTGCGCAATACCGGCACCAGCGCGCTTAGCGATGCCACCTTGACTGTGACTGCCGATGATACGGCGCTAGGCTTTTTGAACAACGGACAAGCAGCATTTCCCGTTGCGCAACCGTTTCAAAGTGTGACCGCCAAGGTCGACTTTCGCCTGAAAGATGCAAACGGCACCATTACGCCGACTTTGACCTTCAAAGTTGAATCATCCAGCCTGGCCGTGCCGCGCACAATCAGCATCGATTTGAAACGGACGATGAACGCCGATGTGGCATTGCAAAGCCTGACCACCGATAGCTTCGATGTGCCAAGCCCCGGCTGGAGCACCGCCGGCACCTCGATTATCGACGGCCTGGCCGTTCCCTGGCAGCAAATCATCGAGCCAACCGGAGAAGGCCGTTTCGCCGTTCCGAATCACGGTCTAAATTCCGATCAGTTGCTGATGTCACCGCCGCTGCAAGTCGACGCCTCCGGAACTTTCGGATTTACACTACGGCACCGCTATCGATTCGAAAAGGACTCCGATGGCGGCGTCATTGAAATCAGCCAGGACGACGGTCAGACCTGGGCCGACATTGGCGAGACCAGTTTTACCGCCAATGGTTATGACAGCGTGCTCGATCATAGCTCGCCCAATCCGCTTATCGACAAGAGCAACCCGCAGGATCGAAAGTTCTTTTCTAACGAGAGTGCAAGCTTTCCGGATTTTATTGAATCGACCGTGGACCTGGGCACCGCCTTTGCGGGCAAGACCGTCCGTCTGCGCTTTCGCGTCGGCACAGATAACAACACTCCCGGCAAAAGCGGTTGGGAACTCGACGAGCTGCGCCTAAGCGGAATCATCAACAAGCCGTTTCCGCAGCTTGGGCCGCAAGCCGTCGCCTGCATGAACCACCCGCCCACGGTGTCTGTCGCCTTGGCCGAGCAAAGCGTAGCCGCCGGCAGTACCGTCAAGCTGGAAGGCAGCGTCAGTGATCAGGACGGCGATGCGGTGACTTCTGAATGGGTGCAGACTTCCGGAACTCCCGTGACGCTAGACGATGCAACGTCGCTGACTCCAACGTTTACGGCGCCTAGCGGCGATCAATTGCAAGAAGTGGAATTCGCATTGCGAGCCAGCGACGGCCGAGCCCAAGCCGAAGCGACTACCAAAGTCACGATTCTGCCGGTGCCGCCGACTGTTGATCCAAACGGCAATGGCAACGGCAATGGCAACGGCAACTCCGACGGCACGCCGCCGGCAGACGCGGCCGGATGCGGCTGCCGAACCACGCAGCCAAGCGGCGCCGCGCGGCTGTTCGATCTTTTGATCGTGGCGCTGGCCGGCCTTTACTGCCGACGCAAAACCCGATCCGCGAAAAACGCCTAATCCCGTTCTTTATAAGTCTGCATGCCCAGCGTGCCGATGAAGGTTCCGTCCTTGGCCGCATAAATCTCCAGCGCATGGCCGCGGTCCAGATAAATAAAGCCTTCACTTAGCAGCAGCGATTCTACGCGGTCGATGGCAAAAAGCGCGCGCAGGGGACGTTCCCAAAGTCGCGCTCCGCTTGCCGCGTCGAGCGCCACCATGTGCCATCCGCTTGAAGAGCCGACGCCATACAGCGCCACATAGCGTCCGCCAAAAAGCGCGTCATGGATGCGCTCGCGCACGAGCGCTGGATCCACAGACGGCAAAAGTACCTGCCATTTCACGGCGCGGGTATTTGCATCAAAGCCGACCGCATAAGGCAGCGCAGTCCCCGGCGCCTTTACGGCGGCGGCCACCGCCAAAGGACCCTCGTGTAGCGTGCTCGTCACGCGCAGACCGGAAAGCGTCGGAGCATGGCGCCGCGAAACATTGCGTTCGCGCTCACGCTCGTGCGGGCGCAGGCCGCATCCTGCCGGCAGCGGAGCCGCGCTCAAACGCAAGCTGTGCACATCCAGCGCCCAGCGGTTCTGATCGATAAGACCCACCGCTGCCTCATCCGCTTTGCGGCCGGCGCACAGCGCACTTATGCGATCGGTCAAGGGCAGCACCTGGATTTCCCGTCCGCTTTCTAAATCATGAATGTGCAGCTTGCCGGCAAAGTCCGAAATCACGACGCGGTCGTCCACCACTTGAAACAAAGTATGGCGGTAGCCGTCGCTATAGGTACCTAGCGGTCCTATCTGCCATAAAACTTTGGCCGTTGCCGAGTCCGCCGCCACGATGTGTAGCTCGTCCGCGGATCCAAGTCGCATGCGTCCCAGCACTGCTTCGCGACCTTTGATGGCAAAACGCTGCGGCGGTCCGCCCACATTGTCCCAAAGGCGGCGCGTCATCGGCTGCGGCAAGGACGGCAAATTTAGCGCCGCAGTTGGCAATGGGATGCTCGGCATAGAAACCGCCGGCAAAGTCCTATCAACAGCCGGAGACAGCGAGCGCAGCGCGGAAATCAGCAACGGTCCGCAGGTCAAAACGACAATGGGCAGCCACATCCAGCGCAAAAGCCACTGGCCGCCCAAAGCTTCGCGCGACTTTCGCACGCGCCGCGGCGGCGGATTCGCGGGCTGCGGCTCGGAGGGCGCGGCGGATTTGCTACGAAACTCGGTTCCGCAGTAATCGCATTTGTAAAGATCCTGCGGCTTGGCCGGCATGCGAGCTCCGCAGTGCGAGCACTGAATCGACACAAGCATGCTTTCATTATCGGCGATCTGATGGAGCGGTGGCGGCGCGACGATTTACTGCTGGATCAAATGACGCGTGACGCCCGCGTAGCGCGAGGCTGGACGAATCAGTCGGCCGATGGCGCGCTGTTCCCGCACATGCGCACACCAGCCGGCCACGCGGCCCACCGCGAAAGTGGAAGAAAACAGCGTGCGCGGCAGTTCCAACGCATCCAGAAGCACCGCGGTATAAAACTCGACATTGGCATGTAGCGGGCGATTGGGATAGCGCGTGCGCAGCACCCCCAGGGCTGCCTGCTCGACCGCGCGGGCCAGCGGCAAACGCGCGCCGGACGCCGCACTGCCGGCTGCGGATGCGGACAAAAGCCCGCCCATGGCACGCTCTAAGACCAGAGCCCGCGGATCGCGCACTCGATAGATGCGGTGTCCCATGCCCATGATGCGCCGTCCCGCCAATAGCTCGGCTTCTAACCAAGCGGTGGCGTGCTCGGGCCCGCCGATGGCGTCCAGCATATCCAAAACGGGCCCCGGCGCGCCGCCGTGCAGCGGACCTTTTAAGGCGCCAATCGCCGCCACCACCGCCGATACCAAATCCGAACCGGTCGAAGCCACGACCCGCGCCGCAAAGGTCGAAGCATTCAAGCCATGGTCCGAGACCGTCACCAAATAACTGCCAAGAGCATTAGACAGGTCTGCCGCTGCAACTTGGCCGCGCACCATGCGCAGATAATCCGCCGCGTGATCGAGCTGCGGGTCGGGGGCAATCGCCGCCAAACCGCGCTGTCGGCGCGACCAGGCTGCCGCAAAGACGGCCGTGGCTCCGGTCAAAAAGGCGTCGTCCGTATATGCGGAAGTCGCCGCTTCCTCCAAAGACAAATGCGCCAGCCCGGCGCGCAGCGCGTCCATGCCATCTCGCTGGAAAAGCGCATCGCCCAGGTGCTCAAGTTTGGCAAAGGCGGCCACGCGAGCCGCGCCAAGCTCGGCTTTTAGCGCGGCAAGCGCTGCGGCATCGTCACCAATCGCAATGCCTCGCCATAGCAGCAAACAAATCTGTTCAAAGCTGGCTTGGCCCACAAGTTCTTCGACGTCGTAGCCGCCGATGATCAGCCGACCGAGCTCGCCGTTCACATCGCTAAGCTCGGTCTCGGCGACCACCACGCCTTCCAGGCCGCTGGCCGTGGCACTGTCGAAATTGTGCTGATTTTGAGAATTGGTGTTGCTGCTTGTACGCATCGATGACCTCCTTTTGATAGTATGTTGACGCATGGACAATGTTGATCAAGGTAGATTCGTCAATCAACAATCCCAAGAAGAACTGCTGACCGCCGCGCAGGCGGCCGAGCTGCTTGGCGTCAAACCGGCAACGCTTTATGCCTACGTCAGTCGCGGTCTTTTGCGCAGCATGCAGGCAGAAAAAGGTCGCGGTCACCGCTATGCACGCAGCGAAGTGCTGCGTCTAAAAGGTCGCGCCGAAGCGCGCTCTGGACACGGCGCCGTGGCGGCGGCGGCCCTGGACTTTGGCGAGCCGGTTTTGCAAACGGCAATCAGCGCGGTCGATGCCCAGGGTCCACGCTATCGCGGCTTTTCGGCCGTCAATCTGGCCCAGCAAGGCACTTCCTTTGAAGCAGTTGCCGAGCTTTTGTGGAACGGCAATCTGCCGCCGAGCCCACCGCGCTGGTCCGTGGCCCCGGCGCTACATAAAACGGCGTTATTGTCCCTGATTCCGCCCGGAACGCCGCCGCTTTTTGCCTTGGCATTGCTGGTGCCGGCGCTGGCGCTCGGCGATGCCGCCCGTTTTTCAGCCCCGCCCGAGGCAGAAAAAGAACGCGCGCGGCAACTTTTATTTCATTTGGCGGCCGGTTTGGCGCTAGGCGGCCAAGCGAACTGCGAACGCTTTGCGCAGGCTTTGCAGGCCCCAAGCATCGCCGCCGCGGTGGCGCTGGCGCTGGGTCATGATTCGCAAGATTTGCCGCAGGAAACTGTTCTATCGGCGCTCAATTCTGCGCTTGTCATCATGGCCGATCATGAGCTGAACATGTCGACATTTGCGGCGCGCATTGCGGCATCGGCCGGGGCGGATCTGTACGCCTGTTTTAGCGCGGCGCTGGCGGCGCTGGCCGGACCGCGTCATGGCGGCGCCTGCGATCGCGTCGAGGCGCTTTTGGCCGAAGCGCAGCGGCTGGGTGATTCGACGGCCGTCATCAACGACCGGCTGCGCCGCGGCGAAGTGGTGCCAAGCTTTGGCCATCCGCTATATCCGGACGGCGATCCGCGCACTCCGCCGCTATTGGCGCTGGTAAAGCGGCTGGAAATTCGCAATGCAGGGGTCGATACGCTTTTGGCGCTGGTGGCGGCGATGCATGCCGCCGGCTATCCCCCGCCGACGGTGGACATCGGACTTGTGGCACTGACGACGGCGCTTCGTTTGCCGGCTGGCGCCGCGGCTTGTCTTTTTGCCATCGGCCGCACCGCCGGCTGGGTGGCACACATTCTGGAACAAAGACAAAGTTCCATCGGGCTGCGACCGCGCGCGCGATATATCGGCCACTTGGCCACGGCGAACGAGAAAGTACGGTCAGAGTCTGCGCCCAGGAGCTCGTCGAGCATGCGTGTCAGGGATTCCCGAGAATACGGAAGGCTGCGAGCGAGCAGCAAATAGAACGGCACCCTCACTTAATACAGATCGCTTTGTTAGATGGGGGCTGTCTCAGCAAAAGTTCCGGCGCCATATAATCCAGCGTCCCAGCCAAATCGGAATGGTTCGCCATGGCCGCAGCAATGCCAAAGGGCGCCTAAGAGCGTCTGCGGCCTGTCCAGAAGTTCCATCCTAAAATAGGAACCCGGCTCATCATCGAAACCGTGGCTTAAGACTCGAATTACGTGAGGGTGGTGCAAAGCGGCCAAAGTCTGAAACTCGCGCGCCAGCGCCAGACGAAGCTGGATCACAGGACACATATGCCGGCGTTTGCAGCGTGAGCTTCCTGGCCGAAAAAGACTTGGGGGCTGCGGTGCTCTTCACCATTTTAGCCGCAGTACAAATATCCGCGATTAGGACGTAACCCCTCCGACTTGATAGCCGAGCTCACAAAGCAGGTCTGCGACCTCTTTGGGGCGGTCCCCTTGAATCACAATCTCGAGTTTTTCTAAGTCGCTGCTGCCGCCGCAGCCGAGCCGCTGCTTCAAAGTTTTTTCAAGCTCGCGCAAAGCCTGCGCAGCAAATTCTCGCAAGCTCGAAAATCCGCCAATCACAACCACCGTCTTGCCGCCGCGATGTTTGGTTTCGCGACGCAAAAGCAGCCGGCCTTTCATTGGGTTTTTCGCGGGCTCTGTGCTTGGCGCAGTTGCCGGGCCTTCGGCCGGAAGCAAAGCCGGCATAGCGCTTTGGCCGAGCGTCGCAAAAGGATTTTGCGTAAGCGCCTTTTTTGCAGAACTAACATCTATGCGCTTCGAAACATTGGAATTGCGCGACGAAGAACTACCCATTTGTTTTTCCTAACCGCATTGTGAGCTTTGTCGCAAGTGGCTATAACTTGCGCCGTGGAAAATCTTCATCCGAGCGCCGGCGTGCGCATTGCCTTAGAACTGGAAACCGAGGACCGCGCCTCGGCCCATTACCGCGCCGCGATTTATACGCCGGCAAGCCGCTTTGACTACCGCTTGGCCATCGCTATGTCCGACGGTCTTGTCACGCTCATCGAGACTCCGGCAGAAAAAAACGCACCGTTTTCCGACCTTGTGTGCGCCATGGCGCGCAGCCTGTATCGCGATGCCTTGGCGGCCTCACCCGTGCGCTGGCCGCGGCGCCTACTGCGCTGGCGCGACAAATAGCCATGGCCTTGAAAATCACTACGCTGAATCTAAACGGCTTGCGCTCTGCCGAGCGGCGCGGCTTTCGCCGTTGGCTCGGGCGGGCACGGCCCGATGTGCTGTGTCTGCAGGAAATACGCTGCGACAGCGAGTCGGCCCCCCGTCCGCTGTGGCGCCCGCGCGGCTGGCAGGCCGGCTGGCATCCGGCGCAAAAAAAAGGCTACGCCGGCACGGCGGTATGGGCGCGCGCGCCCGAAACCCGTTTTACGATTGGGACGGGCCATCCGCGCGGCGATGCCGAGGGACGGGCAATCTGCGCCCATCTGCCAGCGCTTGATGTGTGGAGTCTTTATATGCCCTCCGGCTCCTCGGGCCCCGAGCGCCAGGCCTGGAAATTTGAGTATATGGAACAAATCTGGCAGTGGCTGGCGCGCTTGCGCAGCACCGGCCGGCCGACGATCTTGTGCGGCGATTTGAACATCGCCCACCGTCCCATTGACTTAAAGAACTGGCGCAGCAATCAAAAAAACTCCGGATTTTTGCTCGAAGAGCGCGCTTTTATCGATCGGCTGCTTGCTGCCGGCTGGCGCGATCTGTTTCGCGAGCGCCACCCCGACAAGATTGCCTATTCCTGGTGGTCCAATCGCGGCCGAGCCCGCGAAAAAGATGTGGGTTGGCGCATCGACTACGTTCTTGCCACTTCGAACATCCATGTCGTCGATTGCATCATCGAACGCGACGCCGATCTGTCGGATCATGCGCCGGTGTCGGCGCTTATCGAACTTGCCTGCTAGCCTCGATTCGCCGAGGCGCCGCACCGACGCTTTCCATGGCGGGCTTAGCATGCGAAAATTGTTCAACAATGCCCCGATCTACGGCTCGTGTGCTTGGCCCTTATCGCAACGGCGAAAAATGGCGGCTGGTGCTGCTCGATGGACGGCACCGCAAAGCCCTTTTGGCCGACTCCTATGAGTCGGCGTTGGCCCTGCACAGCGATTTGCAAAATCAAATACATGCGCAAGTGCAGCACCGCTTTGAAGAGGTCTTACAGGACTACCTCGGCGATCTCAAAAAGCGCGGAATTCTGGCCGATACCGTCGACAAAATTTCTCGCATGCTGCGCGGATTTCTGCCCCTAGAAGAAGCGCTTTCCGCCCTGTCGGCCGAGCGCGCCGAGCAGATGTATCTACAGGAGACCGAGCGCCGCAAAGCGAGCGGCGAGCGCATCGCTGTCGATACTCATCATTTGCTGCTGCGCCGCCTCAAGCACTTCTACAAATGGGCCATGGCCCACCGTTACGTCGAGCACAATCCCTTTTCCGAGGTGCGCCCCATTGGCCGGCCGCGCCGCGGCAAGCCGCAACTGCGCATTGACGAAGCTCGCAAGTTCGTCCATTTTGCGCTGGCCCAAGCAGAGCAGCTTGACGTCGGAGCCACGGCAGCGCTTTTGCAGATTTTTCTGGGGTTGCGTCCGACCGAGGCCGTCATTCGCGTCGTGCGCGATTTGGACGATGCGGGACGTGTCCTGTGGATTCCCTTTGGCAAAACCCAAACGGCGCGCCGGCGCCTGCAAGTGCCTGAGCCGCTGCGCGCCATTCTGCTTTTCCATGCGGCCGGCAAATCCGCCGATGCGCCGCTGCTTGGTCCCCCCGGCGAGGCGCTGCACACGCGCCACACGCTGCGCTATCGCCTAAAACAGCTCTGCCAGCAAGCCAATGTGCCGCAGGTCTGCCCGCACAGTCTG
>CAYWPR010000081.1:0-25088 GCA_964460115.1 uncultured Myxococcales bacterium
TAGAGCGCAGCCCTGATAAGGCTGAGGTCCCTGGTTCGAATCCAGGTGCACCCACACATTCAATCTCAATGGGGTCTAGGCCCCCCTGGGGGGGAAAGCCCCCCTCAAACGAGGGCCTTTTATGCGCCCGGCGCTGTTTGGTAGTGACCAGGGGGTCATTACTGGGCAGCGCCATGGATATGTAACTGCCTGAAAGAGCTTACCCAAGGGCGGTGCGGAGGTTGCAGGGGGCTTGGGGAACTACAGGAGATACACATGCCCTTGCGCTGCAAGCGCCGCAAAGTTGCACTGTTCTGTGATGGTGGATTTTTGGCCCATGCCACCCGCACGCTAGAGGTGGGTCGGGCCCTGCATCGCCTTTTCGGCTACGAAGTCGTGTTTTGCTCGACTGGTCCTTATACCAGGCTGCTGCGTGAAGCCGGCTTTTCTGTACGTCCCGTTTATACCGAAGATCGCGAGGTGACGCTGGGTTTGGCCCGCCGGGCTGGGCTTGTCAATTTGCGCTGGTGGCGTGATGTCGCTGAAAAATCCGTCCGCTCCGATATGGAGGCAATCGTCGAAATTGCTCCGGACGTGGTGGTTGGCGATATGCGGTTGTCCTTGCCTACAAGTGCGCAAGCCCTGGGCGTTCCTTGCGTGGGTTTGACCAACGCCGCCTGGACCAGTCGATTTGCCGAACGCATTCAAGTTCCGGAGGGACACCTTAGCGAAAAGCTGCTGGGTCAAAGCTTGGCCAAGGCGCTTTTTCCGCAGCTTAAAAAGCTGATTGTTTGGTATTGGGCGCGCGGCTTTGACACCGTGCGAAAACGGCTGGGTCTGGCGCCGCTTTCTGCCATGTATCAGCTTGTCGAAGGCGATATCACCCTTTTGGCCGACTTGCCGGAGTATTTTCCGATTCATCCGACGTCGCAAAACGACTTCCGCTACATCGGCCCCATTTTATTTCGCGCCGCCTTGCCGCGCCCCATCTGGCTGCCACGGCTCGACAAAAGTCGCCCGACTTTGTACTTCACCATGGGCAGTACCGGCGATACCCATTTTTTCAACGAAGCCGTACGCGTCTTTGGCGGCAGTTCTTATCAGGTGCTTATCACCACCGCCGGGCTGCCGGTCGAGCAGCTACGCCGCCATGACAACATCTTTATCGAAGAGCTGGCCGACGGCGATTCATTGATGAGCGTTTCCCATGTCGCGGTCACCCATGGTGGCAACGGTACGATCTACCAGGCCTTGGCGCACGGAGTTCCGGTGCTCGGCATTCCCACCCTGTTTGATCAGGAAATCAACTTGCAGCGTGTCGAAGCCCTGGGGGCCGGGCAGCGCATGGCCCGTCGCGACTACTGCGCCGAGCGTCTGCGTACGACGATTGAACAAATGATCGAGCAGCCAAGATTTGCGCAATCGGCGCGTCGGCTCGGGCAGCGCATGTCCGAGTACGATGCGCCGCGCACTGCGGCCTTGCATATCAACCATTTTGTCGAGACAGGCGATCGTTATGCGCTGCCGCCGCTTTCGCAATTGTCTAGACCGGCGTCCGCGGTTGAAATATCGTCCGACGTAGCGGAAGCGTCTGCTGAAAATGCCGAGGCCTCGCCGCGAGTGCGGCGCCAAGGCGCCCTCTAAATCAAGGTCGACGATATGACCCAGGATGCCGCCAAATCCTCCTCTACAGGCAGCATTGAGGCGCTTTCTCCAAGCGAACGCTGGTTCGTGGATGGATTTGCCGCCGTCCCGCAAGCCGGCGGGGTCGTGGCGCGCCTTTGCGACATGTCTAAGGCCCAGGTGGCGCTGCATCTTTTGCGCGCCCGCGGCCTGCCAGCCACGTGGACGCACCTTATCGTTCGCGCGGTCGCGCTTGGGCTAAAACGCTCCCCGGAAAGCCATCAGGTTGTCGCGGGTTACCGGCGTTTGCGCCCTGCACACGCTGATATCGGACTATCCGTCGCCGGACGCACCAATTACGCCCCGGTGCTGATCATTCCGCAGGCCGAGACGCGGTTGCTACCCGATCTGGTCGCTTTTCTAAATGATGCCGTGCCGGCAGCTCGTCAAAAAGAAGAGCGCGATTTGGCCGGGCTCAATCGCTATGGCTGGATCATTCCCTTTGGTCCGCTGCGGCGGTGGATCATGCGCCTTTTGGGCCACAGTCTCTGGTTTCGCCGGCGGCTCGTCGGTACGTTTCAGATTACCTGCGTGTCTAATGCCGACTTTGCTCTGCCGCTGGCTTTCTACAGCGGCGCGGCCCTTGGCGTCGGACGGGTCGCCGAACGAGTTTTGGCCGTAGGTGGTCAGGCCGTCGTGCGGCCAAGCGTTTGGCTGATGATGGCCATCGATCACAAAACCATGGATGGCCGCGTGGCTGCCGCCTTGCTAGACGCGCTTATACAAGTGCTCGAAGGCGAAGAACTCATTCACGAAGCCGAAGGTCCAAAACCCCTATGGTCGGCTGAGAGCAGCGCGGACGATTTTGCCGTGCGGGATACGTTGGTTGAGCACTTCGGCGGATATCCCGACGCCCCGGCCAAGAGTTTTGCCCAGGGAGGCTAATGATTCCATCGGAGCAATATCGCCGGTGAGCGTGCCGCGGCCGCTTTGCGCATCGATGGGCAGGGCACAAAAATCGCCCTCGCCGGGCTGTAAGCCCCCGATGACGCCGGCTTTGAAACCCTTGCCAATCAGCACCGCGGTGCTGTGATTGGCCCAATGCTCGCGCCCGCGCAGTCCGCGCTTTTTTAAGGTTCGTCCAAAAACATTGAGCATGGCGAAGCTGACTCGATCGAAAAGCCCATACTGCTCAAGTTTTTGCATCAATGTAGCAATGTGCGCGACGCCGCTGACCGTCCCTTCGACCTCATGCAAAAGCCCGTGATCAAAATGGTTGTCGCCGCCAAAGCCAATGCGTATTGCGATGACCGGCGCCACATTCAGGCGCAAAAGCGCCACCGTCGCCAAAATCTGTCCCTCTACTCCGTCGCTTTTAATGCTGGCCAGATCGGTGCGCAGTTGCTCGCCAAGCGCCTGCGCCTGCCGATTGGACAGGGCCCGATTGTCGAGCTCCCCGCGCAGCGCCCTCCCGCCGCGCTCTTTCAGAATTTGCTGCAAGCGATCCAGCGTTTCGTCGCGCACTTTGCCCAAATCGCCAAACGGAGATTCCACGCCGCTTAGCGCATCGCGCAGCGCGGTCGGCTTCAAGCTGCTTAGCTTGCGATTTTCAAAGCTAATGACCGGATCTGCGCCGACTATAAGCGGCGCGATCTGCGCCGTCTGCAAACAAGCACCCACATAGCGTCCGAAGAGCCCCGGCAACATTTCGGCCTGACTGCCTTCGCGCAGGCGCAGAACCTCGGGCAGGCTAGGGTGGGCGCTGCTTCCTGTTGCGTGATGAAAAAAGCAAGTGCGGCCCAAAATCTTGGCCGGCAACTTGGCCCACGGCTGCGCCGCCACCACCGACTGGCCCCCCAGCGTAAAGCGCGACGGCGCCATTTTCGGGTCGGTGGGATGAACTATCTCTGGCAGATCATAAGTGCCCGGGGTGTTGGCGTTTAGAGGATCGCCATCTACAGACGCGCTCAGGATCAAATACTGCGCCGCGCCGCGGTCGCTGCATTCTGATTCGACGTCGGCATGCACCTGGCCTGCCTGACAAAGTAGCGCCGCTGGCAACCCCGTGGCGAGAGCTCGTAACCCAAGATAGCCTGTCCCAAGCAGGCCATGAATCAGTACTTCTCTTCTGGACAGGCGCATAATGCTTCCTCGCCCACCACTTTGGGGTAAAGGCCGAGCTTTTATTCTCACATGCTTTCTGTCTTCTGGATACTCAACCGGAAATCTCGGACGGAACACCGTTGTGGGCGCGCCCATATCGTGAGTACATACTCATCGCAATACCTACAGCATGGGAGAGGCACAATGTCTTACATATCTCACATAGGTAGCACCCGCGGCCCCGGTCGATGTATGATGCTGGCCATAAGCGCCGGAATTCTGGCGCTAGGCGCTTGTCAGACACCATCCGGTCAAGATTTGGACGATGCCGGAGGCCGACTCGATATGGCGCGCGACGGCGCCATGACCGTGTCGCCCAAACTCATCAGCATAAGCCCGGATCGCGCGGTACGCACCGGCGGGACCCAAGTCACCATCAGTGGCAGCGGTTTTCAAAACCAGGTCACCGTGAAGTTTGCCGGCATTTCCGCGACGGCCGTGCAGGTAAAGTCGTCTTCGCAAATCCTAGCGACTGTGCCCCCGTATAACGGACCGCTCGGCTTTGTCGAGGTCCTGGTGCAAAACCCCGACAAAAGCCAAGTCGCCGCCAGCGATCTATACGCCTATGTGCGCATTCCCGTGAATTTCGCCGATACTTTGGTGCGCGGCTCTGGCAACGGTCCGAGCGCACTTGCCGTCGAGGACGTCGACAATGACAGTGCCAAAGACCTTATCATTGCCAACGCCGAGGACAAGACGATTACCGTGCTTTTGAATAATGGCCCGAATAGCCAAAAATTTGTCGCCACGGCGCCGCCCTATGCGACGGCAGAAGAGCCGACGTCCCTGGCGGTTGCCGACATCAACGGCGATGGCGTGTCCGACATCATCGCGACCCACAACAATCCGATGTCGCAGGACCTCAGCGTTTTGCGCGGCAGCAGTACAAGCAAGGGAACTTTTAGCACCCCGCCGGACTATTTCGCCGTCGGTCAAACCGCAACCTCGGTCATTGCCAAGGATTTTAGCGGCGATGGCAAAGTGGATTTGGCGGTCAGCGTGCGCACCCTCAACAAAGTCTTCATTCTGACCAACAAAAGCAGCGGCGGCGCGACCTTGTTTAATGATCCGCCTTACCCTGGCTATGCCGTCGGCCGCGATCCGGTGGCTTTGCTGCTTGCGGATTTCAACGGCGACAGCCAGATGGATCTGCTCAGCGCCAATTACAGCGAAAACCAGATCGGCGTCTTGCTGAAAAAAAATGACGGAACGTTTATGACGCCGCAGTTGACCTCGGTCGTTGGAGAAGGCCCGATCGCACTGGCCAGCGGCCTTTTGACCGCAGACGGGATACCCGACGTGGTCACCGCCAATTTCGACGGCAACAACATCACCGTGCGTCAAGGCAAAGGCGATGGCACCTTCACGTTCTTGCCGAGCGTAATGACCACCGAAAAGCCGCGCGCCGTGGCTATCGCCGATCTGGATCGAGATGGCAAGCAGGACCTTGTTGCGGCGATTTCCGGCCGCGACCAAATTTGGGTCTGGCTCGGCATGGGCGACGGTACTTTCGAACCGCCGCAAATATTCGCCGTCGGGCATCAGCCCTGGGCCTTGGCCGTGGTTGATTTGGATGGCGACAACCATCCTGATGTGATTACCGCCAACCAAGCCAGCGACGATGTCTCTATCCTTCTAAACCGCACCATTCAGTAGCGCTGTCCGTACAGCGGTTAGAATACATCCATGTCTGAACCGCGCATCCGCCGCATCGAGGCGAGTCCGGTCACCCTGGACGTCGAAGAATATCGCACCCTGATTAAGCAGGCGACGACTTCGATTTCGGAAAACGCCGATTTTGCTGCGCGCGAACTCGTCCGTTTGTGCCGTTTTCGCGGCCGTCCGGCGCTTTTGCGCAGCAACCTGCGCTTTGGGCGCGGGCTTTTGCTGATTCGCGTCGCCGACCTCGATGGCGATGGTCAAAACGAGATGCTGGTCGTGGACACCGATCACAATGTCCACACTCCGCGTCTGGTGCGTGAATCCGGCGATCCCGGGGGCGCCGCCGCCTGGGTCATCGGCACGCATCGCTTTCGCGGCCGGCTTTTGGGGGTTGCCTTCTCCAATTTCGGCGTTTTTCAGCGCAAAGAAGCCATCGTTACTTCCATCGAAGAGCATGCCGACAACGCCGTTTATCGCGAACTGAAGCTCACCTGCGACGGGCAAAATTGGGATGTCGCGGAACTTGAGCATCGCCGCGTGATTTCCGGCACCGGCGCCGGCGGGCACAGCGAGATACGCCTTATCGGCGATAGTTGCGAACCCGGTCGCGTTCCCGTTCTGCGCGCTCGGCCCGACGACGGTCGCTTGTGGGTAGAAATTCTGGACGATCGGCAGTTGCGACGAGAAAGCAGCGGCCTGGAACTAAGCCGCATTTCTTTTTTGCCCGGCGAAGTTTCCGATCTAGTTCTTTGCGAAGACGACCTGGTCGTCGCCTACACCCGCGGCGGGCTTCAGCGCATCGGTCGCGACGGCCGGCTGCGCGAATTGCAGTTTCCGGGGTGGCGCTTTGTTTGTTTGGCCTACGCGCCGTCGCGCAAACTCGGCGTCCAAAGCCCGACTCCAGGCACCGGCCTGCTTCTTGGTGGTACTTCCTTTGGCTACGTCTTTGCCATGGATCCATCCAACGGCGGCGTGCTCTGGCGCATGGATGCCGGTTTTTTATTTTCGTCGATGACCCTGGCCGATGCCGAAAACAGCGGGCGCATCGACTTGGTGCTGGGCGGTATCGACGGCAGCATGCGCATCTATGAACTGACCGATATGCCGCTTGTCGATCAGCGCTGCCGCAAACTTTATGCCGCGCTCGGCAACTCGGCAGTAGAGCGTCTGTTGCAACTGGCCCCGACCTCGCACGATACCCACGCCGCGGTGCAGCTTTATCTGCTCAGCCGGGTGCTGGAAAGCAGTGCCCCGGCTTCGCAAGCGGTGGTAGAGCTCGTGCGCTGGTTTACCCCCGGACAGCCTGGCTGGCATATGCTGCCCGAGCGCTCGCAGCGCGAAGCGGTCGTTGCGCTTGAACATTTCTTGCTGCTGCATTTGCCGCAGCTTGCCTGCGACGAGGTACGCGCCACCCGAACCGGGCCTTTGCCTATGCTCACGCTGACCCGTATGCACAATTTGTCCTTGCCCGAGCGCCCGGCCGACGGACGTCTGGACGCGGCGGCGACCAAGCTGCAACTGGCGCGTACGGTGCTTGCCGAGCTCGTCGATATTTACCTGGGCGCGCCGCGCCTGGTGCGTCATCAGATTGATCGCATTTCGCGACGCCTCTTGGAACAGTATTGGCTGCGCGCTCCGGCCGCGCTGCCCGAAGAAAGCGAGGGCGAGGGCGAGGCCGCCGAACTGCCTCCGGCCGATTCTCCTCCGCCCGAGCTGAAGCGCTTGCTTGGCGTGCGCAGTCTGCGGGCCCGTGAGTATGCCCAAACGCTGATGCACGAAGCCGAGCTGCGGCTGCGCCATATCGCTACGCGTCCGGACAAGCCGCCGCTGGCCAGTCATGAAGAGCATGACGCCGTGGTTTTGCGGGTACTGCGCGCCATCGGGCTTATCGAAGAGCTGCGCAACGATCGGTTTTCCGTCGAAACCGAACGGCTCGACTTCATGGCCACCGCCATCGATCCGCTCGATGTGCAACAGGACAAGGTGACGGTACCAAGCTCGGTGTGGCCGCAGACTTGCTTTCTGGCGGGCGTCGATCGCTCGGGGACTTTGCGCATCGAGCCGCTCGATCTGTCTCAAAAGCCGCTCGAAGAGGCAAGCGATTGCCCGGCGCAATCGTCCACCTCGCCGCGGCCGTATACGCCCGAGTGGCCCTGGCAGCTTCCGCGCGCCGGTTTGGAAGTGCGCATTCCCGGCGGCAATGTGTCATTTGTCGAAGTGCGCCGGATGTGGCAGGAAGGCGACGCGGTCTATCCCACCGTCATCGTCGGGGTTGATGAGGGAAACGATACTCGTCTGTACATTTACACCATAAACCCCGGCGGCATACCCGTGTTGCGCGCCGAGACCCGCTGCGGCGGCAGCAGCGCCGAACCCATCGGCTACGAAGTTCGGCCCATCGATGGCGACGGGCAGTCTACATTGGTACGCGAAGCCCTGCTTTTGCGCATTCCGCCGACCAGCGAACGCGGGCGCCCTGCCGTGTTGGCGGTCGAAGTCGAAGGCGGGCAGGTGCGCTGCCAGACCCTGTCTTTAGAAATTCTGTCAGCGGTGTCTTCGGCGCGTTCGGTCCTGACCATCTCGTCCACGCGGCTGCAAGTGCGGCGCCTCGGCCGGCCACCGCTAACCGCACCGGCTCCGGTCGGTGCCACCTGCGGGGCCCAAAGCGAGGACGGCAGCCGCATCGCGGTGGGCACCACCACCGGCCAAGTGCAAATGTTCACCGTCGAGGGGGATTCGCTGCGCCTGGTCGCCCAGCAACTTTTTAGCAAAGGCATCTCGGCGCTGACTTTTGTACCCGAGGGCGTCTTTGGCGGCCAGGCGGTGGCCATCGGCACCGAGGATGAACAAATCCACATCATTGCCATCGACCACCTGCATGACGGTCAGGAACTGGTGCGTTTGGCAGTGGGGGGCACGCCGCAGCGTATTCTTTGTCGGGCGCTGGCCGGCGGCGCCTCGGTCGGCTATCGCTTCATCATTTTGCTGCAAGGCGGCGTTTTGGCCAGTTGGGAAGCGCACCCGCAGGACGGCCACCGCGAATTGACCGATCGGCTGCTCGATTTGGGAGCGCGCGCGTCCGGCTCGCGCGCCAACGTCTTGCGCGCGGCGCTGCGCGGACAAGGACCACACATCCGCGCCGTCGCCGTGCGCGAACTTTTGCAAAGCGCTAAAGAGGGCCGCATTGCCGGATCGATATTGACCACCGGCCAACATTCCGCCACCCCCGCCGGCGGCGTCAAGATCGTCCACGGCGCTCAGAAATCTGCACGCATCGCCACCCCGGCCAGTGGCTTGCGCACCAGCGCCTCGTCCGCTGCATCGCGCAGCGGTCAAGAGCGCGGCACCCCCATGGTGGCCAGCGTGCTGCATTTGAGCCGCCTTATGGGCCAGGCGGAGTCCTCTGCCGAAGGCCGCAGCACCCCGCCAAGCGGCAACATCACGGCGAACCACAACGATCTGTTTGATATTTCGACCTGGGCACTGCCGCGGCCGCCGCGCCACCGCCTGATCATCGATCAGATGCTTGAGGCGCTGGTGCCCATCGCGCTGGGCGGCCTGGGCAGTGGGGCCGACGCTCAGCAGTCGCGCCTGGGCCGCGAATTGTGCGCGCGGCTCATACAGCTTTGCGACGAGCCGCTTAGCATCCGCGGCGACCTTTTGCAAATCATCGAGCGTCACGCCAAGCCCGAACATATCGAAGAGCTTGCCGTGTGGCTGCCGCCGATTATTTTGCACGACTCGCGCTCTGCCGCCTGGCCGTTTGCCACCGACGCGGTCGCCGCGCTATTTCTGCGCCATTTGCAGCGGCTTGATCGGGCCAAGCTATTCGATCAGACCGAGCCGGTTTTTTTTCGCAATATGGTCGCCGTGCTGGAAGCGGTTTCGCCCACGCAGCCGAGTCGCTTTCTTTTGACCAATATGGCGCTGCTATTGCGCTCGGCCTTGTCGTGGGATCGCACTTATTTGGCCGGCGACCTCGGTCGGGCGCGACTGTACCTGCCGCACGCGGTCATTGAAGCCATGTGCCAGCCGGAAATTTTGCCCGATCCCGAGGTTCGCGCCTTTTTGCTGGGTGTGTCGCGGCGCTGGGGACCGCGTTTGCCCAACATCGGTGCCGAAGAATCCGACGAATCGCTGGGCGACGGCGCGACCACCAGCGAAAGCGAGATGCTGTGGCGCTTTGAAGTCGCCGTCGAAAACGGCTTTGATCAAATCTATTACGAACGCCTTGGCGACGAGCTTGGTCGCACCGCCCTGCCGGTATCCGCCGATGGCGTGACCCCGGATACTTGGGCGCTGGCCGAAATCGTTCGCGGCATTCAGCGGCTTTTTGACGTCACAAACCTCACCGAGCTGCAGGCTTCTTTGCAAAGTCCGGCGGTGGAAAAAGCCCTGGCGCCGCTGCAACAACAGCGCAGCCTCGTCGGTCAGCATCTGTCCTATCGCTACCGTGACGAGGCTTGGGCGTTCTTCGACGACGTCACCTATTTTGCCGAGCAGGCGTTTTTGCTACAGGCCCTGCAAGATCTGGATCGCAAGACCAACAAAGCGCAGATTGCGCACAGCCTGGACGAGCTGGCGAGTCAGCTCGATCATCGGCGCAACCAGTTGCGCCAGCGACTGATTGAGCATTTGACAAGCGGCCCGCCGCTCTTACATTCGGGGGCCTTTGCCTCGCGCATGCTTTCGGTGCGGGCCACAGCGACGGTGGTGGCACTGCTTTCGGTGTGGTGGCAGGTGCTTGTCGAGGAAGCCACGCGCCTGCGCACCGAACCCGACTTCGAAGTCCGCCTGGTTTCCGACATGGGCGTCAGCGAAGGCCGGCGGGTGCACCGCTATGCGGTCATTTTGGCTTCTGACGCGGCTCGCACTGCGCACGGTGTGACGCTGCTAGTGCGCGGTTGCGATCCCAAAGAAGTGCGAGCTCGGCCCCTGGACAACGAGCCCGTGGATCTGGAACCCGGCCAGGAGCTTGGCCTGCTTATTGACTGCCCGGCGACCATCGCTGCCGAAGGACTGCGCTATCGCGTTGAAATCGAGATGACTCACGACGGCGACAAGCGCACCGCGCGCGCCGTCGAAGGGCAGTTTCGGCGCGAGCAAAGGCAGGCTGCGCGCACTTTGTTTGACAGTTTCTCGGAACGACTGCCGACGCTGTTTCAGGCGCGGCGAGATCAGCTTTTGGAAATGCTGCGTCCGTCCACTGCCGCTGTGGCCCTGGTGACGGCCTTTCCCGCCCATGCCTATGAACTTTTGGCCGAGGCCATTGGCCTTGATTGGCCCGAGCGCCCCATCGATACGCTGGAGCAGTGGCGCATGGTCAATCTGGCGGCGAGAGTGACGACGCCGGGGACAAGCGCCCTGGGCAGCCTCGGCGCCGCACCGGGGCCGCACGGTCAGCGCATGGCGACCCCGACCCTGCGCGATGTAATTCAGCAAATCGCCGTGCGGCTCAGCGGTGTTTTGAATTTGGCCAGCGCCGAGCGGCTGGACACTTCCGAAGCCCTTTTGCGGTCCATCGTGGAAGCGCCGACCGCTTCTGCGCAGTCGCGCGGTTTGATTTTGCTCGGATTGCCCGAGATGGCCGAACGCGCTCGATTCGACGAAAACGAGCAGCGGCAACTTTTGCAACTGGGCGCGCGCATTTGCCTGGCCTACCGCGGCCGGTCGCTGCTTTTGCTTTCGCCGCAGGCGGCCGCATTGTCGCTGATGCTACCGCTTTCGGTGGTGGCCAGCGGCGGGCAGCCGGTCGTTGTCAGCAGCGAAAGCCGTCACCTGGAACTGCTCGATTTGGATCACGTCGCCGATCCCTACAGCTTGCATCGCACCGATGAGCGCATGCGCAGCGAGCTGGAACAATCGCTGATTTTCCTCATGCACGCGCGTGAAGAAAAACCGCCGCTTCCTTCCGGCGGCCAGGCCGCTCACAGCGCATTTTCGGTCGGCTCGCAGGCGGCGCAACCGGTGCTGTCGAGCGCGCAGTCGGCGGTGCGGACGCTCATTGACACCACCGGCACCGATTTGCGCTTGATTGCCGAATGCCTGCCGGTGGTCGAGCAAGCTCTGCGCGAGCGTTCGCGCGCCCCGCTTAGCCCCAGCGCCTTTGAAACGCGCGTTGGAACCTATCTGGCGCCGGTCTGGAGCGCGCTGCCCTTGCCGCATCGGCTGTATTTGGCGGCGCTGTGCGGAGATTCTGTAGACCTCGATGTGGGCGAACTGCGTCCAGGCATGGTCGTGGACGCGCCGGTCTACTCGATTTCCGGCAAGGACCGGCTGCCCACGAGCAAAGTCATCGCCGGGGCCGGCGTGCGCCTCGATCAGCGCACCATTGACGATGTCAGCAAAGTCATGTGGCTGAAAAAAGTGCGGGTGCGCGGCAGCTTTCAGGACACTCGGACGGTGCTGTGGACCTATCTGAAACAGCCCCGCCCACGCGCTCGGCTGCGCGGCGTGGACGACACCGCTCGCAGCACTGACCGCTGGCTAGAGCCGACGGCCAATGATCTAAAACGCTTTGGGCTTTTGCGTACGCTGCGAGCCGCCGGAGACCGCAGTTTTGTGGCGTTTACTAGCCCCGCGGTGCGTGAATGGCTGCGCAATCTGCTTGGCGTTGCCGACGGCGAAAGCGGCCTGCCCAATACCATCGACGGGCGCAACCTGGTGCGGCAGTTGCCGCTGTGGGATGCCGCGGCTGTGGATCGGGCCCTCGGCGGAAACTCGGCGCAACTGCGCGCCGTGCTCGGCTGGAATCGGCCGGGGGTGCAGGGCCTGCAAAACCGCTGGCAGGATTTTTTGGACTTGTCGCGCGCCTGCCGCAAGTGGATGGACAACCAGGACGAGCACCGCTTTATCGAAGCGCTGGCCCGCTACTTTCGTCTAGACCTCGTCGATGGCACGCAGTTTGACGACTTGGGTGGCGGCAACGTGCCGATGCGCAGCGTGCAAGTGCGCTTTCGCGAAAAGCGCCAGTTGCCGTGGCTTAAGCGCGTGGTTTTGTATCTGCCGGCGGGCCAGCCGGATCGGCCGACCTTGGAGCAGGTGCAGACGGATCTGCGCTCGCGTTTGCCGACGCTTAGCTCGGCCAGCTCGGGACCGCATTTGATGCCGCGTCCGGATGCCGGATATGCCGGCGTCGATGGCACGATTAGCGATACTGCCCTGTCGGCAATCGTCGTCGTTCCGGAACTGAATCCCGACGTACTTGGTTGGGGCCGCAATCTGTTTCACGTGGCGGCCATCGACGTTTCGGATTTGCAGCACGCCGCGCTACACGATCATCCCGTCGAGGAACTGATTCGCCGGCTGGCCGCCGCGGCCAGCTATGCCGCGCTGTCGCCTTTCCGCAGCAAGATGGGCCTGGCCAATCAGGAACTGATTGAAGAGATGTTCTACGGCCGTCGCGCTTTGTTGGAAGAAATTCGCGGCCAGCGCCAAGAGAATTTTCTAATCGTCGGGCCGCGCAAAATCGGCAAGACCTCGCTTTTGCAGCGGGTGCGCTTCGAACTTGAGCATCAAGGCTATCGCGTCATTCCGCGCGGCATGGATTACACGACTTCGCCTTCGAGCCGCGAGCTGCTCAAGGCGATGATTTGCGAGCTTTTGGAAGACCTGGATCCGCTGCGCGCGGCAGCGGGCTTTGCGCTGGGCGAGGGGCTGCCGTCTTTGCGCTCCATCGTCGATGAATGGGCGCACCGCCATCCCGATCGCAGCCTCGCCATCGTGCTAGATGAAATCGATACCATTTTGCGCACCGAAAGGCGGGCCTATCTGCTTGGCGAGTGGCGCGAGGCGCGGACGCTGGGCCAGGTCTTGGGAACGCTGTTGCCGACGCGCAGCACCGACCTCGGGAGCTTGCAGATCGATGAATTGCGCAACGCTTTTTCACAAGGCGGCTGGCCGCGCGATGTAGTCGACGGCATTTTGGAAGGGCTGAAGATGCCGCCGGAAGAACATCGTCAGTCGCCGCTTTTGGAAGAGCTGCGCAGCGCCTCGGCTCTGCTTCTGCAAGGCGGCGCGGTGTGTCGAGTGATTTTGGCCGGCCATGCCGAAATGGTCGAAGCGCGCTGGGATTTGTTCGGTCCGCTTTTAAACTTCGCCAAGCTGCGCATGCTTGGACCGCTTGATGACTCCAGCGCCGAACGCATGGTGCGCGAGCCGTTTGCGCGGCTGGGTTTGCGCTTTGAATCGGCGACCGCCGAGCAGCTGCTTTTGGAAAAGACTTTTCGCGTGCCCGCCTGGATACAGCACTGCGGCGCCCTGATCATTCAAAGCATCGACGAACGGCTGCGCAGCTCGCGCCGCGAAGAGCAGAAAATCGCCGAGCGCGATGTGCTGGTGGCGCTTGAAAAAGTACACGCCGAAGAACGCGCATCCCTGCAAAGCGAAAACGGCATGTACATGCTGGGACCGGAATGTAGCTTTGTCCTTTTGTCGCTGGTCGACGAACCGTGGTTTACCATCGATAGCGCCGTTGAATTTCTGCACATCTTTTTTCAAACGCTGGAGCCAAGCGAACGCCAGCGCATCACCACGCAAGAAGAAGACTATTTCATCGCTTTTTCGGCCGAGGTCGTACGCCGCATCATTCGCGACCTGACCAATACCTTCTATCTCATCAGCGATGAATCCGAGTACTTGACGACGGAAGGGCGGGTGTCGTCGAGCGCTCCCAACTTGCTGCCGCTGCTTTTGGATGCGCCGCCCGGAGCCCTTTTGCCCGATGCGCCCAATCGCGACCGTCTGCGCAAAAGCTATAAGGTCATGCGCGGCATGGTCAGTACGGTATTTCACGATGAAATGGCACTGCCGCGGCGCATCGAGCTGGCGCGACGGGCTTTGCGGCTGTGGCGCGAAGGACGCGGAGTGTGGGCCCGCGCCGCGGCCAAATAGGCAAAAAATGCATTCGGCGCCACCGCTTTGCGGCATCTTCATCGGTGGCCAAAGTCGCCGCATGGGCGGTCATCCCAAAGGTTTGTTGTCCCATCCCAAAACCGGGCAGCCGCTTGTGGCCTACCTGCGCGAACTGGCGGCGCAGGCCGGACTCGACTGCGTTCTCGTCGGGCAGCGTCCTGAATATGCACATTTTGGCCTGCCTATGCTGGCCGACAAGCCTGCGCACATTGGACCGCTTGGAGGGCTTTTTGCGCTGCTGTCGAACTCGACAAGCGGCGCGCTGGTTTTGTCCTGCGATTTGCCTTTTTTGTCGTTTGAGCTGCTGTGGCGGCTCTGCACAGCGGATTTTGCTTCCTGCGACGTTTTAGCGCCGCAGCGCGACGGACGCTTTGAGCCGCTTTTTGCGCGCTATCACCCATCGGCGCTACCGGCGCTGACGGCGGCCATCGCAGCGGGCGAGCGTTCGTTTCAGCAATTATTTCGCCGCCTGCGCGTGGCCCGATTTGCCCTCTCAAAGACCGAAGAGCGAGAGCTCGACGATTGGGACAATCTAGAAGATGTGCCCGAGTCGCTGCGTCCCTATTCCTGACACAAACAAGGTTCGCCTTCGTGCTGGTTCAAAAGCTTTTCGACAAAGGGCAGGTAGCTTGCCGCGTCGAGGCGCGCTTCCAAATCGCCCGCTTCGATGGCCGCTTCCAGCGCCCGCTTCAGGTCGCCGATGAGGCGCGACGGCGGCAATCCAAAGTGCTTCATCATCACATCGCCAATGCCGCTTGGCAAAAGCGGCAACACCGCATCTTCGGCGCGCAGGTGGTCGATGCGCTGCGACAGCGCATCAAGGTTCGTTAGTGCCTGCTGCCGGCGCCCCGGCCGCCGCGAAGTAACGTCGGCCCGCGATAGATCCAAAAGATCGGGCAGATAGCTACCAATTTCGCGCGTAAAACGCCGCACCGCCGAATCTGTCCAGGACTGCAAGTACTGATTGGGACGCAAATGATGCAGTATCAAAAAGCGCAGAGTTTTGCGCATCGAACCCTCAAAGCCAAAGCGCGGTCCGATGTCGTCAAACATTCGCGCGCCGACTTCCGAGTGGCGATGAAAAGTCACTTTGCCATCGGCGGTAAATGCACGCGTTTTGACCTTGCCGATGTCGTGCAAAAGCGCGGCCCAGCGCACCGCGGGGCGTGCCTCGGCCTGAAAAACCACCTGCTTGGTGTGTTCCCAGACGTCTTTGTGACGGCGGCCGGCTTCTTGCGAAAAGTTGAACGTGGCATCAAGCTCGGGCAAAAACGCCGCCAAGCCGCCGCACATTTTCAGCCATTGCAAGCCGGCCGGAGCGCCGTTTTGCATCAGAATGCTTTCCATTCCGATACGCAGGACGCTCGGCGGTACGCCCAGGCCGGATTGTCGCGAAGTTTGCTCTAATGCCGCCTGGCACAAATCGTCGTAGGCGGGGGTCTGTTGCAGCGCTAAAAAACGCTCCGGCTGCTCGGCAAAAAAGCGTCCGGCGCTCAGAATCCACGAGGGATCGGCTTTGTTTTGAAGCTGCGCAATCAGGACGTTTTGGTCAAAACGCATGGGCGTGCAGTTTGCTGCAACTTCAAGATTCTTGGTAGGGTTAGACAGTGGTTTTTCGGCGCCCCTCACACTCGCCGCCGCTTCAGGCGGGACAGCCGCCTGCTCGCCAGCGACGCTGGCTGCATGCGCTTTTGGGCTCCCTGCTATTGCATGCAGGCGTGGTGACTTTTGGGCTGCCGCGACTGCTTGTGCAATCGGCGCCGGACATTTTAGTGACCTATCTGCCCGATGAAGACAGCCAAGCGGACAGCGATAAGGCGACCGATAACGCCGTGCCGCTAAAGCCGCTGGAGTCGCCGCCCGAGCCCGAGCGCCGGCTGGCCGTGCCGATTCCTCCTAAGCCACCTGATCCGGTGAAGCCCCTCGAGGTTATACCGCTGCCCAAATTGCCGATGGTCGATCAGGATCAGTTTCCCGACGAATCGGACAACGCCAAAGCGCGCTTTTTGGCACAAAAGAACCATCGCGCGGTTGAAGATGTGCAGGCCAAAGAGCGCACCATGGTGCGGCCGCTGCCCGCCGATAGTCCCAGCGCTCCGCCGGGTGTGCCGACGCCGGCGCCGGCACAGACGGCGCCCGAGAAGCGGGTGGCCGAGCTTTTGCCGACGCCGCCGCAGGTTGCGCCGCAGCCGTCTCGCACCGGCGGAACCGGGGCCACTTCGCCGCTGGCCATGCGCGAACCGGGCGCTGAGGTGCGCGAGCCTGTACCCGGAGGGGATCTAAATCCGCTGCGGCCCGGAGCGACGAAGGCCGCGGGCAAAGACGGGCCGCCATCGATTGCGCCGTCGCGACTTGGACCGCGCGATTACGACCAAATCGTTGGCTCGAACCAAGCCGAAGCCGAGCGCCGCGCCGCCGCGCTGGCCGAACATGGCTCGGCGCCGGGGCCTTGGGACAAGCTGATGAAAAAGCAGGCCGCCCTGCATGCATCGCTGGAAAATTTCGTCGGCAATGTGCGCACCGGCAATCAAAGCGAGCTCGGCACGCGCAAACATCCCTTTGCCGCATTCATCACGGCCATGCACCGGCAGATACATCACCAGTTTGCGGATGGATTTTTGGCCACCATCGATTACAAAGGGCAAAACCTCTATCCGGATACGCTGGTGTCGGCCATCGAAATTTCGATCAACCCCGACGGCAAAGTTGATGAGCTTGTTATCGTCAAACATTCGGGCTCGCTGCCTTTTGATACAGCGGCGCTTGATTCGGTGATGAGCGCCGCCCCTTTTCCCGATCCGCCCGATGCCATCAAAAGCCGCGACGGCAAAGTCTATTTGACTTGGTATTTTCATCGCGACGGTCGGCAGTGCCATCCCAATTACGTCGGCATGCATATTTTGACGAGCCCTCCAAAAAAGAAGCCGGGCTCCGTCTCGCCCAAAGAGCCGGTGTCCGCACCGCCCCGCGGTCCTGAGTCGGAGCGGCCGCGCTTTGCGCGAAACGATGGGCCGACTGCGGCGCCGACCGAAAAGCCGTCGGCAGAGTCTGCTGCGAGCGCGGCCAGCGCAACTGGTGCCAGCAGTCGGTCGGCATCCAAAATTAGCGACGAAGCCCGCGAAGCAGCCGAACGCTGGCTGACAGCTTATCAAAAAGCCGATGTACGGTGGCTCGCCGGCGTCAGCGCTTTGCCCTTTACCGCGGCCGGAAAGCAGGTGGCTGATGACGGCCCGGCGCTGCGTGCTTTTTTCAAAGAGATGCTGGCCGAAGGCGTGGCCAAGCGTGAACGGGTTAGTTACTACACGGCGGCGCAGATCCGCGCCAAGCTTGGCCGTATGCCCCGCGGCGGCGAAGAATCCGATATGGTCTTTGCCGTGGTCGAACTAGCCGGCGAAGATCTGATTTTGCTGCTAGTGCCCACCGACCGCGGCTACAGCGTCGCTGGCATAGATCGTTAAACCGTTGGCACAAGCAGGGCGGCGCCAAGAACGCCGGCGCTGTCGCCGATTTGGTGGCGGACAATGGGCGTATCAAACTCGCCGCCGAAGACCCAGCGGGCCACTTCTTGCGGTCCGCGTTCATACCAAAGATCGAGTTTGGAGACGCCGCCGCCCAGCACGATGACGTCGGGATCCAAAATATTGATGACAGTTGCCAGGGCGCGCCCAAAGTGTGAGAGCGCGGTATTCCAAACCGCTTGTGCATGCGGGTCGGCGGTGCGAGCGGCAATCTCAAAAAGCGGCAGTTTGTGCCCGCTTCGCTTTGCGTAGTGCGCCTCCAGCGCCGGGCCGGACAAAAGCGTCTCAATGCAGCCGCGGCGTCCGCAATAGCAGGGCGGGCCGTCTTGCGGCTCTAAAGCAACGTGGCCCCACTCGCCGGCGATGCTCATGCGGCCATCCCAAGTACGCGGCAGCCCTTGCGGCGGCGCACAGGCAATACCGCCGCCGACCCCGGTGCCCAGAATGACGCCGAAAACGACTTGCTGCTTGCGGCCAGCGCCGTAGCACGCCTCGGCCAGGGTGAAACAGTTGGCATCGTTGGAAAAGGCGATGGGCTTCTCGACCTTTGCCACCAAATCCTGACGAAATGGGCGGCCGTTTAGGCAGGTGGTGTTGGAGTTTTTGACCACGCCGGCGCGATTGACGCTGCCCGGCATGCCAACGCCGATGCGGCAAGTGGCGCGCTCGGCCGCCGATAGACCGGCCAGCTCGGCGACTTCGCCAATAAGCGCCGCGACCGCGGAAACGATGTGCTCGTAGCCGCGCTCACGCTCGGTGGCGATGCGCCGACGGGCCAGCACATTGGGAGTATCGTCGGCCGCATCGTGTGAAACGACCACGCCTTCAATCTTGGTTCCGCCCAAATCAATTCCAATGCTCAGCATGCTGGCGCACAGAATATTCGCAGCATAAAGCGAAGTATACTGGAGAAGATGAGGTCTCTTTCTTTGTCGCCAGCGTGGTGCCTAAGAGTGGTTTTTGGTTATGTTTTTTTGCTCGCGCTATTTGGCGAAGTCGTACAGGCGGCCGGTCCGGCGGTTACGGTTACTGCGAAGTGGATGCTGGATGTGGATACTGGGCAGCTCGTTGCCAATCCGCTTTTGCGCATTGAAAACGGCGTCATCACGGCGGTTGGAACGCGAGCGGCGGCCGACGCCGTCACCTATGACCTGGGCGAGACGACGCTTTTGCCCGGGCTTATCGATTGCCATACGCACCTAGTCGGCGGCGAAAATCTGTCGCCTTATGGCTATCTGACCCAGACTGGAGCGCGAGCCGCCATCGAAGGGGTGGCCAATGCTCGGGCGACGCTGCATGCAGGGTTTACTACCGTGCGTGACTTGGGCTCGCGCGATCTGGCCGATGTGGCGCTGCGCGATGCGATTGCTAGCGGCCGGGTGCCCGGGCCGCGCATGTTTGTGGCCGTGCGCTCGCTATCGGCAACCGGTGGGCATGGCGATTGGAACGACCTGCCGCCAGATATCAGCCTGCATCGCTTGGAAGTGCCCGCCGATGGAGCAGACGCGGTACGCCGGATGGTGCGCGAAAACATCAAATACGGCGCCGATTGGATCAAAGTTCTGGTCACCGGCGGCGTTACGTCATCGGGGACCAATCTGCACCAAGCCGACTATACCCAAGAAGAAATCGCTGCCGCGGTGCTGGCCGCCAAAGAACGCGGCCGCGACGTCGCCGCCCACGCGCACGGCACCGAGGGAATTCTGCGCGCGGCGCGCGCCGGAGTGCGCTCGATTGAGCATGCTTCGTTTTTGAACGATGCGGCCATCGCCGAGATCAAGCGCCGCGGCATCTTTATCGTCCCCAATCCCTACACCAATTACTACATTCTGGAGCGTGGCGAAAAAGGCGGTTTTCTGCCCTATGAAGTCGCCAAAAGCCGCGAGGTCTATCAGCACAAAATGGACAGCCTCGGCCGCGCGTTTCGCGCCGGCGTCGAGGTAGCTTATGGCACCGACGCGGGGGTGCAGCCACACGGTCTTAATGCTCGGCAATTTGCTTTGTATGTAGCCGCGGGCCTGTCTCCTTTGCAGGCGCTGCAATCGGCGACCCTGGTGGCGGCGCGGCTGCTGCGTCAAGAGCAGCGGCTGGGTCGCATACGCCCGGGCTACTTGGCGGATCTTGTGGCGGTGCGCGAAAATCCGCTGCAAAAAATCAGCACCCTTTATGAGCCGGTGTACGTGCTGAAAGCTGGGGTTTTGGTCTTTGCGCGCAATGCCGCCGCCCGCGCCACCCCCCTAGCCGACGAGAACCGCATCTGGGAATAGCCCCTATGATGTGATAGCTTGAGGTCGCAGCGGCCCGAACATGCGGCCAGCACAAACGGCCAGTACATTCGAAAAGAGGAAGAAAACCCATGGGCAACTTCACCGTCACCCACGAAATCAACTGCGACGCCGAGACCTTTTGGAAAATCTTTTTTGACAAAAGCTTTAACGAGCGTCTGTTCAAAGACGTGCTCGGCTTTCCCGAGTTCACAATCCTCGAGCAGAACGAGACTGATACGCAAATCACGCGCAAAGTCAGCGGCACGCCGAAGATGACCTTGCCCGGTCCGGTGACCAAGCTTTTGGGAAACAACTTTCGCTATACCGAAGACGGTACCTTCAATAAGGCGACCAAAATTTGGAGTTGGAAGATGCAGCCGAGCACCCTGGCCGACAAACTGCGTCAGGAAGGCAAAATGCGCATCGAGCCGATCGGTGATAAGCGCGTTCGCCGCATCGCCGAGATTGTCAACGAAGCCAAGATTTTCGGAGTGGGCGGCCTTATCGAAAGCTCGGCCGAGAAGGGTTTGCGCGAAGGCTGGGATCAAAGCGCCAGCTTCATGAATAAGTACCTGACCGAAGCCCGCTAGCGCCCCGCGGCTACCGGGGCAGCAAGTCGGCGCGCTTGTTTGACAGGGCAGGGTTCTGCTATGTCTCAGGGGGAATTACGCCATGACTTCGACCGCCGCCCCGACCATCATCGTTTATGACACCATGCAGCAGCGCAAAGTTGCGCTAGTCCCTTGCCGCCCCGGCGAGATAGGCATGTATGTCTGCGGTCCGACGGTGTACAACCTGTTTCATATCGGTAACGCCCGTCCGCTTGTGACTTTTGACATCGTGGCGCGCCACTTGCGTGCCCGCGGCTACAAGGTGACGCTGGTTCGCAACATCACCGACGTGGACGATAAAATCATCAAGCGCGCGCAGGAGTGCGGCGAGACTCCAGCGGCTTTGGCGGCGCGCTATACCGATGAATATCACCGCGACTTTGATGCTTTGTGCTGCCAGCGCTCGGACGTCGAGCCGCGCGCCACCGAGCACATTGCCGAGATGCAGGCGCAGATTTCCCAGCTTATCGAGCGCGGTTTGGCCTACGTCGTAGAGGGCGATGTCTATTATGACGTCAATCGCTTTCCGCACTATGGCGAGCTTTCGCGCCAAACGCGCGATGAATTGCTGGTGGGGGCGCGCAAAGAAGCGGATCCGCGCAAGCACGACCCCGCCGACTTTGCGCTGTGGAAAGCCTCGAAGGCGGATGAGCCGGCGTGGCCATCGCCTTGGGGACCAGGCCGGCCGGGCTGGCACATCGAGTGTTCGGCCATGGCGGAAAAGTATCTGGGCCCGACCTTTGATTTGCACGGCGGTGGCATCGATTTGCGCTTTCCGCATCATGAAAACGAGCGCGCGCAATGCCAGGGCGTACACGGTCCGCAAAGTTTCGCCCGTCATTGGCTGCATAACGGTTTTGTCGGCTTTCGCTGGGTGCATAACGGCGAGGTTTTGGCCGAGGGCAATAAGATTGCCAAATCCGATGTGGCGATGCGCGCCATTTATCACGCCTTCGTCGTGCGCACTTGCGTCGAGCGGCACGGTGGCGAAGCGGTGCGGCTGTGGCTTTTGACCACGCACTACCGCAATCCCATTGCCTTTGACGTGGACATGCCGCCGGCCAGTCCAGATGACCCCACGCCCCAGGTACGTACTCCAGGTCTAGAGGAAGCCGAACGCCGCCTGGAGTATGCCTATCTGACCATTTCGCGACTTGGCGATGCGCTTTTGGCGGGCAAAGCTTCTGCCTTGCCCGATTCCGCGCTTTCGGCCGAGGCCGTCGGCTGGCTCGAGCGGCTGCTTGCGGCGCTAGATGATGACTTTAATACGCCGGTGGCGCTTAGCGAATGGCAAGCGGCGCTGGGCCTAGTCAACCGCATCCTGGACAACAAAGTCGTGCCGGCCTTGGCCAAAGATGTACGCCGCAAAACTTTGGAACGGCTATCAAGCGACCTGCAGCAGGCGTCAAAAGTTTTGGGGCTGTGCGAAGCGCCGCCGCTGACCTGGCTGGCCGAGCACTGCGCCCGCCGCGTCGCCATTCGCAAGCTCGATCCTGAGCGCATACAACGTCTGATTTCGGATCGTGAGGCGGCGCGCAAAGACCGCGACTATGCGCGGGCGGATGCCTTGCGAGGCGAACTTTTGGCCATGGGGGTAGAACTGATGGACACCCCAAGTGGAACGCGCTGGCGCGTAGTTGACTGATGTTCGCAAAGGTGCGGACGGAGGTGCCGGGCCCGCGCTCACGCGCGCTTTTGGCCCAGGAATCGGCACATCTTGCGACCGGGACGCAGCGGCTGTGGCAGCTTGCCGGCATCGCCGTGGACGGCGGGGAAGGGGCCTTGCTGCGCGATGTGGATGGCAATACCTACATCGATTTTGCCGCCGGTATCGGAGTGGCCTCCATCGGGCATGGACATCCGGCTTTGGCCGCGGCGCTGTCTGCTCAAGCGGCTCGAATCAGCACCGGCAGCTTCGCCACTGAAAGTCGGGCCGAACTGCTAAAGCGCATTGCTGCGGTCGCTCCGGCCGCAGCGCTGACCCAAACGCAGCTTTATTCAAGCGGCGCCGAAGCAGTGGAAAGCGCCCTGAAACTGGCCCGCGCATTTACCAAAAAGTTTGAAGTGCTGGGCTTTTGGGGGGGCTTTCACGGCAAGACCGGCGGAGTGCTGGGCCTTATAGGCAGCGACTTCAAGCACGGCCTTGGTCCCTTGCCAGCGGGACAAATTCTGGCGCCGTATCCAGACGTCTATCGCCCGCCCTTTGCTGCAGCGGCGGACACATGCGCCGACCGCTGCATCGACTTTTTGCATCAGGTCATTCGCCATCAGACAAGCGGTCAGCTCGCCGCGATTTTGGTTGAGCCGATGCAGGGCACGGCCGGAAACGTTATTCCTCCGGCGGGTTTTTTGCGCGCGCTTTACGAAGTGGCGCGGCAGTACGGTGCGCTTTTAATTCTGGATGAGATGATCACCGGCTGGGGCCGCACCGGTCGCATGTGGGGCGGGCAGCACGATGGCGTAAGCGGCGACATCATCACATTTGGCAAGGGTGTAGGCGGCGGCTTTCCCATAAGCGGCGTGTTGTCTTCTGCGGAAATTATGGCCGCCGCGCCATGGTCACAGCCGTCATTTTCTTCGTCTTCTTATGGTGGCGGACCGCTTGGGGCCGCTGCGGCCAACGCCGTGACTCGCATCATTGTTGAAGAAGCGCTGCCCGAACGCGCCGCAAAAGTCGGCGCGGCGTTGCTTGCGGCGCTGCGTCCTTTGGTCGCGCGCTATCCTTTTGTCGGAGAAGTGCGCGGCCAAGGACTGCTTATCGGTCTGGAACTAGTGTCCGATAAGAATACGCGGCAACCGCTGGCCACTAAAGACTGCGAGTGGATTTTTCAGCACTGCCTGCGTCAGGGCCTTTTGATCATGGCCTACACGCCGCGGGTGCGCATCAACCCTCCTTTGGTGCTGACCGAGGCGCAGGCGCTAGAAGGTGCGGCCATCTTGGACAAAGCTTTGGCGGCGTTCGCAAAAGAGCGCTGGAGTGCGCCATGCTAAGCGGTGCTGTCGCGGCTGCCACGTCTACTCGGCGCGAGGAAATCGCGGCCTTGCGCC
This sequence comes from uncultured Myxococcales bacterium, assembly GCA_964460115.1. Classification (GTDB taxonomy): domain Bacteria; phylum Myxococcota_A; class Polyangia; order Palsa-1104; family JAEUJZ01; genus JAEUJZ01. Next base: position 23,785 of record CAYWPR010000081.1, read on the forward strand.
GGTTGAATCGCTGCCGGCTGGCCAGCGATCATTTGGCAGGACGGGTGGTGCTAAGCGGTCGTCCCTCTCACTTGAAGATTGAACTGACCAATTACTGCAATCTGGCCTGTCCGATGTGTCCCCATTCTCAAATGCAGCGCGAAGTCGGCTACATGAAGCCAGCATTATTTTATCGCATCCTCGATCAGGCGGCGCCGCATGTGGAGTTTGTGTATTTGCACCACCTGGGCGAATCGCTATTTCACGGTCGAATCGGCGATTTTATACGCTATGGACGCACGCTGGGCGTGGCCACAGGCCTTTCGACCAACGCGACGTTTCTCGATGGGCGCAAAGGACGGCTGCTTTTGGAAAGCGGGCTGGATTTTTTGGTCATCTCGCTAGATGGGGCCACCGAGAAGTCCTATCAGCGCATGCGGGTCGGTGGGAATTTCGCCAGTACGCTAGAAAACGTACGCGCCTTTATTGCCCTTAAGACGCAGATTGAAAATTCCACCCAAGTGGTCGTGCAGCTCATCGTCACCGAGCACAATCGTCATGAAATCGACCGCTTTGCGCGCACTTGGGAAGGGCAGGCGCAGGTGATGATCAAACAGGCCCGCGACTGGGCCGGACAAGTGACGATTCCGCTTGGCCGGCTCGACAAAACCGGAGCGCGTTCCGCAATTCAGCATACGCCGTGCCGAATGCTGTGGACCGAGCTGACGGTGCTTTGGGATGGCTCGGTAGTGCCTTGCGCCAATGTCTTTGAACGGCAAAATATCCTGGGAGATCTAAGCCGCGAGTCGCTTGACGAAGTCTGGAATGGCGCCGCGCTGCGGGCGCTACGACTTGCGCATTTGCGCGATGCCGTTTCCGAAATTCCGGTGTGCGCGACTTGTCCGCGCCATCCTTTTGATCATGCGGACTTCATCTCTGTCGATCAGCTTACGCAGCGCCTGCGCACTTATCGCCATTCCGATTCAATTCCGCGACCCGGACTGTCTTAGGACGTACTCGCAGCGCGTTGCAATGTCCCGCGAGCGCTTTGGGCCGGCGCATCACGCTGGCACAGGTGCACAGGTGCACAGGTGGTGATTTTTATACACGTAGAGTGGCGAAATGATGAAGCTCTGCGCCAGCCTTGCGCAATCAACAAGCCCTTCGCTTGCAGCTAGGGTATCATTCATATCTATTGGGAGGAATTTTATGTCGAATTGGAAGCATTCTGAGCCTGGCTTGACGGAAGCCTTGCGCGAAGCAGAGCCGCATCTGATCCTTCCCCCCATATTTCATCGTAATCCACCGACGCGATTCGGCTCGTG
>CAYWPR010000082.1:0-24975 GCA_964460115.1 uncultured Myxococcales bacterium
AACGCGCAAATCGCTGCCTTTGCCGCGACGCATGAAAAGGCGCACAATCAAATTCTCGCCATGGATGCCAGACGATCGCTGGGACCGGGCAAAGTTCGCGTGAGCTTTCGAGTTTTGCCGAAAAAGCGCGCGCGCAACGCCTAAAAGGAATGCCGGCCGTGGTCCTAAAGCGAACAGATTCAAGAATGGAGCAGACTCTTGCGCGTATATGACGTCATCATCGTTGGGGGAAGGCCGGCTGGTGCGACGCTGGCGGCGCGGCTGGGCCGGCGCGGCCTGAACGTTTTGATCGTCGACCGGGCGAATTTTCCGAGCCTGCCGGCGGTTCCTTCCTCGCCCGTAATACACGCCGGCGGAATGAGAATTCTTGACGAGCTAGGCATTGACGAATCGAGCTACGGCCAAAGCGATGCCAAGATGCAGGCGCTGGGTATTCAGTTTGATACCCATTTTCATACCCTGATGACCGTGCCTTCGGTGCTTGGACGGAATTACGTCTATGGAATAGATCGGCAGCACTTTGACTTTGTACTGTGGCAGCATTTGGCGCGCTTTCCATCGATTACGCGGCTTGATGGTTTTGCCGTGACCGAGCTTTTGCGCAACGAGGAAAACCAGGTCGTAGGCATCGTCGGCGCCAGTCGCGGCTGCGAGACGCAAGAGTTTCGCGCCAACTGCGTAGTGGGGGCCGATGGCCGTTTTAGCCTCGTGGCGCGCAAAGCCGGGGCGAAGGTGCAAAAAGAGGACAGCGTGCATGTCAGCACCGTCTACTATGCGAACTGGGAAGGAGTCATTCCGTTTTTCGAAGGTCCATTAAGCGGACATATCTACACCACCGGCCGCGGACTGGATGTACCGATGTTTTGCATGCCCGGCGGGCTGACCAATATAAATCTGCACATGCGCGCCGACCGCGTCGACATTGCCGGTGACGCCCAGGGGTATTATGAGCAAGTACTAAGAGCGCAACCATGCGTCTGGAATCGTCTGAAGTCGGCGCGGCAGGTCAGTGCGGTGGTTGGAATCAAGCGCGTCGGCAACGGATATCGCCAAGCCAGCGGCAAAGGGTGGGTGCTGGTTGGTGATGCGCTGCACTATAAGGATCCCGTGGATGCGCAAGGAATTTACGATGCACTGCTAGAAGCGCGTCTGCTCGATGTCGCGTTGGCCGCTTGGCAAAATGGCGAACAAAGCTTTGCAAACGCCATGGCCGATTACGAAAAGGCGGTGCATGCTGCGACGGGAACCATGTTTGAGCAAACGCTTGCTCGTCTGCGCCGCGAGCTATACTCGGAACCGCCCCTTTTCATGATCAAAACGGTGCTGCGCTGGCTGATGTGCGATCCCGCGTATCAGCACCGCTTCATGCACTACCTTTGCCGGGTTCTGCCGAATGATCAGTTAATGACTCCCGCACTTTTTGGCAAAGCGATGCTGCGCGGAATCGTCCGCGATCTGCAGCGGCTTTTGCACTAAATTTCAAAAATCTGTATCGACGTAAGTCGGATGTTCACGGATGTACTGACGCGCGGCTGCGGCTTGCATTCCGGTTTGCAAAAGCGCCTCCAGCGCGACCTGGCCGAGCATCGTGTACGGCAGATAGGCGTGTGCAAAACCGACGCCGGCATGGGCGCGAACATAGGCCAGGGACTCCTCAATTTCTAGAACGACCGCAGGCAGGGACTTTTCAAACGATGCGGTCAGCGTAGATGTGGCCGTGGCGCTATTTTTGACCTCGAGATAGGAATCGGCTTGAAATTTTTTGATCAGCCGCTGGCGATGGTGCTGCAAAACCCTTCGCGGATTGTCATCAACCAGAATCACGCGCTGCAAAGTCTCATCGAAAATGCGCAGATCTTTGGACGGAACCATGACTGGTTCGCCATCGCTTTTTTCCTGCAGCACCAAATGACTTTTTGAAAAGACCCCATCCACCATTTGACGGATGTTTTTGCCATCCATCGTCCATTGGTTCATTGCGCTTTCGATGATGTCGTCAGAGCGCGCGGTAAACAAGAGGACCAAGCCGCCAAGCTCGCGGACTCTGCGCAGTGCGTGCTCCCAGCCTGGACGAAGTTTGATATAGGAATCCTGACCGCGGCTTTTATAAGCAAAATCGCGCCATGCCGGGCCGCGCGATCCGCTTTTGTAAAACGTTTGATACAGCGTCTCATCCAGATCATAGACCACGATAAAGGATGCGCGGCGCAGCTTGTCTAGGGACAAACCGCTGCCAAAATGTCCGGCCCTGACTTCAAAAAGGGCCCGCGCAAAGGCTTGCACATTCGAGATTCCGGCGGCAGTCAGATCGCGGTAGTGATTCTGTACTTCTACCGCTTCAAAGCGCGAGTAGCCAAAGTCGGTCATCAGTTTTTGAATGCGAAAAAAGCGAACATCGGCATTCAAATCCGTGTGTGCATAACGATCGGCCCAGTCCGGCAACTGCGGAATGGTATAGGCATCGAGCAGCCGGCCATCCACAGATGCGGCCGTACTTGGTGCTGCAAGCGATTGCGACTGTGGCGAAGAGGAATCGCTGACTGCTTTTCCAGGCAAGACGGCTATCAGCCAAAACGCCGTCAAAACCAGCAAATGCCTTGCAGGCATCGCCGCAAGCAGCAATCGCCCTAAGCGACTGCGCGGCTTGTTCATGGAGCCGTCTGTACTTTCGGCCCATCGGCCGCTGCGAGCAAGAAAACTCGCGTTCGTGCCGCTTGCCCCTACTGCCGATCTGTGCGTAAAACCGATGATATGAATTTCCATGTCAGCGCCTCGCCGCGACGTCGCCCATCTATACTCAATTTGTAAAAAAGTCGCTAATTCTTCGAATGGCTTATTTGGTTCTTGCGGTGCGGCTGGATATTCGAACAGGACGTCGACAGAGCTAGAAATGCACAGGTCTTCTGGCCACTTTGCGTAGCCTTCCTTTAGAACGCCTCATATCCGATGTTGGCCATCATCTGCACGACTGGACCGAAGCTGATAAAGTAGACGCGTGCATCCAGTCCAACCATCAGGCCTTTGCGGCGTGGACCTTCCTGGGACAATTTCATCACTGGATAGCCGCCAGCGCGAAACTGCAGGACGGCTCCGTGGGGATTATTGACCACGCCATAACCGGCACCGGCTCCTACGAAGATCCGATCGATGATGGTGAAGTCGACCATGGCCGTGGCGGCTACGTTACCGGTGGCTCCGGAAACGCCGGCAAAGGTTCCGGCACCTGCAGAGACATGCGGTTGAATGTAAAGACCCACGAGGTTATTGATCTGTACACCGAGCCGCCCATCAATTCCGCCAAGTCCTGCAGTGAAGCCGGAAATGAATTCGCCACCGCCACCCACCGAGATGCCACCGCGAAAGCGAACGTGATCGGCGGGTCGGCTGGGCGCTGCTGGGGCCGGGGCCGGGGCCGGGGTAGCTGCCGGAGTCGCTGCCGGCGCTTCAGCAGCGGGGCTTGCGGTGGAGGCGGCCGCTTCCGAGCCTTTTTGCTCTGATGTAGTGCTGGTGGTCGCTGCTGGCGTTGCTGCGGGCGTCGCTGCCGGCGTTGCTGCCGGTGTTGTCTCAGCGGCTGGCGTTGAAGTCGGTTCAGGCGTGGGCTTTGCCGCGGGGGTGGTTTCTTCGACCGGTGGCTTTTTCTTCTTCTTCTTTGCGTAGGCGGATGTATCGCTTAAGGTCATAGCCAGCGGAATGAGCACTATGAGCAAATCCTTAATATTTAGGCGCATTTCGGTCCTTTCGCTGATCAATCGATCAATGGAAGCATTCCCTCCTCAGGGAACGAGTTGGCTCGCCGTACTTTCCGCAGACTCTATGCGTGAAGCGGGCGCGTACAGACATAGCAGATCGCTTACAAAGGTATCACGGAGATCTAATGGAAAGAAGTTCTTCCTATCCACAGACAACGGAACCGCAAAATGTAGGAAACGGCGGGAAACTGAAGCTTATGTAAGCCCAATTCTATTGGGATTTAGGCATTGATGTACAGACTGCTGTCCGCGCGATTGCGAACTCGCAAAACCTGCTAGAGCCGGTCTAACCAGCGTGTATAGCGCCGCCGCGGCAGCTCTTCGAAGCCGTGACGGCGATATAGGTTCGCAGCGCGCTCGTGGCTCGATTCTACCTCTAGATCCATCGAAACAATGCCGCGCGCCGCCGCCCGCTGCATCGCCTCGCGCAATAGCCGCTGCCCAATGCCGCGCCCGCGCAGTTCTTTACGTACGTAAAGCTCCTCCAGCCAGATGGCAGGTCCGCCTTTTTCTAGCGTCCAGGTACACGCCAGATACGCCACACCGATGGTCTTTTCATTCTGTTTGGCGCAAAGAATCATGCCGCGCTCGGGATGTAAAAGCATGCCGCGGACCACTGCCGCAATGCCGCCCTGTGCTTGCGGTCGCGGAATCTCGTGTTCGTCAAGCTGCGCTTCAAGCATCGCCACCACAGCCGCAATCTCGTCCGACATCTCGGCGCTAAGTGTGAGCACTTGTAGCGATTCGTCTGAGTTTTGCATGACGGTGTTATTGCACACCACCGCCATGCGCGAAAGCCAAAGTAAAAAGCGCGAATGTTCGGGCGATTAGGCGAGGTCGTAACGATCCAGGTTCATCACCTTGGTCCATGCCGCTACGAAGTCTTGAACGAACTTCTTCTGCGCGTCCGCACTTCCGTACACTTCTGCGACTGCACGTAGCTGCGCGTTTGATCCAAAAATAAGGTCGGCGCGCGTCGCGGTCCACTTTCGCGCCCCCGTTTTGCGATCCTTGCCTTCGAAGGTGTCCTTTTCCTTCGAGATCGCGCTCCATTCCGTTCCCATGTCGAGCAGATTGACAAAGAAGTCATTCGTCAGCGTTTCTGGCTTTTTCGTGAAGACGCCGTGCGGAGACGATTCGCAATTGGCCCCAAGAACGCGCAATCCGCCGACGAGTACCGTCATCTCAGGAGCCGTAAGCCGCAGTAGCTGCGCCTTATCGATTAGAAATACCTCGGCCGGCGCGGCTTGCTTGGTCTTTTGGTAGTTGCGAAATCCGTCGGCAAGCGGCTGTAGCACCGCGAAGGACGCGACGTCGGTCTGCGCTTGGGTCGCATCCATGCGTCCCGGCGCAAAAGGAACCTTCAGCGTGTGTCCCGCATCTTGCGCCGCTTTTTCGATGGCAGCACCGCCACCCAGCACGATCAGATCAGCCAGCGACACTTTTTTGCCGCCGCTTGCGGCATGATGAAAGTCGCGCTGAATGCCTTCGAGCGTCTGCAGTACTTTCTGCAGCCGCTGCGGCTCATTTATCGCCCAATCCTTCTGCGGTGCCAGGCGAATGCGCGCCCCATTTGCGCCGCCCCGCCGATCGGAACTGCGAAATGTCGCTGCCGACGCCCACGCCGTTGATACAAGCTCCGAGATCGACAAGCCCGACGCCAGGATCTTGGCCTTTAGCGCCGCAATGTCCTTGTCGTCTACAAGGGTATGATCAAGCTTGGGAATCGGATCCTGCCAAAGAAGCTCTTCGGCGGGAACTTCCGGTCCCAAGTAGCGCACGCGCGGTCCCATGTCGCGGTGCGTAAGCTTGAACCACGCCCGCGCAAAGGCATCTGCGAACTGTTCGGGATGTTCCATAAAGTGTCGCGAAATTTTTGCGTAGGCCGGATCAAAGCGCAGTGCCAGGTCGGTGGTCAGCATCGCTGGTGCAATGCGCTTTTTCGAGTCATAGGCGTGCGGCACAGTGCCCGCTCCGGCGTTATCCTTGGGCATCCACTGGTGCGCGCCCGCTGGGCTTTTGGTAAGTTCCCATTCATAGCCAAACAGGTGCTTGAAGAAATCAAGATTCCACTTCGTTGGCGTCGTTGTCCAGGTGACTTCAAGACCGCTCGAGATCGCATCGACGCCCATGCCCGTATTAAAGCCGCTTTTCCAGCCGAATCCTTGCGCTTCAATATCACTGCCTTCCGGATTCGCGCCCACGTGCGAGGTCGGACCCGCGCCGTGCGTTTTGCCGAAGGTGTGACCGCCGGCGATAAGCGCTACGGTTTCTTCGTCATTCATCGCCATGCGTGCGAAAGTTTCGCGGATGTCTTTGGCGGCAGCGATGGGATCCGGATTGCCGTTTGGTCCTTCCGGATTGACGTAGATTAGACCCATCTGTACCGCGGCCAGCGGATTCTCGAGCTCGCGCTCTTCGGAATAACGCTTGTCGCCGCCGAGCCATTCCTTTTCGCTGCCCCAATACACCTCTTCATCGGGCTCCCAAACATCGGCGCGTCCGCCTCCGAATCCAAAGGTCTTAAAGCCCATCGTTTCAAGCGCGACATTGCCCGTCAGGATCATCAGATCGGCCCACGAAATTTTGCGGCCGTACTTCTGTTTGATCGGCCAGAGCAGGCGCCGCGCTTTGTCCAGGCTGACGTTATCCGGCCAACTGCTAAGCGGCGCAAAGCGCTGCTGCCCGCGTCCGGCGCCGCCACGGCCGTCGCCGATTCTATAGGTACCGGCGCTGTGCCAAGCCATGCGAATAAAAAGGGGCCCGTAGTGACCAAAGTCCGCAGGCCAAAAGTCCTGCGAATCGGTCATCAGCGCCGCGAGATCCTTCTTGAGCGCCGCGTAGTCAAGGCTGCGGAACTCTTTTGCATAGTCGAAGTTCGCCCCCATCGGGTCGGACTTTTCGGAATGCTGGTGAAGCAGGTCGATTCGTAACTGATTCGGCCAAAAGTCACGGTTTGTGGTACCACCGCCGAAAGTGTGATGAACAGGGCACTTCTTTTCGGTTGTCATGGATATAGACTCCGGAGGTTTGGGTCAGCGCACCATCAGACTGCCGAGAGCAGTATCGACGAACTTGCTAGCCGCTTCAAGCTGTCACGATGCCGAGGCGTTTGGCCAGGCGGCGCAAATTGGCGCAATGAAGGCCCAGCTCACGCGCGCTGCGTACCCAGCTTTGTCCGTTTCGCAGCAGGCTTGCGGTGATAATCTGTCGCTCGAAAGCTTCGACCGCGTGCCGCAGCCCGCCCGCCGCCAGCACCTCTTTGGAGCCATCTTTGAGCGCCACTCTCGGCACGGCATCGCTCGACTCCTCGTGTATAGCCTGCGTCGGCAGATCGAGCTCGGCGGCAGTCAGGCTCAGAATGCGCGGCCGCTCGTCGAGCTTGCCCAGCGCCTTTAGCGTTCCGCGGCCGATAAGATGCTCAAGCTCGCGCACATTACCGGGCCAGCCATAGCACAGTAGCGCGGCCTGTGCATCTGCGGCCAGCCTCAGGTGGCGCAGTCCAAGGCGCGAGCGGTTCTGCTCCAGAAAAAATCCCGCCAAAAGCAGCACGTCGCGTCCACGCTCGCGCAGCGGCGGCACGCGCAGCGGAAAGACGCTGAGCCGATGATAAAGGTCAGCACGAAAGCGCCCGGCGCGCACTTCTTCGGCAAGATCGCGATTGGTGGCAGCGATGATGCGCACGTCTACATGATGCTCGAAATCAGATCCGACGCGCTGCAACTGACCGCTTTGCGCAACGCGCAAAAGCTTCGCTTGTACCAGCCGTGGTAGCTCGCCGACCTCGTCTAGAAACAGCGTGCCGCCGTCTGCCAGTTCGAACTTGCCGCGGCGATCGCCGACGCTGCCCGAGAATGCGCCGCGCACGTGTCCAAAAAGCTCGCTTTCGGCAAGCGACTCGGGCAGCGCCGCGCAGTTGATCGACACGAGAGGTCGCGCGCTGCGCGTCGATGCCGCGTGCAGCGCCTGCGCCACCAGTTCCTTGCCGACGCCGGTCTCGCCAAGCACGAGCACCGTCAGATCACTGCCGCCAACCAGCGCAATCTCTTCGAGCATACGCTTGTGCGCAGCGCTCGCGCCGATGAGTGTACGCGGACTTGGCGCGGCGGCCATGCGATAGGTCTCGGCGCGGTCGTGCTCATCTTCGGCGCGTCGCGACAGCTTGGCAATGCGCTCGACGACTTTGACGCTGGCGGCGGCCAGACTGGCGAAGGTTTGCATAAGCTCGCTGTGGTGCTGCGTAAAGCGTCCGCTGTCGAGCGCATCAAGCGTGAGCAGCCCCCACGGTTTGTCATCGAGACGCAGCGGACAGCCCATGCAGTCGTGAACCCGCAGCTTGCCCGGATGCCCTTCAATAAGTCCGTCATAGGGATCGGGCAGCTCACAGTCGACCCCAAAGCGCGTGGTGCCAGTTGCCTGCAGGATTTGCTGCAAACGCGGGTGCTCCCGAATGCCAAAACGGCGGCCCAGCGTGTCCTCGCTGAGTCCATCGACCGCCAGCGGCACCAGCCACTCGTTATCAAGCCGCAAAAGCGCCGCGGCATCGCCGGGCAATAGGTCGCGCATGGCTCGAAGCAGCCGGCGATAGCGCTCGGCCTCTGGCAACTCACGCGAAAGATCATCGACAAGCTGAATCAGCGAGGCCGGCAGCTGTGCTGGCCTCGGCGCTGGGGCCGGCAGGGGAGGTGTAGTCATTTTAACTTCTAAGAGTCAATTTGACTTCAGCGTAGCAGAGTCAAAATGACTAAAAAAGCGCGAAACCAGCCAATCCTCGACGGTATACGCCTTGGCGCGGGAATTGATTAGCAGTTCAGAAGAACTTTTTGAAAGGAGCCCGCTATGCTATCCGCCTCGCATCGCGCCATCGTCAAAGCCACTGTTCCGCTGCTCGAAAGCGGTGGTGAAGCGCTGACCACGCATTTTTACCATCTGCTATTTACCGAACATCCGGAACTGCGCGCGCTGTTTAACGCCGCGCATCAGCGCAGCGGAGCGCAGCCGCGCGCACTCGCCAACGGTGTGCTCATGTACGCCCGCCACATCGATCACCTGGAAAACCTTAGCGAGCTCGTGTCGCGCATCGTCAGCAAGCATGTCTCCTTGCAGGTGCAGCCCGCGCAATATCCGCTTGTCGGCGGCTGTCTTTTGCGCGCCATTTTCGAAGTGCTGGGCCCGGAAATCGCCACCGAACAAGTCATTGCTGCCTGGGCTGCGGCATACAAGCAGCTTGCCGACATCTTAATTGCCGCCGAAGAGAACGCCTATAAAAGCGCCGCCACGGCGAACGGCGGCTGGCGCGGCGTGCGTGCCTTTGCCGTGATCCGCAAAGTCGCGGAAAGCGCTGAGATCACCTCATTTTATCTCAAGCCCGCAGACGGCCTTTCGCCAAGCGATTTTATCCCCGGCCAATACATCGGCCTTCGTATCGTCATTGATGGCGTCGAGCATCGTCGCAACTACTCGCTGTCGAGCGCTGCGAACGGCGAGACTTATCGCATTAGTGTCAAGCGCGAGCCCACGGGCATCGTTTCGCGCCACCTGCACGACGCGATTGATGTCGGCTCTACGCTGAATCTGCACCCGCCGGCCGGCGACTTCGTGCTGCGCGAAAGTGAGCGCCCGCTTGTTTTGATTAGCGGTGGCGTTGGTATAACCCCGATGCTGGCGATGCTTGAGGCGGCGCTACGCACTTCGCGTCCGATTCACTTTATCCATTGCGCGCGCAGCCGCGAGGTTCACGCCTTTGCACGCTTTGTGAGTGATCTGGCCGCGCGCCACCCGCAGTTGCGCCACTTTTACTGCTACGGAAAAGCTACGCAAAGCGCAGATAGCGATGACGACGCGCCGCCACACGCCATCGGCCGCTTACACTGCGAGCAGCTCGAAAAATGGCTGCCTGTAGAACGCAATCTCGATGCCTATTTTGTCGGTCCGGCGCCGTTTATGGCGCAAATAAAGCGCTATCTGTTACAGCTCGGAGTACCCGCCGCGCAAACCCATTGGGAGTTCTTCGGTCCTGCGGAAGCGCTGGCTGATTGAGAGTTCTGCCTGCGGGCGGATGTTATACGCGCGTTAGGAACTCTACCTTTAGGAGGGCAGGATTCCTTTTTGCATCTAGTATGCGGGAAACTTTATCGTTCCAGATGACGGTGAAATCCTGCTCAGTTGGCAGGAGCTTCGCGGCAAGGGCCAGGAGAGCAAGAAATCTGGTAGTCGTCTAGACAAATGCCGGTCGGATTGCAGTCGACAAAGCTCTGTGCGAGGGCACACTTAAACGTAGATCCGTACTTTGTGCAGTCGGCATGGGTTTGACAAGGCGGACTGCACGTTCCCTCCGGCGGTATGGTGCTGTCTACACAAGCGTTGTTGGCGTCTTTCTTTTTGTCGTGCAGGCATTTGAACTCACCGCACTCAGCGTCTGCCGTGCAGGATTGACCGACCGAAGTACCGCTGCTACACGCCGCAAACATAAAAAGCACGCTGACTCGAACAAGATTGGCGATATTCATAAGTCCTCCTCTCGCCATTTTGCCAGATTCTGCCGTTTGCATCGTAGTGGAAGCTTTGCTGGATGTGTTCCTTTTAGGCTGCGACTCGCACCATCGCCGCGGAGCTTTACTTCTGCGGTACTTCCTGTTCGAATAAAAGTTACAATCGCTGAGCTCGCGTTTTGCTTCGAAAAGTCCGACAGATGAATCGCCTGCTCACTTAGGAGACTATTCGCGCATGAAGATCGACATATTTTCGGAAATGATCAAACCCAAGCAATTTTTCGGAGATGGGCAAGAGCATACTGTAATCTACGAGACGCTGGAGCAAGCCAAGTTGGCCGACGCGCTTGGCTATGGCTGCTTTTGGCTGGTGGAACACCATGCGGCGCCACATTTTAGCTATAGTTCGGCTCCTGAAGTCATGCTGACCGCCATTGCCGGAAACACCCGGCGGCTGCGGGTCGGACATTCTGCCGTATTGGCGCCAGTAAAGACCAACCATCCGATGCGCATTGCCGAACGCGCGGCATTTCTTGATCATCTCAGCGGGGGGCGCCTTGAATTCGGACTGGCCAAGTCCACGGCGCCAGAGTGGCGCTTGTTCGAAGTCGAGCCGAGCGATGCTCGGCGGCAGCTTCAGCAGGCCTTTGAAATGATTCCCAAAATGTGGCAAGAGGAAAATTTTAGCTGGCACAGTTCGGACTTTCACATCGACAATCGAAATGTCGTCCCCAAGCCCTTTCAGAAGCCGCATCCTCCTTTGTGGCAGGCAGTGGCGTCTCCGTCCGGATTTGAGCAAGCTGGCAAAAATGGCGTGGGCTTGCTGCTAACTACGGTTCAGGCGCCGCTTGCCGCTGTATCCGCAATGCTGAATATTTACCGGCGTGAGATTGCCCATTGTCAGCCAGTCGGCAAAGTCGTAAACGATCAGGTTGCGCTGTTCACCTTTGTGCATTGCGCAAAGACTGAGCGGCAAGCCATTGAACACGGAGCCGCCGCGGCGGTGGCTTGGTACCTGAATACGGCGCTCGTGTTCTTTGAAGCGCGAGATCAAATCTTGAAGCTTGCCGATGAAATGATGGCGGCAGTTTCGCGCAATCCGGAAAGTCCGCTGGCGGACTTCGCGCGGCTTATGGCCCAGGCTGCCGACATTCCGAAGTCAACGGATACACTGATGCTCGACCGGCTTTTGGCTGGAGAAAACATTTCCAATGAAGAGATTTACGAGACTCTGAATGCGCAGGACTCGATCATCATTGGCGACGTCGCGATGTGTAGAAAAAAGATGCAACGCTATAAAGACATCGGCGTGAATCGGCTGATGTGCTTTCAGCAGGTGGGCCAGCTAAAGCACGAGCACATCATGCAAAGCATTCAGCTTATTGGCGAGCACCTCATTCCCGAATTTGATCGCAGCTAAGCCCGCTGCCTCTCCATCGCTCGAGAGAAACGGCTGCTAAGTAAGCCATTCCGCACACCGTTTGAAAAACTCCATACACTTGTGAGTCCAAGTGGCAGGTCATGCTAAAATCTTAGTATGGCGTGTTTCTCGTCTTTGGTTTTGGTCGTCTGCGAAAATCATGGATCCCATCAAGTCAAAGAGCTACACAGCCACAAGCGTTTGGCTGATGAAGGCGCGCTTTTGACCAATTATTTTTCGATTACGCACCCCTCCGGCCCGAATTATCGTTCTCTTGTCGCTGGACAGTATTTTACTCGAGACGAATACCTGGATCAGGAAAAGCCAAGCTTCGCTTCTTTGGCCAGTCTGCCGATTTTTGTCTGGCACTACAAAGGAGTTCCCGCGCGCCGGCACAATCCTTTTTTGGATCTGAAGAACTCTCATGAGAAAAAGTCGACGCTAGACATCGAGCAATTGCCCGAACGATGCGTGCTGTATGTCGGAATGGACGATGACAACAATGCCCATTCCGGTCCGCTGGCCGTGGCCGATTCCAACTTGGAAATGCTTATCGATCGGCTATCGGCCTCGTCCTGGTTTAATCGGCCCGTGGGCGGACTGTATCCGCTGCTATTTGTGACTTGGGACGAAGCCTATACCGCTTCGAATCAGGTCTTTGCCGCCCTTTGGGGACGCGGAGTCATTCCCGGCAGCCAGTGCGCCGAGAAGCTAAATCACTACAGCTTTTGTCGCTTGTGTTGCGAGAATTTCGCAGTGGAGCCTCTGGCCCATGCCGCCGATGCAACCCGCATAGAAGGAATCTGGACGATTTAGGCGGAGCCGCCCATTTGTCTTTTATTCGATGACGTGAGCGCTGAGGATTTGATCCCCTTGCTCAATTTGGTCAACGACTTCCAAACCGCTGCGGATTTGTCCGAATACGGTGTATTGGCCATCTAAGTGGGGCGTAGGAATGTGAGTAAAAAACAATTGCGAACCACCGGTATCGAAGTCCGCATCGCGCGGCATGCCGAGCGTGCCGCGCTGATAGGGCTGCTCATTGATTTCAGCCCGCAATGAGTAGCCGGCGTCGCCCCAGCCGCTGCCTTCCGGATCGCCGCCCTGAATGACGAAATTCGAGACGACGCGGTGCCACAAAAGGCCATCATAGGCTCCTTTTTGCACAAGCCCAACAAAGCTGGCGACATGAATGGGCGCATCGGCGGCAAAGCATTCGATGACAAAATTGCCGCGCGAGGTCTTTACTTCGACCTGCGGATTTTGCGCAAAACGCATCTGACGAAATGGCGAATAGACGTACGCTTCTGCAGGCAATTCCGTATTGATGGGAATTCCTTGATCTTGCAAAAGCTGGCGGGCGTAGGCCGCAACTTCTCGCTCTGAATCGTCGGCTGCCGCGCGCAGATGATCGATGCTGTCGTTGTCTTTGGCACCGGCAAATACATCAAGCAGCGACATACGGACGCCTCGCCAGCGATGTGATGCGGAATTTTGGTAGCTTTGCCACGCCAGTGCCACGCGCTCGGGCTCACTGCGCAGGCTGAGTAGACCCGCGGCGGTTCCGCGTTCGGCCAATCCGGCGGCTTCCTGCGCTTTTTGAATGGCCTTGTATGCCCAGGCGTCCGAAATTTCCGTCAGTTGCTCCAGCGCGGCGACGCGTACACTTTCGCTGGCATCTTGCAGTCCGCGCTGTAGCAGGCTTTGCGCCTCTTGCGTGCTGACACCCAGAACGGCAGCGTTACTTACCGCAGCGGCGCGAATTTCAAAATGGCTGTCGTCAAGCGCCATGCGCAAAAGCGGCGCCACCAAAGCCTTGCGGCGATTGGCCAAGGCGGAAAGCGCCGCGATTCGAACCGTCACGCTGGCATCGCTTTGCCACATCGATAAAAGTTCCTGATCATCGACTTTGTCCGTGGCGCCATAGGCAGCGGCCAGGGCGGCGCGCACGTGAAATATGGAATCGCTGCGCAGCTCTTTGAAAAGCTTGTCCGCCTGATCGAGGGCACCAAGTGCTTGCACCGCCGCCACGCGTACTGTGTATTCGGCATCATGCGTCGCGCTTTGCAGCAACTCGATGACATGATCGTTGGGAATGCGGCGAAGCCCCGAAACCGCGTAAAGGCGGACGATGGGATCCTCATCCTGAAATAGCTTTTGCAATAAGTCTTGTGCTCGCGCATCGGTGTTGCGCGAAAAGTAATAACTGACGGCGCGCCGCACTTCGACATGCGCATCGGCGGCCAGTCGAAAAAGTGCGCTAAAGGTCTCAAGCGGAATCATCGGCGGCACCGCGCTGGGGGTGCGCATTCTGGCCAACTGCCGAGAGCGAAACAGCGCCATCACCGCAGCGCTACGAACGCCAAAATCGCCATCATGTAAAAGCGGCGTGGCAATGCGCGTGGCATCAATGGAACTGGCCAATTTGCCGATGGCCACTATCGCCCGATTGCGAACATCCGCTTGCGCGTCGCCAAGCAGCGGCAGAAGGCGCGCGGAAATCTCGGCTTCATGACCAAGCCGCGTGTCAAACCAGCCAAACTGTCCCAAGCTGAATGCCGCCATGCCGCGCACTTCTTTAGAAGGGTCGCCAAGCAGCGCAAACAGCGGTCCTAGTCCGGGGGCTTTGGCGATGCGGCCGTAGGCCAGCGCCGCTCGCGCCCGCAATCGCGCATCTCCGGATGCCGCCGCATCCAAAAGCGCTGGCGCCGCGACCTGGCGCGTGTCTTCCGCGTCTATGATCGCATCGAAGTTCGGAGCTTCCGGTTCATGATGTTTGCAGCCGTTGCTGCACAGAAGAATGCTTAGGCCGAGCAGTAAAAAGTGCTGGCGCGGCGCGATAGTGCGCGATCGGGTGCGAGGTACACAGGTTGGAACGGTCTTTCGCATGCTAGACACCCTCTTAGATGTTGGCGGAGTTTTGGTCAGAGACTTTGCTCAGGTCGAAAAGTACGCGTTGCGCCGCAATGTAGCCGGCGCAGCCAATGACCGAACCGGCCGGATGACAGCCGGCACTGCATGAATAAAGCCCGGCCACCGAAGTCGCGTAGGGATGACGATCGGCAAATCCGAAGCTGTTATCGATGTGGTGTATGTGGCCGTGCCGAATTCCGAAGCGGCGCTCGATTTCGGGAGGCGGCAAAGCATACACGTCGGCGACCAAGCTGGAAGTTCCGGGCGCAAAGCGATCGCAGATCGACAGCAATTGCTGCACGTAGCGGTCAAGCCTGCCGTCGTCTTCCCAGCGACCTTGGGCGGGCTGATACGGCACCCATTGCACAAAAAGCGCCGAATTGTGATGTCCCGCCGAATCGCGCAGGCTGGGATCCACGGTGGTGTGCACGTACCACTCGATGGTCGGAAAATCGTCGAGCTCGCCGCGTTTGACGGCAGCATAGGAAGTTCGCAAATGCTCAATCAGGCCGTCTTTTTGCGGCAAAAGGTGAATGGTCGGCCCAAACGCCTTTTTCCATAGATCTCCAGTGGCCGGCAGGCAGTGAAAACGCGGCAGATCGCGCAGCGCCAGATTGACTTTCAGCGTCGTGCCGGGCCGTCGCCATGCGGCAAGGCGCGCGTCATGCTCGGCTGCAAATACACCGTCTCCGACCATCTCGCGCAGGCGAAAGGGATCGGCGCCGACCACCACCACATCGGCCACAAAGTGCCGTCCGTCGCCTAGCTGCACCCCTTTCACGCTTTTGCCATGCGTTTCAATGTGGGTGATGGGAGCCTGCGTAAAAAATGTCGCGCCCGCCTGCGCCGCGGCTTGCGCCAGGGTGCTGGTCACGGTACCCATGCCGCCCTTTACGATCATCCAGGTCCCATCGGCAGAAGGCAGCCGGCACATATTGTGGACTAGGAAGTTCATTCCCGTTCCCGGAGTATCCCAAGTTCCATCGAGCCCGGAAAATCCATCGGTCACCGCGTACATGGCGCGAATCAGTTCGGACTGAAATCCGAAGCGGTTCAAATAATCGCCAACTGAACCGCGACAAAGATCGATAAAGATGCGGCGTAGCGCCGGCCGAACATAGCGCTCGGCCGTGTCTTCAATGGACAAAGGTTCGCGCATCCAGGTCGGAGCAACGTCTTCTCGTAGCGCCGCCAGCTCTTCTTGCAGCCGCTCTTCAGCGGCAAGGTCGGCTTCCGAGAAAAACTGCCGAAGCTTTGCGGCGGTGGCTGTTCGATCGCTGCCAAACAAGAGATAGCGATGATCAAGCGTGGGCAAAAAATAATGCGGATCGCGCCGCAAAAGCGGCAAATTCAGGTTCAGCGCCGCCAGTAACTCTGGGGGCATAAGACCAAGCAGGTACGCCCCGGTCGAGGCGCCTAGCGCCGGTACTTTGGCAAAAGGCCGTTCGGTGCGTACAGCCCCGCCAACGACGGATTGTTCCTCGAAAACCGCCACCTGCAAGCCAGCGCGGGCCAGAAGCAATGCTGCAACCAGGCCGTTATGGCCGGCGCCTACTACGATGACATCAAATCGCTGGGACACGGCAAGCCTCTTTGTGAGTTCTGAGGTCATGTACCAGGAAATCGAGCCGACATTCAAGAAGCAGTAAAGCACAATGTGCTACACCAAAGTTCGGAGGCAACTTCATGGACAGGGAAATGGACAAGGATAAAGCCAGCTCGGCCGTCGATTTTTTAGAAGGTGGCTGCCTGTGCGGCGCCGTGCGTTACCGCATCAGCGGACTTCTGGCAGATTCCGGTGCGGGCTTTTGTCACTGCCGAATGTGTCAGCGGGCCAGCGGCGCTCCTATGGTTGCTTTTGGCGCGTTTCGGCGCAGCGATATTCTAATTACGCGCGGTCAGCCGGCTACCTATCGGTCGTCCTCCATTGCCACGCGGCAGTTTTGTGGAACTTGCGGCAGCCAATTGCTGTTTTCCTATCAAAGCAGCCCCGATGAGGTCGATGTAAACCTGGCGACGCTCGATCATCCGGAACGCATCAAGGTAAGTTTTCATGTGTATACGCAAAGCCGCGTCCCGTGGCTGCAGCTTGCCGATGGCCTTCCGACCTATGTCGAAAGCCGCCGACCTTTGCCGGGCTTCACAAAGCCCTAGAGTACGCCATGAGTCATGACATCATTCGTCTTTCAGACAGCTTTTGGAACCTCCGCGGCTCGCTTAAAGTGGGCGGCATCTTCGACGTGGGCACTCAGACGTCCCTGGTCCGACGCGAAAGCGGCAAGTTCGTATTTTTGGACGCGTACACCTTAAGTGACTCCGTCCGCCAGGCGGTAAACGCTCGCACCCGTGACGGGCAGGACGTGGAAGCGATTATCAATCTGCATCCGTTTCACACGCTACACGTGCGCGCCATGCACCGCGCTTTTCCGAATGCCCGCCTTTATGGAACGGTTCGCCACCGCGCGCAGTTTCCAGATCTTCCCTGGGAACCGACCTTGAGCGAGGATGCCGCAACCCACGCGCTTTATGCCGAGGATCTCGAGTTTTCCGTACCGCGCGGCGTCGACTTCGTATCTTCGAAAAACGGAGTGCATTTATCCTCTGTTCTGGTCTTGCACCGCGCTTCGCGGACCCTTCATGTAGACGACACGTTCAGTTATTTGCCCCTTCCGTGGCCGATTCGACTGCTTGCAAAAAGCGGGGTTTTGCGCATACACCCAACGCTTGCCAAAGCGCTTGAGTGCCGCGCCGGAGCCGCGCGTGATTTTCGCCGCTGGGCTTTAGAGTTCATCGAGCGCTGTCAAGATGTCAGGCATCTTTGCGCGGCACACACTGCGGCGCTAAGCACTGCGGAATCATCTAGTCGCGCAATTTCCGCTCTTCTAAGAAAAGCTCTCGACAAAGCCGAGCCAACTCTGCGCGCCCACGAACACCGCTACGGCTAAGCCTACAAAGTACTAGAGTCCTCGCCTGCCGTCGCTGTGCGGCAAGTGTGCGCTATTACTATTGGCGCCGACGATATCGAGCTACAATGAAGGAAATAATTCTGGCTCTTATCTTTATGAAACTCGTACTGACCTACAACGGCCGCCGAACGGATTCTCCAGCGGAAGCGGAATTTGACGATCCTGAAACCATTGCAGCAGTACGTTGCGGGCTTGTCGAGAGCGGACATGAAGTGCATTTGCTCGATGTCACAGAGCTTGCGCTGACCGAGGTCATCGCGCAATTGCAGGCTTTTGCACCGGAGCTCATCTTCAATATGGTCGAAGGTCTGCACGGTCGCATGCGCGAGGCACTTTATCCCGGTGTGTTCGAGCTACTTGGCTACGCGTATACCGGCTCGGATGCGTACACGCTGACGGTGACGCTCGATAAGTGGCTCACCAAGCTGATGGTCGCGGCCAGCGGTGTGCATACACCGCGCGCGCAGCTTTTGACAGGCGAAGCGGCTTTGGCAGTTGCAGACGGATCTATCGCGATTGATGTTCCGCTGCCGGCGATTGTGAAGCCCAACTTCGAAGGTTCCTCGAAGGCGATCGACGACGATTGCGTGGTCTTTGATGAGCCGTCTTTGCGCCGGGTGCTAAAAAGCGCGCTTGAGAAATTTCCGACCGGTGTGCTCGTCGAGGAATACATCGCGGGCATTGACATCACGGTTCCTATCGTCGAAGGCATCGGCGAAAGCGCCTATGCCGGGGTGCTCGCCCCGGCCAGCTACTTCATCGAGGAATCCGCGCGATCGCGATATAACCTCTACGACTATCGACTGAAGAATCTGTTTTATGATCTTGTGCATCCGCAGTGCCCGGCGCCCATTTCGGACGCGCTCTTGCGGCAATTGCGACGCGACACGATCACGGTGATGCGCGTACTCGGCATTCGCGACATCGGTCGCGCGGATTTCCGCGTGACGGAAGATGGGCGTGCGTACTTCCTTGAGATGAACGCCCTCCCATCGCTGACCCCTAACGTCAGCTTGTTCATGGCCACCGCACTCGAAGGATTTTCTTTCGCGCAGACGCTGGGGCGCATCGTTACAAACGCCGAGACTCGGCGCAAAATGAAAAATGCGGCGGCAATGCCTGCTACAAAATCCGCTCCATAATGCACAGCGGCTCACCGTCGTGAATGCCCCAGATGCCCTGCGCAACCGTGCGTTCCTGCAATCGAAAACCATGCGCCTCGAAGAACCCGATCGATCCAAATAACCTGGCTGGTGAACGCCCTCGCACGCGGTGACAACCAAGTTGGCGGAATCCGTCGAGCTGCGCGGACAGCAGTCGTCTGCCGATGTCGAAACCTCGGTACTCAGGCTGCACCACGACATCATCCGACCAGCCGGTCGTCGCTTCTCGACTGTCGATGCGGCCGACGATGGTGCCGACGAGCTTTCCTGAGTGCTCGATCGCGCCCAGCTGAATCCCTGGCCATTTCGCTGCGCATTCGATGAGATCTTCCTCTAGCGCGCAAATATCTACATCGTCATTGGTGAGCAAAGTGAGCTGCGCAGCGCAAAAAAGCTCATCCGCGCTGAGGACACGCACCACGATGTCTGCTGAGTGAACGGTATTTGATGAGCCCATTGCCGCATCATAACGCGAGAGCTGAAGCGGGTTCAACCGGCCCGCAAGGCCTTGACTCAGAGCGCGCATACACCGCAGGCCAGCGCCCAGGGAATCCGCGCGCGCCTATTCCTTTTCCGCTTGCGCCAAAGACGCCAATCGAGACAGCATGTCAAGAATTTATGCTGTTCAAGTTGATCAAGCAAGAAGCGGAAGGGGCGCGGCTTAAAATTCTTCTCTCGGCGGCTCTGTCGGGAATAGCCAATGCTCTGGTTGTACAGATGCTGAACCAGGGCACGCGAACTGCAGCCCATCCGAGCCTAAGTTTGTTTCTAGGATTCGTGCTTTCATGCGCGCTCTACGCCGGATGCTACTACGTCTGCCTTCAGTCGCTCTCCGGCGTCTTCGAGAAAGCGCTTTATGCGCTGCGCCTCCGCATCGCCGATAAGATCCATCAGGCAGAGCTTCAAGGTATCGAGCAGCTTGGCGCCGCCGAAATTTACGAACGGATCACGCAGGAAACCGGGGTGATCTCGCAGGCTACCTCGCCCATCGCCAACGGCATCCATGCGGCGGTGCTACTTGGCTTTATGACACTGTACGTGGCCGCTTTGTCCAAAGAGGCGCTCTCTCTTTGCATCCTAGTCTACGGTGGGGGGGCCCTTATGTACTCGGCGCGTAGCCAGCAGGCCGAGGCGTTTATGAAACGGGCCTCCACCATTCAGATGCGCCTATTTGAGCGGCTGACCGATATGCTACATGGCTTCAAGGAGCATCGCCTGAACAAGCAGCGCAGCGAGGCGCTTAAGCGCGACTTTGGCGTCGAAGCAGAGGCCCTGCGATCCAGCACGGTACAGGCCAATCGGCACAACGACGCAAACATCATCTTTGCCAACCTGAACCTCTTTGCGGTCCTGACAGCAGTGATTTTCGTCCTGCCGCAGTTTATTTCGGAATACCCCCAAGTCTTGAGCAACCTGACGGCCGCGATCCTTTTTATGTTCGGCGACGTGGGTAGCGTCGTTATCGCATTTCCCCAGTATGAACGCGCGAACCTGGCGGCAAAGAACATTGCAGAACTCGAACAGAAGCTGGCACAGATAGTCGGAACGCCCTTCGCAGCCCAAGAGGATCCCTGGCGGGGCAGCTTTAAGCAGCTTCAGGCCGTAAACGTTCAGTACACTTATCCGGCCGGCGTTGGGCGAGACGCGTTCACCATCGGTCCGGTAGAGCTAAGCTTGCGAGCGGGTGAGACAATCTTCATCGTCGGCGGTAATGGCAGTGGCAAGTCGACGCTGGTCAAGGTGCTGACCGGATTATATACGCCGACCGCCGGCGCTATGCTCATCGACGATGTGCCCCTTAAGCCGCGCAACATTCAAGCCTACCGAGAGATGATCGCGGCCATCTTCTCTGATTTTCATCTTTTCCAAAAGCTGTACGGCCTGGCTGGTGTAAGCGATGAGTCCGTGGGAAAGCTACTCGCCAAGATGCAGATCGATCATAAAACCACTTCCCGGCAGGGAAGCCTGAGCACTCTGGAGCTATCGACGGGTCAGCGCAAGCGGCTGGCGATGGTCATCGCGCTGCTTGAGGACCGGCCGATTTATGTCTTTGATGAATGGGCAGCGGATCAGGATCCGGAGTTTCGTCGCTATTACTACGAAGGGCTTTTGCCGGAACTTAAGCGACGAGGCAAGACGGTCATCGCGATTAGTCACGACGATCGTTATTTTCATTGCGCCGATCGCGTCCTGCGCATGGAGGAGGGAAGGGTCTGCTGGGCCGGCGTCGTGCCGCTACCTGCCGCGCCGCCGCCAACTTGAGCGCCCATGAAGTGGGCCCAGCCCTTTCATGATTTGTGCGCGTTGCCAAGTTCGTTAGCGCCGCCAGCGTTTCTGCCAGATGACTCCATGAGAGATGGCAAAAAGTTCGATACTGCGGGAAGAGGCTGCGACCCCGGAAAAAGCGCTGGGAAGCGGGAAGTCTGAAGGATGAAAAAACCAAGCGGACCAGCCAGCCCCTTGATAAAAGGTCTGCTGGCAAAGCTGACCTTTGTCGCTGCGCGCGAAGAGGTCTATGTGATTGGGACCGCGGCTCATGACGAGTGGCGGCCCGGAGAATCCCTTTCCATGCTCCGTCCAGACTCCGCCTTCCAGGCTGCCGCTGCTGTTGCCTTGAAACGGTCGGCTGTAGATCGCGCCATCCGCGGCGAGACAGAACATTCGACATTGGCGCTCGCCATGCGCAATCAATGTAAGGGGCCCCTTTTTCACGGGAATGTTGCGGGCGCTACCGCTGTCTGGAGTTCCATCGAATTCGATCGCGCCGACCATATCGACGAGCTTGTTGGCCCCTTCTCTGAAGAGCCCCTTTAAGACTCGCTGGGTGCCGCGCTCTACATGATTTTTCAGCCGCTGCGGATTTCTGGCGTTTTCTCCGATCGCTGTGTACAGATTTGATCCTAGCTGCTTCAAGGCTGTGACCGTGTTTCGGTTCTGCTCGTGATTGGCACCAGTGTCAGTGTCAGTGCCAGCCCCGAGATGCAAGTTCGCGTTCACAATCTTGAACTTGACTTTGCCGCTTTGCGCAATCGCCCAAAGCCCGATGCTTTCTTCATCAAGAAACGTTCCAGCAAGCGGCTCTGCGCGCAGTTCTTTAAATCCTGTGTCGATTTCTTTCCAAGGGCGCCACTGACCGCCTGTCCAGAGGCGATGGTACATCTTTTCATCGATGCCCAGCGCGAACAGATAAAGACTTTCGCCCGCCCAATCAGAAAAGACCGCGGGCGCGGTCTTAAGCAGCACGTTTCCGTCGAGCTCTCTTGTATCCATGCCCTCTTCGGGGCTGCGGATGATCTCAAAGAGGCGCCCTTTTGCATCTTTCCAAAACAGGTGCAGTAAATCGCCTGCAGTGTAGACCGCGACTGGCAGATCCGCCAGGTGCTCCGCTTGGTAAGCCTCCCCAGGAACTGTTAGATACTTTTCCCATTCGAACCAGCGCCGGGCTGGATAGGCATCTGGAGGGGACAGGCCCGGCTGGATCTCCGATTTGGCACTCGGCTTCCAGCGCGTCTCCACCGGCCCGTCCGTCAGCTTCAGGTCGCCCATCATCTGAATATCGGCAGTGGGCTCTTGAACCGCCTGATCATCTTGTTCAAGGCTCTGCTTGCGAACGTTGGTGTGGACGTAGACTGCCAGGTCCGTAAGCGTTACATATCCCTTGCCGTTTCCATTCGCGCTACACCCGTCCGCATCGCCGCGCAGACCATGCAGCAGGAAATGCGTAAACAGGCCATGCGCTCCCATGGCGACTTCATGCGCGATCTGCAAAGAACTACAGGCCGACAGCACAGCGAAACCGCGCGTATTCTCTTGCAGCGTGGAGAAAAATTCCGCGGGGCTCGCCGGCTCGATGTCTACTTCACGCCCCTCTGTGATGCCGCTGTGGCAAGCATCGATGAGCAGAACGGCCCGCTGCGCCGCGCAGGACTTTAGCTTCTGTACCAAAAGCGCGAGCGGCAGGCCCGTATGCGCATAGTCATCGCGGCGCGTGTCGGCCATTACCAGATACATCTGTCCGTTTGCAAGGACGCCATGGCAGGCAAAATAGGCCAGCGGTAGGGTATTGGAATTCGCCACCGCGCACAGCTTGTCGATTGCGGCGACGACGTTGGCAAGCGTCGGCGTGGAAGCCGCCTGCGGCGCGTTGTCATAAAGCGCGGTCGTTTCATAGCCGAGGTTTGTTAGAAGCTCATCCACGGCCAGCGCATCGGGGACCGCATTTGTGAGGCCCTGCAGGCGTGGATCATCAAGTCGATTGACGCCAACTAGCAACCCAAGGCGATGCATGTTCGAACTCCCTTTTTAAACAGGAGCGTTCGCCCCAGGCTTTTCTGGGGGTTGGCCCGTTTGGTTTTGAGAGGAGCGCGGCTCGTCACGACCAGAGTCCGAATCGCCAGGATAAGCAGCGCGGCGAATCTCGTCAGCGCTTAGTCTTTGGGTTGCGGATAAAATGCGCAGGAGCCCAGTCTGAGGAACTTTGAGGGTACCAGTTTCAGGAATGCGCAGCCTCTTGCCATCCGGAAGTTTCTGTTCTTGCCCCGGCTGCGGATACAGAACCGAAACGCGTTTGTCATTGCCCTCTAAATCGACGAGCAGGATGTATACATACAGTCCATCATCAAGCGATACACTCCCTGAAACTGCAAGCATCGCTTCGGCTTCGAGTTTAAGCGGCGTTTTGCTCGAAAATTTTCCTTGTAGGACTCCGTTCCAAACTTCGATGGTCCAGTGTCTAAGCACTTTGAATTCCATGGTTGCCTCCTTTTCTGAATCGCATTATCCGTCTGCCGCGCAGCGGAAGCCGATGCTAATGAAGATGGCATTCCGTTGCAGGCGACCTCGGCTGGCGGCGCGGCTCTCTACTTCCCAATTTTCCCAAGAGCCGCCGCGGAGAACGCGAACGTCATCCTGCATCGCCATATTTGTTTCCACAAGCGGATTCTTGCAAGGATTGCATGCTGGGTAGTAAGGCAGCCGAAACTGGTCCTGCACCCATTCCATGACGTTTCCCGCCAGATCGCTGATGCCTTCAGGAGTGCGGTCAAGGCGTGCCGTGCCGACCGGCTCGCTGCGGTTTTGCAGGTAGGCACAGGGGCCATCTCTTCTTCCGAAGACCACTCCCTCGCAGCTTGGCGGCGCGTCTCCCCAGGGAAAGCGCCGTCGCCTAAGACCGCGGGCAGCCAATTCCCACTCTGCCTCCGTAGGCAAGCGCTTGCCGCGGGCCAGGCAATAAAGCGCCGCCCCATCCCAGGTCACCATGTGTACCGGACGGTCCGCATCCTCAGGGCGAACTATGAATTGATATTTTCCCGCCGATCTTATGCCAGAGAATTTGTGATGCAGATCAATCAGCAGTAGCTCGCGGGTGCGATGCCAGACGTAGCGGGGGGTTTTTTGCGCAACATCCGGATCATCGCGAACCTCTAGGAGGTGACCGTTAAGCTGCAACCACCAGGCATACTCTCCGTTTGTGACCTCGTGCCGATCCAGATAAAACGGAGAAATGGTGACTTTATGGGCCGGCTGCTCGCGCTCCATGCGGCTGCGTTTGCAGTCCTTTCCCAGGCGCGTGCACTCGGCATCGATCTCTGCCGCAGTGCTACCCATAAGAAAGCTGCCACCGGCCAGCCAGGCCATTTCGCTAAGCGTGGCTGCCGGTTGCTTGTGACGGTCAGGGCGAAAAACAAATACCGTTGCTAAAAAGGTGGCGCAAAGCAGCCCAGCGACCAGCCAGCGCCAACTTCTACGCCAACCCGCGTAGATGGGTTTGGTTGGCGCTGGCGCGGTTGTGACTGGCTGCGAATCGGTCGAAGTTTCGAATGCTATACGCTGGGTGGAAAACAGGCGGATTTGTTCCGCGACCTCGGCCATAGAGGGACGGCGCGCTGGCAGCTTGCGCAGCATGCGAAAAAGCAGTTGCTCTAGGTCCTTGGGAAGTGCCCGCGGGCTTGCAAGCTTAGGCAAGCACAGCGGCGGCGGGTCGGAAAACAGGTGCTCTTGCATGACCTGCCGCGCGTTTCCGACAAAAGGCGTCTTTCCGGAAAGCAGCTCGTAGAGCATCACTCCAAGCGTGTATACATCGGATTTTCCATCGATGATCGGCTCGCCAGCGCACTGCTCGGGCGACATATATAGCGTCGTGCCGAGGACGCCCTGCATACCGCTATTGCCCGGTCCGCCGGCGATGAACTTGGCGATTCCGAAGTCGAGCACTTTGCTTCGCTCTCCGGATGCGGCCTCGAGATCTTTGACCAGCATCACGTTTTCGGGCTT
>CAYWPR010000083.1:0-24926 GCA_964460115.1 uncultured Myxococcales bacterium
CCTGGCTTTATGTCGCGGTGGATCAGGTTCTGGGTGTGGGCAACATGCAGGGCCTCAGCGACCTTTTGAATGGCGCGTACTTTGTCCTCGCGCGTCATGACCTGCTGCAGGCCTGATAGGGTGGATCCGAGGATCAACTGCATCACGATGTAGGGTTGGCCTTGAACTTCGCCAACTTCATAGATTTTGCAGATATGCGGATGCTCAATACGTGCTTGAGCGCGGGCTTCGCGCTCAAAGTGCCGGCGCTCGCGCGTGTCATGAGTATCGGCCTGCCCGCTGCGCAGGAATTTGACGGCAACGCTGCGATTGAGCCGTGGATCCCACGCCTTATAAACTGCACCTACGCCGCCGGCGCCAAGGAAAAGGACGATCTCGTAGCGATCCCAGGACCGAAAGGGCAACTGCTCGCTAGACGCAGCCGATTGCAGACTTTGGGCGGGTTCAGTTTCAGAGCCTATAGTCGCAACAAATCCATCATCGAGCTCGGTATCTGCGGCTAACTTTGATCCAGCCGGAGCGCTCTTTGATGCAAGGCTCGGCGTAGGGAATAGTCCTGGCAGCTCGGACGGCTTCGACATTGATGAAAGTATATCTGAGAATAGCCTCTGTCTACAGCCCCTCTTATGTACCCTGCGGGCCCCAAGGAGGAAGGTTGTGGACGGTGTGAATACCGTCCACAAAAAGCGAATCCCTGCGGCGTTGCCGAGGTGCTAAACGAAGAGATCGTTCGAAACAATTCGGCAGAGCGGCAGGAAAAGGTAGCAACAGCCTTTTACTGCCGAAAGATCTCTACCTTCTCAAGTACAACATCTTTATTCGGACGATCTCTAGTCGTGGGAACGTTCGCGATCTTTTTGACCACATCCATTCCGGAGATCACACTTCCAAACACCGAGTGCCGCGAATTCAGGTGCGGCGTCGGTCCTTCCGTGATGAACCACTGCGAGCCATTGGTGCTTGGTCCGGAATTCGCCATAGAAAGGATTCCCGGCGCGTCGTGCTTCAGCTCGGGGTGAAACTCGTCCGCGAATTTGTAACCCGGTCCCCCCGTACCCCAGCGCATCGCCATGTCAGCGTGCCGCGAGAGCAGGTCTCCGCACTGAATCATGAACTGGGGAATCACGCGGTGAAAACGTACGCCATCGTACGCCGGGGTTCCATTCATCGCCTCACCGGTCTTGGGATCACGCCAACTAATTGTACCGGTCGCAAGGCCCACAAAGTTTTTCACCGTGTTCGGCGCACGCTGCTCCTCAAGCCGCAGAGTGATATCGCCAAGCGAAGTTTTGAGGCGCGCGTGAAGCTGTCCGTTGCCAGGAACCTGAATCGAAGGGAAGTCCATTTCGCATTCTCCTTTTTGAATCGAGGAAAAGACCGCAAGACGTTAGCAACTTGGCCAAGGAAAAAATAGGCCATTATTTCTGGTCGCATGGCGGCTTGAAATTTTAGCTACATATGCAGGATAACCAGCCAATGAAGCCAAAGCCCCCAGCCGCTACGGCAGAAAGTCGCGCTAGCTTGCGACAAGTTCCCGGCGACGCCGGCTGGCCTATTGTGGGCGATACTTTCAAGTATCTGTCCGGCAAATTGATCACCCGACGGGATCGTTACGATCGATATGGGCCAGTTTCTTGGGGCAAGGCGTTCGGCATCAAACTGCTTATGGTCTGTGGGCCGGAAGCTTGCGGCACGGTTCTTTTGAACCAGGACCAGGCGTACGCGAGCGGCCCCGGCTGGTCGTACATCATCGGACCCTTCTTTACACGCGGTCTGATGCTGCTCGATTTCGAGGAACACGCGCAGCATCGTCGAATTTTACAGCAGGCATTCACTTCTGCGCGGCTTTCCGAATACCTAGAGCCGATGAATGCCGTGATTGCTTTGAACCTGCAAAAATGGTCCCCGCGCCAGGGATTTCAGTTTTATCCGGGGCTTAAACAGATGACGCTCGATATCGCCACGCGGACCTTCCTAAGCGCCGAACTAGGTCCGCAATCCGACCGTATCAACCGCGCATTTACCGACTGCGTTCTTGCTGGCACCGCAGTGTTGCGCTTTGCGATTCCTGGCGGTCGCTGGGCCCGCGGTTTGGCCGGGCGAAAAGTTCTGGCGGATTATCTGCGGGCCCAGCTCCCTTCCAAGCGGAGCTGTCCTACGCGCGATCTATTTAGCGCCCTATGCCACGCCCGCAGCGAAGAAGGAGAGCGGTTTACGGACGAGGACGTCATCAATCACATGATCTTTTTGCTGATGGCGGCGCACGATACGACAACGATTACGATGACGGCGATGGCATATTACCTGGCGCGCCACCCAAAGTGGCAGGAGCGCTGCCGTGCCGAGTCGATAGGTTTGGGCAAGACCCTTTTGAACTACGAGGAGCTCGATCAGCTTGTGGCTTTGGATTGGGTGATGCGGGAAGCCATGCGTCTTATTACTCCGGTGCCGGGGCTTATGCGCTTTACCGTGAAGGACACCGAACTTTCGGGCTACTTCATTCCCAAAGGCTCATTTGTGGCATTGAACCTGGGCGCAACCCATCGTCTGCGTGAATACTGGCCCGATCCCGAGAGCTTTATCCCCGAACGTTTTGCGCCCGAGCGGCGCGAGGATCGCGTACACCGCCACGCATGGCTGCCCTTTGGCGGTGGAGTGCACAAATGCATCGGCCTATACTTTGGTGGCATGCAGATCAAAGCGGCGATGCACCAATTGCTACTTGGCTACCGCTTTGGCGTTGCGCCTTCCTACGAAATGCCCATCGATTGGACGAGCCTTCCCAGACCTCGCGACGGGCTTCCCGTCCATCTTGAAAAGCGCTGAGCCGAACGGTTAACCGGCGGCAGCGGGAACGCCTTTTTTCTTGCGGCGCAAGACCATATGCGGCAGCGCAAAACGCGGTTTGCGCGGCGTCGTCGCGCGCGGCAATTTGACCTTGCCGCGCACTGGTTCTAAGTAGGGCAGGGGCGGCAGATCGACCGGCCTAGGCTCGGCCAGATCGTCAATGCCCGACGCTTGACAGAACGCATCTTCAGCCGCCGGCGAAAAGTCTCCGGCACAGTAATACTCGTAGCCGAGCCAGGCTAATTTGCCCAGACGCTGCTCTGCGGCGGCAAAAAACTCGCGGCAGTCAAAGACTTCGTTTTGAAAATAGCGCTCGCGCAGCGCGTCGGTGCGTGAGCGCATGCTGTTTTTTTCGACAAAGGGCGCGCTCAGCAGAATGCCAAACTGCCGAAAGTTGCGCACCCAGCGGCAAAACTGCAAGGCCGCCGGAGCCGTTCCATACGCGCCGCGATAGGCATTTAGCGCCAAGTAGACAATCGCCGGCTCGACCCGCACCGTCAAAGAAGTTCCACGTTTGGTGATACGGGCGCGCTGCGCAAACGCCGCAGAGCCAAGCGGGTCGTAGCCGAGCCGCCACAGATGCAGAAACAGCGCCTGGTATTTCTCGGTCATGCGATGGTGCGTACTTTCGTGTCCGCCATAACGCTGCACATCGCGGCGCGCGCAGTAGTTCACAAGCGGATGCATGGCCAAATCGATCGCGCAGTGCGAAAGCAATCCGCCGATAAGCGCCAACCGTTCGGCTTCGCTAAACGTCGGAACGCTGTGCGCAGCGCGTATATAAGAAGCGACGAGGCGCTCGGGGTGCACGCAGTGAATCTTATAGCCCCAAGGTTCATCCAGGGCGGGCGCGCCCAGGCCATAGCGAACCGCCTCAAAAACCATCGGCGCATAGTAATAGGGCAGGTCGTGAAAAATCGCTCCAAGGCGCGCATAAGCTGGCTCTGCTGCACAGGCTTTGCGCATCGCCGAGGGGACTCCGGCATTGTGCTGAACCAAATCGCCAAACGTCAAATGCAACTGGGGCGCGGGCATGCGTAGATTCTAGCAACTTTTTCCCCTACAGCTATCGACCCGGCTCGCCTAAGCTCGAAGTTCTGTTGCGCTCTTTACATGTCACATCGGCCTTGGTTTTGCGCGTTTCGGATTTTGGTGAATCCGATCGCATCGTTACACTACTGACCGAGCAGCACGGCAAAGTTGCGGCCCTGGCGCGCGGGGCCAAAAGCAGCCGCCGGCGCTTTGGCGCGGCCTTGGGGCTTTTTGGCTGTGGCGAAGCGATGCTGCGCGAGCGCCGCGATCTGTGGATTTTGGAAGAACTGCACAGCCACCGCGGGTTTATGCGGCTTTCTCAGGAGCTTTGCCGATTCAGCCACGCCAGCTACGCTTGCGAGCTTTGTCTGCATCTTTGCCCCTCGCAGGCGCCCGAACCGGCGGTCTACCGCCTGCTTATCGACCTCCTGACCCGCCTTGATGCGCTGCCTTTGGCCGAGCGTCCGGCCGTCGAAACTCTGCGCAGCTTCGAGCTCGGCATTTTGGCCGCGGTGGGCCTGGAACTATCGCTGCGCACCTGTGCCACCTGCGGCAACGATGTGCCGGCGCAGCCTTATGTACCCTTTGATGTGCCGCGCGGCGGCGTGCATTGTCCAAACACTTGCTTTGGCGCGCCGACCCCGACCGAACTCGGTCTGATTTTTGCCGGCCTTTCGGGGGGACTGCCTGATGCGGTGCGCACGGCCTTGATTGCGCTGGCAGAGTCGCCCCAAAAAGTGCCGATGCTCAGTTTTTCGCCCTCGGTTTTGGGCGCCTGTCGCGATGTCCTTTTGGCGGTCCTGCGGCACCATTTAGGGCGCGATTTGCGCGCGGTTGAGTTTATTAACAAGCTGAATCGGTTTTTTTAAGGCTTTGTTCGGCCGGGGCGCAAACTTTGGGCTAAAGTGCCGCCATGTCCGCCGATGAACGAACTGAGCCAGGCTCGGAAGCCGCCCATGCGCAAAAGCATGTACATGGCCCCGACTGCAATCATGATCACGGGCCTGAGGATCTGGACCCGAACCTTTTATTAAACCGCCAACCCGTTTACCGCACCGCACCCAAAGTCGGGCGCAACGATGCCTGTCCCTGCGGCAGCGGCAAAAAATACAAAAAGTGCCACGGGGCCTGAAACGCGCCGATGTCCGACACCAAATCATTTCGACCTATCAAGAAAGTTCTAATCGCCAATCGCGGTGAAATCGCCGTGCGCATCATTCGCGCCTGCCGCGAGATGGGCATTTCCACCGTGGCCGTCTATTCCGAAGCGGATCGCGGCGCGCCCCACGTCCACCTGGCCGATGCGGCGTACTGCATTGGTCCGCCGGCGGCGCAGCAAAGCTACTTAAATGGCGAACGCATCGTTGAAGTCGGCCGGCGCAGCGGCGCCGATGCAGTACATCCCGGCTACGGCTTTTTGTCCGAGCGGGCCGATTTCGTCGATGCCTGCGAAAATGCCGGCCTTGTCTTTATCGGTCCGCCGGCCAGCGCTATGCGCGCCATGGGCGAAAAAACTCGAGCCCGCAGCAACATGCAAAATGCCGGAGTGCCAACGGTGCCCGGCGACAATGGCATAAACGGCCGAGGCTTTCCCAGCGCCGAAGAAGCGCTCTTGGCGGCGGAAAAAGTCGGCTATCCGGTGCTGCTAAAAGCCGCCAACGGCGGCGGCGGTCGCGGCCAGCGCCTGGTCGAAAGTCCCGAGCGCTTTAGCGCCGCCTTTGACAGCGCCCGTCGCGAGTCCAAAGCCGCTTTTGGCGATGACACGCTGTACCTGGAACGCTACGTGGTACGTCCGCGCCATGTCGAAATTCAAATCTTTGGCGACCACCACGGCAACTACGTGCACATGTTCGAGCGCGATTGCTCGGTACAGCGGCGCAATCAAAAAGTGATTGAAGAATCTCCATCGCCGGCTTTGACCTCCGAACTGCGTCAGCGCATGGGCGAAGTGGCGGTGCGGGCCGCGGCGGCGGTCCATTATGTCGGCGCCGGCACCTGTGAATTTCTGCTGGACCAAAACAAGAGCTTTTACTTTTTAGAAATGAACACGCGCTTGCAAGTCGAGCATCCGGTGACCGAGCTAGTCACTGGGCTCGATCTGGTGCAGTTGCAGATACGCGTGGCGCAGGGCGAGCCGCTGCCCTTTGCGCAAGCCGATCTGCAATTGCGCGGCGCGGCCATCGAGTGTCGGGTTTATGCCGAGGATTCTCTGCGCTTTTTTCCTTCGCCGGGAAAAATTAGCAGAATGCGCACGCCCGGCGGGCCGTTTGTGCGCAACGACAGCGGCGTTTTCGAAGGCTTAGAGATCAGCACCTTTTATGATCCCATGATCTCCAAGCTGTGCGTCTGGGGACAAACACGCGATGAAGCGATTCGGCGCATGGCACGGGCGCTGGATGAATACCAAGTGCTCGGCATCAAGACGAACCTGCCGTTTCACCGTCGCGTCATGCAGGAACCGGACTTTCGTTCCGGCGCCTACGACACCGGCTATATCGAGTCGCACAAAGCCACGCTGCTTGCCCCCTACGTGGTTTCTGACGAGGACTTGCAGCTTGCGGCAATTGCCGGCGCTTTGCATGCAGCTACAAGCGCCCCCCCTGCGCCTCCCGCAGAGTCGGCAGGGACCCAGCCATCGGCTTGGCGCGTTGGCGCGACCGGCTGGCGACGCTAAGACAGCGTTTTACTAATTCCGCCGCCTAAAAACCCCGCTAGAAAGTGGCACCTCAGGGAATCGAACCCCGAACCTTACGCGTATGAAGCGTCTGCTCTAACCAGTTGAGCTAAGGTGCCGAATCGACTTGCATTAGGTAGCAGACCAGACGCCCCGCTGTCAACGCTTGTCGCGAAGCTTTTCCGCCAGTTTATCGCCAGGCGCTCTTAGCCTCGAAAGTGCAGCGCGCGCGGAACAATCTGAAATGTGGCGGGCAAGCGTCCCGGGGTCTCTCCGTCTACGTCCAAAAGCACATGTTCTTGCGCATCGCACGGCTCGATGGTCACGCTTTTGCCGCGCAGGTACGAAACCTTGGGCAACGAAAGATGTTCGCCCTTATAAATGCGCTGACTCAGCCGCACGGCTTCGCCAAAACTCAGATCGCCAAGCGTCACTACATCTAGCAATCCGTCATCCATAGCCGCGCGTGGCGCAATGTGCATGCCGCCGCCGAAGTAGCGACCGTTGCTGATCGCGATGGAATAGATGCGCTCTTGCCGCATGGGCAGATCGTCCATGCGAATTTGCACCGCAGCGTTGCGATAGTTGAGCGTCGCGCGCAGCGAAGCCAGAAAAAATGTCAGTTTGCCGCCCAGCCGCTTTTTCGATCGATTGGCATATAGGTCCACAAGTCCGCCAATGCCGACGCTCGCTACATTTAAGAAGTAGCCGCGCTGGGGTTGCCCGTCGTTACTGATGTAGTCGAGGCATCCGGCATCAATGAAACGGCCTTTTGAATCGGCGATGGCTTTTGCCGCCGCCAAAAGCGTGCTGGGTGTGCCGAGTGTCTTTCTAAGATCGCCGCCGGTGCCGCAGGGCAGGTAGCCGAAGCAAAATGGGGCTTCCGCGCCGTCGTGCTGCCCTTTTTCTTCCAAAAGTCCGGTGGCCACTTCCGACGCCGTTCCGTCGCCGCCAAAGGCGATGATCAGCTTGGCGCCGCTTTTTAGCGCCTGCCGGGCCAGCGGCCGGCCATCGCCGGCCTGTTTGGTAAAAACGACCGAAAACGGCCCAAGGATGTCGTGCAGCTTGGGTGCAAGCTGCGGCCAGTTTCGGCGCAGCCACCCGCCGCGCGCCTGCGGATTCACAATCAGCATCGTTGTCATCGGTACAGATCCATAAATGACAGAAAATTACAGAAAATGCAGCGGTCCGGCACCTTCGCGCACGACGTTTGGCGGATTTACCGTCATGTCTAAAACTGTGGTCGGCACGATGCCGCCCGGACCGCCGTCCAGCACCAGACGCAGTTCCGAAAAAGTTTCGGCAATGTCGCTTGGCCACTGCAAAGGTTCGCTGCCGTACTGACAGGCGGTGGTGGAAATCAGCGGCCGTCCCAGCGCCTGGGCGATGGCCCGCGGCACCGGATGATCGGGGATGCGAATGCCGACCTGCGTGCGTTTGTGAGCAATGATCTTGGGAACCTCACGCGTGGCCGGCAGAATGCACGTGTAGGGACCGGGCAAAAGCCGGCGCAGCAGCCGATACGCAGCATTGTCAAGAGTGACGTATCGGGAAATGTCGCTGAGATCGACGCAAATAAGCGCCAGCGGCTGCTTTTCCGGCATGCGTTTTAGCTGATACAGTCTCTCGACGGCGGCTTTGTTGAGCAAATCGCAGCCCAAGCCATAGACCGTATCCGTCGGATAGGCAATCAGCTTTCCGTCGCACAAAGCGCTTACTGCGCGCTGAATCTTATGCGGCTCCGGATGCGCCGGATTAATTTCCAGAAGCACGCCGCTAGCGGAGCACATATGAAGTCGCACGTCAAACGATGAGAAGTTTCCTCTCGTTCGTATTGCGCCTAAAGTCTTTGCCGTGTCAGCAAGACCGAGCGGCGAAATTTGCGAATCAGGCGGCGTTTTTCGTCTGGCCATCGTCTGTTCGCATCCCATTCAGTATCTGGCGCCGTGGTTTGCCGCCCTGGCCGCCGAGCCGCAATTAGATGTGACGGTGCTGTACGGCGATGACCATGGAATGCGCGCCGGATTTGAACCAGGCTTTCAAAAAACCTTCGGTTGGGATGTGGACCTTTCCGCCGGCTATCGCTTTGAAATTCTGCGCAATCAAGCACTGCGACCAGGCGTAGACCGTTTTTGGGGAATCCTCAGCAGCGAGCTATTTACGCGGCTGACTCCGCAGCGCTTTGATGGCGTGCTGATACAGGGCTGGAATTATGCGCTGTATCCCTTGGCGCTGCTTGCGGCGCGACGGCGCGGACTGCCGGTGCTTGTGCGTTGTGAATCGGTGCAGCCCAAAACTGGCCTCAAGCAAATGCTCCTGCGCCGATATTTGGCAAGCTGCGCTGCGGCGCTGGCCATTTCGACTCCCAACCGCCGCTTGCTTTTGCACTATGGCGTACCTGCCGAGCGCATTTTTTTTTCGCCCTATGCCGTCGATGGTGCGCATTTTCGGCTCGGTGTTGGCCAGCGCCAGGCCGCGCGACGTGCTTGGCGCTTAGCCCTCAGGCTTGACGCCGAGGCTGCGACCCCGATTCTATTATTTGTCGGCAAACTCGTGCCGATAAAGGCCCCGGAGCTGCTGTTGGAAGCATTTTTGGCCCTGCGTCGGCTGGGAATTTTTGCTCATTTGGTGTTTTGCGGCGACGGTCCCCTGCGCAATTCCCTAGAGCAAGCGGCAAGCGCCGCTGGGCCTTTTGCTTCTGATGTTTCGTTTCTGGGTTTTGTCAACCAAGCCGAGTTGCCAACGCTTTATGCGGCGGCTGATGTGCTTATTTTGCCTTCGCTGCGTGAAACCTTCGGCGTGGTGGTGGCCGAGGCCATGCATGCCGGTCTGCCCGTGGTCGTGGCCGATAGCGTTGGCTGTGCCGAAGATTTGGTGCGGCCCGCCCAAACCGCGCCGCCCGCCGGCCTGTGCTTTGCCGCCAAAGATGCCGCCGCGCTTTTGCAATGCTTGCGTGAGCTGTGTGAAGGCCCACAAGCGCAAAACCGCCGCGCCGTTCTTGCCGCCGGAGCTCGCGTTCGCATCGCCCATTGGAACTATGCCGCCGCCACGCATGGCCTGCTGCAAGCTCTAACGAGTCTTCCCGCGCATTTGCCAATTCTTTTGCAGCGTTGACGCTTCGCGTGATTGGACAATTGAAGACGGTCTTTACTCCTCATACGCTTATGTCTAGGCGGCAAAGGTCCTAGACCGCGGGGTCCAAACCCTGCAAGCGCGCCGCTTTGGCGCGGGAGAAAAAAGATGACCCATGGCAGAAAGCGTGAGTGGAACAGCGAAACTGCTCGCAACAACATAAGCGGCATTTTCAAAGGCCTTGGCGACATCATGGATCGGCTAAGCGAGCTTGGCAGCGAGCTTTCCAAGAATCTGGAATTTGCCGGCCAAGCCGGTGAGAAGCGTCGGCCTTTTCAAGGCGTCTACGGTTTTTCGATCAAAGTCGGCAGCGGCGGCGATGGCGTCAAGGTAGAGCCTTTTGGCCACGTCCAAAAACGCGCGGGTGCCGAAGCCGAAGTGCACGAAGTGCGCGAGCCGATGATCGACACTTTTCAGGATGGTGAGGATTTTCACCTCATCGCCGAGATGCCCGGAATTGGTGAAAAAGACCTGCGCATCGACATTCAGGAAGACATCCTGACCCTAACGGCAGAAGCTGGTGACAAGCGCTACCGCAAAGAAGTGCTGCTGCCGCGCCCGTACAAGCGCCAAGATTCGACGATATTTTGTAACAACGGAATCGTCGATATCAAATTGCGGCGAAGCGGGGCGCGCGATGAAAGCTAATGGCGAAGCCGGTCTGCGCTTGCGCGTTTCCGAGGCGCTTAGCAAGGATGTGGGCCGGGCCCTAGTCCGTTTGGATCCGCAGGACTTGCAGCGGCTTTCCGCGCAGGTCGGCGACACGGTCGAGCTCATCGGCAAACGCCGAGCGCTTTGCAAAGCCATGCCTTCCTATCCGGATATGCGCAGTCAATCGCGCCTGCAGATCGACGGCATCACCCGCGACAACGCCGGAGTGGGACTTGATGATCAGGTTTTGGTGCAGCGCGTCTCGGTCTTGCCCGCCGAGCGCATCGTCTTACAGCCGACAAGTATTACCCCCTCCGATCGCGACCTGAAATACATTGGACGCATGCTGGACGGAATGCCGGTGCTGGAAGGAAACCGCCTGCGCGTTACCCTATTTGGCAGCCGCTATAGCGAATTCAGCGTGGAAAGTACCACTCCCAAAGGCGCTGTGCAGATTACTCCTTTGACCCAGCTCCTGATTAACTCTGCACAAAAGGACAAGTTCGAAGCAAATCGGCCGCCTTCCTATGAAGACATCGGCGGCTTGCGCCGTCAGTTGCACCGCATCCGCGAAATGATTGAGCTGCCCCTGCGTTATCCCGAGATCTTCGAGCGGCTGGGCATTGATGCTCCTAAAGGTGTCCTTTTATATGGGCCGCCGGGCTGCGGCAAGACGCTTATCGCCCGCGCCATTGCGCATGAAACGGAAGCCAGTTTTTTTTCGATAAACGGTCCCGAGATCATTCACAAATTTTACGGAGAAAGCGAAGCGCATCTGCGCAAGATTTTCGACGAAGCGGCGCGCAAGCAGCCGAGCATCATATTTCTAGATGAAATCGATGCCATCGCTCCACCGCGCGACCGCGTCGTCGGAGACGTCGAAAAGCGGGTGGTGGCGCAGCTTTTGGCGCTGATGGATGGTCTTACCCGTCGCGCCAATGTCATCGTGATTGCCGCAACCAATCTTCCCAATTCCATCGATACTGCGTTGCGCCGTCCCGGGCGCTTTGATCGCGAGATTGCCATTCCGATTCCCGACCGCATCGGCCGGCAAGAAATTCTGGACATTCATACTCGCGGCATGCCGCTGGCCAGCGACGTGGATATGCTGCGCATTGCTGAGATCACCCATGGCTTTGTCGGCGCTGATTTGATGGCGCTTTGTCGCGAAGCCGCGATGCGCTGTTTGCGCCGCATTCTAAACGACATCGATTTTGCGCGGCGCAGCATTCCCTACGAACAGTTGGCGCAGCTCGAAGTGACCATGAACGACTTTCTGACGGCCCTTGGCGAAGTAGAACCTTCGGCAATACGCGAGGTCTTTGTAGAGATTCCTAACGTACGCTGGGAAGACATCGGCGGTCTTGGCCCCATCAAGGACCACCTGCTTGAGTCCGTACAGTGGCCGCTGCAGCATCCCGAGCTGTTTCGCGCCGCCGGCATACGGCCCATAAAAGGAATCCTTTTGACGGGGGCACCGGGCTGCGGCAAAACGCTTTTGGCCAAGGCTGTGGCCTCGCAGTGCCAGGTCAATTTCATTTCGGTGAAGGGACCGGCACTTTTGTCCAAATTTGTGGGCGAATCAGAGCGCGCGGTGCGCGAAGTGTTTCGCAAGGCTCGTCAAGCGGCGCCTTGCATCATCTTTTTTGATGAGATGGACGTACTTGTGCCCGCCCGCAGCAGTGAAACAAATGATGGCAATGTCTCAGCGCGCGTGCTTGGCCAGTTTTTGGCGGAAATGGATGGAGTAGAAGATCTGACCGGCGTGCTGGTTTTGGGCGCCACCAACCGTCCCGAAGCCATGGATGCCGCCATTTTGCGACCGGGCCGCTTTGACACGATCATTGCGATTCCCTATCCCAGCAGCGCGTCGCGGCGAGAGATCTTTGCGGTACATTTGCGTGACAAACCGCTGCGCGAGGCGGCCGATCTGGATGCTTTGGCCAGCGCATCTGCCAACATGAGCGGGGCCGAGATTGCCGCCATCTGCCAGCGTGCGGCGCTTTCGGCGATGCGCCGGGCGATTCGAACGTCACCGACGCAGCCGCAGGCAGCGCTGATCTTAGAATCCGCCGACCTGCAAGCGGCCCTGGCCGAGGTTTTGGCCAAGCCGCTTGCTTCGCACGACCTACCTAGTTCATGAAGATGCGCCCGGCTTTTCCCCTTGCTGACGGTCTAGGGCCAGCCAGCGGCGATAGGCCAGCGTGCCCACGGAAGCGGCAGCCGCTGCATCGATTGTTGCTTCGGTGGGATGCAGACTTGCAGAAGCGCTTGTATAACTAGGCTCGGGTTTCCATCCTGCCGCCTTCTGCCAGTGCGCGATGTAGCCCATCACGCTGCCGAGCAGCGTCAAAAGCGCTGCCATCAGAAAAGCCGCGTAGCCGCCCCAGCGTACCAAAATGACCATGCCGGCGGCTCCCAAGGCAAAGCATAGAATCTTGCCGGCCAAAAGTCCGCCGTGCCGCATTGCGCGAACGCGTTCCTCGCCGCTGGCCAGCCAGGCGCGGGCTAGGCTCATGCCGAGCTCAGTGGCATGGCCGGTCAAGTGGGTGACGCGGGCACCGATGGCTGCACTGCCGGCTACCGTTGCATTTAGAAGTCCCATGGCGAAGCTCAGCAGCGACAAAAGCACAAAGTCGCCGGGTCCTTCTACGCTTTTGCCGAATGTTCCAAAGAGGCCTGCGTGTCCCATCACCGCCACAAGCGCGACAAGCAGCGCGACAAGCTGCAGCGACCGCGTCGGATACTGCGTGGGCGCGGTCAATGCCAGCATGACGACGGCGCTGATTGCGCCGAGCAGAAAGCACAGCAGCACCAGGGCATACTCACCGACGAGCGGCCACGAGCCGAAATCGACGCCAATCAGAGTAACTGTTCCGGTGACATGGCTCACAAAGCGCTGGCAGGCCAGATAGGCTCCGGCGTTGACGGCGCCGGCGCTCATCGACAGAATCAGTCGCTCGGCAATCTGGCAGTGATGAAGCGCCGGGCTTTGAGCAGTAGCGGCAAGGGTCATGGCGATTCTCTCTTTGAAGAAGCCTATTCAGGTCGTTCACAATGCGAGTTCGCTGGCTCTAGCGCTTGGCTGCGATCGGACTCCGTTGCCGAGTTCGCTACCAAACTCTTTGGGCCATGCGTGCCCCGCAGCGAAAAATCCAGATCCGTGCTGATCCACCGTCCCAGAAGGACCAGCATGATTAGGCCAAACAGGCCAACCGTCAGAGTATTTGTCTGGTTCATGCCAAAGGGTGGTTGCAACGAGTGCGCCAACCGCCGTGGCCGGCGCCACCCGTCGGCGCACGGCACGGCCGTGCGAGATCGCTGTCGCTTTTGGCCGACATTGTCGGCTTGGGCCGACGTTTGGTTCTATCCCGCGTTGCGCGCGGATGGCGTTGGCGAACGCCCGTGGCGGCGAAGCAGATCGTAAAAGTCGGTGCGGTTGCGTCCGGCCAGCCGGGCGGCTTGCGCAACGCTGCCACCTGTCCGCTGCAGAACTGCGTCCAGATAGGCGACTTCCAGCGCATCGCGGGCCTCACGCAGGGTCGGCAGCGGCGGCGCATCGGTGGCGGCGTACTGGGTCAAAAGTCGAGAAGTCGCGCGGGCGAAATCGTCCAGCACCGCACTGGCCGTCGTTGCTGAGCTGCCAATGCTGACCAAGTGCTCGGCGGTGATTTCGCCACCACCGGCTAGAAGCACCGCAGCCTCCATGACATTGCCGAGCTCGCGGACGTTGCCGGGCCAGCTATGGGCCCCAAGGACTTCCAGCGCGGCATCGCTGAGGCGCGGCGCGGAAACTCCATAACGGGCGGCGGCCCGCGCCAAAAACATATGGGCCAGAACCGGCAGATCCAAGGGGCGCTCGCGCAGCGGCGGCATCACGATGGGCAGGACGTGCAGGCGGTAAAAAAGATCTTCGCGAAAGCGCCGCTCGGCGATTTCCTGCCGCAGGTCGCGGTTGGTGGCGGCCAGAATGCGCACATTGGCTTCTTGCTCGACCGTCGAGCCGACTCGGGTGTAGCGGCGTTCTTGAAGCACGCGCAAGAGCTTGGCTTGCACGGGCAGCGGCGCCTCGCCAATCTCATCGAGAAACAAAGTGCCCTGGCGAGCCGCGCCGAAGTGTCCTTCGTGATCGGCAATGGCTCCAGTAAATGCGCCGCGGGCGTGCCCAAACAGCGTACTTTCCAAAAGGTCGGCGGCCAGCGCCGCACAGTTGACCGCAACAAAGGGCCCTTTGCTGCGCGGCGAAAGAGTATGTATGGCGCGCGCCACAAGTTCCTTGCCCGTGCCCGATTCGCCAAGGATTAGGACGGTGGCCTCGGTAGGGGCCAGCCGCGCGATCATCTCGCGCACTTGCTCGATCTGTGGGCTAATGCCGACGATATGCGCTTCGCTGCCGGCGGCTCCGACGAAGCGTCGCAGGCCGGCGACCTCACGCCGCAGCCGCACGCTTTCAATGGCGTGCGCCAGTTGCTGCAGCAGGTCGTGCGAATTAAACGGTTTGGTGACAAAACCAAAGGCACCGCGCCGCATCGTCGCCACCGCCGTCTCAATCGAGCCGTGAGCGGTGATGATAAGAACCGGCACATCGGGCATGCGCTTGTGGACGCTATCGAGCACTGTCGCGCCATCTTCTGTGCCCAGGCGCAAATCCAAAAGGATGGTATCGATGGGCTCGCTACCGATAATGCGCAGCGCCGCTTGCACGCTGTGTGCCGTCAAAACGCAGTAGCCGCGACTGCCCAGGCGCAGCGCCAAAAGTTCGCACATCTCACGATCATCATCGACGACAAGGACGCGGGGAGCATCCGGGGCGCTTGGGGCTTTTTCACGACTCATTGGTTCCTCTTAGAGTGGGGCTTTCACCGTCGTGGGAAAGCGGCAGCTCGAAGCGGAACGTCGTGCCGCTTTGGCTAGTACGCAATACTATAAGTTCGCCGCCGTGCGCGCGAGCTACCTCGCGCGCTAAAGGCAGGCCAATGCCCAGCCCGGCCGGACGATCCGCACCCGGCACGCGCGTGGCGTGAAATAGTTTGAACAGCTCTTCGGGAGGATTTGCCGGCAGGCCGGGGCCGTGGTCGGAAATGTCGATTTGCACCACCGGGCGGCCATTGTCCTTTTGCACCGCCCGCTCGATACGCACGGCTTTGCCGCTGGGCGATACAGAGACGGCATTGCGAACGATGTTGGCGATGGCCCGCTCGAAAAGCGGCGCATCGACGCGCAAGACCGGAGACGGCGAGCTCGCCACGAATTCCAGAAGCACGCCGCGGGCGCTGGCCTGCGCTTGCTCATCCGCCAAGGCGGCGCGCAAAAGCGGATCCAGGTCGCAGGCTTGCTGGCTGACAATCGGCAGTCCCGACTGCAGCCGTGACATGTCAAGAAGCAGCGTGACGATGCGAACTTCGCTGTCACAGGCGCGCCGCGCCAATTCGGCGACGCGTGCTTGCGATTCATTTAATGTGCCGAGCGTGCCGTCGGTCAAAAGGCCGATGGCTTCGCTTAAGCGCGCCAAGGGCGAGCGCAGTTCATGCGAGACATTGGCCAAAAAAGCCCGTTTGAGTTTTTCCGTTTCTAATAGAGCAATGCGCATGCGGTCGAGGTCGCGCCACAGGGCTTCAATCTCGCGCGGGCCTTGTACCGACGGGATCGGCGCAAAGTCGCCACGCCCAAGCCGAGTCGCGTCCACGGCCAGGCGGGCGATCGGATCGGTGACGCTGCGGGCGTTGGTACGGGCGATGGTCACTGCGGCGACGGCAGCCAGCGCGGCGATGATAAGGCCGATAAGCAGCGTGCTGACGCCGATGCGCCGAGCTGCTTCTTCGCGAACTTTGATTTCGGAATGCAGCTCGTGCAGGCGTGCAATCCACACATTGGTCAGTTCTTCGTCCAGGGAAAGCCGCAAAACATCGGCCTGCGGCGAACGGAAGTAGGCGCAGGTCGCTTCCGAAAGCCCGGTGTCGGCCAGCATGCGGTAGCGCTGCACCGCGGCCAGTAGCTGAGCCGGTGCCGCCTGTCCATGGGCGGCGATGGCGCGCTCTAGCTTGGCGCGCGCTTCGGCCAGGACCTCGCGCACGCCGCCTTCGGCCTGGGGCTCTACGCATTGGCTTTCGGCGCGCCGGGCGGCCAGCTCTACAGCCCAGCCGGCACGGTGTAGCTGCTCTTCAGAATCTAAAGAGGACAGGCGCTGTTCGCTGATCTCGGTAATTAGACCAACCATGCGAAACAGGCCCTGCAGCGTCACGATAAGCAGCAGCAGCAAAATGGCCACCAGAACTCCGTGCGAAAGCCCCAGGCGTGCCGCCAAGGACAATGGCGAGCGAATCATGAGCGGCTCTCCATCCAGCCGGTGGCCGACCCGATGTCGGCGAAAACCGACGTTTGGTGCTTAACTGTCTGGCGCTGCCGACACTTGCGCTTTGCCGATCGGACGGCCACTTTCGGCGTCACCGTCGGCATATCAAGCGCCGCAAAGCTCGGCACGGATCGTGGTTGGAAGGCTTTGATCATGAAAAATCTCCTAAATGGTCTTGCTCGATATGAGCGCAATACACGACGCCGTTATTCCCAGCATTTTGCGCGCCTAGCGGATGGACAGGTTCCACATACGCTGTTCATAACCTGCGCGGACAGCAGAGTGGTACCAAACCTTTTGGCTTCGGCCGAGCCGGGGGAGCTATTCGTCATTCGCAATATCGCCAGTTTGGTACCGCCTTGTGGCGACGCGTTCGACTCTAGCGTGCAGGCGGCGGTGAGCTACGCTGTGGACAACCTGCGGGTATCGGACATCGTGGTCTGCGGGCATTCAAGCTGCGGCGGTATCAATGCTCTTTTGGCCGGGGCGCGCACCACCGATAGCCTGGGACGCTGGCTGACGAATGCGCAGCCGGCGCTTACAGAGTTTCGCGAAAAGGGACCGCTAGACCAAACCCTTCCAGATAATGATCAGGTGTCGCAGTTGTGCGTACTGCAGCAGTTGCAACACCTTTTGACGTATCCAAGCGTGCAAAGCCGCGTGAAGTCGGGCGAGTTGAACTTGCATCCCTGGTGGTTCGACATCGCTTCGGGGCAGATGCAGGCTTACTCGGCCGACTTGAACCGCTACGTGCCGGCGTTAAAACAGCTTTCGCAGCGCTACATCACAAGCAGCGCGTTGCGCGTGGCTTAGCAGCGGCCCCGGCGAAAATCGACGAGGCCACTGCACTGGGTTGGGTGTGGTTTTTAGCGGCGCTGATTTGCGCGGCGGCGGGCCAGGCGACCCAGGCCGGAAAGCAGCAGCAGGCCACACAGCATGCTGAGCAGCGGCGTGGCGGAGGCCGAGCGGTCTGCGCTGTAGGCACAGGCAAATCCGCCGCCATCCAGCTTGTACTGGATTCCATCGAGCGTAGTCACGTTATTGTCCTGCGCCGGATCGGCATTGTTAGCGCCGTTTACGGTCGCCACGGCACTGCCCACCCCGGAACGTATAGCGTTGACTGCAAGGACCGGCAGTTTGACAGTGACCACGATCAGCGGGGCGTCACCCTGAGACAGCCGCGGCCGCGAGCAGACAAAAGTCGAAAGGTTCTGGCGGCAGCTCCAATCGCCGAAATCGGTGCTTATGACCTGTGAACCGGCCGGAACATCCAAGGTGACCACGATATCGTTGGCATCGCCTGGGCCATTATTGGTGGTGGTCAAGGTGTAGGTGGTGGTACCGCCGTCTTGCGGCGGTTCCGGGGCGCGGGCCAGCCGTACGGATAAATCCGCCGCCGTAGCCGCCGGATTGCCGACGCTAAGCACGGCAGAGTTGTTCAGCGGCTTTTCATCGCGTCCTTGCACCGCAGTGACTTGTCCCACGACCGCTCCGGCATTCATCGAGCCGTCCACCGGAATCTGGGTGATGGCCTTTATCACCACGGGCGGTGCATCACCCGCCGGGGCTTCGCTGCGTACACAGGTAAATGACAGACTGCTTTGCACGCAATTCCAGCCTGCACCGGGCACAAAGGCAGTCACAACGGTGCCGGGGGGCAGACTGAACTGCAAAACCGGCTCGAGGGCGGTGTCTGGACCATTATTGGTAAGCTGCAGCGTGTAGGTCGTTTCGCTGCCCAGCGGAGAGGGATTGGGCGACTTGCTAATGGTCAGCGCCAGATCGGAATTGCGCACTGGCGTCGCGCTGGCATCCACAACTGTCGAGTTGTTGCTGAAGTTGGGATCGCTTGTCTGGGGCGCGCCAATCAAAGCAACCACGGTGGGGGCGGGACCGCCATCGGATGCCGGCGCCGGGGTGGTGATCTGCGCAACGATTGGAGGCGCTGCGCCGGGTCCTAGGTCGGGCCGGGTGCAGGTGTAGGTTATGTCGGACTTGGTACAGGTCCAGCCGCTGCCGGC
The DNA here is from genome assembly GCA_964460115.1 of uncultured Myxococcales bacterium. Taxonomy (GTDB): domain Bacteria; phylum Myxococcota_A; class Polyangia; order Palsa-1104; family JAEUJZ01; genus JAEUJZ01. Next base: position 18,710 of record CAYWPR010000083.1, read on the forward strand.
TGCGTCCATCACGATGTTTACACCCTGCGGCAAAGTTAGCACCACCGTGGGATTAAAAGCGCTGTCGGGACCGCCGTTGCTGACGTCCACGGTGTAGGTGCTGACTTCACCAGGCGCAGGGTTGCTTGGGGATTTGGTGATATGGACCGCCAGATCGGCGCCGCTCCGTTGTCCGACGCTGGCGGTGGCTGTGTTGTTGTTCAAATTCGGGTCGCTCACTCCAGCTGGCGGGTCGATGTGAGCGCTGAAGGCAAACGGTGCCGCCGGAGAGGCCGGCGCCTGGCCGCTTACGGTAAATGTCAGCACGCCGTTTTTCGGCAGGTTCAAGTTGCTTAGGTTCGGGGCTCCGGATCCCATGGCTTGCGCACAAGTGGCACCACCACTGCCCGCGCAGAGCCAGCCCACCTGACTGAGCCCGGCCGGAAGCATATTGCTAAGCGCGGCGCCGCTAACGCCGTTTGGTCCGGCATTGATGACGCTAATGGTGTAATTGACGCTGCTGCCGGAGTTTGGCAGCGTGCCGTTGAGGTTGCTTTGCACAAACACCTGCAAATCGGCGCCGGCCGTAGATGCCGTATTGTTCGATAAATCCGTATCGACGAGCGGAGGAGGCGCATTGACAGAGACGGAGTAAGCGGTATCCGCGGGGGGCATCGTGCTGCCGGGAATGGTTACCGTATAGGTGAGCTTGCCGTTTTTGGCCACAGTGCCGCCGTTTTGCGGCAGACCGCCCATTCCGGAGGCTGTACAGGTGCCGCTGGTTGCCGCACAAGCATAGGTGACGTTGGTAGCTCCGGCGGGCAGGGTATTGCTCAAAATGACGTTTTGCACGGCACTGGGGCCGTTATTGTTGACAGTGACGGTATAGACGATGGCCATTCCGGATTGCGCCGGCATACCATTCAGGTTGTCTGTGACGGTAATCGACAGATCGGTAGCGCCGGTGCTGGCTGTATTATTGGCCGGCTGCGTGTCGGCCACGCCATTGCCCGGCGCCGCGGTAATGCTGCTAGTCGGATTGACCAGGGCATTGCCGCCGCTTCCAACCGGAACGGTAATGGTATAGGTCAGGACTCCGTTTGCCGGCAAGTTAAGGTTTGTGGTGCTGATGTCATTGTTTCCATTCATGGCCGGGCAGCTTCCGCCGGTGGCGCTGCAAGTCCAGGTGGCCCCGGTCGCGCCGCTTGGCAGTACATGCGTTAGACTGCCATTTACGACGGCGTTCGGGCCGGCATTGGTCACGGTTACGGTGTAGACGATGTTGGTATTTGGCGCCGCAGCTTGGCCGTTCAAATTGTCACGGATAGTCACCTGCAAATCGGTCGGCTGACCCACCACAAAGGCCGTTGGCACGGCCGGATTCTGCCCGTCTCCCGAGTTCCAGGTGGAGGACTCCATCACCCCCTGCATCACGGCGCGCTGTCCCTTCGAGGTGACAACCGCTTGATTCTGCACGTTTCCGGTGGTTCCGGTCTTGATGGTTGCTCGAAACTTGATCGTAAAGGGTGCATCGCTGACTTGCACTGTGCCGCCAGCGGTGGCGGTGGCTCCGGTGCCCAGGCGCGCGGTCAGCGTGGTGATTCCGCCGGGGGCGGTGACGTCGGCTTCATCATCGTTTGTGGCGTCGGTCTTGGCTGCTCCGTTAATCGATAGAGTGCCCGCGACATAGCTAAGCTGATTGGGCAAGGCATCGGTCAGAACCACGTTGACGCCGGTGTCCGTTCCGGTGTTGCTGGTGACGATGGTGTACTCGATAAGGTCGCCCGGAAGCAGGCTGCCATCGCTGCGCGACAGATTCTGAAACGTCTTGTTGGTTTCTGAAAAGATCGGAAAAAGCGTCGAGATCGAGGTCCAATAGATACCGGTTAATACCGTTTCGCTGGTGCTGGTGATGTTGATGGATGCCGAGGTATCACCGGCTTTGAGCTGGGGCGTAATATCAAAGACATCCAGATCGATGCCGTTCATGCTGCCCGGCGTTCCGTCGTACTGCGGCAGATCGCCCGGGGTGGTTTGCGCGACGCCGAAAACCGACCGAGTTGCATTAATGATGTTATCGATGGGGTTTAATTGATTGCTCAGCTTGGTACTGTTAAATGCGATGGAATCGCCAGTGCTGTCAAAGTCGCCGTCATAGGCGATAAATCCGAGCTTTCCTTCGAAACCGGAGGAAGGAACGACAAAACCGTTTAGCGGAGCGGTAATCACGGCGCCGTTCATATCGGCCTTGGCCATGCTGTCAAAGATCGTCAGATTGTGCGCCGGTAGTTGGTTGTCCTGATAGACAACGACGGCCGACCAGGCCTGCCAAGTTACGTTTTGGGTGCGGTCGCTTTGACTGACCGCGCCGACTCCGCCGACGCGATAGGCGCCGGCGCCATACTTTTGCACCAGCGCCGTGATGTCGGCAGTGCTTTGATAAAAAATGGTTCCGCCGGCTCCGCCGTTTCCGGCAATCGAGGCGCTGCCATTTACGGCATCGCGGGTCACGGTCATCGGAGCAAAGACGCCCGGCCGCTCGATGATTGCTTGCGTATCAATGGCGTTTGCTTCTGCGGACCAGTACAGCCGAGCGTGAATCACGGAGGCGCCCGCCGGCAACTGCAATATCGCGGTGCTGCGTGCCTGATCCGGAGTGATGGTGTTGTCTGCGGTTGCGCCACCTTGCGGCTGATCGGCGCGCCAAAGTATGTCGATGGCCGAATCTGTGAGAGTCGCAGCAGTGCCGCAAGCGCCGACCGTTCCGACGATCGGTGCAGGAATGCCGGCGCGGCAATCGTGCCCCAGCGTGTTGCCAAACATCACGATGTCGCCGTGCACATTTGTGCTGAAGCGTTTGGTTTGCGCCTCGGCAACATCATTCCAAAGCGAAGCGAGCAGACAGGGCAGAAGGAACAAACTACCAGGGAGGGGCTTTTGTCGATGGATACCTGATAAGCGCATATTGAGCTCCTTAAGAAAAGCGCGAGGAATGCTCGCGCAACGGTTTCATTTCTCTGCGGTTTCGAAATCGAAATCGCCAAGCTGGAATAGACACTCGGCGTCAATTTGTGCCGCGATGGCCCAACCCATAAGCAGCTTTCTCGGCAAGTACAAACTCCAAGAAATACGAACCTAGAAGCGGTAGCAGTGCCGCACTGCGGAATATATCCAGCATATGCGCAGGTTATAAGATGTGTAATATTTATTACACATGTCATTACAATTAGCTAGATGTATCTTGCGGACGCCGGGCGCTGCCGCCCTCCATGCAGCGGTGCAGGGCCTGCTAAAATGAATGGGAAGGAGCCGAGCGATGAAAAAGATGTTGGCCTTCGTGTTTCCTGGCCTTGTGTTTATCAGCGTGCTGGCTACAAGTACTGGCTGCGTCGTTAGACCCGGCGGGCCCGGCTACCATCACCACCACCACGGACACCGCTGGTAGGCGAAGCCACTATAAGTAATGTAGTGCGGAAGGCCGAGGGATGTCGTTCCCCTCGGCCGCTCGAAAGGCAAGCGCCGCCTTATTTATCAATCCCTTCTACGTTAAGGAATTGCGATTCGACGAAGCTGAAAAGGAGTGCTCGGCGGGCCGGGGAGCTGCCCCAAAAAGTGTCCGAGTTGTCCTTCGCTAACCCAGGCATTCTGCTCGTGCTGCACCAAAGAGGTTGGCCCATCGAGTGCATCCGGACTGGAAGTAGCCGTGGCAGCTATTCCGTGGATCGTGACGCGGGTCAAACGGCCGGCGCCTTCTACAAGCAGTAGCGTGTTTTCTGCAAGCAAGCGCATGCCATCGGGATTGCTAAGCGCCGGCGTAACTGTGATGGGGGTGGCGGCACCCGCGGAACCGTCTGAATTTATCGGCAAGCGCAGCAGTTTCCCATCACTAAAAGTATTCACATACAGGCTGTTTTTTCCATCCCAAGCAATGCCATCGGCGCCAAAACCTTGAGGCATTGATGGTGCCAATTGCGGATCGCGGCTCCACAATTCCAGTGCCTTTGCGCCATGAGGCAGGCGGTAGATCTTTCCGACCGAATCGGTCACATACAGATTGTGCTGACCATCGAAAGCCATGTCATTGCAGAAGCCGGAAGTCGGAAACGGATAGTTATTTAGGAGTGTCCCATCGGCCAGCTTGTAGCTTTTTATTTCCGGAATTCCCGTGCTAGACGAAGACAGATCCACAGCGCAGACATAAAGCGCTGCGCTTTCATCATCGACCAGAACTCCCAGAGTATTTTTGAGCGTATCGCTTGAAACAAAAACCTCGGCTGTTTGCGAGCCGGGCGCGAACTTGACGATTTCTCCGGTGGCCAAGCTGCTTACAAAGAGGCTGCCATCGGCGGCGATGCTAAGGCTTTCGGGATAGTATTCTGTGCCGGGAAGCGTGAGCTTTTCCACATCCGCCGGCCCGGCCGGCTGACAAGCGATGCTCATTGAAAAAACCAGGGAAGTAAGGACGGTTTTGCGATCCATAGACATTCTCCGCTGCGGCGCTGCGCCGCGATGAGGTTTATGATGAAGACCGTTCAATTGGCCTTGTTGAAATTCAGTCTGTGCCATCTAGACCTCTTCGGGAAGCGCATGTTATTCAACTAAGATATGAATGACGTTCACAATAGATGCCTCGATTTAAACCTGCTTATCGTCGCGGAGGCCATTTACCGCCATCTCAACTTGACGGCGACGGCCAAGGAACTGGGGCTAACTCCGTCGGCAGTCAGCCATGCGCTGGGACGGCTGACCCGTTACTATGGCGCACCGCTTTTTGTGCGCGCTGCCCATGGGGTCGTAACTACAGAACTCGGTCGACGTCTGGAACCGGAGATTTCCAGCTTTCGTACGGCAGCCAAGCGGGTGCTAGAGCGCGACACTCCTTTTGATGCAGCAAAGGCCGAGGGACGCATTTACATCGCGGCCACCGAATACTTCGAACTGGTGATCGGACATCCGCTTATCGCCGTGCTGCAAAAGCAGGCGCCGCGATTACAGCTTTGCTTTTTGGACGTGCAAAGTCAGCTTTTGCACCGGGCTTTAGAAGCCGGACAAATCGATTTGGCGGTGGCCGGCTTCTTTCGCGATCTGCCCGAGGGGCTGGCGCAGCGCCGGCTTTATCAAGATGAATTCGCCACCTTGGCGGGGGGCCAGATGCCCGGCCATCGGCCGTTGACGCTACAAGAATACACCGAGGCGGCGCACCTTTTGATTACTCTGACTGGAGACTTTGAAGGCAAGGTGGATGTCGCCTTGCGCAAGCTTGGGCTTTCGCGTCGCATCGTCGCCGCCACTGCCAGCTTTGCGACACCGGCTTGGCTGTTGCAAAAGCAGAATCTGGTGCTGACGGCGCCGCGTCTGCTTTTAACCAGCTATCAGGAATTTGTCGGTCGGCCGCCGCAAGCCTGTCCCATTGCACTTGGAAATCTGGATCTGCAAATGGTGTGGCACAAGCGTACGCAGAAGGATCCGCTTCGTCATTTTGTGCGAGAGCGCATCGTCGCTTTATGTCGAAAGCTGCAGGAGCCCAAGTAAACTCGAAAACGAACCGCGCAGTACGCGGAAGTGGCGCCGACCTAGCAGGCACAATGCTGCAAAAGCGAAGAGGAGCCACGGTGAGGCTGTTTGCTGCGGTCCCATCTGACAGCCGGTCTTTTGGCCTCCGCCATTCATGCCTCCGGTTCCACCGTCCATGCCCCCCGTACCGCCCATGCCGCATGCCGCATTCATGCACGGAGCGCTGTTGCTAATGACGAGATCTCTAGTGTTGTTGGCCATATTCACATCAAAAGCCGGGCTTGAGATGCTGGCTTTGATGGTAAAGCTAGTCTGCACAAACGGCGGAATGACATCTAGAGTCAGGTCCGGAGCGTCGCCGACCGGAATCGAAGCAATGTTGCAAACGATAGAAGCCGTCATGTTTTGACAAGTCCAGCCTTGTCCGGCCGCGTTGTTTGCCGAAAAACCGGAATCCGTGGGCAAGTTCAAGGTGAGTGTGGCTTGAATGGCGTCGGTTGGGCCGCTGTTGCCGACTTTGATGCGAACGGCCACCGGCTGCTGACCTGTGGTCGTAGCAGGTGTGGCCAAAGCCAGAACGCTAAGATTGGCATCCACGCGGCATTGTTCGGAAGTACAAAGGCTATTCTGACATTCTGTATCAGCGGTGCAGGGGGCCCCCGCCGGCTTGTGTAGTGGCGCCGCGTGAAGGCGACAGAGGAAGGACGTGAAGAGAGGAGAGCGT
>CAYWPR010000084.1:0-24310 GCA_964460115.1 uncultured Myxococcales bacterium
CGGGCGAAAAGAAAAAGCCGCTAAAGCGGTGCAGTTCCTCTTGGGCGACAAACTCGGCCAAGCCATAGCTTATCTGCGGATGATTGCTGTGCGTCAGACGGCGTTCGCGTCGGCTTTGCACATCGAGCACATACAGATCTCGCCCCCGCACATAGGCGACAAGTTTGCCGTCGGGCGAAAGCTGCGGATCGATCACTGGCTCGAAATCCGGCGCCGGCGGTGGCCTGTCCCCCGAAGCGTTGTCGCGCGACGAAGCAGGCTCGGGCAGCGGCCGCAATTCGCTGATTTCACCGGCCGGCAAGGTATAGGTATAAAGTTTCCCAGACAGCGGAATCAGCAAAAAGCGGCCGTCGGGACTGACTTCAAAGCTGGTGAAACCGCGCACGCTTTGGCGCATGCGCTCGCGCCGCGCTTTTTCTTCGGGCGAAAGCATCTCGGCGGCGCCTTGCAGAAGCTGCGCCGGCGTCAATAGTTCACGCGTTTTGCCGGAGGCGACTTCAAACTCGTACAGTCGCTGCTCGGGCGCATCCGCGGTGGCTCGCAAAAACAGAATATGTTGCCCATCCGGGGTTGGAATGGCTTTTTGCGGACGGCCAAGCTGAAAGCCGCGGGTGCGGGCGTGTACCTGCAAATAGTCGGGATAGGGCCCCGGTTGACCCAGAGATGCTTTGCCCAGCTTGCCGGGTTTGCCGGGGTGCAGCGGTGCGCCGGCACCCATCGCTGCGGGTGCGCTGAGCGATAGATAAAGAAGCAAGCTGGTAGAACGCATCGTGAAGATGCTATCACATTCTGAGCACCCTCTTTCTCGACAGGTGGCGGCCGGGCGCTGAAACATTGTGCGGCTGCGCCCTGTAATTTCGAGACCACACAGAACCTAAGCAAGCATGAATCGAACACGTACCTTTGAATGGTTGGATCCGGCTGCGGTGCTCCACGCAGCACGCAGCATGGCCGGTGTGGATTTTCTGCGCTCGATTTGCGACAAGCAGGTAGAGGCGGCTCCGCTTGGGCAGTGTCTGAACTTTCAGCTCGTCGAAGTGGAAGTTGGGCGCGTGGTCTTCGTCATAAAGCCAGCGGAGTATCATTACAATCCCATCGGTACAGTGCATGGCGGCGTTTTGGCCACGCTGTGCGATTCGGCGATGGGGGCCACGGTGCATTCGACGCTGCAAAAGGGCGAAGCGTACACGTCCTTAGAAATCAAAGTGAACTTCTTGCGCCCCGTCACAGTAGACAGCGGAACGCTGCGTTGCGAAGGGAGATTGATTTCGCGAGGCAGCCGTATCGCCGTCGTCACTGCGCAATTGATCGACGAAGCCGGCAAGTTATATGCGCAGGCCAGCAGCACCTGCTTGATTTCGTCGGCCGAGCCTGCTCGCAAAGAATAAAAGCAAAGAGGGCCAAGCCGTTTTCTGCGCAGTCTTTGGGCCGGTAAAAACGTAAAATGGTTCGCCATGAAGGCAGCTCATTTTGCGACCGGCAAAACATCGGCTGTGCCGACGGCGAGTTTTTTTGGCTGGGTGACGCGCATGGTGCACCAGCATCGCTCGCGTCTAGTGCGCGTGGTCCGGCGGGAAGGGGTCAATGCCGAGGACGCCCTCGACTGCGTCCAAGAGGCTTTTTACAACTTTTTGGCATTGCCGCAGGCGCGGCTTTTGGTCGAGGAGCCGGAAGATTCGGTGAAGCTATTGACCGTGCTGGCCAAAAATCTGGCCCGCAATCGTCGGCGCCGCCACGACCGCGCCCGGCCCCATCTGGCGGACACGCAGGTCATCGAATCTTTGACTTCTACGGCGCATTCTTCCGACGAAGTTGTTGCGCGTGCCGAGTCGTATGCGCTTTTGGTCGGCTGTGTCGCAACGCTTAGTCAAATGCAGCGCGCCGTCGTCAACTTGCGCCTTGTCGATGAAGTGCCTGGCGAGGATGTTGCCAAACAGTTAGCGATTGGCGTCAGCCATGTTGCCGTCTTGCTACACCGGGCCAAGCAGAAGCTGCTGTCGTGCATCGCAACAACTGATATGTAGCTTCCATAAAAAAAATTCAAAATTCTGTACGCTTCACGAATCGCCCTGCGGCCGGTGGGCGAATTTTGAAGCACAGGAGACGTGTTTCTTGCGCTTTTGCCGCGATGTAGGACTCTTCGTTGGCCTTGTTCGACTTTTGAAAATTTGGTGTTATAAATTACGACATTATGATGCAGAAAACTGTTCAATACGCTGGGCGAAGCCGAGGAACTTTGGGTCGCCCCTTGATCGTTTCGCTTCTGCTGCTTTGCACTCTCGAGCTTGGCGCTTTCGCCGACGATGCGCCGCCGCCACCGAGCGCCCAAAGCGGATGGATGCCCTACAAAGTCAAACACGGCTTTGCCGTAGAGCGCCGCCCGGTTTCGGGCAGCCGGTTTTTTGAGTACCGCGTGGCGGCACACTCGCCGCTGCCCCCCGAAGCGATCATTGAAAAGATGTGGAACCATGTCACCGAAGCGACGGCGCTTGTGAAAAAACGCCAGGTGCTCAAAAAAGAGCCCACCGAGCTTGTTCTCTACGATCAAATTCAAACGCCGGTGGTCAGCGATCGTGATTACACCTTGCTAGTCCGCAAACGGATGGAGCCGGATCGTCATAGTTATCAGTTGACCTTTGAGACCGCCAATCATCTAGGTCCGCCGGTGGATCCGCATTTTGTGCGCATTCCGGCCATTCGCGGGAGCTGGTCTATAGAACCTGGAGAAGGGGGCGGCAGCCGCCTGACCTATCGTACCTATAGTGAACCGGGTGGATCGGTGCCAGCCTTTATGATCCATGGCGCGCAGGTCGATCAGGCGATTTCGAACGTCGAAGGCTTGCTGAATCGGCTGTCTAAACAGGGCTAAATGCCCGCAATTCGCAAAATTGCGTCAATAGCAGCGGCCGTAGGGAATCGTGTTCGAGATGGGACGGCAGGCACCCAAATCGTCTTTACAGCGGATGCCGCCGCCTAAATCCGGCGGCGTTCCGCCATCGGGCGCGATCGGGTAGTCACAATAGGGACGGCACACGGCATCTCGGTTGCCGATGGTGGTACAGCCTAGGCCGGGTTGGCAGTTGGCCGAACGCTCGCATAGATTGTTGAGCTCGCCGCTACTATCGCCGTAGCTTCGCCAACGAAGACAAAAGGTTCCGCCGCCTTTGTCATCGCTAAGCACGTAGCAGCCTAGCGGCTGCCCCTGCGTATCGTTTGGACAATCGCTTTGCGGGGCCACTGCGTGGCAGTCATCCGCTGCGGCACAGTAGCCTGTGCCAGTGACCTGAGTCGGCAGCACGCACAGCTTTTTGTCGCAATCGCCGCGTTGGCGCAGCGCACAAAGCGGCAAACAGCGCCAGCCCATCGTCTCGGTTTCCACGCAACCAAGACCGCGGGCGCAGCGGTCATAGCGGCGCGGCTCGCTTTGGGTCGGCGACATTGCGCCTTGATCGAACTGGCAGACTTCATTTTCGCCGAGCGGTTGCGAATCGATGGGCACGCACTTGGTCAGCGTGCCTTGGTAGGGCGGATCGCCGACTCGCACAAAACCGCAGCGCAGGTCGCTGCGGCAGACTACGTCGCTAAAGCCGGCGGGCGTGCAATCCGCATATAAGCCAACGACCAGAGGGCCATCGGCCGGGGGCGTAATGCCCAGGTCCACCGGGTCACTGGTTGCGTCGTTTTGCGGACAACCTGTAAGAACGCTAAGTGCGCCTAACAGAACCGTAGCGAGCAGGCCCGAGCGCGAGGGCGCCCGCCCGCAGCGGCCTACGGGCCGTGAGGACGGACGACCTTGTGATCGGGACGCGCAGTAGGTTCTGTTAGGTGCTCTAAGTGCGCTGAACAAAACCGCCGCGAGGCTCAGGTTGGCGAAATTCAACATGGCGGCAGCGTACCTTAAGCCGCGCACAATGCGCCTTCGATCTATCTAACTTGGCAAATACTTGCTTACTTGCCGCGCGTCAAAAGCGTCAGCATGGCTTGTGCGGCATCGATTTGCTGTTGCAGGTGTTCGATGTGCCGGCCGCTGGCGTGGTGATGCTGGGTCGGTGGGGCGGCAGCCAAAGCCAGCCGCGCCAAGTCGTTCCAGCCGCGGCGGGCATCGTTTTGCAGTTCGCGCATTTGTCGCCGTAGCACAAGCATCTCGGGTTCTGGCGAAGTCGGCGCAGTTTGAAACACCGCGGCCAGCTTGTGTTCGCTTTCGGCGATGCTGCGCACCAGTTGCTGGCGATCGGCGTCCGCCAGATCGCGTTCAAGCTGCAGACGTTCGCTAAGCGCCAGGATGCGCTGGCGCAGCGTCTGGCGTTGCTTGTCCAGACGCTCCATTTGCTGGCGCATTTGTTCGTGCAGCATGGCCAGCCGCAGTCCGCGCAGCTCTTCGGCATTTTGGCATTCATCGACATAGCTGCGCAGCCGCGCGGCCTCGGGCGGCCAGGTCGGGCCCCAGACTCCGCTGGCGAGGTTTTCGATCTGCTCGGCAAGCCGGCCGCTGGCGATATCGATTTCTGACTCTAGCGCTTCGATTTCGACCCGTTTGGCGGGATCGATGGGAATGGGTACTCCGCCAATCGGCGTTGCCGGAAGCATCATCGTGGCTGCCGACTGTAGCTTGTCATTGCCGCGTTGGGCTTGGCCAAGAACCAAGGTCTGGCTGCCATCAAAGATCGGTAGTGAGCTTGGAATCGGCGTGTATTCAGCAGTCTGATCCAGAAGCGCGCCGGCCGCTGAAAGATCGGCTGGCGATGGAGTAAATTCGCCGCTGTGCGAATTTTCAAACATCGGTGCGTGCGACGAGCGCGTCGGCATCAGCGATTGAATGTGCTCCAAACGGACGACCGTCTCCGCGGCGGTCGGGCGTTTGGCCGGATCTTTTTCCAAAAGCTCGGCGGCAAGCTGATCGAGCTCCTCGGGAATCGCCACGTCTACGCAGCGCTGCGACAGGCGCTCGGGCAGAAGGTTCATGTGCCCATTTAGCACTTCGCGGATGTCGCCGCGAAATGGCGGTTCTCCGACGATCATGTCGTGTAGCATGATGCCCAGCGAATACAGATCGACGCCGGGGGCCACGTCCGGGCTGGCCATCATCTCGGGGGCCAAAAACTCCGGCGTGCCGATAAGCTCCTCGCCAATGCGCGTCAAAGGCGGCTGTCCGACGATACGTGCTACCCCGAAGTCGAGCACTTTGACCCAATCGGGCTGGCCGTTAAAGGTCGTCAAAAGAATGTTTTCGGGTTTGATATCGCGATGGACCACGCCGCGCTGATGGGCGTGCTCAAGCGCCCGTGCGACCTGTACCAGAATGTGCACCGCGTAGGCGGGATGTAAGTTGCGACTGCGGCTGTCGCGAACCAATTGATAAAGAACGGTGCCTTCGACGTACTCCATGACCAGATAGGGCTCGCCCTTGTCGGTTTGGCCGTAGTCGTAGATGCTAACGATGTTTGGATGATCGACGCTCGAGGCAACGCGGGCCTCGCGAAAAAAGCGCGCCAGGGCGCGCTCGTTGCTGACGTTTTCGCGACGCAAAAGCTTGACCGCGAAAAGTCGCTTGAGCACTGTGTGATTGGCCAGGTAGACCACCCCCATGCCGCCCTTGCCAAGTCGGCGTTCCAGCACAAAGCGCCCGGCAATGACGCGGCCGATGAAGGCGTCCTCGGGCGGGCGTGCCGGTGTCGCTTCAAGCAGTCGGCTGCCGTCCTTGGGGCAAAAAAGTTTGTCATCGCCGGCGTAGACCGTGCGGCAGGACGGACACTCGCGCTTGGTAGACATCCCAATACCAGAAGGGGGGTAGAGAGATACTATCACAGGGGATACCATCCTGAACGCTGTAGAGACAGCACTTAGGCGCGCGGGTGATGCTTCTTGTACAAACGGCGCAAGCCGGGAGCATCCATATGGGTATAAATTTGCGTGCTGCTGATGTCGGCGTGACCAAGCATCGCCTGCACCGCGCGCAAATCGGCGCCTCGATTGACTAGGTGGGTGGCAAAACAATGGCGCAGCACGTGCGGATGAATCGGCGCGGCAATTCCAGCGGCGCGAGCATAGCGGCCAATGATTTGCCAGAAACACTGGCGCGTCATGGGCCGGCCGTGGTGAGTGATAAACAGCGCCGCATGCACCTTGCCCTTGGCCAAACTTGGTCGAGCTTCCTGCAGGTAGCGCTGAATCGCGGCGCGCGCCACTTGGCCAAGCGGCACCACGCGCGATTTATTGCCCTTGCCGACCGTCATTAGATAGTCGGCGTGCACGTCGGCGGTGCGCAAGTTGACAAGTTCCGAGACGCGCAGCCCGGTGCTATAAAGCAGTTCGAGCATTGCCGCGTCTCGGCAGCCGCGCAGCGTGCTCGCATTCGGAGCAGCCAAAAGGGCATCGATGTCGGCGGCGCTTAGGGCTTTGGGCAAAGGTCTACCAACGCGGGGCAGGGTGACCTCGGCGGCGAAATGGCGGGCGCAGTGATTTTCGCTGCGCAGATAGCGCGACAGGCCGCGTAGTGCCACCAGCATGCGCGCTTGCGACCGCAGAGCCAGCTTTTTTTCGCCCAGGTCTACAGCAAAGCCGAGCGCATGGCGCGGCTCTAGCTGTGCGACATCGGCCACGGCGTCGGCGTCTTTTTCCTGCAAAAATTCCAGAAAGCGCCCGAGGTCGCGGGCGTAGGCCGAAAGCGTGTTGCGCGAAAGACCGCGTTCAACGCGCAAGCTTTCCAGATACAGATCGATGGCAGCGAAAAGCGATAGCAAGATGGAAGATTTCAGGCTTATCGGGCGACGATGTACTCTTTGGCGATGAGGTCGATAAGCGACTGCGCAGCATCGACGTCGCTCATTTTGGCCTTGTCGAGCACCGCTTGGGTGGTGCCGCCGTTGAGCACTACCTGAAACACGTCAAGCTCGGCTGGTTGCAGCGCACTTAGCGGCGCATTGAGCGGTCGCGGAATCTGCAACGAGGCTTTGCGCGGCGGCAGTTGGTCTTCGATGCGCTTAAACTCATCGAGCAGCCGCATGCCTTCCATGAGCAGGCCCTCGGTCGATTCTTTGATCTCTTCCAGAACGGTTTTGCCTTCCGAAGAGTCCAGTTCAAAGCTGCCGCGTTCCCAGGTCAGAATGCGATAAGCAGCTTTTTGCGGACTTAGATCGAACGAGTCGTCGATGCTGGCGTAATAAATCTGGCCCTTGCGCAGATAGATTTCGCCCTGGCCTTGCGGACCTTTTAAGGTCAAAACGCCGGTGCGCTTGGAGGTCGAAAACAGTTGCAGCAGATCGGGCAGCGGAATTTCTTCGATATTGCCCGACATGGCGCGGTTTGTGGTTTGGGTTTTCAGCGCCTGCTGCTGACCGCGTTTTTCTAGCTGGTTGCGCGCCTCCGCCTCGCTCATCGCGGTCGCCGGATCGACGGTCACTAGCTTGATGATCGATGTACCGATCAGAATGCGGTCGCCTTCTTTTAGGCGCGCCTTTTTGATCTTTTCACCGTTGACGAATGTGCCGTTGGTCGAGCCGAGGTCCATGATAGCGATCTCGTCGTCGGTCGCCTGAATTTTGGCATGCCGGCGCGAGACCATATCTTCGATAAGAACCATGTCCAGCTCGCTCGAACGGCCAATAATGATCTCGCGGCCTTTGACCAAGGGAAACTCCCCGCCTTGATACTTGCCGGAGATGAACCGCAGCGCGAAGCTAGGAATCGAGGGCACCTAATTGTACTCCCGCGGAAAACGCGAGCCGCGCCGTACAAAGCCGCTTCGCATTTTCGAAAATGCGCCGCTGGCGGCTGTGAAGCTTGGCCCAGTCTGAAGGATGTCGCGGATGGATGCGCTTACCATAACGCGTAGCTAGTAACTACTATACCACAAGCCTCTTAACACCCGAGAAAACCTTATTACTTTACGTCAATCACGATCTGCGCCGTGGCCAGGTTGTCGGCGGCGTCGATCGCCCGCAAAAGCACGGTGTGCAGACCTTTTAAAAGCCGCGGCGGAGCAAATGCGAAGTCTTCGCGCAGGTCATCAAGCACGCCATCTTTGGCCCCCAGCGGATAAAATTCGCCGCCATCTATGGCATAGCCAAGCTCGGCGATCGGCGAAGTGGCATCTACCGCCTGACCGCGCAGAATGCCGATGGCGGCATCAAAAACCAGATCGCGTACTTCTGGCCGCTTGTTATCGACTAGAAACGGCGGAGAGATAAGCTCGTGCACAAGGGCGCGGTCCGGGGGGTTACTGCGCTCGTCCGAAACCACGACTTTGAGCTCATAAAGGCCGTCGGCGACCGTCTCGGTGTTCCAGTCAAAATCGCTCCGCACAAGCGGAGCCGCCCCATCTCCCGGGCCAAGCCGCAGCCAGGTGGCGTCACCAGGCGAGGCCAAAAGGGGCGCAGAACTTGGACCCGGTGCTTTGATTTGGCGTACGTACAGCCGGTAATTTAGCTCGTCGTCATCAGGATTTTCGACTTTCCAGCGCAGCCGCACAAGGGGCGAGCGCGAACGCAGCGGGCTTGCCGGCTTGGCGGCACGGGCCACTCGGCCGCTTGGATCTTCGCCAATAAGCACCTCGGTAAGTCGCGGTCGCTGGTTGACCGGCTGGTAGTAAAACGTGAAGTCGCGCAAGATCGCCTGTCCCAAAAAGTTCATGCGTACTTGCAGATAGCGACCGCTTGGCGAAGCTATCTTGCCGGATTTTTCGTCGGTGGCGGGTTGCTCGGTGACGCCGAGTAGCGGCTGCCAGGCGCTCCACGATGCATCGGGCTTGCCGAGGTTGCCGCTGCGCGTTTGCACGAGCACGCCCGAGCCGGAAAAACGCAGGTTGCCCCACTGACTGGGCGCCTGTGCATAAAACACTTTGCTGAGATAATGCGCGTCGGCCGGTGGCTGATTTTGCGCGGTCAGAAAAGGCGGCAGGGTGTACACCGCGCCGCTGTTGCCGGTGCCAAGGATGGGAATTTTGCCGTTGCCAAAGCCTAGCGCCAAGATGTCGCTTTCTTTGACTTCGAGGGCGGTATAGATCGTTGGCAGCGCTTCTTGCAGCGTCAATAAGTAAAGCCGCCCCCGGCCCCCCGGTGTCGAGGCCGCGGCATACAAGTTGCCGTCTTGGTCCACTGTCAGGGCATTGAAGAATCCGTCGACGATCGCATGCAGTTGCTCGACCCGGCCGCTTGCGTCAATGCGATATATCGCCCCTTTGCCCTTCTTTTCTACCGGGCTTGGATTGGTCGGGGCGGTGCTGCCGGTGGGCGGCGCCGCTTTGACCCCGGGCGCGGTGCCAGCGGCTGGCGGCACGATCTTGGTACCGCGGCTGCCTGTATCACCGCGCTGCATGTCGTTGACCGCGACAAACAGCATGTCTTTGTAATGAGCGATGGCTCGAACTTCGTTGCCGGCAAAATCGTGCACGGCGCGCGCACCGCCCTGCGCTTGATTGGGGTCGACCCGGTACAGCACGGCGTCATCGGCGGTTCCTAAATACAGCGCTCCGTCCTCGCCGCGCTCTATCGACAAAAACTGCCGCGCTTCGCTTTCAAAGATCTTGCGCGCCCGGGTCGGCGGTTTTTTATCTGTGGCGGTTTGGGCACCGGCGTTTGCCGGGCCCAGATCACTGTCGGCAATGGCCCACAGCGCGCCCGGGCCGGTGGCGGCGTAGGTGATTCCGCGTTTGCCGTCGCGAAAAAGCGCCCAAATGCGCTCGCCCTCCACTTGCGCCGCCACGCTAAGTTTGCCATCTGCTTGAACGCGAAAGATGCGTCCGTCCTGCGCGGTTGTGGCCAGCACTTGTCCCGGTGGCTGCCCGGCACCCTCCAGCGGACACAGCGCCGTAATAAAAGTACTGGATTCGAGCTTGGCCAAGCGGCGCAATGCGGCTTTGCCGGCGGTCGCATTTTTCTCATAGACCAGTACCGACGGCGCCTCGCCGCCGGTACCCAAATATACGGTTCCGTCGCTGGCGGTGCTGATGGCGCGGATGCTGTCATCGCTAAGTGCCGGCAAAGCCAAGCGGGTCGCCACAAAGCCGGCACGGGCCTTACCCTGTGAACTTAGCAGCACGCCGCTGACTTGCCCTTCAGCCAGCTCCTGGTATGTAGTCACGCGTACGCTTTTGGTCGGGGTCGCTTGAGCGTCCGGCGCCAAAACGCCCAGCAAGGTCCATAGCCAAACCGCGGTTCGCATCGTCATTTGTCGTCTCGCAAAAGAACGGTCAGCTCTTGCTTGCCGCTGAGCACCGTCCCCATATCAGTTACAAAGCGGCTGACGCGCTTGTAGACTTCGCCGCGTTTCGATGCGCCGCTTGGCCGCAAGGTCGCAATCACCGACGCCGGCAAATTGGGCAAAAGCTGACCGCGCAAAGTCATTCCTTCGTCCAAAGTGGACAAAGTCACGACCAGCGATCGCGCCGCGTAGCCCTTGCGCAGATTCGCCACCAAGTCGGGCAGACTTTCCGGCGCTGCCACCTCGGGTTTGACCAAGGGACCAGCGCTGGCTTCGATTTTCAGCGATTGTCCGCCAAGCCCGCGCGGCACCTCGATGGGAATGGCGCGCACATAAGGAGTGCCGCCATAAGGTCGCAGCGTGACTTGCAAGGCCGGACGAGTATCGGGTTCCAGTTCGTCTCCCGGCACGGCGATGCCGGTAATTTCGGCCACATCGGCGCGGTAGCTGACGTCGATGCGCAGATCCAGCCCTTCGATGACCACCGGCGAAAAAGGATTGGTCAAAAGATCGGCAAGCTGCTTCATCCCGGTTGCGCCGTTTACCAATTTCTCGGTCACTCCGGCTGCCGAATAAAAGTAGTCGGTCTGAATCAGCGGCGGGTATCCTTTTACGGCCAGTTGCGACTGAATGCTGACGACGGCATCGGTAATATCCGGGACGCTAGCCTGCAAAGCGCTTTGCACCACCGATTGGGCCAGGGCCGGCGTCAAGAAGCGATGATTGGCCAGCTCGACGTGAAATTTTTGCTGGCTCGTCGGCGCGGCGAAATCCTGGCTCGCCAGGCTGCCGGATTTGTGAATGCCGAGACTCACTTGCATGGGGATGACGGTCGCCTTTTGCTTGGTGTCGCCAATCACGCCGGCCTGGCGATCCAGCACCAAACTCCCTTGTTCGAAAAGCGGCGCCGACATTTTGAAGCTCGACATTTGCGAGGCCAAAATTGTGATGATTTCCGCCGTGGCGATGGGAAAACGGACCTCTCCAGCGTTGAGCATTTGATGCCCGAAGGCCGCCACCCGCGAGCCTTCTATATATGTGACGGTTCCGGTACCGGCGGCGTGCAAATCGCCGCGCATAAGCTCTACGGCCAAGGCACCCCCTGGTTCAAAGCCAGAGCGCTCGAGGCCGCGCTGCGGAGATTGGCTACCGCCGCCCGCTTGCTGCGGCACCAGGCCAAAAGGACTGAGAGTTTGACGCAATCTTTCGATCGCCTGTTCACTAAGTCCGGCCACGCTTAAAGGCAGGGCGACGCGGGTCAGCCGTGCCTCGGCCAAAGCCGATGGCGGGCGCGGCGGCAAAAATGGCTCTAGCACGGTGGGGCGAGCGGCTTCTTGACGATCGCCCAAAAGCGCCTGCAACGTGCGCCGATTGGGCAGATCGGCGACAAAGGGCGTGGCTGGTGCGGGCTCCTGAGACGCGACAATCGGCGCGCGGCGCAGATCTTTTAACATGTATTCGATAGGAGTGACGCCGCCGACGGCATCTTTGGCGAAAAGCCAGCCATAGGCCAGCGCGCCGACCAGCTTGCCTTCAATATAGATCGGCGAGCCCGACATCCCGGCCGCGATGCCCGAGTGCATAAGCCGCCGATCATCCGATTCGACGATGATGATGTCCATCTGCGGCAGGTGCTGGCGCAGCACTCCAATGACCCGGACGACAAAGCGTTCGGGCTTTGTGCCCTGAAATACCGTCAGACCATAGCCGGTCATGCCTGGGCGTACGGCAGTAAGCGGCAGAATCGGCGGTGGTGTTTCGGCAACCGCTTGCGCGGCGCAAAGCGCCTCGAGACAGAGCCAGCATAAAAGCGCGCGCAAGAAGGCGCGCCCCGCCCGGTAGCCGCCCTGGCCTACTGAGAAACTGACCATAACCTCTTAGTCTAATACATGACGCTTCGTTGCCGTATGGATAAGCCCGCAAAAGGATTCACTTCGAGAAGTAGTTCTCACAATTTTTGGTTATATAAATAACGAAAAATATTAAAAAAATTGCCAAGCGATATTTACCGAGTTTCCGACTCCATGTTACGATCGGTGTCGCGAACATGCGTAAATATACTCACAACAAAAGTCATTGGTGTCGGATCTTCACTGGTGGGCTGCCCATCACCTGCGCTTGGGTGATCATGGCGCTTTTGCCTTCGGCGATTGCCGCGCCGCAGGAAGCCATGGCGCATGTGGTCACGGCGCCGTGGGCGGCTTCGTCGCAGGCGCCGGGTGCCAAACCGCAAGAACTGGCCCCGGCCATCGCCAAATGGGAGCCGCCGGCCTTGCCGGCTACGCCGCCGCCGCCGCCGCTATCCGCGGAGCAGCAGCAAATCGTGCAGGCGACGCAAGGTGAAAAGATTCCCGCGCCCAATTGGGCGCGCTACGTGATTGCCAATGAGTGGCGGCATGACGTGATGTTTTCCAAGCTGGCGGGCCTGGGTGGCGTTTTTATCGGCGTGGCCACCGATCAGAACTACACCATGGCGGCGGCGGCGCGCGCCGAGCTTTTGGTGCTGATGGACTACGACGCGGAAATCGTCAATGTGCATCGCATCTATCACGCTTTTATCAAAGCCTCGCCGACAGCCGTTGAGATGCGTGCGCTGTTTCAGCAGAAAAATGCCGCCCACGCCGCCGAAGTTCTGCAAAGCGATACGGCGACCAAAGCGGACAGCGCCAAGCTGGTGCAAATCTACAATCGCTACCGCGAGCGCATGGCCACCTATCTGTACCATGTTGCCAATGTTCGCGTCGGACAGCGCCATCCAACCTGGCTGGGCGATCCCGAGGCCTATGGCTACATTCGGGCGCTCGTCATGGGCGGGCGGGTTTTGGCCCGCCAAGGCGACCTGAATAACGGCCAAACGACGCTAAAAAGCGTCGGAGACACCGCGCGCGCCCTCAAGTTGCCGGTGCGAGCCATCTATACCTCGAATGCCGAAGGGTTTTGGAAGTACTCTCCGACTTTTCGCAACAACTTGAGCATGCTTCCACACGACGAAAAAACCGTGCTCATCCGTACTTATAAGCGCAATATGCCGTCGCCGGTCGGCGACAACTGGCACTACAATCTGCAGCAGCTCGACGATCTGCTGTCGCGGCTGGAAAACCCGGGCTATCAGAACATCCATCGCGTGATGCAGGATCTGCGTCAGGCTGGAAAAGGCCACGTCGAGGCTTTGGGCGTATCGTACTACGACAGCTCCGTGCCCCGTACCTAGTTCGAAAAGCCTGGCCGCAGGCCTAAAGGGCCCTGCGAGCAGATCCCGCTAAGGCCCCCGTGATATCATGCTTCCCCATGTTTCGTCTGGGCTGCTCAAGACTTGCCGCGTTTGTGCTAGCGGGGGTCTTGTGCGTGTGTGCCGGCGGTTCCGTGCCGTCGGCGCGCGCGCAGCTTAGCGACATTGAGCGCGAGTGGCGGGTTTTGCAGCAGGCCCAAGCGGCGCACGCCCGCGGCCGCGCTGCGGCAGAACGCGGCGACCGGGACACGGCGCTTAGCGAACTTGGCGCTGCCGCCGAGCGCTATCAGCAGCTTTTGGAGCAGAACCCGCTGCGGCGCGATTTGTATGGACCGCTCGCCGACACGCTGATTCTGCGCAATAATGCCGCGGCTGCGTATGCCTTGCTGAGTCAGCAAATACGCAATGGCAATAAAGAAGTATCAGTGCGAATTCAACTGGTTCGCGCGCTTCACGGCATGCGCCGCCATCGTCATGCTTTTGATGAGGCGCAAAAGCTGGTGCAGTCAGATTCGCGCAACCCACTTTTGCAG
The DNA here is from genome assembly GCA_964460115.1 of uncultured Myxococcales bacterium. GTDB lineage: Bacteria > Myxococcota_A > Polyangia > Palsa-1104 > JAEUJZ01 > JAEUJZ01. Next base: position 13,960 of record CAYWPR010000084.1, read on the forward strand.
GCACTGCTTGGCGCTGCCGCCGCCGCCGCCGGCGAGTCGGCCCTGGCGATCAATGTGCTGAGTCAAGTGCTGGCCCGGCCGCCCGCGAAAAGCGCGCTGGCCGAAGCAGGCTTAAGCCTTACGGCCCTGCGGCTTTTGCGGGCACGGCTGCTTATTGCCGGCAATCGCTTGTCTGAAGCCGAGGCGGAACTTGGCGAACTTGGCCGCGCGCAGCAGCCCGAAGCTTTGCTTTTGCTCGGGCAAATCAGCGCCGAGAGCGGCAAGCTAGACGAGGCGCTAAAGCTTTTGCGCCGCTGCCTGGCTGTTTTGCCCGCCGATGCCGCGACCCTGAAGTCGCAGGCGACGGTGCTTTTGGGCCGGGTGCTGGCCAAAGCCGGGCAGGGCAAAGAGGCACTGAGCGTGCTGCGCCAGGCCGGCGACGATGGAGCCGCCTTGATGGAATTGGCCCACATCTACATGGCTGAGTCTCCGCCCAATGCGGCGGCGGCCTTGCAGGCGGTGGAGCGGGCCGTCCAAATTGATCCACGCGATCCGCGCATTTGTATGGAGCATGCCGACCTGCTGGCGCGCGCGCGCCGCAAAGAAGAAGCGCAAGAGGCGCAAGAGCGCTGCAGCACGTTGCTGCCGCCCGCTGGTGCTCAGGCCGCGCAAGAGCTTTTGCTGCTACACGCTGATATCGAGCTGCGCCTCGGCCACCTGGAACGGGCCATCGCCGACCTGCGAAAGGCCCTCGACGCGGACGCGGGTTCGGTTTTGATTAAAGGGCGGCTGGTTCAGGCGCTTTTGCGCCGCGGTTTGGATCAGTTGCAGACGCCGCCGCCTTCTGGCCTAAGCCTTTTAGATTTGGAAGAAGCGAGCAAGCTAAGCCCTTCGCCCCTGACCAGCCACGCCTTGGCCATTGGGCTTTTGGCGGCCGGCAAGCCCAAAGACGCTGCCGCCCTGCTTTTACCGCTTTGTCAAAGCAATGCTGGCGGCGGCAAGGGCCCAAGCGATCCGCGCCTGCTTCTCGCCTACGCGCGGGCGCTGCGCGACAGTGGCCAGGCGGCTTTGGCGCTGCCGGTCTTGCAAAGCGCTGAGTCCTTATTGCCAAGCGATGCAGGAGACGGCGCGGCCGTGTTGCGGGCGGCGCTACGGCAAGAGCAAGCAAATACGTTTTTGGCGCTTGGTCGGCCGCTCGAGGCTCTAAAACTGGTCGAAGGCAACGATCCCGTTGTGCAGCGGGCGCGGGCGCAGGCTTTGCTTGCGGCGGTGCGCGCTTTTTACAGCGCGGCGGCCGGTCGGGGTGCGCCAAGCGCTGGCAACAAGCCGACGCGAGGGCTGTTGCCGCCGCTTCGCGGTCCCACCACTCCAGTGCTTGAGCCTTTGCCCATCCCGCCTTTGCGCGGTCTTGCCGACTTGGCCGATTCGGCGGCGCTTTCGTCAAGTGCGCAGGGGCTTAGCGAAGAGCGCCAAGTGCTGACCTACGCCCAAGCGGCCCTGCGGCTGGGGACGTTATCGCTCAGCGAACGCGGCGAGGCGATGCTGTATCAAGTCACGGCGCTTGTTCATGGCGGTCAGTATGCGCTCGGGCAGCGGCTGCTTGCCGAAATCGCCAGCCAAATTGATTTGGCGACGCTTGACGGCTTGCTGGGGCCCGGTGGCTTTTTAAGCCTGAAGGCCCAAGTGACGCTGCGCAGTGGAGATTTCTACCAGGGCTCGGCCCTGGCCTTGCAAGCCTTGCCGCTTTTGAAGCAGCCAAACCAGGCAAAAACGCTGCAAAACATGCTGGCGGTATCCAACACCAACAAAGCCATCGAGATGCTTGAGCGAAGCGAAGTCGAACGCGCCAACACTCTTTTGCGCAATGCTTGGACCCAAACGCGTACCGCATCGGTAGAGGTGCAAAACCGCGCCAACTACAATTTGGCGGTGTTGCAGCTTTATCGCGGCCGACTGGAAGACGCGCGCGCGGCGCTAAGTCACATCGATCCGCAAACCCTGCCCGAAGTCTGGCTGGGGCTTGGCAGCTATCACGACCGCATCGGCGATGGCCGTACTGCGCTAGACATGTACCGACGCTATATGCAGGCAACGGAGCCCACCGACCCGCAACTGCCGCGCGTGCGGCAATGGGTCGATGTGCTGGAACGCTTTGGCGAAGCGGGGCAACCATGAAGCGCGGACCACGCACCTATTGCACGCGGAACCGCCTGAAGACTTTTGGGCTGTGGCTGCTGCTTTTGGGGACGGGAATCGGGCTGTGGACCGCGGCGTCGGCGGCGCCGCCGGAAAATCGCTCGGACGAGAGCCGTTTTTTGGCGATTTACCTGCCTGGCGTCCATTTCGCGCAAATAGAGCGCAAGCTGGAACTAGGCAACGAACTTTCCAGCCATCTTATGAAGCAGCTTGGAGATGGCTACAATTTGCCAGTGCGCGTCTATGCCACCGCTGCGGCCTTGGACGCTGACGCCGAGCATATTGCGCTTGGTCTTTTAGAATCGCCGCTTGTGGCTGCACGGCTCGCCAGGCTTTTGCCGCTCTGCGTCGCCAGCACTGGAACCAGCATCGAGACCCGCTTGGTCGTTTTGGCGCGCCCGAGCATCAAATCGCTTATCGATTTGCGCAGCACTCGGCTGTTTTATGCCATGCCGCTGGACAAGCCGAATCCGTTCTTTGATAACTTCATCTTTGAAGGCGAGCTGGCCCTGGGACGAGATCATCTGGCGGCGACGCGCGATGTGGCTTCAGCGCTGAGTTTGGCCTCGCTGAGAAAGGCCGATGCGCTGGTCCTTTATGAAGGGGACGAAGCGCTTGGGCAAAGCATCGGACTGCGCGCGCTCTATCGAACAACGCCACTGCCGCGGCCCACTTTGGTGGCTTTTGATCGCCGCCTGCCAGCGCCCGAGCTACAACGGCTGCGCGAGGCGATGAACCAATTTCAGGGCCGCGTGCACCCCGGATTGCGCGCCTTTCGCGCCACGAGCGATCAGCCTTATCAAGCGCTGCATAATCATATGGAAGAACGTCCGCGGCATCTGCCGGCGCTTTTGGAGCTTGCCGATGAAGCGGTGCCGCTGCCACTGCCGCATCCAGCGTCGGCGGGTCCCACGCAAGTGCCGGTTCTTTTGTACGCGCCCGCGCTTGATAAAGATTAAAAGAGTGGAACACTGCTTTTCTAAACGCGCGGCTGCGATTAGTCTCGCTGCGTTTACGCAAGGGAAGATCCATGGCCATCGAAAACATTCGTACTGAGGTCGCAGTCATCGGCTCAGGCCCTGGCGGCTATGTCGCCGCCATTCGTGCCGGTCAGCTTGGCAAAAAAGTCGTCTGTGTCGAAAAGGACAACGCCGGCGGTGTCTGTTTAAACATCGGCTGTATTCCATCCAAAGCCCTTATAAACGCCGCCAAGCAGTACGAAAAGCTGTCGCACCTTGAGACCATGGGCATCAAAGTATCCGGTGCCGCGCTGGACGTGACGCAGCTTATGCTCTGGAAGGGTAGCGTCGTCGATAAACTGACTGCGGGGGTGCGCCAGCTACTCAAAAGTGCCGGCGGCCAGCTCGTTTCGGGCACGGCGCGTTTAACCGGTCCCCGCAGCATTTCCGTCGAGGGTAAAGAGGGCGCATTTGGTATCGAAGCCGATCACATCATCCTGGCCACCGGATCGCGACCGATCACCGTGCCTGGTTTTGTGGTGGACAACCGTCGAGTGCACGATTCGACCGGCGCGCTGTCGCTTTCCGAAGTGCCCAAACGCCTGACGGTCATCGGCGGCGGCTACATCGGTCTAGAGCTTGGCATCATGTGGGCCAAGCTCGGATCGAAAGTCAGCGTTGTCGAGTTTACCGACCAGCTGCTTCCCGGCAATGATCCGGAGCTTGTCAATGTGGTCGCGCGCAAGCTCAAAAAGCTGGGCGTGGACGTCTTTTTGTCGCACAAAGCGCTGCGTTATGAGGATGCCGCCGGCGCCATGCGGCTGTCGATCGTGCCGCGCAGCGTCGAAGGGCAGAAGGACAAAGAACTTTTTATCGACTGCGACCATATCCTTGTCACTGTCGGTCGCCGCCCGAATTCGGAAAATTTGGGGCTGGAGCAGGTCGGCGTGAAGACCGACGCTCGCGGTTTTGTTTCGGTCGATCGTCAGCAGCGGACAAATATTCCCAATATCTATGCCATCGGCGATCTTTGCGGCCAGCCGATGCTGGCGCACAAAGCGTCGCGCGAAGGCGAAGTGGCGGCGGAAGTCATTGCCGGCCACAAAGCCGAAATGGATGCGGTGGCCATTCCCGCGGTCATTTTCACCGATCCGGAAATCGGCAGCGTTGGCTTGACCGAAAAGCAAGCCATCGAACAGGGGCATAAGGTACGCATCGGCCGGTACAATTTCGCGGCGCTAGGCCGGGCCATGGCGGCGCTGGAAACCGAAGGCTTTGTGAAAATCGTCGCCGATGCCGACACCCAGCAGGTGCTGGGCATTCACATCGTCGGCCCCGCTGCTACCGACCTAATTAGCGAGGGTGCTTTGGCGCTGGAAATGGGCAGCTTTTTGCCAGACTTGGCGTTGTCCATACATCCGCACCCGACGCTTGGCGAGGCGATCATGGAAGCCGCCAAAGCGGCCCTGGGCGAATCGCCGCACGTACCCGGAGGCGGACAGCGCAAGTGAGCGCAAACGGCAGCCTGGCATTAATCCTACGCGCCGCCGGCAAGACGCTTTATTTGTCATTGCGAGTGGTGGGCCGAGTGCTGCTTGGTCGATTTTCAGCCCAGCGTGCCGATGTGTATCTGGAACGCTGGGCGCGTGAGCTTTTGGATCTGGCCCGCGTCAAGCTGGAAGTTTGCGGCCAAGAGCATGTGCCACAAGCGGCATGTCTCGTGATGTCCAATCACCAAAGCTACTACGACATTCCGGTCCTTTACGCGGCGCTGCCGAGCGCGGTGCGCTTGCGCATGGTTGCCAAACAAGAATTGTTTTACGTGCCGCTATGGGGACGGGCGATGCGGGTGTCCGGATTCATTCCGATTGTGCGCACCAATCTCCAGCGCGCCATCGCCAGTCTGAACTACGCCAAAGCGCAAATGGCGCAAGGAACATATATATGGCTGGCGCCAGAAGGCACACGCAGCCGCACCGGACAGCTTTTACCGCTGAAAAAGGGCGGCTTCATTTTGGCGCACGAAACCGAAACGTCCATTTTGCCGGTATGCATTGAAGGAAGCGCGGAAGTCATGCCTCCTAGCGGCTGGCGGCTCTATTGCGATAAGTCTGTGCGTGTCACTTTTTTTGCGCCGATTGCCACGAAGAATCGCGCCATTGAAGAAGTAATGTCCGACGTTCGCGCGGCCATTACTCCTCACGCCGCTGTCTAACGTATGGCGGATGAGATGATGATGGCAATGCCGATGACGACAGAGGCCATCAGAATGCCAAGGGCGATGTTCTGATCCTCTTCGAGTTCCTTATAAATATTAAACGGCAGGACTTTGCGCATCATCAGAAATGCCAGCGCGAACATGACGATGCCGATGAACGAGAAGACCAGCGCCGAGGCAACCTGGCTGAAGTGGGATTCCCAGAAGTGGAACATCATTTTCCTCCGTGTAGTCCGCGATGCCAGAAGTGATAAGAGCGATAGCCGCCCGGCGACTGGCGTACGCTCATCGGAATTTGTTCGTGTTCTCCAGGCGAAAACCCCCAGCCACGGGTTTCGACAAGGGTATATAGACAAAGGACAAGGCTGCAGAATAGTCCGTACCAGCCCAAAAAACTGCGTGCTTTGCGTAGAAACTCCATCCTGACTCCTAGGAATTGTCCGCAATGCGCCGCTGTTCAAAGCGCTGCGAGCGCAGAAATGTAAAAGCCGGTATAAGCGCCATGAGTACCCACAGCCAGAATCCGTAAGCCAGGCGCGTAGTTGGATAGGCCAGCTTGATCTGCAAATTGACGGCTCCAAGCACACATTGAGTATTTTGGCAGACGTATCCGCTGCCGCAGGATATAGCGCCGAGGCGCTGCCGAGCACTGCGCGCCGCCGCTGTCTCGAAAAGAGAGGTCGTCGCGGATTCGCCAGAGTCGAGACAGGATTTGACGCAGCGTCCGGATTGGCAGCTAAAAGTGGGTCCGCAATCGCTGCCATATGTACAGCTTTTTCCGGTTGGCCAAGAAGGTTCAATGCGCAGTACATAGCGTCCGGCGGGTACTGTCGGCACGACGGCGTATGTAGATCGGCTGCCCTCGCTCCAGGATTCGCCGTCTTGGTAGCCGTGGTAGTACGAGACTTCCAATGGAACGCTCCAGGTCATTCCGCTGTCTTCGCTGATTAGGGAAACATCGGCAGCGACCCAGGAATTTTCGACCTCGGCACGCAGCGCCACTTCGACGGAAAACTGCTGTCCTTTTTGGCCGAGCTCAAACGGTTCGGAGATAACGATATGCTCGGCGGCAGGTTCGACGCCGGGAACGGTTTGCAGCGTGAAATTCCTTTGGCCCTGCACAGAATGGCCGCAAGACCATCCGCAAAGCGCAAACATCGCCATGGAAAAAAGGAAGAGCAGCGTTTTTTGCCGCTGCCACGCTGCCGCATAAGGATTGGGCTGGTGCGGCGCAACATAGGTTTGAAACGGAGGAATTCCGGAAAGCGCGAATCCCTTCCAGACTTCCGAGCCTTGCAAATAATGGCCAAGCGATGCGGTTTTTTCCTGATGGGCACCGACCGTCGTTTCTACAGAAAGCAGAGATTCAGAGGTCGCCCAGTCATTGACCAGAACCGTTTCATCAAGCGACACCGCCCAGGGAAATTCACCTTGAAGGTAGGTGACTTTGGTGGTGCAAGGGGGCAATTTTCGCAAACTGCGACCTTCTTTGCCATAACGGGAGCGAATCTCTTCCACTTCGCCGTAGTTCACTGGCTGGGTCAGGGTGAAATGGCCATCGGCAACAATCAGATAGGCAAAAGCGCTGTCCGCTGGCTCGGCGGTCCATAAAAGGTACTCATCCCAAAAGCCAGTGTCGCCTTTGATGATTTCGCGGCGCAGATGACCTAAAACGGTATATAGGCGTCCGCGCAGCGTGCCTTTTGCACCAAGTGCAAGGATGGGTTTTAGGTGCGCCGGCGGCGGCTTCAGCGTCGCTAGCGCCGACAGGGGTTCTTTGCTGACATCGACAAGGGCGCGGCAATAAGGACAGGTGACGCGCAAGCTACTGTCCGGCGCGCGCAGCTCCAGGGCTCCTTGACACTGCGGGCACGACATGCGCGTTCCGGCCCGAGCCGGAGCCGCCTGTGGCTTGGCAAAGGAGCTTGGATCGAGCTTCAGCGACTCAATGCGTACTTGCTGACCCAAAAAACCGAGCACTTCCGAATGCCCCGGCGGACCATAATCCAGGGTGCCAACGCTGCCTTTGGGACCGGAAAGATCGACGTAGCGCAGCGGCTGGTTGGGAATGACTAGAAATGGCAGCTCGCCTTCCGCCGAGATCAGTTTAGCGGTATGGACTTCGCTAACTCGCAGCACTTTGTCGCCGCCTTCGGTGGGCAGCGCGATGCTATGTCCAGGGCGAACGCGCGCAAAATCCGGCGCCTTTTCAACGCGGCCCATGGGCATGCTGAGGTAGTAGCGGCCCTGAACCTCGGCCAGCCATAGCCAGCGGCCGTTGTCGAGCGCCAAATGCCATTCATTCCAGGTTCCGACGCCGTGATCGTACTGCAAGCGGCCGACGACGCGAAAACCGCCGTGTGCCGCGCCGCGCCGTCCAAGATGTAGCGGCGACGGCACATCGGCCAAGGGGGCGACTTTGCCGAGCTTTTGCACATCCAGCCCACGCTTGGCGACGACGCTTTGGCAATGGCTGCATACGCAAAGCACCGCGCCGGGGGTGCTAAAGCGAACCTCCGCGCCGCATTCGGGGCAGCCGACCGTCGCGTTCATGTGCAAACGGCCTCCCCTTGATTCTTTTTACAAGGGCGCATCCCTGGCAGGTTATCATAACTAGCCACCCGTCTATTGATCATGAACCAGGAGGGGCTATGAGCACCGCGCAGCATTCTGAGCTTGATAATTTATGCATAAACACCATGCGGACCTTGGCGATGGACGCCGTGCAAGCCGCCAATTCCGGTCATCCCGGAACTCCGATGGCCATGGCTCCGGTTGCTTATACGCTTTGGCAGCGTCATTTGCGTTTTGATCCCCTCGATCCGATCTGGCCAAATCGCGACCGCTTCGTGCTTTCGATGGGACATGCTTCGATGCTGCTGTATTCCCTTTTGCATCTTTATAAAGTGCGCGCCGTCAATACACAGTACGAAAGATTGGGATCGCTCAGCGTCGCTTTAGACGACATCAAACGGTTTCGTCAGCTTGACAGCAAGTGTCCGGGACATCCCGAATACCGCTGGACCTCTGGCGTCGAGACCACCACCGGACCGCTTGGCCAGGGTTTGGCGACAAGCGTTGGCATGGCCATGTCCGGCCGCTTTTTGGCGGCGCGCTACAACCGCCCCGAGTTTCCCCTGTTTGGCTACAACGTATATGCCCTGTGCGGCGACGGCTGCATGATGGAAGGCATCAGCAGCGAAGCCGCCTCGCTGGCCGGCCATTTGCAGCTTTCAAACCTGTGCTGGATCTACGACAACAATAATGTTCGTTACAAAAATAAATGGTTTCAATGGTTTGCGAAGGCCACCCGCCAAGCGCGTCGAAATTCGCGAGCCCGTCGTCGAGCACCTACACCAAGTCTGTGGACCAAAGCAAACGCGGAGGCTTGACCATGGGCGAAGTGATCAAAAAGACTTACAAAGGACACTTTATCGGCTGGTACTTGCGCTACATCGATAGCGACGGCAAACGCAAGCAGCGGGCTTCCCACGAGCCGACTTTTCTTGCCGCCAAGCGCAAGCTTTCCGAAATCGAAGCGCGAATCTCTAAGCAGCGCGCAGGGCTTGAGCCGAAAGAGCAGCCGGACTCTGTTGAATTCGCGCCACAGAGCCTGAAAGTCGCGGAGCTCTTTGCGCGCTTTGGAACGGATTACGCGGATCCGGCCCTGAAGGATCGTGACAAGTACCTGTATCACGCGCGGTCGGTGCTGCGGCGCATCGCGCGCAGTGCATCGGAATTTGGGTGTCTGCAGCTTGGCATGGTGCAGCCGCAACATATAGCGCGGCTGCGCGACGCTCTTGGCCGCAAGCATCCGACCGGTACGGTGCGGGCCACGCTCATTCAGCTAAGCGCGGTGTTTACCTGGGCGGTGCAGGAAGGTCTTATGGATAAAAATCCGGTGCGCGGTGTGACGCAGCCCAAGGCGCCGCCGCCGAGTGACGAGTGGCTGGAACCCGAAGAGGTGCGACGGCTCCTAGAGGTAGCGGCTGCCGTTGCGGCCAAGCGGGGTCTACATTGGAAGGGCCGACATATCGCCGTGGCCCTGGGTGTCTATCTGGGTCTGCGGCTTGGTGAGATTTATGGTCTGCGCTGGCGCGATATCGACTGGCAAACCGGGCGTGTGACCGTGGCGCGAAGCTATGCAGCGCTGCCGAAAAATGGCAAAGCCAGGCACCTCAAGCTGCCGCCGCCGCTGCGGAAGGTGCTGGAACAGTGGCGCCCGCAGTGTCCGGAGACTTCGGAAGGCGTCATCGTTCCGGTTTGCTGGAACCGCAACTGGCGCATGTCCAATCCCGCCGCGGCACCGCGCGGATTGCCCGAACTTCTGAAGCTTGCCAACTGCCGACCCATGCGGCGGCCTTGGCATGCGTTGCGACATACATTTGCGTCAAACTATCTAAGACAAGGCGGCAACATCGCAGTCCTTCAGCGCCTGCTCGGCCATGCAGAGATTCGCACAACGATGATCTATGCGCACCTAGCCGCGGACTATCTAGATGGGGAGATGGAGCGGGTGAAGTATTAATCGGAACAAAGAATTGAATTACGACACTTCGCATGAGAGCACATACATTTCATGCGGATAGAGAGAAAGTGGCTGTAGGTTACATACGTGTAAGCACACAAGAGCAAGCGTCGGAAGGGGTGAGCCTTGACGCACAACGCAATAAGCTAAAGAGCTATTGCAAGGGTATCGGCGTAAGACTTGCCGAAGTGTTCGCAGATGAGGGTATCTCTGGCGGCACAATGGAGCGGCCAGGCTTGCAGGCTGCGCTTCGTGCCCTACAGCGTGGGCGAGCAAATACCCTCGTCGTTGTGAAACTCGATCGGTTGACCCGTTCGGTCAAAGACCTCTGCACGCTGGTCGAAGAATATTTCGCCAAAGACCAGTACGATCTGATCTCTGTTTGCGGCATGGTCAATACGCATACTGCGGCAGGTCGGAACCTGTCAATAACTCTGCAACCAGAGCTGTCCGGAATTTACTGAAGGTCCT
>CAYWPR010000085.1:0-24222 GCA_964460115.1 uncultured Myxococcales bacterium
ATGCCAGTGGAGGACGTGTTCACCATCTCTGGCCGTGGTACCGTGGTCACCGGTCGTATCGAGCGCGGCGTCATCAAGCCCGGCGAGACCGTAGAAATTATCGGTTATGCGGATACGCGTAGCACCGTGGTCACCGGCGTCGAAATGTTCCGCAAGCTGCTCGATCAGGGCATCGCTGGCGACAACGTCGGCTGCCTTTTGCGCGGCATCAAGCGTGAAGAAATCGAGCGTGGACAGGTTTTGGCCAAGCCCGGTTCGATTACTCCGCACAAGAAGTTCAAAGCCGAAGTGTACGTTCTAAAGAAGGAAGAAGGTGGCCGTCACACGCCGTTCTTTACGAACTACCGGCCGCAGTTCTACTTCCGCACCACTGACGTAACCGGTGTCTGCCGTCTGCCCGAGGGCACGGAAATGGTGATGCCTGGCGACAACGTTCAGATGAGCATTGAGCTTATCACCCCCGTTGCCGCTGACAACGGTCTGCGCTTCGCCATTCGCGAAGGCGGTCGCACCGTAGGCGCTGGCGTCGTTACCGAAATTATCGAATAAGTCTCATGACCACGCCCAAGATACGCATCAGGCTAAAAGCCTACGACCACAAGCTGCTCGACCAATCGGCCGGGGAGATCGTGGACACGGCCAAGCGAACCGGGGCCAAAGTGGCTGGCCCCATTCCGCTGCCGACCAAGATCAATAAATATTGCGTGCTTCGCTCCCCGCACATCGATAAGAAGTCGCGCGAGCAATTTGAGATACGCACTCACAAGCGCCTGCTTGACATCTTGGAGCCGACCCAGCAAACGCTGGACGCCCTGATGAAGCTCGATTTGTCTGCTGGCGTGGACGTCGAGATCAAGACCTGAGACGAAATATGGCAACGTTTCACGTAGTGAACATAGAAGGCCGCAAGGTCCGAGAGATAACGCTTGATGATTCGGTGTTTGCTGCCGAAATCAAAGAGCACGTCCTTTGGGAGGTTGTGAAGCAGCAACTTGCTTCACGCCGCCAGGGCACCCACTGCACGCTGCATCGTGGCGAAGTGCGCGGTGGCGGTAAGAAACCTTTCCGCCAAAAGGGAACGGGCCAAGCCCGACAAGGCTCGACGCGAGCGCCCAATCATGTGGGCGGCGCCAAAGTCTTTTCCCCCAAGCCCCGTGACTACACGTATGAAGTGCCTAAAAAGGTGCGTCAAGCGGCGTTGCGCTCGGCTTTGTCTCTGCGCGCCAGCGAAAAGAACCTCATTATTGTTGAGGACTTTAGCTTCGAGGCCCCCAAGACCAAGCGCGCGATGGAGCTGCTTTCCAAGCTAGGCGTGTCGTCGGCCCTGCTCGTCGATTCCGCTGCAAGCACCAACGTTGCCATGTCGATGCGCAATTTGGCGGATGCCAAGTTCTTGGCGGTCGAAGGTCTAAACACCTACGACATCTTGCATTATCCGTCGCTGGTTCTGACCGAGAAGACTGCTCGGGCCATCGAGACGCGACTTTCTGCAGAGAAGGCTTCGTAGCGATGAAACCACATCAGATTATCAAGCGACCGCTGCTTACCGAAAAAGGCAATCAGCTGAAGGAAACCGGTGGACAGCGAGGTGCAGACGAAGCGAATCTGCGGCCCAAGGTGCTGTTCGAGGTGCATCAGGAAGCCAACAAGATTGAGATTCGCCGCGCCATTGAAGCGCTGTTTAGCGTCAAAGTGGAAGACGTGCGAACTCAGGTTGTGCGCGGCAAGATCAAACGCATGGGCCGCTTCATCGGTCAGCGGGCGGGATGGAAAAAAGCCATCGTCACCCTGGAAGCCGGCAGCAAGATTGAGTTCTTCGAGGGCGTGTAATGGGCATCAAGGTTTATAAACCAACTTCCCCCGGGCGTCGGGGCATGACTGGGTTTGATTTCGCTGAAATCACCAAGAGTCGCCCCGAAAAGAAACTGACCGAGGGTCAAGCGCAGCGCGCCGGCCGCAATAACCAAGGCCGTATCACCACGCGTTTTCATGGTGGTGGTCACAAGCAGCGCTATCGTTTGATCGATTTTAAGCGCAACAAGACCGGCGTGCCGGCCAAGGTCGCGGCGATTGAATACGATCCGAATCGTACCTGCCGCATTGCTCTTCTCAATTATGTAGATGGTGAGAAGCGCTACATCTTGTGCCCGGACAAGCTCAACGTCGGCGATACGGTGATTTCGGCGATCAGCGCCGACATCAAGCCCGGCAATGCGCTGCCGCTGAAATACATTCCGCTTGGCACCTCGATTCATAACATCGAGATGAAAATCGGTGCGGGTGGACAGCTCGTTCGTTCGGCCGGAGTTGCCGCGCAACTTATGTCCAAAGATGGTGACTGGGCGCAAGTGCGTCTGCCTTCTGGAGAAGTGCGGCGCATTCATACGAGCTGTCGAGCCACTGTGGGCCAAGTTGGCAACCTCGAGCATGGCAACATTCAATGGGGCAAAGCCGGCCGACTGCGCTGGAAAGGCCAACGGCCGCACAACCGTGGCGTCGGTATGAACCCCGTCGATCACCCGATGGGTGGTGGTGAAGGTCGTTCGTCTGGTGGCCGTCATCCGTGTTCCCCGTGGGGAATGCCAACCAAGGGCTACAAGACCCGCAAGAACAAGGCGACCGACAAGTTCATCGTCCGGCGCCGTGGAAGCAAAGGGTAGTGAAAGTGGTCGGGCGGTTTTTTGCCTGACCGTTTTCCAACAGGAATAAGACATGGCGCGTTCGATTAAAAAGGGACCGTTTGTAGACAAGCATGTCCTTAGCAAGACGCTAGAGGCAGTGCGCACCAAGTCTAAGAAGGTCATTAAGACCTGGTCGCGTCGATCTACCATCCTGCCGGAGATGGTCGGCTTGACCTTCGCGGTTCATCAGGGCAAAAAATTCGTTCCGGTTTTTGTGACCGAGAACATGGTCGGGCATAAGCTTGGTGAGTTTTCGCCGACTCGGACCTTTCACGGCCACTCCGGAGATCGGAAGGCCAAGGCCGCGGCTCCTGCCAAGCCCGCTGCTCCGGCAAAGAAGTAGGACGAGAACATGGAAGCCACAGCCGTTCTCAGGCAAGTTAGAATTTCACCCCGCAAGATGCGCATAGTTGCCAACTTGGTACGGGGTCACCGTGTCGATCGCGCCATGGCGATGCTCAAGCACACGCCCAAGCGTGCCGGGCAGGTCATTCACAAGCTCCTTTTGTCGGCGGTTGCCAATGCCGAACACAAAGGGCACTCGGATGTGGACTCACTTGTAGTTCGCGGCTGTTCGATCGACAACGGGCCGATTATCAAGCGCTGGATGGCTCGCGCCATGGGCCGTGCGAATCGCATACAAAGTCGCACCAGCCATGTGACCATCATTGTCGCGCCAGAGGAATAAAGAGGAATAGCAAAAGCAAATGGGCCAGAAAACGCATCCCATAGGATTCCGCCTCGGCGTGATCAAAAGCTGGACCTCGAAGTGGTACGAGGAAAAGAACTACGCCAAGTGGCTGCATGAAGACATTCGTCTCAAAAGCGAGATTCGCAAAAAGCTACAGCATGCGGGAATCGCTGGCGTTGAGATCGAACGTGCCGCCAACAAGGCCAAGATCAACATTTATACCGCGCGCCCGGGTATCGTCATCGGCAAACGCGGAGCCGGCGTTGAGCAGCTCAAAAAGGAAATTCAGGCCCTGACCGAAAATGAGGTCTTCCTGAACATCCAAGAGGTCCGCAAGGCGGAGACCAATGCTCAACTGGTTGCTGAAAACATCGCTACGCAGCTTGAACGTCGTGTCGCCTTTCGGCGCGCCATGAAAAAAGCTCTGCAAACAGCGATGAAATTTGGCGCCAAAGGCATCCGTGTTGCTTCGTCCGGTCGTCTGGGCGGCGCTGAAATGGCGCGCTACGAATGGTACCGCGAAGGCCGCGTGCCCCTGCATACTTTGCGCGCGGATATTGATTACGGCTTCGCTGAGGCGCAGACCACTTACGGGGTCATCGGCGTGAAGTGTTGGATCTTCAAGGGTGAAGTGCTGCCCACGCGCACGGCCCTGCCGACGAGCCGCGCCTAAAGCGGGAGAGACGCAATGTTATCGCCGAAGAGGACAAAATTTAGAAAGGCGCAGAAAGGCAGGACCAAAGGGACTGCCAAAGGTGGTGCGACTGTTGCATTTGGCGACTTCGCACTGCAAGCCGCCGAGCCAGGGCACATCACCTCGCGCCAGATTGAGGCGGCTCGTATCGCCATTACCCGCCATATCAAACGTGGCGGCAAAGTTTATATCCGTATTTTTCCGGATAAGCCGACGACGAAAAAACCGGCCGAAACTCGAATGGGCAAAGGAAAAGGTGCCCCCGAAGATTGGGTTGCTGTTGTGCGCCCGGGCCGAGTGATGTATGAAGTCGAAGGCGTGACTGAGGAACTGGCGCGCGAAGCATTTCGCTTGGCGCACCATAAGCTGCCCATTGCGACGCGCTTTCTGTCCCGTCACGGAGGCATTTGATGAAGCGGACCAATATCATACGTGAGATCCGCGAGTCTTCAGATGAGGAACTACGCGGGCGGCTGGGACGGCTAGAAGCGCAGCTTTTTGGCTTTCGCCTAAAGCACGCCACAAACCAGATCGAGAATGTCAGCCAGATCCGCAGCACGCGGCGCGAAATCGCGCGGGTCCTGACCGTTCTGACCGAGCGGCACCGAGGCGCCAAGCCGCTCCCCAGAAAGTCGGAATAAAGAACCATGGAAACGCAGAAGCAGAACACTACGGCTGCGCCCATCGCAGAGGACGACCGCGGCCACAGGCGCCGCATGGTCGGCATCGTTTTGTCAGATAAGATGGACAAAACCGTGGTGGTTGTGGTCACACGGCGGGTACGTGAAACCAAGTTTGGCAAGTATCTGGTCAAGAAGGCCAAATACAAAGCCCACTCGGAAACAAACGGCTTTCACGTGGGTGACAAAGTCCAGATCATCGAGTCTCGCCCTCTCTCCAAAGAGAAGCGGTGGCGGGTTGAGAAGTTGCTTGAAAAGGCACGTCGGACGCAGGGCTAGGTTTCGCTATGATCCAGATGACTACAATCCTCGATGTCGCGGACAACTCCGGTGCAAAGAAAGTTTTTTGCATTAAGGTACTCGGCGGCTCGAAGCGCAAATATGCCTCTCTTGGAGACATTATCGTTGTCTCAGTAAAAGAGGCGATACCCAACGCCAAGGTCAAAAAGGGCGATGTGGCCAAGGCGGTCATTGTGCGGACGGCCAAGGAAGTCGCTCGGCCGGACGGTAGCTACATCCGCTTTGACACGAACTCGGCGGTCCTTATCAACAAGGACAATGAGCCGCTGGGCACCCGTATCTTTGGACCGGTCGCTCGCGAACTGCGCGCCAAGAAGTTCATGAAGATCATCTCGCTGGCGCCGGAGGTGCTGTGATGGAGCGCATACGTAAAGGCGACCTTGTCATGGTCATCGCGGGAAAAGAAAAGGGCAAACGCGCGCGAGTTTTGCGGGTTTTGCACAAAAAAGACCGCGTGGTGCTAGAACGGCTGCAAATGGTGAAACGCCATACCAAGCCGACGCAGCAGAACCAGCAAGGCGGCATCATCGAGAAAGAAGGTTCGATTCATATATCGAACGTGATGCCGATCGATCCGGGGACCGACAAACCCACGCGAGTCAAAGTCATCGTCAGAGACGGTGTACGGCTACGCGTCGGTAAATCTGGAACCGTCATCGAATCCGGAAAGACTGAATAGCAACGCTTACGAAGCGATGTAACAGAATCGAGACGCTGGGTCGACCAAGTCAATCGATTCGTGAAGTTCGAGACCTGTCAAACGGTGTGCTGCACCTGACGGAAGCGAACTGAGGAACACAGATGTCTGAAAAGACCGAAAAGCCAGAGAAGGCGGAAAAGCCGCCCAAGGCCGAAAAGCCCAAGAAGGAAGAAGGCATCAAAGCCGAGGGTGCTAAAGCCGAAGTCGCCAAAGAAGGCGGTGAGAAAGCCGCTGCCAAAGCGCCCGGCGATAAAGGCGGCAAGCCGCAGGCTGGCAAGTCTGCTCCCGGCAAGGGTGGCGACAGAAGGGGCAAGACTGAGACTGCACCCGCTGCGCCCGCTGAGGCGATCAAGCGCACTGCGCCGCCGCGCCTCAAGACCGTTTATGACAAAGAAGTAGTTCCGCGTTTGATGAAAGAGTTTGAGCACAAGAACGTGATGGAAGTGCCCAAGCTCGTCAAGATCACGCTGAACATGGGCTTGGGTGAGGCCATCGGAAATCCAAAGATCATCGATCATTCGGTCGAAGAGCTACGCAGCATCACAGGGCAGCAGCCCGTGGTGACCAAAGCCAAAAAGTCCATCGCCACGTTTAAGCTGCGTGAAGGACAAAAAATCGGCTGCGTCGTTACCCTGCGCCGCGAAAGAATGTGGGAATTCTTCGATCGCTTGGTCAGCTTGGCTTTGCCGCGTGTGCGTGACTTTAAGGGAATTTCGCCGCGTTCGTTTGACGGCCGTGGTAATTTCTCCCTGGGAATTCGCGAGCAGATTATCTTCCCCGAAATCAATTACGACAAGATCGACAAGATCAAAGGGATGAATATCTCGATCGTGACGACCGCAAACAGCGATGAAGAGGGGCGTGCTTTGTTAAAGTATCTCGGCATGCCGTTTCGTAACTAGCCGTAGAGGATATGAATAGATGGCACGTCTGACCCAGGAATGGCGCACCAAGCACCACGCCTACAAGTTCAATAAGGTCGATAAAAACGGCCATATACGTTCCGTTCGCCAGCGCAATCGGTGCCCGTTGTGCGGACGCCCGCGCGCCTTTATGCGTAAGTTTCAGATCTGTCGTATCTGCTTCCGCAAAATGGCGCTCCGCGGCGAGATCCCCGGCGTCGTGAAGTCGAGTTGGTAAGGCTATGACAGACCCAATCGGCGATATGCTAACCAGAATTCGTAATGCCATTCTGGCCCGCAAAGAGCAGCTTGAGCTGCCGGCCAGCAACCTAAAAGAACGGGTGGCTGAAATTCTGCGTGATGAAGGTTTTATTCAGTCGGTGGCACGCTCCAAGGATGAGACAGCTCCCAAGCTGGTCCTTAGCCTGCGTTATGCCAGCGATAACCAGAGTGCTATTCAGGCCATCCGCCGTGTATCGCGGCCGGGCCAGCGCATCTATGTAAGACACGATAACATTCCCAAGGTTCGTTCTGGCCTGGGCATGGCCATCTTGTCTACTTCGCGCGGAGTTCTGACCGACCGACAAGCTCGCAAGATGGGCATTGGCGGCGAGCTTCTCTGTGAGGTCTGGTAATGTCTCGAGTAGGCAAAAAACCAGTTCCGGTCCCCTCCGGTGTCAACATCACCATCAAAGATTCCACCATTGCGGTGAAGGGGCCTAAGGGCGAGTTGCGCCGGGCCATCCCCTCGGGCGTGGCGGCCAAACTGGAAGCAGGGCAAGTGCTTGTATCGCGCTCGGCCGATGGACGTGATGAACGTTCTCGGCACGGCCTACTGCGTGCCCTGGTCTCTAATATGGTCAAGGGTGTCACTGAAGGGTATACCCGTCAGCTTGAAATCAACGGCGTGGGTTATCGAGCCGAAGTAGCGGCCGGTAAGCTCAATCTGATTGTCGGCTTGTCCCATCCCGTCGAATTCGCATTGCCGACGGGGGTCCAGGCCAAAACAGAAAAAGCCAAGAGCACAGTAAACCCTGGTCAGGACGCGGTCCTTTTGACCATCAGCGGCAACGATAAAGAAATTGTCGGGCAGTTGGTGTCGAAAATCCGCAGTGTTCGGCCCCCCGAGCCTTATAAGGGTAAGGGCATCAAGTATCTGGAAGAGAAGCTCCGTCGCAAAGTCGGCAAGACTGGCGCGAGCTGATAACGGGTGAACATCATGGCCTCGACGAAAATCGACGCAAGAATTAAGCGTAAGAAGTCTATTCGCAAACGTGTACAAGGCGATGGCGAGCGGCCCCGTCTGTCGGTGTTTCGATCCTCTAAACATATCTATGTTCAGGTGATCGACGACGACAAGCAGGGAACTCTGCTGGCAGCATCGACTCGAGAGCCGGGCCTGGAAGAGTCCCTGAAGGGGCTTAAGAAAAAGGACCGCGCCAAGAAGGTCGGCAAAGTCATCGCAGAGCGTTGCCTGCAAAAGGGCATCGACAAGGTCGTCTTTGACCGAAATGGCTACATTTATCACGGCCGCGTCTCGGCGCTCGCAGATGGGGCGCGCGAAGGTGGGCTCAAGTTTTAGGAGAAGAGCGTGGCAATTAATGTGAGCGAGGTTGGCGAGCTCAAGGACCGCGTGGTCTTTATCAACCGCGTCGCCAAGGTCGTCAAAGGCGGACGACGCTTCAGTTTTTCGGCGCTGGTCGTGGTTGGTGATGGCAATGGTCACGTCGGTGCTGGGCTGGGCAAGGCCAACGAAGTTCCAGAGGCCATTCGCAAGGCCACCGAGCAGGCCAAAAAGAATCTGTTTAAGATTCCGTTGGCCGAAAGCCGTACCATCCCGCATGAGTCGATCGGGACCTTCGGTGCGGGGCGAGTGCTTTTGCGGCCGGCGTCCTCAGGAACCGGGGTCATCGCCGGTGGCGCTGCACGCGCCATCGTCGAGGTAGCGGGCATCAAGGACATCCTGACCAAGTGCATCGGGACCTCGAACCCTCACAACGTGATCCACGCGACGGTCGATGCTTTGCAACAGCTGCGCGATCCCCATGATGTGGCGCGGCGACGCGGCAAGACCTTAGAACAGATGCAGGGCGTATAGTCCCTTCAAATAGAAAGCCAAGGACAATGGCGCTCAAAATTAAGGTGACATTGGTTCGTAGCGGTATTAACCGTCCCGAGAACCAAAAACAGACCATCAAGGCGCTAGGCCTGACCAAAATGCACCGCTCAAACGTCCTGCGCGATACCCTAGCGGTACGCGGCATGATTCGTACGGTGTCGCATTTGGTCAAGGTCGAGGCGATTGAGTAAAAAAGCGATGGCTATCACACTACATACGCTGGCTCCCAATCCCGGTGCCAACCGCCCCAAAAAGCGCCTCGGTCGTGGTCACGGCTCGGGAACGCACAAGACAAGCGGCAAAGGTACCAAGGGTCAAAAAGCCCGCACCGGACATCACGGCATTCCGAAGCCTGGATTCGAAGGTGGACAGACGGCCATGGCTCGTCGTCTGCCTAAGCGAGGATTTCACAATCCCTTCCGCAAGCAAATCTTTGGTGTAAACCTTGGCGATATTGCGGTTCGTTTTTCCGCACCCGCCGGGGGACTGGTAAATGTCGAGGCGCTGAAGGCCTCTGGTTTGGTTCCGCGGTCGGCAAAACTTGTCAAGATCCTCGGCACTGTGCGTGAAGACCAGAAGCTGCCTACCGGCCTGACTCTCGCCGCACACTATATTTCGGAATCGGCGCGAACGCATCTGGAGAACAGCCGCGGAGCATTTCAAGAGATTGCTCAGCCGCAGCCGAAGCCAGTGACCAGGAAGACGAAGCGAGAAGCGAAGACCTAATATGGCGTCGAATATCGCCAATATCGCGAAGATTCCGGAGCTGCGCCGGCGGGTTTTGTTCTCACTGGCCCTCCTGGCTGTGTACCGCGTTGGGGTCTTTGTCACGGTGCCGGGCGTAGACCGCGCCGTTATGAAGAACATCCTCAAGTCAGCTTCAGGTTCGCTGCTGGGCCTGATGAATATGTTCTCGGGCGGCGCGCTGGAGCAACTGTCGATCTTCGCATTGGGCATTATGCCCTACATTAGTTCGTCCATTATCTTGCAGCTTCTTACTGTGGTGATTCCAGCGCTGGATCGGCTACAGAAGGAAGGCGAGCAGGGGCGACGCAAGATCAACCAGTACACGCGCTACGGCACCATCATTATTTCACTGGTGCAAGCGTTTTTCATCGCGCGCTGGCTGGAGGGGAACAACCGCAGTTATTCGCAATATGGCTCGGTGGTGCTGGAACCTGGACTCGGGTTCGAGATTCTCACCATGCTGACTTTGACGACTGGCACTGCCTTCATTATGTGGCTCGGCGAGCAGATTACCGAACGTGGAATCGGCAACGGTATCTCGCTCATCATCTTTGCCGGCATTGTCGCGCGTTTTCCGGACGCCATGGTACAGCTCTTTCAAAAGTCGTCTTCTCAAGGCGACATGACTGTATTTGAGCTGTTCCTGGTAGGCGGTATCGTCGTCGGAGTCATCGCCGCGATCATCTTTTTCGAACGTGGTTACCGCAAAATTCCCGTGCAATATGCCAAACGCGTCGTTGGGCGAAAGGTCTACGGCGGGCAATCGACGCATCTGCCGCTGAAGATCAACGTGGCGGGTGTTATTCCGCCTATCTTTGCCTCGTCGATTCTGCTGTTTCCGGCGCAGCTTGCGGGTTTTGTGCAGTCGTCGTGGATGCAGCGGGCCGCTGATGTTTTGTCGCCTGGCGATTGGCGTTACAATACCCTGTACGTCGGCTTGATAATCTTTTTCTGCTACTTCTACACTGCGGTTACTTTTAACCCAGTGGATATCGCCGACAACATGAAGAAATACGGGGGCTTTGTTCCGGGAATTCGACCGGGTAAGAAAACCGCTGAATATATTGATCGCGTCTTAACGCGGTTGACCTTTGGCGGAGCCCTTTACATCTCTGCGGTCTGTGTGCTGCCGACATTCATGCAACAGAAATTTAAGGTACCGTTCTATTTCGGCGGTACTTCGTTGCTCATCGTAGTTGGTGTTGCTTTAGATACTGTGCAACAGATCGAAAGCCATCTAATCACTCGCAACTACGAAAATGTCACCGGTCCCAAAGGCCCTCGCATTCGCGGACGGACCACCCGAAGATGATCGGTACCGACCGCCGAATTTGTGTTCCCTTCGATGGCCTAGCTCATGGAGCGTGAATCCGTGCAGCACAATATCTATCTACTGGGAGCGCCCGGGGCTGGCAAAGGAACGCAAGCGCAACAGCTTGCTGAGCAGCTAAAAATCCCGCAGCTTTCCACGGGAGAAATGCTGCGGGCGGCTCGGCGAGAAGGTAGCGAATTAGGGCGGCGGGTCGCATCCATTATGGATGCTGGGCTCCTTGTCCCTGATGAAGTTGTCATTGAACTGGTAAAAAACCGGTTGTCCCGTCCAGATCATCAGCAGGGTGTGATCCTGGATGGTTTTCCGCGCACCGTCCAGCAAGCCGAGGTGCTCGATCAGATTTTTCAACAAACCGGTCGCAGTCAATTGAAAGTGGTCGTTGTAGACGTTCCTTTCGATGAAATTCGGCGTCGCTTGCAAGGCCGCCGCGAATGCGCGCGTTGCAAACGGACATTTCATATGACGGACAATCCGCCAGTGCCGCTGCCGGAAAAGGGCTGTGATGTTGTCTCGTGTCCGATTGAAGTGCGCAGTGACGACCGGCCCGAAGCTGTCGAAAAGCGCTTGCAGGCATACAATCAGCAAACGGCCCCGCTTATTGACTACTACAAAGCGCGCGGTCGACTTTACACTGTGACAGGCACTGGCCCGATTCCTGAGATTTTTAACGCCATCCTGAAATGCTTATCCATAGCCAGTCAGGAATCGCAAAAATAAGCCAAAGTCTCAATTTCGTATCGAGATGACTCTTCAATGAAGATTTATTATAAAACCAAGTCTGAGATTGAAAAACTTCGCGATGCCAATCTCATTGTCAACGAGATTTTGGACATGGTGGAATCACACTGCAAGCCCGGTGTGAGCACTGCCGAGCTCAATGAAGTTGCCGATCGGGGCTTGAAAAAGCTCAGCGCCACCTCAGCATTTTTGGGGTATGCGCATCCTCCGTATCCTGCGGTGCTTTGTACATCCATCGATCATGTAGTTGTACATGGCATTCCGCGGAAGGACGATATTCTAAAAGAAGGCAGCATTATTGGAATTGATTTTGGCGCTTTCAAGCATGGATTTTGCGGCGATTCGGCAAGAACACTAATCATAGGTGAAGTGCCGGCTGCAACGCGCAAGCTTGTTGAAGCGACTCGCGATGCGCTGGAATTGGCGATTACTCGCTGTGTACCGGGAAATCGGCTACAGGACATCGGATGGGCTGTGCAATCTTTTGTAGAGCCGCTTGGATATTCAGTCGTTCGTAAGTTTGTTGGGCACGGCATTGGCCGAGCGATGCATGAAGATCCACAGGTGCCAAATTACGGAGAACCGAACAAAGGGCTGCGGCTAAAGCCCGGTTTGGTCTTGGCGATCGAACCCATGATAAATGCCGGCGGCCCTGATGTGGAGTTACTGGACGACGGCTGGACTGCGGTGACCAAAGATCGGCAACTTTCAGCTCATTTTGAACACTCGGTGGCGATCACCGATAATGGGCCGTTTGTATTAAGCCGACCCTAGGCGGTTATCGTGCAGCCATTCACCGGAATTTCACCTGAGAAGACAGCCATCAGCAAACGGAAACGTTAATAAAATAGCGAAAGACGGCAAAAAGTCGTCAGATTTTTTGTTGCAAGTCGGGAAGAATTGCGTTACACCGAGCAACCACGTCATGGACTGTGACTGGCTGCTTCGCGTGAGTGGAGTTAGACGATGAAGGTGAGAGCGTCCGTCAAAAAAGTATGTGAAAAGTGCAAGATCGTACGCCGAAGAGGCGTCGTTCGTGTCATTTGCGAGAACCCGCGCCATAAACAGCGCCAGGGCTAGGTAAAGGGATCCTTATGGCTCGTATCGCTGGTGTAGACCTTCCGCGCAACAAGCGTATGGAAGTGGCTCTGACCTATATTTATGGGATTGGGCTTGCGCGTTCGCGCGAAGTCCTCAAGCGTGCAGCGGTTTCGCTGGACAAGCGAACAGACGATCTCGAAGAAGCCGAGATTCGTAAGATTCGCGATGCTATTGAAGCGGACTTTAAGGTCGAAGGCGATCTGCGGCGCGAAGTTTCAATGAACATCAAGCGCCTCATGGATCTTGGATGCTACCGCGGTCTTCGCCATCGCAAAGGGCTTCCCTGTCGAGGTCAACGCACCCATACCAATGCACGTACTCGTAAAGGACCGCGCAAAGGTATGTTGCGCAAGAAACCTTCGGGTGGCGGCGGCGCAAGCTAGCGCAGACTCTCGGCGAGACGGGCATAAGGGCAAATCATGACCGCGAAGACTAAAGTCAAAAAGAAGGTCAAAAAGAATATTCAAAGTGGAGTGGTGCACATCCAATCCACCTTCAACAACACCATCGTCACCATTACCGATGTCTCCGGGAACGTGGTGTCCTGGTCATCAGCAGGTGTACGCGGCTTTAAGGGTTCGCGCAAGTCTACGCCTTTTGCTGCCCAGCTTGCCTCGGAAGATGCTGCCAAGAAGGCGATGGAACACGGAATGCGCACCGTTTCGGTATACGTAAACGGTCCAGGGGCCGGGCGGGAATCTGCCCTGCGGGCACTTCAGGCGGCTGGATTTAAGGTCAGCCTGATTCGCGATATTACCCCCATTCCACACAACGGTTGTCGGCCGCCAAAACGCCGGCGTGTTTGACGGAACTTTATTCCTGCCACTCGGATCGAAAGAACATGGCTCGATATACAGGACCTGTTTGTCGGCTCTGCCGGCGCGAGGACATGAAGCTTTTCCTGAAGGGAGATCGCTGCTACACTGACAAGTGTGGCTACGAGCGCCGTGCCTACGCACCTGGCCAACATGGCCAGAATCGCCGGCGCAAGGCCTCGGATTACGGCGAACAACTGCGTGAGAAGCAGAAGGTTAAGCGCATTTACGGCATTGCTGAACGGCAATTTCGCGGCTACTACTACCGCGCCAACCGGATGAAGGGCGTCACCGGTGAGAATCTGCTACAACTTCTGGAACGCCGCCTAGACAACGTTGTCTACCGCCTGGGCTTTGCCGCTGATCACGCCGAAGCGCGCCAACTGGTGCGTCATGGCCACTTTTCTATCAATGGTACGCGGGTCGATATTCCATCGTACCTGGTTCGGCCCAATGATCAGATTGTGGTGCGCGAGCGCAGCAAGAAGATCGCGCGCCTCGCAGAGAACGTAAATGCTGTTGAGCGCCGCGGCGTACCGCCATGGCTTGAGCTCGACAAAGACAACTTCCGCGGCAAGATGCGAACCCTGCCGGCGCGCGAAGACCTGAAGACAGAGATTCGGGAGCAACTGATCGTCGAGCTTTACTCGAAGTAGCCCCTGAAATCGGGAGAAGAGAGCAGATGTCCACTGCGCAGGTAAATTCAGCGGTCGTGTCTCGGAACTGGCGCGACCTCATCCGCCCCAAGATGCTTGAGGTGGACAAGGAAACTTTGACCGCCACCTATGGCCGGTTCTCCTGCGAGCCGCTGGAGCGAGGGTTTGGCACCACGATGGGCAATAGCCTACGTCGAGTGCTTCTATCCTCCCTACAGGGCGCAGCCATTTGCGCCGTGAAGCTCGATGGAGCGCTGCACGAGTTTCAGACTCTGCCAGACGTCGTTGAGGATGTGACCGACATCATCCTCAATCTTAAAGATGTG
Organism: uncultured Myxococcales bacterium; assembly: GCA_964460115.1. Taxonomy (GTDB): domain Bacteria; phylum Myxococcota_A; class Polyangia; order Palsa-1104; family JAEUJZ01; genus JAEUJZ01. The sequence continues at coordinate 14,484 of CAYWPR010000085.1, forward strand.
CTGGTCAAAGTCCATGATTCCAAGACTCGCACGTTGCGTATCGATAAACAGGTTGAGGGAGAGGTGACCGCCGGCGATATTCAAGCCGTCGAAGGGGTTGAGATTCTAAATCCCAAACACCACATCGCAACCCTGTCACGCGGGGGCAAGCTGCACGCAGAGCTAGTGGTGCAGACCGGACGCGGCTATGTGCCGGCAGAGCGAAACAAGCAGCCGCACATGCCAATCGGCATGATTCCGATTGATGCCCTGTTCTCGCCGATCAAGAAAGTCAACTACGTGGTCACGCATGCGCGTGTCGGCCAACAGACCGACTACGACAAGCTGACCATTGAAGTGTGGACCGATGGTTCAGTGCGGCCCGAAGACGCGGTGGCTTATGCGGCCAAGATCCTCAAAGATCAACTGACCATTTTCATCAACTTTGAAGAGACCTACGAGCCCACGGATGAGCCGGTTTCCGAAGAGCAAGAAAAGCTCAACGAGAACCTCGACAAGTCCGTAGATGAGTTGGAGCTTTCCGTACGCTCGGCCAACTGTCTGCAAAATGCCAGCATCCGTTATATCGGCGAGCTGGTGCAGCGGACCGAAGCGGAGATGCTCAAGACCAAGAACTTTGGCCGCAAGTCGCTCAAAGAAATCAAAGAAATTCTGGCCGAGATGGGTTTGCAACTGGGGATGAAGCTGGAAGGCTGGACGACCCCCGCAAACCGGAACAAGGCCTGATAGGTTGTAGGGACTGCAATGCGCCATCAGAAATCAGGAAGAAAATTTGGCCGTTCTTCAGCGCATCGGCACGCGCTGTGGAGCAATATGGTGGCCTCGCTCATCGAGCATGAGCGTATCGAAACCACCGAGATCAAGGCCAAGGAGCTGCGCCGCTTTGCTGAACCGGCCATCGCTTGGGCGGTATCAGTCGGAACGCTTTTGTCTAAGGACAAGGAGAAGCGTAATCTGGATGAGCGGGTTCGTATCGTCCATGCCATGCGCATGGCGCAGCGCATCGTCAGAGCCCGTCCAGCCTTAAAGAAGCTGTTCGATGTGCTTGGACCGCGCTATGCTGGTCGCCACGGCGGGTACCTGCGCTTGATCAAGACTGGTTGGCGGCATGGTGACGCTGCTCCAATGTCGATTGTCGAGCTCGTCGATCGTCCGACGCCGCCGGCGCAGCAATAATTTTCATCGGCTTTTCTCAACGAGCGGCTGGCGATACTTCGTAAAGCCGCAGTGGATGAAAAGCTCTGATTGCTTCGGTAGAAGTAGAAAAGCCCCGATCACTCGGGGCTTTTTCTATTCTTCGCGGAAAACTCTTCTCGGCCGCGACTGCGTGATCAAATCGTGGTGGTTCCAAGCAGAATCGCGCGCGCTTGCGCAACTGAAGCGATCGTGCGTCCTGCGCGTTGGCACAGCGTCGCGGCTTTCTCGACAAGCGGGGCCGAGCCTTGCGCCAGAACCCCTTTTTCCAAATAAATATTGTCTTCGAGCCCAACGCGCAGATTGCCGCCCATTTCAGCCGCGGCTTCTGCCATGGGAAACTGATGGCGTCCGATGCCGGCAACTCCCCAGCTTGATCGTGCTTCTCCGAATTGACGATCGAGGTCTTCCAATCGCTGGACAAGCAGCTCGAGATTTGGTCGGCTGGCGCTGAGCGCCCCAGGCACCCCGAGTACAAATTGCACGTGAAGCGGCGGACGAAGCAGTTTTTTCGCCACCAGCTCGGCGGTGATGTCCAGATGGCCCAAATCATAAATTTCGATTTCGGGCTGCAAGCCAGCCGCAGCAATGCGTCGGGCGACCTCCATCGTGTCTTGGCGTTTGTTGACAAAAATGTCATCGCCGAAATTGATCGTGCCGACATTCAATGTCGCCATGTTCGGCGCGTCGGCTGAGCGGATGCGGGCCAATTCCAATCCGCCGCAGCGCTCATCGATAGACATTCCCACTGCACCACCGGTCGAAACTTGAATGATGACATCGGTGCGGCTGCGAATGGCGGCAATCGCGGCGCCAAAGCGCTCGCGTTCCTGGCTGGGATTGCCGGCTTCATCGCGCACATGCAGATGAATGACCGAAGCCCCAGCTTGCACACAGCGCGCGGCTTCTTCTCCGATCTCGTTTGGCGTGATCGGCAAGTGAGGATTCTGCTGGCGTGTGGTTTCCGCGCCGACAATCGCTGCCGTCAGAATGCATGGACCCGGCCGGCCGATTCGTTCTCCCGATCGCGGTGTACGCCGCAGCTCGGCGGGAACCACGCAGGTGCCGCTGGCTTTGCAGACCAAAATCGGCTCGCGCAGAACTTCCGCGGCGCTATTTTGCAAAGGCGCGATCAGCTTGTGCGCCGTAAAGCGCATCTTCAGCGAAGTACGCCCCCAGCTTACGATCTCGCCGCGCGCTTCAATAAAGTCTCCGGCATGCACCGGAGCCAAAAATTCGACGCTGTCGTACGCGCGAAACAGTCCCTCGTCTCCATCGGCGCGAATGCATAGCTCGGTGGCAATGTCGCCGAATAACTCCAGGATGTGTGCCCCATCGGCCAGGTTGCCGGCATAGTGGGGACGGCAGATGCGAACTCGAATCACGGCATGCATGCGCGAAGTGTACTGCGGCTTGCCGCCGGACACAAAGCGCGATAAAACCGGGACATGGCTGCCAAGTCGAACCTGCTTTTATCATTGCTACTTGCTAAGGTCTGTATGTTTGCTGGAGGGGGGTGTGTCGAACAAACTCACGAACCGCAACCCTCCGAAGCAGATGTGCAAGCCGCTCGGCGGCAGATTCTGACCACCGTGCCCAAGATTCGTTATACGAACCAAGCCGTTCTGAAACATTCCGACGGCGGAGAATTGACCTATTTGGGACTCGATATCAACGACGATATGGTCGTGCCAGGCGAACCGTTCATGCTTGTGCACTACTTTCGCGTTGAAAAGCCCGTCCCGGAAGGCTGGCGCATGTTTGTGCACTTGGATGCGCCAAACAAAAAAGCGCACCTGACCGCTGATCACGTACCAATGGGCGGAAGGTATCCGGTCTCGCTGTGGCAAAAAGGCGAAATCATTCGCGACGTGCACAAAGTGCAGTTGCCGGCAAACTGGCCCGCTGACAAAGTGCTGGTCTATGTAGGAATTTGGAAAGGACCCTCGCGTTTTACCGTGGAGGGGGGACGGCAGGACGGCCAAAACCGCTTGCTGGCGGTTGAGCTACCCGTGCGCAAAGCTTCGTCGCTAGTGTCCAAGAAAATGGTGGTGCGCAAGCTGCCACCGGGAACGACCATGACCATAGACGGGGTCCTAGGCGAGCCAGCCTGGAAGGAAGCCGATGCGACTGGTCCCTTTGTCAACACCATGGATGGAACTCCGGCGGCGACGCGCGCATCGGCCCGCGTCCTTTGGGATCAAAACAATCTTTATGTAGCGTTTGAATTTTTGGACAGCGATATCTATAGCGCTTTCGACAAGCACGACGACAAGCTGTGGACGCAGGACGCTGCCGAGCTTTTTATCGATGCCGATGGCGATCGCAAGACCTACGTCGAGCTGCAAGTCAGTCCGCGCAACATGACATTTGATTCATGGCTGCCGAATTATCGCGAAAACGACAATGCGTGGGATGCTCCGCTGACAACCGCCGTCAAAGTGTATGGCACCGTCAATAAAAGCGATGATGTAGATACCGGATGGACGGTGGAAATGCAAATTCCGCTCAGCGCGGCCAAAGGACGCCTGGATAACATGGGCGGCGTTCCGCCAGCCGTTGGCACGGAATGGCGAGCCAATTTCTTTCGCATGGATCATAAGACGGGCCAGCCGCAGGCGGCCAGCGGCTGGTCACCGCCTTTGGTCGGCGATTTTCACGCCCTGGATAAGTTCGGAGTTTTGATCTTCGCCGACGAGCAGGGCCGTACAAGTACAGGCCCGTCCGCGTCACCGACCGGAGCCGCCGTGCGTTCCGTCGAGACGACATCGAGCGGTCCCCTGCAAAGTCCGCCACCTGCCGCTCAAGATGCAAGCAAGTCGGTTTCTGGCAAAAAGCCTGCGGCCGCTGCCAAATCTGCGGTCGCTGCCAAGCCTGCGAGTAAGCCGTCCGCACGGCCGAGCAATAAAAAGACTTCCGCGCCCCCGGCTACAAACACGCCCTAGGCTCAGGCCAGACAGCGCCTAATTTTCGACCGCTTGGGTTTTTAGCGCCAGAAGGAATTCCTCGTTGCCCGCCGGACCGCGCAAAGGAGATGGCGTGACCCCCAAAACGGTGCAATGCAAACTTTCGGCGGCGGCGATACATCGAGCGATGGCTTGCTCTTGAAGAATCGGATCGCGCACCACGCCGCCTTTGCCAACCTGACCCTTGCCCACTTCAAATTGCGGTTTGATGAGCGTGACAATCGGGCAGGCTTTGGTCGCGCTGCGCAAGCGCAAGAACTCGACAAGCCGCGGCAAAATCAGCGTTTGTGAAATAAACGACACATCACAAACCGCTACATCGGGCGCAAATGGCAGTGCAGCCGCGTCCAAATAGCGCGCATTGGTGCGTTCCAGAACCATCACTCGCGAATCCTGACGCAGCGACCAAGCGAATTGTCCATAGCCGACATCAATGGCACAAACCTGCGCTGCGCCGGCCTGTAGCAGACAATCGGTAAATCCGCCGGTCGATGCGCCGACATCTACGGCCAAAGCTCCCGTCACATCGATATGAAAAAAATCTAGCGCATGGCGCAACTTCAGCCCGCCGCGCGAGACAAAGGGCAGGGCCTGCGTGCGCACTCGCACCTCTGCATCGCTTTTCACCGGATTGCCGGCTTTGCGCACCACTTGGCCGTTCACTTCGACGTGGCCGCCCAAAATCAGCGCTTGCGCGCGTTCGCGACTTTCGCACAGTCCCAAAGTCACTAGTTGCTGATCGAGACGTTGTTGCATGGCCTACTCTAGTTTGCCGCTGCGCTGAAGCTGCTCGGCGATATTACACAGCGGCACGATTTGACTGCGATTGCACAGCTCGGTCAAAAGTTCATCCAAAGCCGCCAAGCGAATTTTCAGCGGAACTCGCAGATCGCGTTGATGCACGCGCAGCACTTCGGGCAAGCCGTCTTCTTCGATATCCAAAAGATCCATGCCATGCAGCTCGAAATTAAAAAAACGCTGCTTGGCCATACCGCGCAAAATGATACGCCGCAGCCGCTGCAGGCCGAGCAGGCTGGTTCCGATCGCCGGCAAACGCAGCCATGGAGTGACTGCGACAGGCAGCTCGAAAAGCCCCGACTGTCCGGGCTGCCAGGGCCGGTGCAAATCGAGACGATAAGGCTGCGTCGGCGCTAGCTGCGCTCGCGGTGAACCGATGATCGCCGCCGAATGTCGCCGCTGCAGCGCCATTTTTCCCAGCACCGCCAGTTTCGCCAAGTAATAAGGAGGGCAGGGAAATACCGAAGAATCGTATCGATAGCCAAACGCCAAAAGCACATCGAGCAAATCCGCAGACAGCTCATAACCGGGAGCGCGAAAGCCCACCGGCGGCCGTCCAAGCAGCGTGCGCAGCGCTTGATGGCAGTTGCGTATTTCTTCTTCGATCTGGGCTCGTGGCCGACGCGCCAGATCATAAAAATGACTGAAGGAATGATTGCCGAGTTCATGGCCAAAGCGAGCGGCCTGGCCAAAAATCGCTCGTCCGGCCGCGGCCGTCCCGGTCGTTGCGGGTTCGAAAAAAGAGTCGGCAGTTGCAATATCGCTGCCCACCACAAAAAAAGTGGCGGTAATTCCGTGACGTGCGAACAAGTCGCAAAAACGCGGAACGGCGCGCCGTATCACCACATCCGCAAGCGCGGCTGCGGATTCGCCCAGCCCATGAATCTGAAAATAACAGCGCAGCGGATCCACATCGACGGAGACGCTGCACAGGCGCGAAGACATCACCGCACTATGCCACAACTCTTTATTCCTGCTAAAAGGACATATGCCGTCGATACGTGAGTCCGATTCGCCATTTTCGCGCCGTCGTGCGCTGCAACTTTTGGGCGCTGCTTGCGGCAGCTTGCCTTTTTGGCGCAGTTCTGTCGGATCGGCTCAGGTTTCGGCGCAGGTCGATGAAGCGCAGCCTTTGATAAGCGATGCGGCGCCCCATCCATTTTGGAATGCGCTGGGGCCGCTTATCGCCTTGCCGCAGAAAGTGCCGCTGATACAGCTTACCGATCGGCCGGTACAGATGGAGACACCGCGTCAGTATTTTTTGTCGGCGCGTACTCCCAATTCCGCTTTTTTTGTTCGCTGGCATCTGCCGATGCATCCCACCGCGGTGGACCTTTCGACTTGGCGGCTTCACATCGAGGGTGCTGTCGAGCGCCCGCAATCCTTCAGTTTTGGCGATCTACTGCGCAACTTTCGCGCAGTTTCCGTGGTCGCGGTCAATCAGTGCGCCGGCAACAGCCGCAGCCGTTTTGCGCCGCGAGTGCCGGGCTCGCAATGGGGCAACGGCGCCATGGGCTGCGCCGAATGGACCGGTGTGCGCGTGCGCGATTTGATGGATCGGGTCGGTCTTCGCAAAACCGCACGCTGTCTGCAATTTGCGGGACTTGATAAAGGTGCGGGACCGCCGGGATATGGCTCGGCGCAGTTTTTAAAAAGTCTGGATCTAAAGAGCGATGGGCCAAATGACGCAATTTTGGCCTATGCAATGAATGGCGAACCTCTGCCGCTTTTGAACGGATTTCCGCTGCGCCTGGTGGTTCCTGGCTACTTTGCGACCTACTGGGTGAAAGCTTTGGAAACCATTCGCGTGCTGAGCGAACCGGATGAGAATTTTTGGATGAAGACCGCTTATCGCGCGCCAATGACCCAAGCTGGCAGCACGACGCCTGAGGCCATGGCCAAAGGACAAGTCAAGCTGGCGCCTTTGGCGCGCATGCCGGTGCGTTCTTTTATTGTAACTCCCGACGGCAGCAGCAAACTTCCGCAAGCTTTGCCGGTGACGGTGCGCGGCATCGCTTTTTCCGGATACGATCGCATCACCTCGGTCGAAGTGTCAGCCGACGATGGCAAAACCTGGAATGCGGCGCAACTGGGCGAAGATTTGGGGCGTTACGCGTTTCGCCTTTGGAGCTTTCACTACACGCCGCAGCGTCTTTCATCCGGACGCGTTGCCCTGCGCGTGCGCGCCCGCGATGCGCAAGGCAATTCGCAAAATGACGAAGCAACGTGGAATCCCGGGGGCTATCTATGGAATCGCATCGAGCGTCAGGAGGTGTACATTGGCGAGACAAGTTAGCGGCTGGCCCATTGCGCTTTTGCTTTCGAGCGCGTCCTTAAGCTGCCGTCCGCATTCCGCCGAAATCGCCACGCTGGCTGATTTGTCGGAAGCGCCACCGCCGGTGTCGCCTGCATCTGAAAAACCGTCCCCGCAACCGGCTGCGACAGCAACTAGAGCATCCGGGTTGGGCACGCTTGCGCAGCCTTTGCCCATGCGCATGGCCGAGCAGGCTTCCGCTTTGTACGCAATTGGCGCTTTTCCGCCGCGAATCACCGAGCTGCGCCCTGGTCCCGAAGACGATCGCCGGCTTGTCGAGATCAATTGCGTGGGCTGTCACAGCACCGCCTACATCACGATGCAACCGCCGCTTTCTCGTGTCGCCTGGGAAGCCGAAGTGCAAAAAATGCGCAACTCGTTTGGCGCAGTGATTGCGGATCCGGTGGCCTCGCGCATCGCCGCATATCTGTATTCGTATTACGGCGCAGGAAAATAGCGCCGCGTCTGATGGGGATTCTTAGGCGTCTTTCAGCGAAATACGCCGCTTGAGCTGTTCCGAAATGACTTGCTCAAGCAATGTGACGAGCTCAAATTCGCCATCGGTATTTTTGACGCGCCAGCTTTGGGTTGCCGCATCGTAGTTGAAATGCCAGGCACGCCGCGTCGCGGCCATCCAGATCTGACGCGCCGCGCGATGGCGATTGATGACAATTTTAGCGCCATTGCCAAGCGCAATATTCAGCACGTCGCCGCCCAGATACCCTTCTATTTCATCCGGATCGAAGGCGGACAAAGTCCGCTCCAAACGCCGCAACTGACCATCCGCCAGCTTGTCAAAGGCGCTGTCCTCTTGCTCACGCGGATTCATGTTGGCACGGTACACGGGCGCTGCCGCCTTGTAAAGTCGCGCTCAGCGATACCGATCGTAAAGCGGAATCGGATGAATTCCGTCGTCCAGCACTTCGGCGAGCAGCCGTCGCCAAGGCAGCCGCGCTTGTAGCAAAGAAAGGACCGCGAAAACGCCCAGCCGTTGCCGCCACAAAAGCAGCATCGTGGGTGGCAGCTCCAGCTTGCCGCTTTTTGCCAATTGCCAGGTCGCATCGGTCAGCTCGCGCGACCAATTTGCATCCAGCGTGGTCGGTTCGCGTGACAAAAAGGGAGCGCTTAGGATCTGTTCCCAATTGCCATAGGCATTGGAATAAAAAGAAGAGGCCTGCTCAATAAGTCCGGCGCGATGCGCGGCATGGCGCAGGGCCTCGCCATCGCGATGTATCATCGCTAAAAAAATCTGCCGATCGGCTTGCAGAGCGGTTTGCTCCGCTTCGCTGCAAAGTTCCGCGGTACAGCCAAAGTCGATAAAGCCGACGCGCGCCTGATCCGGCGCTGCGTTTAGGACCAGATAATTTCCCGGATTCGGATCCAAATTGATAAGTCCGTGGCGCCAAGGTCCAACAAAGGCAAAGCGAAAAATGATGCTGGCCAGGCTGGCGCGCTCTTCCGCTGCGCTTTTCGAAATGATCAGATCGCTAAGATTGCGACCCGGCAGATGCTCCATGGTCAGCACCCGCTTGGTCGAAAACTGATCGAATACCGCGGGAATGACGATCGCGGGATCGTTTTCAAAAGCCCGCTTGAAACGGCGCAGCGCGTCCGCTTCTTTTTGATAATCCGTTTCCGCGAGTAGCTGCGTGCATAGGGCCGCGATCGCTTCTTTAGAAACTGCCGTTCCCAGATTGGCACCGACGATTTTTTGCACAACATCGGGCGCCGACAGATCGTCTCGCAGGGCTTCGGCAATGCCGGGATACTGCACTTTCACCGCGACTTTTTGGCCATCGCGCAGACGGGCCGCGTGAACCTGTCCCAAAGACGCGGCCGCCAGAGGCTGCGGGTCGAAGTCGGCAAAGATCGTCTGCGGATCCGCCCCTAATTCCGTGCGCAATGCTTGAAAAATCGCCTGCGGATCGTCGCCGGGCAGTCGATTCCAAATTCGGCCCAAAATCGCCAGCGCTTCCGTGCACAGGCTGAGCGCGCCTTGACCCTGCAGATACGCGCGCAATTGGGCGACTTTGGCGACGCCACCGCGCAGTTGCCCGGCGGCGCTGACTGTGGCCTTGGCTTCGGCGACCTCAGCGGCGCGGCGTTCGATGTCGTCGTTGATTTCGGCATTAAAAAGTTGTCTAAATTGCGCTTCCAGGCGGCGCGCGCGGGCCGATACTTCTGCCCAAAGCCGTTTTTGAGAGCGCTTTTGGACGGACATGTATCCACATTAACGCAAAGTTTCCGTCGCCATGAAAATAATGAAAAAAGTTCCTTGACTGATCCGTGAATCCGAGTAGAGTCGTCTCCCTGTCGCTGCTGGTCCGAAAAAAAAGTTGTGAAGATTTCTTGACAACTCGGGCCGCGTAGATAGACTCCAACTCCCCGCGGATCGCAAAACGCGGAAACGACGGGTGGGTTTTTGAAAACTGAATAGAGGAGTGAGGGGAAGATACATACAGAATCC
>CAYWPR010000086.1:0-24143 GCA_964460115.1 uncultured Myxococcales bacterium
AACCCGGATGGGGATATCCCGGCCCTGGCTGCGGATAACCTGGTCGCGTCCCGCCCGGCCCTGGCTGCGGATAACCCGGTCTAGGATAACCCGGTCTAGGATAACCCGGTGCGGGAGATGAATACCCGGGGCGTCCCATTCCGCCAGGCGATCGATAGATGGGCGCATAGTAATTTCGCGATGCGAGCGGAATGCCCGGCCGTGCCGTGACGTATGAGCGCGGCATGGCCATCTGATAGCTAGAAAGCGGCGTCGGCGCGATACGAATCGACGCTGAATTGAAATAGTGGAGCCCCGGTCCGTAGACAATGTGACCGCTGCCGCGCACCGCTCGCAGGCTGGAGACGATGCTGGTGCGTCCATAAAGCCCGGCGACCATGGGGGGCGCGACTCGAATGAGGCGCGGCGCAGTAATCTGGGCCATCGGCACAAAGTTCCAATAATGGCCGCGGCTCCCCCCCCACAGGGGGCTTGTGATTCGCACTCCACGAGGCGGAAGCGGCGCCCAGCCTACATAGCCACCGCCCAGCCGCCAGTGCACCCACGATGGGCCCCAGACGCGCCCAGGGATCCACGCCCAGCGCGGGCCGCGCATGATCCAGCGTCCATAATGAAACGGCGCCCAGCCCCAATTGTAGTCGGAAACCCAGGTCCAGCCGTAGTCGGTCATGGCCCAGTGACCGCCGCTATAGTACGGAGTAAAATCCGTACCGACGATGCCTGCCGACGGCATCCAGACTTGGCCGTACTGCGGGTCACTATCCCAGGAGCCATAAGGCGCGAGGGCGCCTTGAAAATCCTGATAGGCATTGGGATCGTAGCCGTCATCGATCTGGCTATAGCTAGAGTAGTCTTGATCGGTGGAGCAATCTTGCGGCTGGTTGTTCTCGTCAAGGCAGGTGCCAGCAGGGGGCGGCTGATAGGCTTCGCCGTATGCTCCGCTTGGATCGTTTGGGGCGTAGCCCGGATCCTCGGGGCCGTATTCTCCGTAAGGGCCGTCGGCGCGGGCTTGCCCGCCTGCAACAAGCAGCCCATTGCCAAATGCCATCATGGTCAAAAAAATGCGCAGCGGGGTCTTCATGCCTGTTCTCCAGCGATCTTCTACAGCTTCATGACGAGTCTACGCCGACCGCTATTCATTTTGCTAATGGTTGCAATGGACGACTCGGAATCAGCAAGAAACTATTGCCTTGACCGACAAAGCCCCCTATCGTTATTCCACTGATGCTCGGTACCTTTGTGACCCCGTTGCGGAGGGCCGTGCATTGCAATTTCGGGCCAAAGAGAAGGAGCAAATGGGAACCAAGCTGTTTGTAGGCAACCTGTCCTACTCCATTACGGAGCAGGAACTGCGCGATGCTTTTTCGCAGTCGGGGCGCAACGTCCAAAGCGTACGCATCGCTGTGGACCGAGAGACGCAGCGTCCTCGTGGGTTTGCCTTTGTGGAGGTCGCCAGCGAGGCGGAAGCCGATTCGGCGATTAATGATTGGAACAACAAGATGCTCGCCGGCCGGACGATCTTCGTCGAAAAAGCACAAGAACGGGCGCCCGGCGCGCCACGTCCGGCACCTCGGCCTCGGCCAGGTGGTGGGCCAGGTGGGCCCGGCGGTGATGAGCGTCACGGCGGCCCTCCTCGACCTTTTGGCGGACCGCGTCCCTTTGCTGGACCGCCGCCAGCGATGGCCGAACCCAATCGCGATGGCGGGCGTCGGCGCAATGACAAGCCGGAGCGCAAAGCCAAAGAGCGCAAATCTCCGGGACGTCCAGAAGAGCGCGAGCGCGGGAAGTGGCGCTGGGACGGTAACGACGATTACTAGCCCTGATTTCGACCATGCACCCGCTTGAACAGCTCCTGAAAAAGGATGAAAAGCGGGTGCTCGGCTTGATGTCGGGTACCTCTGTGGATGGGCTCGACTGCGCCTTTTTGACCGTGCAAGGTCACGGAGACCGAACCAAGGTCACGTCGGTGCAGGCCAAGACCTATCCATATTCGGCCGATGAGCGCGCTTTCATTCATTCGCTATTTCAGGGCGATGTCAGCGCGCGCAGTCTCTGCGAGGCTTCATTTCGCCTGGGCGAGCGATTTGCCGCACTGGCGCTGCAGTTTCTGGCAGAGATCGGTGTCAGTTCCAGCGATCTGGATCTGATTGGCAGCCATGGTCAGACCGTTTGGCATCAGCCGCCTTCGGCCTGCGTGAATGAGCCGCAAGCCACACCTTCTACCTTGCAAATTGGCGAACCTGCAGTGATTGCCGCCCGCACCGGGGTCATCACGGTAGGCGATTTTCGCGTGGCCGACGTCGCGCTGGGAGGCGAGGGCGCGCCGCTCGTGCCGTTTTGTGATTGGCTGCTGTTTCGCAAGCCCACGGGGATACGCGCTTTACAAAACATCGGCGGCATTGCCAATGCCACGATTCTTTCGGCACATGCTCAAGATGTTCTAGCCTTCGACAATGGGCCCGGCAACATGCTGATCGATGCGCTGGCGCCGTGGGCTTCTTCGGGAGCGCAGTTCATGGACCTGGACGGCCATTTGTCCGCACAAGGGCGAATCGTGCCGGAGGTACTGACCGCTTTGTTGGCGGATCCCTATCTGCAGTTGCCGCCTCCGAAATCGACGGGGCGGGAACGTTATGGGCATGGCTTTGCAAGAGCGCTGCGCGAGCGTTATGCGGCCCTGGCTCCGCTAGATTTATTGGCGACGGTGGTGGCGTTTAGCGCGCATGCCATTGCTTTGAGCTTGCGCCCACTTGGCGTCGATGAAGTGCTGGTGTCCGGAGGCGGTGCGCACAATCGCACGCTGATGGACATACTCGGCCGGCTGATGGCTCCGGTGCCGGTGCGCAAGCTCGATGCGATGGGCATTAACGTCGATAACAAAGAAGCGGTGGCGTTTGCACTGCTGGCGGTACAGACCGTTCATGCCCAAAGCGCCGTTTTGCCGCGAGTAACCGGTGCGCGCCGGGGCGCCATCCTGGGAAAAATCTGCTTTCCACCGCCCGCCTGATTCGCGCCGCGCAGTAGGTTTTGTCCGCTAGCTCTTGGCGGGAGGGCGCCAGCCGCGCAAGGGGCCGGGCTTTTTGCCGACGCCGTAGTGGCCGCCGACGAATTTGCATTGCATGACGTAAAATGCCGACGACAGTCGGTTTAGCGCCTGCTTCAAGTCGCTGCGTTCGCCGGCATCTTCGGGATCCGCGGGGCTGCGTACCGGAAAGGCCTGATAACAAGCCAGCTCCGCTTCGCGCGCGAAGGCTCGACATAGATAAAGCCGCGCCACCACCTCGCCCTGGCGAATCGATGGGTACATAAATGGCACTTGAAAAAGCTCATAGGTATGGTGCGATGCGCGGCGAATTTCATCTGCACCAAGTCCTAAAAGCTTCCAATCGCCAAGCGGTGTGTCCATCACTTCGCAGGAAAGCATTCGCCGCACTAAATCAATCGTTTCCTCTAGATTGCCTACTAAGCCCGAAGCACCTTCAGCTTCTGCGGCGATTTGCGCATCTAGGATAAGCCCCTGCAGTACATCGAGCTTGCCGCGTAGCACCATACGCGGATGGCTTTTTTCCACCAAAGATTGATTATCGCGCAAATGCGTTAGGTGATCGGGTTTGTGCGCAATGCGCTGTCCGGTATGTAGCACTTGAAATTGCGCTTCAGCGGAAGACGCGGCAGGGGCGCTGTGCAAACGCTCGCCAGCACCGCGCGCTGAGCGCTGCGCCGCCTGTGGCGAGCGTGCGACATCTAACACCGCTGCCGCAAAGGCTTCGGCAGCGGCTTCGCAGGCGGGCAAGTCGCCGCCCAAGTAGGCTCCGGCAAAGTTGGTTTCGGTCGGCGGTCCAAAAAAGCGCAAAAGCGTCACTCCGCCGGTTTTAAGCGCGGCGTCGATGCCAATCATCGCTTCCAGCGGCGGCGCAATCAGATAGCACATGGGAGCAAATGCGGGCAGCCCCGCCTGCTTGGACAGGTACCGACCAGTGGCGCGTACTACGTGTGGAAAAAAAGCCAGTTCGCCGCGCGGATCAGCGGCGTAAAACCAGGCTTCTTGCGCCAAGCAACGCTGGCAAGCCGCAAGGGCGGCGTGTACCTCAGCGATGTCGTGGCTGACATAGCAACCGATGACTTCTCCGGACAGCGGGCCGGAGGCGTGATTGGCGCCGGCGTAGAAACTTTTGGCGTAAGCAACCTCGACTTCGGCGGCCTTGGTTCCTTCATCGAGGGCGACGTAAAGCGCATCATCAGAGGTAGCGGTGATAAAGCCAACAGCGTTTGCGCCCTCGGGCAGGCCCAGCGAAAGGGCCAAGGCCGGCGCGACATCGGCAATCGTCCGCACCGCCAGGACGCGAGGCTTTATCGGAACCAAATCAAAGCGCGCTTTCCCTATCGACTTTGGCGCGCTCATCGCGCTAGCACCACGCCGGATTTGCGGTCGCGCAGAATGCGCACAATGTTGTCGGCGATTTGTTTTGCTGCCTGCGCCGGCGGAAAACCGCGAGGATTGATATTGGAAATCACTTCGCGGTCAGCATCGGTGGCGCCGGTCGCGGGCTTGTAAATGTAGTAGGCGGATAGCGAATCCGCAAAACCCAGTCCAGGCCGCTCGCCGCAGATAAATAAACAAGCTTCGCAATCTACGAGCCGTGCCACCTCATCCATAATTTTAACGCGCGATAGGTGTATAAAAAGTGGCGTGCCGAGCGGAATGCCGCGGGCACCTAGCTCTTTGACGAGTGCGCTATATAGCGCTTCCAGATTCGTGTTGATGGCTTCGGCCGACAGACCGTCGCCAAAGATGATTTGCAGGCGGGCGCTTCGCGGCAAGCGTTCGGCAAGTATACGCCGTGCTTCTTCGGAAAGTGCGCGACCTGCGTCGGGACGCTGCAAAAAATGCTTTTTGTCACGAGCCTGGCTGCGCACTTCGAGAAAACCCAGGCGCGAAAGCAGTTCAGAGCGAACTTCCGACATCACCGCTTCCTTGGCGGCGGCGTGATCGGCACGAAACTTTAGCAGTGTCGCCGTCGTGTAGCGCGTGCCAGCTCGGCCCACCGCGACGCGCGCCGGTGTCGCCTGCTGAATTTTTTGCAGCGCCCCTGGATCATGCGGACTGCGCAGTACGCTGCTTGGCAAAAGCACCTGGCCCGCTTCGCTGACCGGGCGCATGGGTGCAGCCGGCGCAATGGGCGATGGAAAGGTCTCTGGCCCAGCGGTTTTGCTGCCAAGGGCGGCGCGTACCATCGCCTCAACCGCGGCGCGGTCTAGCTGTGTCTTTGTGCCAACGCCTTCGAAGCGGTCGGCGCCCTGAGGCGGAGATGCACTGCCCAGGCGACCCGCACCTCCCGCACGGCTGCCTGCACCGGGCCGCGAAAAAGATGAAGACGATGACTGCGACATGGCCCGTGATATACCACACAAGCGGCGCTTGGTTCTGCAAAAGGGAAATCTGCGCAAGTGTTCAGATTTTGCGATTTGCTGCACAATCTAAAGTGCTTCGGCCTCGCCAATATGGCCTGATTTATGCAAATTTCCTCTTTACATAGGCCCCCGCTTTGTAGCCATGATGGGGTTAGACCGATGGCGTCGAAACACCCAAAGGGGCTTTACGTATTGTTTTTTACCGAAATGTGGGAACGTTTCGGTTTCTACCTGATGGTCGCTCTTTTTGTTCTGTACATGAACGAGCGACTGGGTTGGAGCGAGAAAGACGCCCTCGATTGGTACGCCTGGTACATGTTTTCTGTGTACCTTTCGCCGTTTGTCGGCGGTATTTTCGCGGACCGCGTATTTGGGTATCGCCGCGCCGTTTTGACCGGAGCAACGCTGCTTGGTGCCGGTTATGCAATGCTCGGCTGGAACAGCATGGTGGGATTTTATGTCTCGCTGGCCCTTTTGGTGGTGGGCAATGGCCTGTTTAAGCCAAATATTTCGACGCTCGTCGGCAACCTATATCCGCAGGGCGATTCGCGACGCGATTCGGCATTCAGTATTTTCTACATGGGTATCAATGTAGGAGCTTTTTTGGCACCTAATGTCGGTGAAGCGATGCGCCAATCCATGGGATGGATGGCCGCCTTTATCACGGCGGGCGCTGGAATGCTGATTTCCTTTACCGTCTTTGCGCTGTTTCGCAAACATTTGGCTGTCGCTGATCAGCGTTCTAGCGTCTCGGCCGTTTTGGATATTCCGCTCGGTCCTGAATATGAAGACAGGCCCGATCCGCCCCAAGTCGAGCGTCAACGCATTGCCGCCCTGGCCATCATGTGCGGCATTGTGATGACCTTCTGGATGGCTTTTCAGCAAAATGGCAGCACTCTGACGCTGTGGGCCCGCGATAACACCGACCGCGTGGTCACCATTCCGGATCTCGCGGCGCTGTGGCATATGCAGTTGCGGCTTGTTCAGTGGGAAATTCCGCCGGGTGTATTTTCTTCGGTAAATCCGGTCTTTATCATCATCTTGACGCCGCCTTTGGTTTGGCTGCTGGCGCAGTTGCGGCGCTTCAACCTAGAGCCCTCGACGCCGGCCAAGATTGGCATCGGCATGATACTGACCGCGGCAGCTTATTCGGTCATGGCACTGGCGGCCGTGCATGGCGGCAATCAGAGCAAGGTCAGCATGTGGTGGCTTATCGGCTGCTACTTTGTCATTACCATTGGCGAGCTTTTTGTATCGCCGATGGGCTTGTCGATGGTGACTAAGCTCGCGCCACGTCGAATGACCTCGATGCTGATGGGCTTGTGGTTTTTATCTACAGCCATCGGCAATTGGCTGGCGGGAAAAACCGGAGCCTGGTTCTGGCAGCGCTGGACGCATTCGAAATTTTTTATACTTCTCGTCATCACCTCGCTGATTTCGGCGCTGGTGCTTTTGACGCAGTTTCGCCGCCTCAAGGCGGCGATGCCGCCCGAAGGGCCAAGTTCGAACAACTCGGCGGGAACTGCAGCCCCTTCCGCGGCTTCGCCCATTCCGGCAGTGACCAGCGCCTCCTTAAGCTCGTCGACTTCCTAGCTTTCCTTGCGCGGAAGGACTTCGTCACGCTGCAGGCTGGCGAGCTCTTCTTGAAGAAGTCGTTCGCGGCGCAAATGGATAAAGCGCAGGTAGGCGTCTTCCATTCGTACGCCGATGGCTTCGATGGCGTCTAAGTCGCCGCGTCGACCAAGTTCGCGAGCCAGGTCGGGACAGATATATCGCAGGCACAAGTTTGGGCGATGCGGGACCGCAATCGAACAGCCGGTGGGACCGCGAAAGGCGCAGCCGGCGTGATCGCCCTTTGGCAACTGAAGATGGGCCGGTCGCGTTCCGGATTGACGCAGCGCGGCAATTTCGTCCGCGTTGAAGGCATCTTCCGTCTGCAAACCGCAGCAGTGACCGCCGGCAAAGTGTCCGTGCGGCTTCGGATGCCCGACCGCACAAGTACGGCACGAAACAACCGTTCCAATCGCCCGACTTAATTCCTCGCGCAGTTGGCGCAGCTCGGCCGAAGCTGCCAATTCATCGGCGCTGATTCCCTGGCTACGCGGTTCTGCGGCCAACCGTCGCCGCAGATTCAGGGCTTCATCGACTCGCGAACGCGGTTGTCGCAACCGATCAACAAGGTAGCGCACCGAGATCAGCATGAGTACTAGCCTACCGCGCCAGCATCTAGTGGCTGCAACTTTTTTGTGCTGTGCCCTGCAATACACTATGTTAGCTTTCCCGCCAGGTGCGGTGGACTTCCTTCATACTTTCCGAATTGCTGCTGCTTGCCGGCTCGCTTTATGGGCTGAGCTATTTCGGCGGAATGCGGATCTTTGAAGCCAGCGATGCCGTCGCGGCGCTTGAACGTCCTTGGGATTCGATTACCGTTCCGAACAAGTTTGAAGCAGCGACGGCGACCATTCGGCCCGCGGTTTCGGCGGTGGACACGTTTTTAGGAATGCCCGACGCCCATTTGCGAGAGCGGATGCGCAGCGGCGTGGTGAAGTCTCTGCATTTTAATCGGGGCGGTAGTTCGATTTCTTTTCGCGTCGATTTTGCCGACGGCAGTCGTGCCGCATTTAAGCCGCTTCAGACCAATCCGCAGACGGTTCCGCGCAAAGAAGCCGCCGCTTATAGGCTGAGTCGGCTGCTCGGATTAAATGCGGTGGCGCCGGTGATCATGCGCTCGTTTGCGCGCGATGAGCTGCTGAGCAAACTACTTGCTTCGAACTTCACGCGCGACCGAGTGGCGACCGAAACTTTGTTTGATGAGCGCGGAGAAACTCTCGGTTCGCTGGCTTACTGGATTCCGACAGTAGTGGATTTGCATTTGGATACCACCGAGGGTGTGAATCAATGGACGGGTTGGCTCGGGCAATCCGGTGAAATTCCGCCCGAGCAAGCGGGCCTTATGGCGCAGCTATCTACGCTTCTGGTTTTTGATTTATTGCAGAACAACTCGGATCGCTTTTCGGGGGGCAATTTGCTGGGCTCGCCCGACGGCAAGATGCTTTACTACATGGACAATGCCTTTGGGTTTCAGACCGATCCCGATGGGCACATGCGCTGCTGGAACTATCTACGCCGGGCGCAAAAATTTTCGCGCAGCCTGGTGCAGGCCATGCAGCAACTGGATCGAGCCAAACTACAGGCAGCCCTAAACGGTGAACCTGGAACGCCGCTACTCAGCGTAGAAGAACAAATCGCCCTGCTAAGCCGTCGCGATGCCGCGCTTGCCTACATGCGCGAGTTGTTTCGCGAATACGGCACCGAACGCGTCCTCGTTTTTCCCTAGAAATTCTCGTGGGAGGCGCAGCTTCCCTTTACGCGGCAACTGGCGCTTCCTGCTTTCCCCCATTTGCGGGCGTTTGCCGCATTGCGCAGCCGATTACACGATGGACAAAGGACGGCATTCCAGGGTGTCGGGATCCAGATACCAGCGCGGCTTGCCATCCTCGACCAGGCTGATTTGCGCTTTGCGCAGTGCTGGAAACGTCGGACGCTGACAGAGGTAGGCGCCAAGAGAAGACAAGCCCGGCTCATGGCCAACAAGCGCAATGCGTTCGCCGCGCTTGGCAATGCGCGCCGCGGTCGCTTTGGCCGATACGCCCGGGGCCAAGGCTGGCAGTGTCTCGATGACGCCATGAAAATCCAGCGCGTCCGCCAATAGCTCAGCGGTTTGTACCGCGCGCACGAGGGGACTAAACAAAATGGCGTCAAGCGTCAGGTTTTGCGCGCGCAGGCTTTGCCCCACGGCACGGATGAGCTTTCGGCCCTTTGGACTCAAAAAGCGCGACGGATCATCCAGTTCATCATCGGCATCGACGGCATGGCTGTGTCGAATCAAGAAGACTTGCACCTGCACAGGGTGACCTTGCAAAAGGGCCCTTGTCAATGCGCATGAATCATGTCGGTGCTAATGTCGCACGGGTGACGCGAACGTTTTTGAGAAATGCCATCGCGGCGCTGGTCGTCGTCGGGCTTTCGGCATGCAGCATGACATTTGGCGACAATGTCATGGAAGTGCCGCTTCTCGGCGAGCCCATCGAGCCAGCCGCCTATGCGCTGCTCAATGAAGCGGGCACCCCAGTGACAAGCTTTTCGCTCATGCGCGGAATTTCGGGGCGCTACTTTGCCATCTTAAGTTTACCCGACGCGCAGCAAGATCCTTCGCTGCCGACCTCACGCCGCCGAATTCAACTGATCCCTCTAGATAGAAGTGGAAGCGCTGAGACTTTAGAGGCTGATTACATCGCCCTTGGGGCGCGGATGATTTATCTGCTCGACATGTCAAGCGACGCGCAGACCGCTGCGACCCTGCGTTTGCGGCAGCCCGGCGATGACGGTGTCGGTCGCCGCATGCAAATGCCCGGGGGGCCGGGAATGCTACTGCCGGGGCCAAATGACGCAGCGTTTGTCTACACCGCCGCCTTGGTCGATACAAACAGCTACTTTCTTTTTCGCACCAGCGGTTCGTTACAACGCAAACTGCCTTTGCCCGATGGCATCGAGCTGGCGCGATTTTTTGACTACAGCCGTATGCGGTTTGAGCCAAGCGGCGATTTGTTTCTGACGAGGGATGCGCAGAACCGCATGAGTCTGCACGCCACTCGCCAAGCAAGCGACATAGACCTGGGTCCAATCGATTTGGATACGAATACACCGCCGTTTTTTTTCGATAGCGGTCGTCAAGCGCTGTGGTCGTGTAGTCGAAAGGGCCTGCGGCGAATTCCCTTAAACGGTTCTGCGCCGGCCCTCATCGATTCTCGTGCCTGCAATCCGGATGTTTTGATTTCTGCCCTGGGCGGGGTTTTCTATAAAAGCGAGGACGCGATTTACAAAACTTCGAACGACGGCGGCACGCCTACCCAAGTGCTGCCCGCTCCGGTGGGGCAAGTGCTGGCGCTGTGGCTCAATCACGGCATCATCTACTCGCTGGATCCGCCTTTGCGCTATGGCGCGGGCATCGGCGATGGCTGGCTGAATGGCTGGAAATTTATGAACCGGGGGCGCTCGCCGAGCTTTTCATCCGATGGCCGGCGGCTGCGCTGGCTGGAAAACGCGGCTCGCTCGGATGGCACCGGAGACCTTTACTCGGCAAGCCTTGCGGAGCGCCAGCCACGACTTTTGGCCTATAACGTCCGGCAGTTTCGCGAAGTTGCGCCGGGCAAAATTCTTTGCATCAGCAACGCCGCCGGCCGAGGGACCTATAATCGTCTGATTCTAATCGACGAAGAGGCGCAAGTGGCGCACTGGGTGGTAAACGGCGCCGGCTCATTTGCTTTGATTCCGAGCACAAACGACGTGATTGCCGAGATCGTCAGTGGCCCGGCCGGCTCCGAGCTGCGCCGCGTACCGCTTTCTCTGTAAGAAGCGTGCTAAAAAGATTCATGGATGCATCGAAACGCATGGGCTCGTTGTGGATTGAGACTCTGCGCGGGGGCTTTGTCGATTCGGTGAACCGCGTGCGCGCGGTGGTTTTGGGAACTGGTCCAGCGGGCGATGAGCAAATCGAATTTTGCAGCGGCGATTCGCAGCAGCCGGTGTTTTGGCGTTCGACGGCGAAATTCGTGCAAGCGCTTAGCTTGTTTACAAGCGGCGCGGTTGAAAAATTCGCGATCACCGATACCGAGCTGGCCCTCATCTGCGGTTCGCACAGTGGCAGTGCTGCGCATGTCGCAACGGTTGCGCAATTGCTGCAGCGCATTGGTGCCGAGCCGAAGGATTTGCACTGCGGGCCACATATTCCGCTGGGAACGGCCGAAGCGCGGGCCCTTGCCGAATGCCGCGATGGCCAAGGCCCCGAGCCCAGCCGCCTACATAACAATTGTTCGGGAAAGCACACGGGAATGCTGGCGGTCTGCTTGGCCCGAGGCTGGCCGCTCGGCGATTACTTTCGACTGGAGCATCCGCTGCAGCAGGAAATTCTGCGCCATCTGGCCGAAGTGACCGATCTTCCCGTTTCCGACATCCAAACGGCGGTCGATGGTTGTGGGGCCGTCGTATTTCGTACGCCGCTTGTCGCGCTGGCGCGCGCCTACAAAAGGCTTGCGGCGGCAGCTTTGCCTCCGCCGCATCAGCAGGCCGGCGTGCGACTGCTTGCAGCAATGCGCGCGGCCCCGAATATGGTGGCGGGCAGCGGAAGGCTGTGTACAAACCTCATGCAGACGACTCAAGGTCGGCTCGTCGGCAAAGTCGGCGCCGGTGGACTTTATTGCGTCGGCCGCGCCGAAAATTCAGGATACGGTCTGGCCATCAAAATCGAAGATGGCAATGACAAACTTATCGATGCGGTGGTGTGCCGCCTTGCCGTCCATCTGGGCTGGCTTTCCCAAGAAGAATTTTTGGCGCTGCGTCCGCATTGGGAGCTGCCGATTTTCAATCATCAGCGCGAGCTCGTGGGCGAAGTGGTCGTGCGCGTCGCGCCCTGAAAGCACACCGCGTTATTGTTTGGCGAAAAATGGGCAAAGCTTGCCGGCGCGCGCCGCCGCGGCGAAGCGTCCTTGCGGCTTTGGCAATTCGCGAATGCTACCTAAGGTTGCGGCCAAGCTGCCGTCAAAAAGGCTATTTCCCGAAGCCTCGGTAATTTTGAACTCGACGAGGCGCCCATCGTCGGCGATTTTCAGGCAAGCAGCTGCTTGCAGCTTGCTGAGTTCGCCGGGCGTCAGCATGGTCGGCACGGTCCAGCGTTCGACGATGGCGGCAACTATCGCTTGAATGTACGGATCGCCAGCCGCGTCGCTGGCTGTGCCGCCGCGTAGTCCGCGCGGATCGCCTTCTTCGGCAGCTTCTTTTTTGACTCGGTCGTCGTCATCGACGCGCAGATTCTTGACGGATTCATAAAGCTTGTCTAGGTTTGGTCGCGGCGCTTCTTTGGGATGCTCTTTGGGGCGGTCAGGATTGTCGGTGACTTTGATTTTGTGCGCATCGGGCACGCGCGGCGCCGATTCGACATGCGGCAAGAACGACAAATCGCGCTTTTTGCCGAACTTCATGAGCTTGATGTCTACAAAGACCTCATTGGGTTTGCTGATGCTGCGTTCGCCGTGACGGTGATAGTAAAAAACCGTGCCCAGTCCGCCGCCATTAATAACCAAGGTCAGCAGCAATCCCGCCAGCAGACTTTGCCGATCCGTTTTGCGGCGACGCATGGCGGGCAAAGATGAAGTGTCCAGGGCGACCATCGGCGTTTTCAATGCGCTCCCGGTGTCACATTCGCTGGCGTGGGGCCTGGCGCCGCTTCCGCGCGATTGCTGAGCGGATCGGTGATAAGGCCCAGCCGCTCGACCCCAGCTTTGGAGGCCACCGACATCACCGTGACCACGTCCTGGTAATGCAAGCGGCCGTCGGCGTGAATGTATAGCTCGCGCTCGGTTTGCAGTTTCTCGTTGGTCCGTAGCTTGATCTCTAGATCTGCAAAAGGAATTTTGCTTTTGCCAAGGTAGACCGCCGTGTCCTGCGCAAAAGTCTCGGGAATGGTCAGAATCAGCTTGCTGTCTTCGCTTTCAATGGTCTGGGTCTCACCTTTGGGCAGCGTGACCGGCACTCCGGTGGTAGCCATCGGCGCGGCGACCATAAAGATGATAAGCAGCACCAGCATGACGTCCACAAGCGGGGTCACGTTGATCTCGGACAACATGTTCTGGCTGTCGCGGGGGACCATCATCGCCATGCCCCACAGTATACACAGCTCGCCAAAGAATCCGGCAGCTCTGCCGACCGGTGTGCCGTTTTGCGGCACGCGGGGTTTTGTTCGCTAGTTTTTAGAGCTTTCCGGGCGGACGAGAACTTATAGGCCGCAGATCGCTGGCGCTGTCCTGAGACGATATGACGGGTTCTCCGGCGACGCGGACGGTGTTGCGTCCGGCGTGCTTGGCGGAAAACAGCGCGCTATCGGCGGCCGCAATCAGGCTGGCCGCAGTTGTGCCGTTGGCAGGGCAACTGGCCACGCCGATGGAAATGGTCAAGGTGCCGCCGGGCATGTCGCGAGTTTCGGGAAATGGTTCGGCGCAGACGCGCGAACGCAAGCGTTCGGCAATGCGGCAGGCCACGCGATGGTCAGCGTTGATAAGCAATAGGGCGAACTCCTCGCCGCCATAGCGGGCCACGACGTCGTTGACGCGGCGGTGCTCGGCAATAAGGCGGGCGACCCGACGCAACACTTCATCGCCGGTCTGATGTCCAAAACGATTGTTGTAAAGGCGAAAGTGGTCTACGTCGATCATCAGCATTCCGAGCGGAATGCCGGTGCGCAGCGAACGCTCAACCTCTAAAACCAGGTGTTCTTGCAGATAGCGGTGGTTATAAAGCCCGGTCAGTCCATCGGTCATGGCAAGCTGTGACAGGCGACGATTGGCTTCCTCAAGCGCTTGGGTGCGTTCGCGTATACGCGACTCGATGTGTAGCTGTAGACCTTCCATTTCGTGACGCTGGCGGTCTAGCGTTGCCAGCAGCGAGACATTCTGCCGCTGCAGGCGCATCAGGTTGAGCACGCTATCCAGAAATAGCAAAAGCTGACATTCGTCCCAGGGCCGATATAGATACAGCGACAAACCCGCGCGCCGAATTTCCCCTTCACTAAGCGGCGGAGCTTCTTCGTGCAAAAACTCTACCGGAGACGCTGCAGAAAGTAGCAGCACCTTGCCAGCCTGCGGAAAACGCCGATGAACTTCCGTCAGCAGCGCCAAGCCGGGTTTTTTGTCATGGGCAAAACCGCCGGGGCGCCGTAGGTGTTCTCCGCATAGGATGACGGCCAGCGCATCGCCGGCCGCTTCAATGTCGGCAATATGTGCAAGGGCCGCGCTCTCGGACTCGGCCGTCAGCACGGTACAATAAAGCCCAAACCGCGCTTCGAGCAGACGACGGAGCGATACGAGCACGGCCTCATCATCGTCCACGCAGAGGAGATGGTCGCGCACCAGCTACCCCAAGGCTATTTCCACGAAGGCGGGTTTATAACACATGGTTGCCGCTAGTGCTTAGCCTTTGATGCCGCCTGTGGCAAGACCGCCGTAAAGATGGCGCTCTAGCGTAAAAAACAGCGCCATGACCGGCGCCGATACAAGTACCGCACCAGCGGCAAAATATCCCCACTGTGTCACATAATCTCCGATGTATTGGTTTAGCAAGACCGGCAGAGTATAGCGTTCTGGGCGGCTGATAAAAGTCGCCGCCAAAATGAATTCGTTCCAGGCGGTCAGAAAACAAAACAAGGCCGTGACCGCCAAAGCCGGCCGGCATAGCGGCAGGGCCACGCGAAAAAACGCGTCAAAATGAGTGCCGCCGTCAATGAGCACCGCTTCTTCCAACTCGCGCGGCAGACTGTCGAAAAAACCTTTGAGCATGAAAACGCAGAACGGAATTGCCGTGGCAGAATAGCAAAGCACAAGACCGCTAAGCTGGTCGAGCAGGTGTAATTTTTCAAGCACCACGTAAAGCGGAATCGTCGTCACTACACTCGGAAACATCTGCACAAATAGAAACAGCCGCAGCGATATGCGACGTCCGGGAAAGCGAAAACGCGACAGGGCATAGGCCGCGGTGCAGGATAGGGTCACGCCTATCGCCGTCACAAAACCCGCCACAAGCAGCGAGTTGGCCAATTGATGAAAAAACAAAAGCCGACCCGTACCGTCGCGCTGTGAGAGAACTTGGCGAAAGTTGTGCAGCGAAAGCTCGCTCGGCCATGGATTGGCGGTAAGCGCGAAGCTTTGGCTGGGATGTAGCGCCATCTTTAGCACCCACAAAACGGGGTACAGCGTGATCGCGGCGGCAATGAGCAGAATCAGATTTAGGCCGAGCAGGCGCAACAGCGGTGCGGATTTTTTGCGCAAAGCTGAAGCAATCTATCAGTCCGGCAAAAAGCCGGGCGAATAGTTCGCAAGTTCTGAGAATTCATACGGCTGCAGACAGTCTTCGGGCAGCGCGGCAATCGGCATCGTTTGCCAAGACACATCGGGCATTTGCGGGGGCAGCGGCGCCAGTAGCAAAATCATCGGCGGCGTCGCGGGGGGCGCTTTGTCGGGCGTCGCGGCTTCTTGTATGGCGGGCATGGCTAGTATATCAGGCCGGGCTTGCTCGGCGGGCCCTTTAGAGCCGGCGGCGGCTTCGGGCTGACCCGGCGCGATGCCGAGCGCCGCCAAGTCAGTTTCGATGACTTGCAGCAGTGCGGCGGTGACTTCGTTGTCGCCCGCGCGCTGGCGCAGCTTGGCGGTAAGCTCTTCACTTATCAAGCTGTGCTCTTCGCTATAGAGCTCAAGGGCGATGGTCGCCGCTTCGACGATGCGCGCCCCCATGGGCAAAAGGTCCGGCTCACTAGGCAGACGAATGAAATCCACCAGCACGGCTTGCAGCTCGGCCAAGACTTTCATGAGCGGCTGCTCAACGTCAAAGCCCAGCATATCTTTGCGCGGCGCCGGCAGCGGCCCATCGCGCAGCAAGCGCGAGCGCAGAAGGCCGTAAAGACGCGACACCAGCATCAGTTCACGGACGGCACTTGGCGCAAAGCCCAGGCGTTCGGCAACTCCTTGCGAAAGCCGCGCCAGCGCTTCGGGGCGGGTCACGTGCAACTCGGCCTCAAGCTCGGCCAGAAGCAACTCGCTGGCTTTAATAAGCGCTTCTTGAACCGGTTCCTTGTCGAGCTGCCGCGAGCTCGGCTCATTTGTTAACGAAGGCCGCACGATCTGCAGCGATGACTCTTCAATCATCATGAGATCGCTGGGCAAAATTTCCAGCATCGACGGCTCGCGCTTGATGCCAAGCAGCGGCAGCGTATTTCCAGACTGTAGCGTCGGGGAAATAGCTGGGCCGGCATCGCTCAAGCCGGCGCCGGGCAAGATAAGGGGTGCCGTCCGTTCCGCGTGCATCGTGCTTCGAGGATCGGTAGGGCCGTCCATCTGCATCAGTTCTTCCTGCAACTTGGGATCGACGACCACAGATGGAGAACTGGTTTTAAGCGGTCCGGTTTTGGCGCTTTGCCCAAGCGGCTGAGTCGTGGCCGATCGGGGCGCCTCGGCCGGCACCAGAATCGAATCGTCTAGGCTGGGCTGCCAAGGGCGGCCATAGAAAAATTCCAGGCCCAGCCGCAAAGTTCCAAGATGTGCCAAAAAGCGCCGCACTTCCGCCACCCCCAGCTTGTTTAAGGCCGGCAAGATCGACGTAATGTCAGAAGTAGGGTCAACCATGGCGAGCACGGCGCGCCGGCCATCTGTAGATCGCTCAAGCGGCAAAATGCCCAGACGCTGAGCGACCTCGTGGGGCAAAGCCGCGCGCAGTTCTTCGGGCACAACGACGCTCTTGAGCTGATCCGGGGTCAGCACCGGCATGCGTACTTCCTGCCGTAGCACTTTAAAAAGAGCGTCTTCGCTGACTAGATTTTCGCGGGTCAGTTGGCGCCACAGCGGGCAATTTTTTCGCTGTGCATCGCGCCGGGCCTGGGCCAGCACCGATTCTTCCAAAAGGTGCGCGGCTAGCAGGATATCCCCCAAATCTTGCTCATGAATACGGGGCCCCAAGCTCATGAACAAACCTCCCATGGGGAGCGTATCACGTTAGACAGTTCCCATCCACAGACCTACTGCGGGCCTCACTTAGCGCGTCGTCCGTGCGCTTTAATACCTTGGGCCAGTAGGCTGCTCCGGGCGGGCGCCACGCTAAGCGAGGCTCCTCGCTACGGTCTGTGAATGGGAACTAAACAGAGATGATAAACTGGCCGCTTAGGGCTTCGCCTGGGGGGACAAAAATGAGTCCTTCGCCGGTGTTTAAGGCATTTGCCGGACCGCTCCACGGGGCGACGCAGACAAAATCTTTTAGCGCCAGCGTGGATAGAACCGCGGCTTTATAAATGCCGTTCCAGCTCAATTGGCGCGGCAAGCGGCCGGGTACATGCAGCGTCGCGCTCGATGTCGTTAGGTTTGCCAGATAAAGATCGATTTCGCCGGCGCCAAAACGGCCTCCGCCGGGCCAAGGCTGCGGCCCATTGCGAATGCGGTCGTGTGCTGAGTCTGCGGCGAGCTCGACCCCGCAGAGCTCTTTGTACTCATCGGGGACTAAAAAATGGGGCTGCAGCCCCGTGTGAACGGGCATGGGCGCGCGTCCAAAGTTGCGAATTTCGCTTTCCAGCACCAGCGAGCGATAGCCGGCCCGGCCTACATCCACGGTCAGCCGATACGAGAAATCAAATGGATAACTGGTCCAAGTCGCCGGCACGGTATGAAATTCCATGGTCAGATGAGCCGCTGCGACGTTGGTAACGCGCCAAGGGGCCTGACGGGCCAGCCCGTCCTGGCGCATCGGAAAACTGTGTCCCTGAATTTGATAGCGATCGCCCGGCAAGCGGCCGGCGATGGGAAATAAAATCGGAATGCCGCCGCGCACGAGCTGGCTTTCATCGATGAGCGTGCTTGGTTCTAGATAAAGTACCTCGTCTTCGCCCACCGCAAAGCGAGTGATAAGGCCGCCGCGCGCCGGGGCGATCTCGGCCACGGCGCTGCCCGCCGAAAGCCGCCACATCTCAATCGCACTGCTTTTGCGGCCGGGTGCGGCAGGCAGACGAAACTGTCGCGCCTGCGGCTGCGTTTCTAAAGCCATGGCTCCAGTGTAGCGAATTCGCGACGCCTGCGAATCCGCCATCTACAAGCCTACGCGACCAAGTCGCCGCGGTGCCTACTTTTCCAGATGCCTGCGCAGCATTCACGCCGTCTTCTCGTGGACGTTGTGCCTTTGCTCGCCTCTACAGGCCAGGCTGTGCGATGATGACCCTGGACTATTATCAGCATGGCGGAATCTTTACCGATAACGTCACTCATTGGCGCCAAGCTGGGCGGACGCTACGAAATTTTGTCGGAACTCAGCCAAGGCGGCATGGGAGTCGTCTACAAAGCCCGCGATTTGCGGCGCAAGATTCCAGTCGCCGTCAAGGTTCTGCGCACCGGCCAGCAACCTTCAGTGCCCGGCGCTCGTCGCCGTTTTCTCAATGAAGCGCGGCTGCTTTCAAAGCTTAAGCATCCAAATATCGTGTCGGTCTTCGCGTTCGGGGTACTCGACGATGGGCGGCACTATTTGGTGATGGAACTTTTGGACGGACCGCTGCTTAGCGACCTGATGCAAGCGGGGCACATGGAGCCTTTACGCGCTTGCTGGCTGGCGTTGCAGCTTGTGCGGGGCATGCTCACCGTTCACGCCCAAGGCATTGTGCATCGCGACCTTAAACCGCAGAACGTCTTTTTGGTGTCGTACGAAGGTCAGCCCGATTTTGTCAAAATCATCGATTTTGGCATCGCCAAAAATAGCTCGGTGCTTGACGCTGCGACCAAGGTTGTGGCTGCTGAAA
Organism: uncultured Myxococcales bacterium; assembly: GCA_964460115.1. Lineage (GTDB taxonomy): Bacteria > Myxococcota_A > Polyangia > Palsa-1104 > JAEUJZ01 > JAEUJZ01. The sequence goes on from CAYWPR010000086.1 coordinate 18,785, forward strand.
ACTTAGCAAGCGCCGACGCGCCATCGCTGCTGACTGTCGCCTCTGTAGATGCCGCAGTCGCCGGCAGAGCCGCTTCCGCGTTGGCAGCGCTGGCGGATGAAAGTTATACGTCCGAGCTGGCTCCGACAAAGCCGGGCACGGCCCTTGGTTCACCGCGCTATATGTCCCCCGAGCAAATTCGCGGCAGCGAAGTGGATGGCCGCACCGATCAGTACGCCATTGGCTGCATGCTTTATCAAATGCTTACCGGAGTCGTTCCTTTTGATGGGCAGACTCCACTTGAAGTGATGATTGCGCATCTTTCAAAGCCTGTGCCGCCGCTTCTGGAACGCCGTCCGGACTTGGTGATTGCGGAATCGCTCAATCAGCTTGTCCTGCGCATGCTGGCCAAATCGAAAGAGCAACGCTTTCCATCACTGCGTGATGTCGAAAAGGCCCTGGCCCGCGAAATCGAACTGCGCCAGCAGGCATCGACCTTGCGGGCGCTGCGTCCCATCAAGCGGCGCCGTTTTCCGATGTGGTCCATGGCCATCGGAATTCCGCTCCTTTTTCTAAGCGCGGCGGCCTATCTTGGCGCTACGCGTTTTACGCGGCCGCGCAAAGCGCCGATTTTGCAATCGACGGAGCAAGTCGCTGTGGATGCCCGCCTGCGCGAATCGCAGATCCTCAGCGAAAGAAGCTTGCGGTGGGCGCGCGATTCTCTGGGAGACGCCATCGCGGCGCATCGCGAAGCCGGCGTTGCAGTGCTTTCGGATTGCTCGTCCAAAGAAGCGATGCCGCTTTTGGCCAGCATGCTTAGCGATGGGGACGCGCAAGTGCGCATCGCCGCTGCTCGCGCACTTTCCCGCCGTCCGCACTTCGAAGCACAAGCGATTTCGGCATTGCGCACGGGACTGCGCGATACCGAGCAGCGGGTACGCTTGGAAGCGCTGCGCGCGCTTGGCCATTTGGCGCTAGGTCGCAGAAAAGCGAAGGAACCAGGCGCCGATTCGGAACTGCTGGCGCAGGCCACAAGCTGGTTTGCTGCAGTCCTGCGCGAGGGCTCTGCACAAGAGCAAGCGGTGGCCCGAACCACACTTGCTGCGCTTGGCGACAAAGCGCAGCAAACCCCGGTGCGCGCATTTTTGAACCACCCTTTAGACAAAGTTCGTCAGCTTCTTGCGGACACCACGGAAGACGACGCGCTTTTGGACGCGCTGCTTGCGGACAAAGCGCTGGCCGTACGTTTTGCTGCGGCGCGTACACTGTTGCGCTTATCTCCGAAGATTTCAGAGGCGCAAGTTCAGCGTGTCGCACCGATTCTGCGAGAAGTATGGATGCAGAATGCCGGCGCGAGCGCGACCCAGATGCAAGCCGATTCGCTAGCTGCTTATGCTCTGCTGAGCAGCTTGCAGCAGGCGCTAGATGCAGCCGATACGATGCTCAATGCGCTTGTGGACAAAGAAGCGGCACCGCATCGCCCCGGATGTGTCACCGATCTGGAAGCCTGCCAGGCGCTGCTTGTGGCTGCGGCGGCCTTGCCCTACAAATTTGCCCTTCCGTTTTTGTATAAGGCCGCTGCGGATGATGACCCGCAAGTGCGTCGTCTGGCGGTCGAAGCGCTCGGCGTCCTGTTAGACGCCGCCCTGCACCCGGCCCAAATGCCGCCACAAATTGCCATTGCCGTACCGGACTTTGGATCTGTACCAAATTCGCCGCATGCACGGCCTTTGCCGATTGATTTTTTGCGGACCCTGACCATCGATCCGCATCCCATGGTCGCAGCCCGGGCCGCAGCGGTGCTCTCTCGGCGGCTGCTTCATGAATACGAACATGACAATTCGCTTACGACTTCGTCCCCGTTAAAAGCCCGCGCCGGGCTTTTCAGCAGCAAATCGGCCGTGTTACAGTAAACCGTGGCCTATCCTTCGCGTCCTTGCCAAAAGGACTCTTCGGAAACGCAAAATCGCGTGGTCGGCTATATTCGCGTTAGCACAGACATGCAGGCCACTGAAGGGGTAAGCCTCGAAGCGCAGCGCGACAAAATTCGCGCTTATTGTCTGGCTCTGGATTTAGAATTTGTCGAGCTTTTTGAAGATCAGGGATTTTCCGCCAAGTCGCTGGACCGTCCCGCTTTAAAAAGCGCGCTAGGCCGCTTGTCGAGCGGCAAGGCAAATATTCTTTTAGTCACCAAACTGGATAGGCTCACGCGTTCGGTAAAGGATTTGGGACAGCTCGTCGATTCCTATTTCTTGCCGGAAAAGTATTCGCTGCTTTCGATTGGTGACTCGATTGATACCCGTACCGCCTCAGGACGGCTGGTTCTAAATGTACTGGCATCGGTTGCGCAATGGGAACGCGAGGCCATTTCCGAACGGACCAGTGAAGCGCTGCGCCATTTAATGGCCCAGGGAGTTCGCATCGGGGCTCCTGCCTATGGAATGCGCTGCACCAAGCAAACCGATGAAAACGGAAGACGAATTATTGTCGAGGATGCCGCGCAAAGGCAGGTTGTTCTGCGCATGGTAGAGATGGCCCAGCAAGGCCAATCGCTGCGCGTCATCTGTCAGGTTCTGAATCAGGAAGGCATTGCTGCGCCACGCGGTGGATCTTGGCAGCCGCCAGTGATTCGCGGCATTTTGCGGCGCGAGGCCGGACTGCCAGCAGCGTCGCCGCGGCCACGAGAAGTACGTATACGCACGCGTGAGATGGCAGCGGCGCGGGCCTATGCGTTGCGCAAACGGGAATACTCCCTGCGCCAGATCGCCAGCATCCTTTATAAGGAAGGATTTCGCGCCCCTCGCGGTGGGCACTGGCATGCCTCGGCGATTGCCGATCTCTTGCGCACTTCGAACAACGGCTGACACTGCGTATTGTTGTCTAGCCTGCGATGTCTTCACCGCCGTCGCAATTTATGACATTGCCGGTGATCCATGACGATTGCGGTTGCGCGAGCAGCGCTACCGCCGCCGCCACATCTTTTGGCGTGGTCAACCGCCGCGAAGGGTTGCGGGAAGTGGCCACGCGAATCATTTCCTCATGTCCGGGAATCTTGCGCAGGGCAGGGGTGTCGGTGACCCCGGCGCAAAGAGCATTGGCAGTGATGCCGCGTGGTGCCAGTTCATAAGCCAGTTGGCGCACGTGCGATTCCAGCGCGGCTTTGGCCGCTGAGACCGCTCCATAATGGGACATCACTCGATGGCCGCCCGCCGAGGTCATTGCGAAAATGCGCGACCCGGCGGCAAGCAGATCGCGCGCGAGCAGATCTTGTACCCAATAAAGCAGTGAATGCGCCATGACATCGCTCGTCATATCCATATGCGCTTTGCCGATAAGCTCGAGGCTGTCCTCGGCCGTATTCGCCGATTCAGTCGGCGGCACGAATGGGCGCAAGGTGCCAAAGGCCAGCGAATGAACCACCACGCGTATACGCGGCGACGGCTGCGCCAAAGTGGCGGGCTCGATTTGAGAGAGCACCTCTTTGCGTTTGTCGGCGTCTGCCGCATTGACGTTAAAAAAACTGGCTTGCCGGCCGAGGCTGCGAATTTCCGAAACGATGCGCTCGACGTTGCCAAGCGTGCTGCGACGATCCAAGTGTACGCCATAGATGTCCATACCCTGGCGCGCCAGTTCGAGGGCGATCGCCTCGCCAAAGCCACTGGAAGCGCCCAGGATGAGCGCTCCGCCGTCTAAGGATCCTGTCGATGTCATGCTGCGGAAATACCACGGTTCACACCGCAAGTGGATGCCGGACGGGCCAAGATGCGTTGGTGCCGGATGGACAGGGACGGGCGGCAATGGATAATAGATGGGCGCGCGGCTGACCGGATGCTCCCTGGCCAAGGCGCGCGGTGTTTGCTGATTCAATGGGAGCAGGCTTTTCTGGAGGGTCCTCATGGGTATGCGCAACTTGTTGCTCTTTGCGGTAGGCGTTTTCGGGCTTAGCGGATGTGGCGTGCCGACTTATCAACCCGGTCCCATTCCGAGCGGCGCTCCGGTCAGCCGAGTTGCGCCGGGCGCTCCCACCTTCATAAACCCAGGTACAACCGCTGGCTATGGCATCACCGCCAATCTTGGGGGGTCCTACCGCCTGGTATGGACCGGAGATGCGGCGGCCAGCGGCACTTATCGCAACTTTCAGGGCTCGGTCTACACCCCGGGCAATTTCCTGAGCATCACCGGCGGCTGCGGCGACGGCAGTTGCCCCCTAGAAAGCGGCGACTTTGTCTCCACGCCACTTTCTGTGCCCGGCGGCTCACGTATCGATTTTGATACGACGGCCACCACCGGACTTGATGGCTTTGATTTTGAGGTCGATCTAGAGCCGGTTTATTTCGATCTGCTGATCGATGGCGCACGCGTTCCGCAACTGGTCCTGTTTGAGGACGGCACGACTTTTTCGCAAGCCTTTGCGCCATCGCTGCCGTTTGGGCTCATCACCAATTAGGCAACGGAGCGAGCGGCTGGCGGGTCGGTGTCTCGGCGGGAGGGGGGGAAGACCTTGGCGATTTTTGCAAATCAGCCGCGGCGTTGCAGCGCCACGATGTATTGCTCGATGGAATCTTTGCGCGAGCCGACCGGTTTGACGACGCGTGCTTCGGCAAAATCGGCTCGGCAGCGCTGAAGCAGGCGTGCGAAATCCGGCCCCTGAAACAGCTTGCCGACAAAGTGTCCGCCCGGGGCTAGTAGGATTTCGGCCAATTCCAGCGCCCGCTCAAAAAGACCTTCTGAGCGGGCTTGATCCACGTGGCGTACGCCGGTGGTATCGGGACCCATATCGGAAAGCACCAGATCGAAAGCCGAAAGCTCGCCGCGCAGCTCATCGGCAGAGATCGTAAAAACGTCGCCAACGACAATACGGCAGCGCGCTATGGCGATGTCGATGGGTTCGCGGTCGAAGCCTACAAGCGTGCCGCTGCCGCCGGTGCGCTGGCTGGCATACTGCAGCCAAGAGCCCGGTCGGCAGCCCAGGTCAAGCACCCGCTGACCTGGACGAAACAAGCGAAAACGCTCGTCGATTTCAACCAGCTTGTAGACCGAGCGCGCGACAAAGCGCTCGCGGCGAGCACGCTGAAAATAGTGGTCGTGTCGCCCCTCGCGATCGCGCAGTGTTCCGGCAGAGCCCACTTATTTCTTTTTCGCAGCGGCGGCCGGCTTCTTGGCGGCAGCGCCCTTTTTGGCTTTGCCTTCTTCGCCTTCCGTGTGAACGCGCACCGGGCCGGTCCGCTTGACGGCATTGCGAACGATGACCATTCCATTTTTGCCGCCAGGCACGGCGCCGCGCAGAAGCAGCAAGCCCTGATCTTCTTTGATATCGACCAGGACCAGATTCTGTACTGTGCGACGCACATCGCCCATGTGGCCGGTCATGCGCTTGCCC
>CAYWPR010000087.1:0-24103 GCA_964460115.1 uncultured Myxococcales bacterium
CCGCACAGCCTGAACAGATAGTCTGAAAAGATCTGTCGCGAAATTGGCTGCTGACAAATTGCAGGGAATGCTTTGGGAAAATTGCGGGGATCGAATTGTCGACGTAGGCCTGCATGTCCCTACGTGAGGGATAGGCGGTCGCCACCGCAGCCGATGAGGAGCGCAAGCACGTAGATACCAATGAAAGTTCTCATCGTATAAAACCATACCAATGTTTTGGGATTCAGGGCAGATGCTAATGACTTCGCGTCACGTAGACGACCAAGCTGTGCTGTAAGCGGCCTCCATCCGAGGTCGCGGTAAGCATGAGGTCTTGCCCTTTTTTGCTCAGATACAGGAGCATGTAATTTGCCTGCGCGGCGGCTTGTGCCAGCGCGCTGTCGGCGGTATAGCCCACACCGCGAAGCTGATCGACGGTGCTGCGAAACGCCTGCTCGGGCGGCGCATCCACTACATAGGAGACCATGGCATAACCGGATTGCGGCTCGCTTAGACTGTAGCTACGGTAGCTGCCATACGGACGGGGAAGGCCGGGCACATCGCTGCCCGGAGCATCGTGCCCGCGGGGTGGGCTGATGACGGACGCCGGCACAGCCCCCTCGGTAAATATCGCAAAGTAGCTAGTCATATCGTCCGCCACTTGCGCAAAGACTAGACATAGGGGCGGCAGCGTTGCCGGTCCGAGACCACGCCCCCGATCGACCTTGAGTAGACTCTGCCCGCTACCGTCAGCAGTAGCGAGCACCGAAGTATTGTCCTCATCTTGGCGAAAGGTCGGAAACGCCAAGCCGGCGCCGCCGCGGTTTTTGTACCGCTGCTCATAGAAGTCGACGACGGCGCGGGGAGACTCTGCGGTTCTGCCGCTGACGACCTCCAAAGGATATCCGTTGAGGCGCAGGCGGCGCACCGGGGCCTGGCTGACCGTGCCTGGCGCTTCGGGCTTGTTCGGCTGTAGAAACCGAAATACGTCCAGAATGTCCGCAGTGGCAGGGCGGGCCACTGCCATGATCAGAAATCCGCACAATATATAGCCAGCCGGGGTGCGCATCTAGTTACCTGACGTGAAATTTTGCGGCTTCATCGAAGCCCCAGACCAGAAGCTGATCGCTTACTCCGTCCAGCGTGGGACCATTTGTGATCGGCTCTTGGCAGACGATGGCTGCGCTGGCTGTGATCGTCGGGGTGGCAGTGGGCATCAAGGCCTGTGCGCGCGCTTGAAAGTAAAAAGGAGAGGGTGCGGTGGTCGCCGTCTGCGTCGTCCAATTTGTGTCGGTAAGCTGCTTTTGTTGCAGCAGATCCGCGGGAAATGTGTTCGACGACGTAATAAGATCTGACAGATGGTTCATGCTAAGGCCCGTGCCGCTGATGATGGGACCGACTCTAGAGATGTGCGCAAGATCCGATGCGATGCTGCCGGATTGGACGTTTGATTTCACATTTCCCTGAAACGGCGCATTGAGCGCCGCATTGCCTCCGCAGAGGTTCTGCGCATTAATTTGCGCCGCTAGCGACGCTTGCCATTGCGCCTTTAGACGCGCTTGGCTGGTCGAGGCCAACTGGCTGGCAATCACCATCGACAGAAGGCACATAGGAACCGTCAGCAGCAGCAGCTCGATGGCAGCAAACCCGCCCTCTGGGCGAAATTTCGTGGAATCGTGTGCTTGGTTGCGCATCGCCTGGGTCCTCCTAAAATGTCCAATCTCTTGCGATACCAAGCGCCAGATCGGACTGAAACTGGAGGCCGATCTGGCTATTTTTGCCGCCGCAGTTTACGACTTGATCGACGTTGGCCTGTACATTGAAGTCACACGGAACAAGTCGTGCCCGCCAGTTCAAAGAGCCTAGAGATTCCGTTCCCGCTGGATCCATTGAGTAGTGCGCCGCGCAACCGATTCCCAAAGCCGTTCCCGACGGAATTCGAGTCGCCGTCGCTTTTTTTCGCAAGGACTCGAGGCGTGCAATATATTTGCCGTCGCTCGGCTTAGATTGCATCGTCATCGCGACTGTTCGTGAGGAGTCACGCCAGCTTGTGACCAAAATCGGCACCTGACCCATCGCGGCACAGCCCGTGTTGGCCTTGTTGCTTGTCAGATCCGTAATCGAAGGCGGGTTGTTGGCCTTGGCGTTAACGAGCTGGGTTTGGTAGCTGTCTCGTGTGTTCAGGAAGTTTTTGATCGCCGCAGTCGTGGTGTTCATCTGCTTCGCCAGGTTGGTGGCTGTATTTCCGGTGTCTTTGGCGCTAAAGAGCGTTGGATTAGAAGCAAACATACTACATAGCTGTTTGGACGCGGCGGGAACGTTCGAGCAACTAAACGATGTCGGCGGATTTGTGTTGGCGAGCATCCAGTCCCAAGTATCGATCGGGCCATACGTGTCGTCCATGGACATCGCGTCATAGGCTAGCTGATACGCCGCCTGCGCATTGCAGGCATCCTTTGCACTTTTGCCGTGCCCGGTTTTGCCGCTGGTGGCATCGGTCATTGTCGTTCCCAGATTCGAACAAGTCGGAGTTCCATCTGGAGTTGGAAAGATCTGCACGAGGTCGGCTGGAACGCCAGCCGTTTGATACGCCGCATTGAGCGCAGTCTGTGTCGCGACCGATGCCGCCCACGTAGACCCGGTTGTATTTAGCCCAGAGTTTATCGTGTTCAGTCCGTTTATCGCTGCCTGAATCACCGCGTCTTCGCGCGTCGAGCCGATATTCGTGGTGATCATGTACTGCAGACAAGCGTCTGCGATGGCTTGCGAGCTTCCTTGTAGCATCATTCCGGCACAGACCGCCGCGCCGTAATTGGCCTGTATTTGATTTCCGGAATAGTTCGCAACCTCGGAACCGGCAATATAGTGTGAGACTTGCGAGAGCGGATATAGGACAGTGAGTGCCAGAATGCTAAACGAGGTGTAGTTCAGCATTCGCGACTTGACCGTGGCCCCAGCGAGTGCGGCAGCATCGGCAGAGCTGCGCAGGTGATGCTTTGTGTTGATCTGGTTTCCGATCACCGCGACATAAAGAAACGCGCCGAAGATTGCGCCGACTCCGATTAACGTCAGGGCGGATATAGAGCCCGTTTCTTTGTTTTTTGATGCGCGAGCAAGGCACTTTCGGTGTGTCCGCGGCTTTATCGCGCGCTCCGCCCAGCGCTTGGTGAAAGCCTGAAGTCGGTTCATAGTCCCCCCGGGGAAGGAGATGCAGCAAATTACGTACCACGGGCTTTTCTGCATTCGCAGTCGAATAATGCGCCGCGATTTGCTGACAATTCCGAGCTTTACAGGAATAGGGCGGTTTTAAAGAGAAGCAGGGCCCCTCGAAGATGCTCGTTTTGGTACGCCCGGTGTACCGTTTGGTACAGGATGAAGCTTTCGGGACACCGAACGCTTTGTGCAAGAATCCGTCAGCCGATTCGATTATAGCAGGTACACCCCGACTGTCCCGCGGTGCAGGGGCTTCCTGTCCCTCCAGGTTGAGAGCACGTGACGCCATCGCAGCAGGGGGTGCCTCCGACCGTGCAGGGCTGACCGTATTGCGGACAGCTTCCTCCTCCGGTTCCTGCATCGGGACTGCCGCCGGGTGGCGGCGGCGGCGCTTTGCAGGCACCCTGAACCGACCCGGGCGAAGTCACACAGACGAAGCCGATGTCACAGCAATCCCCATTCACGGTGCACGGGCCGTCAGCCTGCGAACAAGAAGCTCCACAATGGAGGACGCCCATGCCATCCGGTACGCAAGGTGCATTGTTGCAGCAGTCAAATGAGGCAGAGCAGTTGCCACCTGTGGCAACGCAAGCGCCGTCTTTCAGTCCGAAGCATCGCGGGATGCCTAGCGTGTCGAGCTTGCAGACAGCAGCCGTCTGACTTCCTGGCGCATTGCAGCAGTCATTGCGAAAGGTGGTACAGGACAAAGTTCCGCCGCCCGTGTACTTGCAAGATCCACCTTCCGGCTGACAGCCGCTAGGTTTGTGGCAGACACCGATTTTGTAACCAGCAGGAATGTCACAATAGACGTTGCCATCTCCCGGTAGACCGGTGCCTGGTGCCCCGCAGCAATCGCTGTCTTTTACGCACAGGTCGCCAGTCATGTGGCAGCCGGACGCCTGCTGGCAGACCTTGTTAGTAGTACCTTGGTAGTTCAGGCACAGTGCGCCGCAGCAGCCGCAGCTTGTGCTGCACGAGGTGCCCGATAGCTCGCAGCCGCCGGCACCGCTAGTTGGAAGATCTTGGCAAACTCCCAGATTCTGGCCGGCAGAGATCACACAGTTCTGCGAACAGCAGTCGGTCTTTATGGCGCAGACATCTCCGGTTTGGTGACAGAAAGACGAGTCTGCCGAGCAAGTCTTGGCGCCCGCCGTTCCCGTGCACAGATTGGAGCAGCATTCTGTATCCTGGGTGCAGGAGTTTCCAGAAGTTTTGCAGACAGAATTCAGCGGACAGCATTTTCCTGTGCTCGGGCAGGTTGCGGTTGCAACGCTCGGACAGTTGCCGCTACAACACTCGCCAGCGGCGCTACACGTCTGGTTGTCCGAGGTACAGGCCGTGCCACACTTCCCGCCCACACAGCTTAAGCCGCAGCACTCGCTGCCGAGCGTACAACTGGCGCCGGTCCCTTTGCAGGCGGCCGGCTGGGCGCACTTGCCCATGGCCGTGTCGCAAACTCCGGAACAGCAGGTCGAGTTTTGCGTGCAGGCTTCATTAAATACCCCGCAAGAGGCTTCACATATGTTGTTGGTGCAGATGCCGGAACAGCAGTCCACAGGTGAAACGCAGCTTTGCCCCGCATTGGCGCAGGATGTGGGCCCCATGTCGCCATTTTCGGGCACGATAAGTTGACCGCAGCCATTGCAGCCAGTGTTTGTGCCCATACCCAGTAGCATGAATAGGATCAGGAATTTAAGACGTCGATTTTGTGTCATGACACCGCCTCTGGCAAATTCGGGACCATGTTCACTAAGTACTTGAAAACAGCCGTAGTGTTCTTGATCCCAAATGCTGCCAGCCTCAATTATGAACCAAATGGGATATTTTCGACCGTCCATGTGTACCAAATGGTACACATGCCGGATGTAAGCGATCCACCGCCACGGCTGATGAGCTATGCTTTACCAGACGGTCTGAAGGATAGAGCCGAGCGGGGCGAAACTGGAATCCTCGCCGCCGATTTGATAGATGAACGCGCTTTCGATCGCGGTGCCTTGCAGGGCTCGCGGCGTCGCGAAGTTGCCGGTTCCAAGCGCTGTGAAGTTGCCGATCTTGGTGCCTCCAGAAAGCAAGCCGGCCTTGAGGTTTTTGTTGCTGGGCAGGGCGCCCCCCTGAATACCGCCAAGTGCAAACATCGTGTTGTTTACCAAGATGCCACCAAACCCACAGCTATTGATCACAGTTGTGGGCGGGCTTGGGGTCACATCTGTGAAAGACCCCGGCTGGCCCATCGCTCCGAGCGTCGAGACGTATACATTGCCGACCGTTGTCGCGGTATTCAGATCTGTGGAGCTGCCGCTGGCGGCATAAATAAGGGTCTGATTGGCAGGAATCACGCTGTTGAGCGCGCTAGTGCCCGTCAGTCCGGAAAGTAGCCAGGTCGGGCTTGGAAGTGATTGGTTCGCGGCAGTAAAGGCCGTGGTCGACTGCTGCTCGATGCCGTTCACGATGGTTTGGGTGATCGTCATATACTCTACGGAGGTCAGCAGCTTGGCGCTGGCCGGCGTACCGCTGTTTCCGCCGAGGGCATACAGGTAGAAGGTACCTGACTGCACCGGATCCGGAGCTATCGTCACGCCGGCGCCGACGCGGGGAATGGCGAGCGCGCCCAGCGTCTTCCAAGCGCCGATCGAGCCGAGCGGCAGCGGTGAGGCCCCCGCCGGTGTGATTGTGCCGTCATCGGCGGCGGACTGGACGGGCATGCCGTTGTCAGGAATGTTTTTGAGCAGAAGCTCGCTGCCCGCGGCATCGCCGGCCTTTACTGTTCGGTAGATGTTGTAACTTTGCGCCCCAGGGACCTTGGAAAAGAACAGGACGAGGTCGAGCTTGCCATCACTTTGCTGTGGAACTTGAATCGGGAAGAAGTCGCCGGCCAGCGTCTCGCCGCCGGGGTTATTAGGATCGCTTCCGGACTTTAGCGCCGAGACGCGGTAGATATATGTACCCGAAGCAAGCCCATTTTTCGTATCGAATAGGACGTCCACATCCGTGATTTGCGGAGCCTGAAGCGGGTCGAGGATCTCGGCTCGGTAGGTATCCGTCACTGCCGCAGCACCGTCGAATCCGCCGGCTACGTAAATGAACCGTCCGATATTGCCTAGGCCCATGAAGCTTAGCGGTTTGGGAAGTGGTTGCGACAGCACACGAAACTGCCCCAGGGTTCCGTCCTGGCCGGTGGAAGCGGCTTCTACTGATGCCGTCGGCAGCGTAAAGGTCGTCTGACCAGAGCCAGTGTCGCCTCCGATGGCGTAGACAAAGCGCGCGGTCTGGGTCGGGCGGCCGGCAATCGCCCCCAGGGCCCGTCGGCTCTGGTTCAGAGTGGCGGCGCTGTTTGTAAACGCCGAGAGGTTGTCCGAGGAGTTTGTCACCCCGACAGCCGAGAAGTCAAAGCTGGCTTGACCCACGGTGACCCTGACGATGCAGAAGGTACTGCCCGTCGGAGCTTTGAGGGTCGTCTGTATCGAAGTGCTAGTGACGGTGGCCGGTCCGATGGTCGCCGGTCCGATCAAGGTGGAGAGGCTGCCGGCAAAACAGTTGGCCGATACTGTGCCATTGTCAAGGTCGGTACCGTGGACGGTGATGCTGGAGTCGGCTCCTTGAACGACACCAGCGGGCGCGATGCTGGTGATCACCGGCGGTGGGGTGGCGGTAACGTTAAAGGCGGCGGATGCAATTCCGAAGCTGCCATCCGGATTTACGACGATGAGGTCATAATTATTGGCCGGCAGAGTACTCGGAATCACCGCGTTCAAAGAGCTGCCCGAGACGAACGTTACTGCGCGCAGCGCTGACGAAGAGACACCGGTGCCACCGCCGCTGACTGCCAGGTAGGCACGCGGTGTGTTCTGAAAACCGCTGCCGCTTATGGACACTGCGGTGTTTTGGCCGACACCACCGAAGGCCGGAACCGGAGCATTTATTGTAAGCGTCGGAGTGGCCACCACTTGGAAGGCGTTGTGCAGGTTGGCTGCGCACGTGGTCTGATCGTTCAAGGTGATGTCATAACTGCCCGGCGCCAGGTTGGCAGGAAGTGTGATTAGGATCTGATTGGGGTGATTGGCATTGGGTGTCACCGGGACCGCGCTAAAGTTCGTAGTCCCCGCCTGTGCAATTTGCACGCTCTGAATCGGCGGGGCGATACTGGCTCCGAAAATAGTTGCCTGCAGCGAATACCCGGCGGGGATTGACGGTGGATCGACAAATAGAATCGCCGGCCCCGGTGTGATCGTTACGGCCTTAGGCAGGACAGCACTGCAGCCTGCGGCAGTCTGTACGGTCACATCAAAAGGAGTCCGCAAAAGGCTAATCGGGTCCACTGGGCTTAAGGGCAGCGGCCCCGCGAAGCTGGCTGTCGCCGTAGTTCCATCGGCGTTTGTCATCACACTCATGGCGCTGGCGGAGTCGATACGGACCGCGGTACTCGAGATAAAGTGGCTTCCGGTCAGGCTGAGCCGGGCCGATCCGGCGCACATGATCTTTGGGGACACATCGGTAAGGGTCGGCGGTGCAACCACTTCCACCTGAGCCACCGCGCCAGTCTGAGTACTTGTGCAGCTTTGGTCGGAGCAATTGTTTTTGACGGTCACATTGTATTTGCCGTCAGGAAGCTCGGCTGCTGAAACGCTTACGCTGAGTGCGGCGCAGTTCTGATCCATGCAGTTGCTAACAGCCGTAGCGGTGACTGTTGCCGTGACAGCAGGGTTGTCGGTTTTTGTAAAGCTCACCTGCGGCAGAGGATCGCTTTTCAAAAAGCCGCTTCCCTGAATACTGAAGGTCCGGTTCTCCATTGCATCACAAGCAGTCGGCGGGGCAATACCGGTGATTACCGGTGGGGGAGGCGTTCCACAACCCACCACAAGTGGACTTAGGAACCAAACAGCTAGGCTTAAGAATTTATGATCAAGTAGTTTGTGCATAGCATCCGGTTATGCAAAAGGTGTTCCTCAAATTCGGAATTCGTATCTCGTCTGCGCGGCTCGCATCGTGTTTCAAATGATGTACTTGATCGGACAATCCGCTGAACCGTTTTGCACGGACGAATACGAACTTGTGAAATGAGCATTCACACGGAAATCCTGCTTCTATGATCTGTACGAATTGGTACAGGTCCGTATACGAAACCGTACAGGTACGCTCGTTCGAGTACGGTCCCGCATGCCGCGGGTTCAATCTTTTCCGGCACCTAGGTCCTTGGACTGCCGCTTGCGTATACCGACCTGCCTAAAGGAGAAACATGAGGCAAACATCTTTTCTTATGTGCGCGGCCTTGACCCTGGGAATTGGCTGCGGCAGCGGTGTCTCTTCAGATGAGCAGGCCCGACGCGCCTACCTCGGACTCGATGCGCACGTCGATAAGGCGATACAACTCGGCTTTGATGGATTCAACAGCGCCAGCAGCGCCAACATCTCCCCTCAAGCGACCACGGGCCAGGCTTCCGGCACCCTCACGGTCACTGGACAGGTCGATCAGGGGTCGTCGCCCAATAACAAAGGAATGCGTCTGGTCGAAGCCCTGATCAAATACTCCGATGACGGAAAGCTCGTCTATGATGCCCCGGCTAGCAGTTCGACCGAGCTTAACATGAAGCTTAGCGATTTCCTGTCGGCCAGTGGATCCCTGTCTGGCACTCTGGTGAAGACCTTGACGATGAGCGGCGAGCTCGACGGCTCGGTCGCTTTGAACCTTGCGTTTACGGCCACCACGCATTCCACTTCCGGCAACTTGCCCGTCGTTCGCACGCCTGGCACAACCCACATCACCGGCACCGCTGTCTCTGGCAACGGCACTTTCCAGGTGGATGTCACCCGCTAATTGAGAAAAACGCGTCCCGGCGCGCCGCTGTCCGCATTGGGATAATGGCAAGCCGCACAGGCTCCGGTAGGCTGCAGACCCTGCATTTCTTGGGTTTTGCCATCCTTGCTCAGTCGAATTCGAAAACGCGGCGCGCTCAGCGGCTCTGCTGTGAAAAAGTTGCCGGAGCGGTTTGTAAAAAGCATCAATAGGACGTTGTCACTGGCATCCAAAAGTTCCACTTTGACCCCCTCAAGTCCGTCGTCGTTACAGGGCGAGTCAGCGTTGGCATAGACGGTTCCCGACGCGGTCCATACAAAGCGGCCGGCTTCGCCGTCGCGAACATGGCAGGCCTGACACATTCGACCCGGCAGCATGCGGGCGGTTTGGTGCAGGTTGTCATCGGTAGGCGCTTCACATCGGGCGACCGCATCAGGCGCCATTGCCAAATTCACCGGCGCCTCACAGCCCAAAAACAAGGCCATCAGGCAAAAGATGAAGAATGTAGTGCGCATCGGAACCTTCTTAAAACAGATAGCTAACTACGCCGGCGGTCATAAACGCCCAAGTGGAATAACCGACGACCACATGTCCAAGTGCCAGGTTGGCTTGATCACTGCGCCCCACGTGCGCGCTGGTGATCGCGCCCAGGATGACCTGCGTCGCCATTCCTGCGGTAGCCAGGGCCATCGAAATCTTGTGAACGAGCGCCGTATCCAATCGAATTGGCTTGGGGTAAGGATTTGGCGCAGCCAGGGCCAGAATTCCGGTTAGGGCAAATAAGGAAGTAGTCGTGGCGGCAAGTCCAATGTGCGCAGCTTGATACCGATCCATAAAATCGCCGCTTACGTAGCGGTCGTTGTAGTTAAGGTGGCCAATAATCACCGTTGCGCTAAGCGCTGCCAGCGCGACGAAACCAAGCGCCTGGTGGCTGAGCAAAAGTCGCCGCCGCAGCTTTGTCTGCTTTCCGATGCGCAAGGCCTGCTTTTGCGACGCCGGATCGGGCTTTGGCAATTCGCCGAGCAGATCAAAGTTCATATCGGTAGACAAAGAGCTAGTTTCCGTCCTACTTTGCGTCGGCTCCTGCGCAAAGCCTGGCTGCTCAAGCATGCACAGTCCGATAACCATCCACAAAAACAAGCGGCACATGATGCCCAGCCTCCCTTTTTAGTTATTCGGCGCCCCGGCGACGATCCAGTTGCGGATGGTAGCAATGTCGGCTGACGAAAGCGGAGTGCCCTTGGGCATGCGCGAGCCGCTGTAGCAAGGCCCGCTGCCTTGCAGCTTCCAGACTAGGTAGCTCGAATCAGGCTGCATCGGTAGCACACGCTGGGTCGATGGGCACTGGCTGCTTGCGACATTCACCAGGTTGGCAAAGGCCACGCTCACCGAGCTGAGGTCTAGTCCCTGGGCCGGCATCTTTCCGGAATGGCAAGCACCGCCCGTGCAGTTGGCATTGAAAATGGGCTGCACTTGGCCGCTAAAGCTGATGCTGGCAGTCGTGGTGCTTTTTTCCACGCTATTCACATCGGTATTGCCGGCTCCGTCTTGCGCCCGCACCACGAAAAAGTACTTTGCGCCGGGATTCAATCCGGTGATCGAAATGCTTGTGGCTCCAGGGACCGTCATATAGGACGGCGTCCCGAAGTTCTCGCCACCGGCTGTGCTCGACTGGTAGACAAGGTAGGTAATCTGAGCAGCCGCGGTGATGTTGTCGCTGGCCGTGGACCAGGAAAGGTTGATGGTCGCTGCCCCCGAGGCGCTGGCGGAGCTCAATCCGGAAAAAGTCGGTGCTTGCATATCAACCGTAGCAGGAGTTGTCGCGCTGACCTCGACTTTGTTTCCGTCAATGTTGCCGGCTTGATCCTTGGCGCGGACGACAAAAAAGTACTTGGTATTGATGCTGAGTTTTCCGGCGCTAAAGCTCGTGGCCCCGGCGGCGCTGGTGTAGCTTGGCGTCGCAAAGTTTTCGGCGCCGGATGTAGTTGCCTGGTAAATTAGGTAGATAAGCTGGTTTTGCAAAGTCACGTTGTCGCTGCCCGCCGTCCACTGGACCAATACCGACTGCGGAACGCTGGTGGCGCTGGTGGCGCCGGCAAAGCTTGGCGCCATCGTGTCGGCGGTGCCGGCCGGCGAGCTGCCGCAGCTTCCCGTGGCACCGCCTTTGGCTCCCTGCTCAATCCAGGCACGCAGTACGGCTACATCCTCTGCGGACAGTTGATCTGCGATGGGCATCCAGGTGCCAAGGATGGCGTTGCATGTGCGGTCGATTTTGCACATCAAGTAGCTGGCGGCTGGGTCGCCAGGTTTGACGCGTACCCGCTGCGGATCCTGCATGGAGGGAATGTTTAGAAGGCAGGGCGCAGCCTGCAGTGCACTGAGGTCCAGATTGGCACCCGTGATGCGTGGCGACACGGTATCGACGTGACAGGCCCCTCCGGCGCAGCGCTTGTCGAAGATCCCCTGGACGCGCTCGTAGGAAACAGTGCCTGGATCCGGGACCGTCTGATCCGGACTACAGGCAGAAAGCAAGCCGCAAAACCCTACCCGCAAGAGCGTAGGACAAAAGATAAGCGTTCTCATCGCGAATCCTTCAGCAAATAATAATAAGCGCCGAGGTCGTACAACGCTCAGCGAGCTGTTCAAAATGCAAGTCTTATACCGATTTTTGGTGCGTGTCTGTCGTCGCGCAGATTTTTAGACTGCGCGCCAAGTGCTCGAATTGGTTCGGTGGATTGTACCAAACGGAACAGGGAAACTATCTTTACAGCACGCCAATCAATGCGGAGATTCCCAGGTAAGCCAGCGGTTTGAAGTAGGTAAAGGCGGCCTTGTTGGAATCGTTGTAAATGAGCGTGCTTCCGGCAAACAAATCGAGCCAAGAAACTAGATGCACGGTCAGCGAGAGATCGCCAGTGAGCAGATGGTCGACGCGACGAATTCCTAATTCCTCAGGCAGTTCCGGACCGGGAACGTAGTCGAAAATGCGGTGCAAAAATGTTCCGTAAAAGGCCAGCTCAAGCCGCTTTTGCGGTCGCGCCCGTAAAAAGAACGTCGGGCCATGGGCCCAAGCACGGAAGTCATTGTCCAGTGGATCCATCGGCCCCGGCGCTTGGGTCTGCTCGCGTACCGCTTGATATCCCACGCCGGCACTTATCGGCTGCGGCCAAAGGCCCCAGCTTAGCTCGACTTGCAGCGACTGCAAGAACCCAGTCAGCGGAAAAAAGTCCGAATTCCGATAATCTCGGTAGTGACCGTCATAATTAAGGCCGAGCCCCAACTGCGAATAAAGCCCGCGCCTATAGGAAGCCTTGATATCGCCATCTAGGTAAAGCGTGGTGCCACCGAGCATGGCGTAGTTCAGCGACGTGGCAATACGAAAGCGATCCGCCCGTCCCAGGTAGCTATAGCCAAGTGATGTCGAGTTCAAAAGCAGGTTGAACGTACTTTGTTGAAACTGCTGACGATAGGAGAGTGCATTGCCAAAAAACAGTCCGAAAGAAAAAGGGCGCGCGTAAACGCTGGCCAGAAACAGCATGTCCCCATCGGCGCTGGCTTGTGGATTTTTGCCGAAGCTTTGTGTATCCGTAAGCGGTACGTTTCCATCGTACTCTGGAGAGACTAGCAGCGTAAAAAGCAGCCGCTGCGGCCGGCTTTGTGCAAGGATCTGCTGCGCCGAGTTTCGCAGCCCTGGTGCGATGACGCGGCCAAGCTCCGAGCGCGCCTGATCGAAGGCACCCTGTTCTTGAAATAGCAAGCCCAAAAAGACCTGCGCCGTAGCCTGGGCTTCGGCATCTCCTCGTTGCGCGACCTGGCGTAAAAGCGGCTCGGCGCGTGAAAAATCACCCAGGCGGTAATAGCTGATTCCAAGAAGCAGCAGAACTTCGGTATGCAGCGCCGAGTCCGTCTGCGCTTGTTCAAGTACTTTGGCCGCTGCCGCAAATTCCCGCTGTTTAAACAGGTTAATCCCCCGCTCGAGAGAACTTTCGGCAAACGGTTCTAGCTCCGGCTCAGCCGCCGCAGGTGTAGTCCCAAGCCAAAGCATGGCTCCTAGGCCTAGGACGATTTGCGGCACTCGCATGTACCAAATGGTACATGGCCGGCGCTTCGCAGTGCTAGTGCGTTGCCACGATTACCGATAGACAAGCACCAAAAGCACGAATCTTTGCGCGCGGCATGGCGGTTGCTTGAAAAAGCGTCAGTCCCGTGTCGCATTTCAGCCGGGAGGCAGGTATAATGCGGAATAGAATTTTTATGTCGTTGTCTCGGGTACTCATTCCCTGTGCCTTCCTGCTTGGCACCCTGCCGCGGCCCGCCTCGGCGGAAGATCGGGAAAGATTGCCCAATCCCTTGGCTGAGATGCGCGCCGCCGCGGAAGCGCTTGCTGACGTACACCCCGACGCAGCCAGCGGAAACACGGCTCGGCAGATTCTGCCCAAAATCGTCCCTTCTGCCGCCAGCCTCCACAAGGACGCCCTTAGCGCTATGGCCCGCGGTGCGGTGCGCGTCGAGCTATCGCGCGAGCTAACCATGCAAAGCAGTTCCAATGGGCGTGGCCTTGGCGTCGCTAGGAACCAAGCCCGCGGCCTTAGTGGCAACGAAAATGCGCACGGGGCAAGCAGCGAAGCCCACGAAGCTTCCATCGAAGCGCAGACCGCGCGGCTGACCCATGGCGTCAGCGCGCAACACGCAGCCAAAGCTGAACCGCCCAAAGGTCCTCCCAGCGAGCCTCCGGGCAAGGGCGGCATGGCCAAGCTGCGCTGAGACGGCCATGCGAATGTCCAAGCTGACCTTCGGAGTGCTGATTCTGCTGTCGGAGCTGCTGTTGCAGACGGCCTTTGCGCAGGAACGCATAAGCTCTGCCCCAGTGCCCTCGGCTGCGGACACCCTCGCCATGCAGCGCTTGCTGCTGGATGGGGTGCGTGCCTTCCGCACAGAGCGCTACACCGAAGCCCTGGAGATCTTTCGGCGTATAGATGCGGAACAAGCACCCAAGGACATCGGTTTCTACCTAGGCATGGTCCTGCACAAACTGGGACGTCACGCCGAGGCGCTTTTGGCTTTTCGCGCTGCGCACCGCAGCGGGCTGCGTGAGCCGGTGGCTGACTACTATCGGGCAGTTAGCTGCTATAAATTGGGGCTGCTTTTTCGCGCCCGCGCCGACTTTCAAGCGATGCTGACCGCGCCGCTTGATTCCGGACAAGAAGACGAGCCGGTGCTGGGACCCCACCTGCAGCAGGGGGCCCAGCGATTTCTGCAAGCGATCGAGCAGGCGCTGCCCGTCGCCGACGTGGCCCCCACCGCCAAATCCCCGGCAGTGCGAAGGTATGAGGCGGCGCTGCAGCAAACGCGCAGCCTGCTTGGCGAAAAGGCCGGCGAGGATGAAGCGCTCGAGTGGCTCGAAGAGGCGATTGCACGATTTCTGCAGATTCCCGAACGCCAGAAACTGCTTTTGCCTTTGCAAAAACTCTTTTTGCGGCTGCGTGAAACAGTGCGTGGAAAGCCCACCGAGCTTGACGTGCAGGCCCTATGGGAACGCATCGGAAACGGGAGTCCTCTTTAGGCCGCCCACATGAAACCCCGCTTTGCTGCTTTGCTGCTTCTTTCAATAGCCGGGCTGTTTCTGGTTGGCGCTGGCTTGAGCCTGCGGCTTTTGCGCGCCGGCTTGCGCACTGCCACGCTGGCTACCGAGCAGCGGCTGCAAGCCATCGGCTTGACGACGGCGCATGCGCTTGCGCAAGGGGTGTCGCCGGCGCTACTGCCAGTGCTGGCTCGCGACAATCACTTGGAGGGGGCGTACCTTCTAGATGAGTCCTTGCGGCCCTTGCGACATGGCACTTTAAGCCGCCTGTCCTTCAGCCTTTTGCGCATCGATCCGGACCGCGCCCTAAGAGCCATGCAGGGGCAGCCGTCCATCGGTCCCGCGTACCGCTTGGACATCGAGGACGCGGATCTTATGGACGGCCGGGCCAATGCCAATCGGCCGAATTTGGGGAAAGATCTTGTGCTTGCCGGCTACTTTCCGGTACGGATGGGAAAAGACGGCGCCTACCGTCTGCTGGTTCTGGAGGCGGGCACAGAGTTCGGCTCGCTGCCGGCGCAGCTTCAGTCCACGGCCTGGGCCTCATTTTCCGTAGCCTTCGGGCTTTCGAGCTTGTGCATCATCTTGGTATTTGCAGCGCTGCGCGCAGCGGTGCGAGAACAGCGGCTGACGGGTGAAGCAGAGCGGGGCCAGGTGGTGCGCGAGATGGCGGCGATGGTTGCCCACGAAATTCGCAATCCGCTGGGTACGATTCGTGCTGGAGCGGAGCTTCTGCATGAACAAGCGGCGTCACCGAGTCTGATCAGCGACATCCTATCCGAAGTGTCGCGGCTGCAGGACCTGACTACGCTATTTCTGCAGTTCTCGCGAGATCCGCCGTTGACAGTTGGCGATGTGGATCTTGTTGCGCTGTGCGATGAGCTGTGCGAACGCTTGCGCCGTGAGAATCCGGATGCCGAAGCGCTGCGCATAAAGCGGCAGGGCGATTCCGCGGTTTCGCTGCGAGGCGATGCCGACCGCCTGCGGCAGGTGCTGCTGAACCTGGGGCTTAACGCGGTGCAGGCCATGCAGGGGCGCGGCGAACTGAACTTTGTCGTAAGCAAGCTACCGGATGGCGGAGCCGAGCTGCGCGTAATTGATAACGGACCAGGGTTTAGTTCGCAGTCGCGACAGTCGCTGTTTCGGCCATTTTACACCACCAAAGCGAGCGGCACCGGACTTGGCCTTTTGGTCTCGCGGCGCATTATCGAAAAGCATGGCGGAACGCTTATCCTTTTGGATGAAACGGAACCCAAAAGCACTCTTGTGTCATCGTCTTGTCGCGGGGCCTGCTTCGTTTTGCGCCTGCCGTCCGCGCCTGCGAAATTCGCCACGACGTGATGAGCTTAAAAAAAGGATCTGCTGATGCGTCATATTCTGCTTTGCGATGACGAACCCAAGCTAAGCCGCATGCTTGGTCAAGCGCTGGAGTCGGCCGGATACACGGTCGAGCGCGCTGCCACCGGCCAGGACGCGCTACGGCGTATGAACGCGCAACCGGCAGACATCGTGGTTACTGACCTGCGGCTGCCGGACATGGATGGACTCACCGTGCTGCAGCAGGTGCGTGCCATGCCGGGTCCTCCCGACGTCATCGTCATCACTGCTTACGCAACGACTGAGACCGCGGTAGAAGCGATGCGGCTTGGCGCTTATGACTACCTGATAAAGCCGTTCTCTATCGATGAGCTGCGCATCAAAATTGCGCGAATTTTCGCACGCCGGGCGCTTCAGGAGCAAAATGGGCAACTGCAAGCCCAACTCAACAGTGTGCACCGCGCCGAAAGCCTAATTGGTACTTCGGCGCGCATGCGCGAGGTCTTCGAGCAGGTCAGCCAGGTTGCAACAACAGATGCCACGGTCCTCCTGCTTGGCGAAAGCGGTACCGGCAAGACCCATTTGGCGCGAGCGCTGCATCATCAGTCGCGGCGCGGCAATCGGCCGTTTTGTGAAGTTCACTGCGCCGCTCTTCCTGAAACTCTTTTGGAAAGCGAGCTGTTCGGACATGAACGCGGCGCCTTCACCGGAGCGGTCGAGCAGCGCATCGGACATGTAGAGCGCGCTGACAAAGGCACGCTTTTTTTGGACGAAATCGGCGACCTTCCGATTTCAATACAGGTGAAGCTATTGCGCTTCCTGCAGGATCGTCAGTTTTTTCGCGTCGGCAGCACTCAAGTCTGCAAAGTGGATGCGCGCTTCATCTTTGCCAGCAATCGCGATCTGGTACAAGCGGTGAAAGACCGTCACCTGCGTGAAGACTTTTATTACCGCATCAACGTCTTCCCGATTCATATACCGGCGCTGCGGGAACGTAGTGACGATATTCCGGCGCTTGCTTTAAGCATTCTACGCCGTCGCCATCGCGGCGCCAAGCTGGCCCCCGAAGCACTAGAGATCCTGCAGCGCTATCCCTGGCCCGGCAACGTACGAGAGCTTGAAAACGTCCTAGAACGCGCGGCGATCCTTGCTGGAGCCGCCGGCAGCACGGAAGGGGAGTGTTTGATTCGCGCCGGGCATCTGCCACGCACACTCAGTGAAAACGCGCGTCCCCTGGTTCCCGCCACTTTGCTGCAGCCAGGATTTTCGATTGATGCGCTGGAACAGGAACTAATACGCGAAGCCCTGGCCCGCAGCTCCGGAAACAAGACGGAGGCCGCCAAGCTTTTGGGAATTACCCGTCGACGTTTGTATTCTCGCTTAAAGAGTGCGGAATCTGAGTCTCCAGCCGAAGAAGAGGAGTTATCAAGTTAGGCAGCGCACCGGACGTTGGCTGGCTGAGCGTGCGGCGCGGTGGTTCATTACAAAACGCCGTGGACGGCTTCGCGGTTCCTTTGCTACCGTTTTTGCGTGCTTACAAACCCTGTTGACCGTTCTTTAAAGATTCGCAACGGTTTGCCCGTTGTCCCAGGGGCCTTTCCTCTGCTCGGTCATCTACCGGCGCTTTATTTCGACGCGCTCCATTTCTTTCGCAACAGCCGCGACAGGTTTGGTCCCTTGTTCTGGATGAGAATTGGTGAGAACTGGATCCTGACGAGCGCGGCGCGAGAGGGCTTTGACATCCTGCGCAGCAAGTCCGTCAGCATGGAGCACCTGAAAACGACGGTGGGAGTTTTGGCCGGAGATGCCCTTATCGCCAAGGACGGTGCCGCCCACCGGCGGGTACGGCCCGCGCTGAGTCAGCCCTTCATGCCACGCAATCTGGCCACCACCAAATTCGGCAGCGTCACAGCGGAGCTTTTTTCGGAACGAGTGGCCAGTTGGCTCAAGCGCCGCTCGGTCGTCGTGCTTAAAGAGATGCAAGACGTGGCGCTGCAAGTCATCTTCCGCCTTATCGGAGTCGAGGCAAGTGACTTTAGGATTTGGGGCGAGCGGTATCGCGACTTTGTCTGGGGAACTTTGCCCGTGCTTCCGAAATGGCTTCCGGGCAGTCCCTTGCGGCGCGCAGCGCGCGGCCGACAGTGGCTCGACGCGCGCATTTTAGAGATCGTCAGGGCAGGGCGCGCTCGTCCCAGCACAGGGAGCTTTATTTCTGAATTGGTCCACAGCAAGGACGAGCAGGGGCAAATGCTTTCGGAAGAGGAGCTTGTCGACAATTTGCGCTTCTTCTGTTTGCCGGCCATGACACGACGGCAAGCACGATGGCCTGGATGACCATCAGGCTTGCTCGTCATCCAGAGCTATGGGATCGGCTTTGCGAAGATGCCGCCAAAGCCGCGACGCTTCCGCACACCCACCAAGACATGCTGGCCTATCCCTTTGCGGAAGCGCTGTTTCGCGAGACTGTTCGGTTCTATCCTGCGACTTTTTTTACCAGCCGGCAGGTCGTGCAGCCAATTCAGCTCAGCGACTTTCGAATTTCCACCGGAACCATCGTGCTTGTCCCCATCGGGCTCCTTGGATACGATCCAGAGCTTTACCCCAATCCCAATCACTTCGATCCGGCGCGTTGGCTGAACCGAAAAGAGCCACTTACGCCGATGGAGCTCTCACAGTTCGGTGGCGGCCCCCATTTCTGCATCGGATATCACCTTGCCTGGCTGGAAGCGGTACAGTTTGCCCTGACACTTGCGCGGGTCATGTCACAGGCAGGACTTCGTCCCAGGCTGGCGGACGGTCCCATGCCCAAGCAGTATTATCTTCCACTCGGGCATCCGACGCCGACGACTCGAATCGATTTCGTCTGAAGGCAGCTTAGATTCTGAAGGCAGCTTAGATATTGTAGCGGCGTGTGGACATTTCACGCTTCGCAATGAAAAACCCTTGCACTTTCAAGCCATCCTTGTATCGATCCCTAACCAGGAACGCGCTCGAATTGTTTTGTTCGACAAGAATGCGTGAGGCATAAGCATGATCTTGAGCGATGCGATGGGTGCTGACACAAAGCGGCTACGCCTTCCTCCAGGCCCGCGAGGCTCTCTGCTTCTAGGAAGCTACCTTGCGTACCGCAAGACCGATTTATTGACCTTCGCACAGCGGTGCTATAACGAGTTTGGTGACATCGCTCATGTTCGACTAGGACCGCAGCATCTGATATTTCTGGCCAATCCGCTAGACGTCTCTTACGTCCTTAAGAATCAGGCGGTGTACGATAAGACTCGCTCACAGCAATACGTCAAATTGATCAGCGGGGATTCGCTGAACACGCTGTCTTTTTACGGCGACTGGAAAGAGAAAGTCGCTCTGCTTTCGAAGAGCATTCGGCAGGTTCCCCCTGCCGTTCACGCGAACATCATCGACCAGTCTTTGGACGAGCTCGTCGCGCGCTGGACTCCTTTTATCGGTACTAAAGAGGTCGTGAACGTAAGCGCGGACATGCTACAGCTTTCCATTTCAATCGTTGTTCGAATGTTATTGGGAGTCGAGCCGGATTTTCTGAATACCGCGGCCATCGATTTTCATAAATACCGAATCGTTCGGCATATCATTTCCCGCTCCTTAAACCCGGTAAACTTGCCGATTGCTCTGTCGAAGGAGCTGCGAGAATCGATTCAGTATCGCGACGAGGTCGTCGCTGCGCTTCTCGATCGCTTCTTGGCAGCGCGTCCAAACGCCGACAGCTATCTTGGACGGCTGGTGCAAAAGTACGGCATATTGAGCGCGCGCTCGACGGCAGCAAAAAAAGCGCAGGGTGAGATTCTAAGCGCCCTGTATCTAGGAAGTGATCCATCAGACAAGCTGCTTGCGTGGTCATTTTACTATATGTCGATGTACCCCGCCGAGAAAGAGAAGCTGCGCAGCGAAATCGAAGCGATGACGGGTGGGCAGCCCATCACGTTTGCGCAGGCGGCGCGGCTTGAATCCTTTAGAATGTTTCTGTGCGAAGTCCTGAGACTAAAGACGCCCTACGTAGTGATCGCGCGCGATGTACTTGCGGACGATGAAATTCGCGGGTATGCGATACCGCGCGGGTCGATCTGTGTCATCCTTCCTCTTCTAGTACACATGCACCCGGATTATTGGGAGAATCCGGCGGCTTTCAAGCCAGAGAGATTTAAGGCCGCTCAAGCAAGCCGAGGCCCGGCGTTTATTCCGTTTAGTGATGGCGCCAGGCAGTGCACTGGCCGAAGCATCGTACTTCATCACTCCATGTACATTCTTGCCAGGCTGCTTCAGCGATTCGAATTCTCGCTGCTGCCTACCTATGATTACAGCAACAAGTTTCTTGGAACTCTGGGGAGCCGCGAGGGAATTCGCGTATGTCTTGAGGCAACTCCAAGGCAGTCGCAAACCGACGCTGTTGTCAATTAAGCGTCTCGCGCAGCAAGGGCTGCGCGGCGCGGATTATGGAACGCGGTGAAATCTTAGCATCTCAAGCTGTACCGCCGAAGTAAGGTCCTTGTTTTCATTGTGGCTGTAGGATGAATAACGCTTCTCGCCATCCTGACCAGGGATTTGCGAAGTGTACTTGCCGTAGACGAGGCCGCCTAGCGGAAGATGTGCATTAATAATCTCGTCATCGCTTGACCAGATCGAATAGACGTAGTTCGCTTCGTAGTGCGTAGCGGAATTGACATTCTGCAGGATTTCAGAGACGCCATAGGGGCCAAGGAATCCGATCAGGTAGCCCGGATAAAATCCATTTGTGGCGCCGCACGCCGGGGTGGTGGCACCCGTAAGATAACATCCGTAAAGGCCCTGGTTTGCACCGGCGATGCCGATGAAAGTAGAGACATAGCCAAGTCGCGGTCCCAGGTCATAGCGTCCACCATCCAGCGAATCGCTTGCCCGCCCGCCCGAAATCGCTTTGCGCGCCAATGTGACGCCCATCGAATGGGCAATCACATCGACCTTTGCGGCCCCGGTGTAGGCGCGGACTGCTTCAATGAAGGCGCGGACCTGCGTCAGGTATAGGCGCGAATGATACTGTTCGAGCTTGCGCGCCGGATCGGCGGGCCCCCAAGTGGTGGCGTAAAGTTCGGCCGCAGAATAGCCATTTTTCAGAAAGTAGTCGCGTGACGCAACGAAGCCCGTCAAGTCAGGTGGCGTACCGAGTGCCCGATCGGAATTGCCGTGAACAAAAATGACCGGCCGATGCGCAATCGGATCTGCGTCATCCTGTTTGCCACCGAAGCTGCTAGCTTCCAGATCAGAACGCTCGAAGTGAAATCCGCCGTACCCATGCGCGACAAGCCAGGTGCGAAAGTGCGGGGTTAGTTGATCTGCGGAAAGACTTACGCGCTGCGTGCCTAATAAAGGCGCAGCAGGCATGGCTGCCGTATCATTGCTGCCGCAACGGCATAACGTCAAGAGCGTCAGAAACTCGCTGAAGCACTTTGCGAAGAAATAGGAATTCGTTTTGCGTTTCTTGATTCGAGTCATGTGCACGGTAAGTCCCTATTGAGAAGTATCCTTTATGTACCACCCGATGTAGCGATTGGGAACAGCAACTGGCCCGATTGGGCAATTGATGTAATCTTTGCGCATGGCATCGTTTCTTACTGCAATACGCGACCTTGGCCGACTGCGGGAGATTACGGCGATTCTGGCCAAGTATGGTTTTGGGGAGATTGTCTCGCGCATGGGCCTGGCCAGCCTGGCGCCGACGGCGACTCAAGCTGCTGAAGACGGCAAACGGACCCAGGTGCCGTTGCCAGTGCGTGTGCGCCAGCGCCCCGGCGTCAAAGAGACCATCAAGCGCGACGTTGAGCTATTGTACGTCCTGGCCGGCGTACTCGAGCGATCGGTCACCGAGGCACGTATTTACGATCCCGTGGGACTCGTGCAGCAGTTTGACCGCTCGATCAGTGCGGAGCTCGACTTTACCACCGAGGCGCAGAACGCCGAGCGATTTCGACGCAACTTTGCCGGACACCAGGGGATCGCGTTTCCTCAGATCTTCAGCCGAGTCTCCAGTCGGCGCGTCCTGACCCAGGAGTTCTTCGCCGGCAAGAAGATCCAGAGTGCGCTCTCCGCCGGCGTATCGGGTAAAGAGATTGCCAAGCGAGCGGTCGGAATCGTCATCAAGATGATCTTCGAGGACGGCTTTTTCACGCCGACCCGCACCCGGGCAACATCATCATCATGGGCCCGCGGGAAAAGCCCGTCATCGGCATGATCGACCTTGGCATGGTCGGGCGACTCGCGCCGGAGATGCGCGACAAGACCATTCGCTTGATGGTCGCGGCGGTGCGCAACGATCCTATCGCGCTTGCGCAATCGCGGCGCTGCTATTCCTTGTGGCGGGGTTTGTGTGGACCGTGCACGTATCTCGAGATTTATTCAAAGCATGGTGGACAAATGGGAAGCGTAACTAAGGAACGTCACTCTCTAGTTCATACAAGCGGCCATCGACGTTTGCGAGCAGTAGCTCGAGCGCCTCTTGGCTTAGATGTCCTTGATGGCCCGCCGACAGGATCGCGTCTTTTTCGACAATAAGCAGGTGGCGGCGCGCGGCGTGCTTTTCCTCTGCTTGCAGCTCCGATGCCTGAAGGTGCATGTCCTTGATGCGCTGCTCAGCCTCGGCTGTCGCACGGGCGTATTCTTCTTTGAGGCCGCTTGCGACCTCGGCATGGACTACGCCGGCCTTGACCATCGCCTCAAGCGCCGAGAGCGCGGCGGTCTTGGCGCGCAAAGTCGCGCGCTCCCGCTCATACTCTTGCCGTTCGAGCCGGCTGCCGACGAGCTTGAGCCATTTCAGAAGCCGGCCCATGCTGAGCCCTTGACTCAGGATGGACACGATGACCACCCCAAAAGTAATCGTGAGCAAGAGATCTCGAAATGGAAAGTCCTTGGGAAGCGCCAGCACCAGCACCATCGACAACCCGCCACGCAGCCCGCCCCAGGTGAGCACGGCGCTCCACGACCACGGAATCGCCTCGTAGGTGCGGCGCAGAATAAGCGTGACAAGATAGATGATCGCCGCGCGACCAAGCGTCACGGCCAAATAGGCGATCACGATGGGCTTCCACGATTGTACAAGGCTCGACACACGAACCTCGAATCCGATGAGCAGAAAGACCACAGAGTTTAGCCCGAAGGCCACGTAGTCCCAGAACGACTCCACGGCGATACGCACCGAAGGCCCCATACCAGTGCGGGCTCCGTAGTTGCCGCACAGCATACCGGCGGCCACGGTTGCGATGACACCAGAGAAGTGAAGGTGTTCGGCCAGCGCAAAGGAGCCGTAGGCAGCGATCGCCGACAGGGTGATTTCGATCATCGGGTCTTCTACGCGCTGCGTCAGCTTACTGGCCGCAAAGCCAACTGCCGAGCCGATAATGCCCCCCATCCCTACGACCCGCACGAGTTCGAATACGACGCCAGTCGCCGATGAACCAGCGCCGCCTACCATGCCGACGATGAGTGTGAACAAGACCACCGCGGTGCCGTCGTTAAGCAGGCTCTCGCCCTCGACTAGCACCGCCAGGCGCTTGGGGACCCCTAGGGACTTAAAGATCGAGATGACGGCAATGGGATCTGTTGAGGCAATAAGCGCCGCGAAGACGAGCGCGTGCTTGAGCGCGAAGCCCTCGGCGAAATGCATCGCGTGCATGACCGGCTGCAGAAGCACTGCCGTCAGCCCCACGGAGGCGGCAACCCCCGGCACGGCCAGCGAAGTGATGGCCAGCTTATTTTGCCAAAACTTCTGAAAGTCGAGATGAAACGCTGCCTCGAAAATCAGTCCCGGAAGGAAGACCGAGTAAAGCAGTTCCTTGGTTAGATGCGGCGGCTCGATGGTATGCGTCGTGCCAAGGAGCAGCCCGGCGACGACAAGCGCGACGGTGTAGGGAATTTTAAGCCAGCGGGCGGCAATCGCCACGGCGGTGGCGACCGAGAATAGAGTGACAAGCAGGACCTCAAAAGGCATAGAAGATCGCTCCATGGGATGGATGGAAGATCGTGTTGCCGAAAAGTCCCATTGTACGTCGATACATGGAGCCCTGACAGCAAAACTGGCGCGGCAAAAGCCGTGCGAAGACAGCGCAAGCTCCATACCCCGGCTGCGGCGGATTCATTGGTCCCGAGGGAACTCTGACGGAAACTCATACCTTCGGGAAAATTTTCCAGCTATTTCTCGAC
This sequence comes from uncultured Myxococcales bacterium, assembly GCA_964460115.1. Classification (GTDB taxonomy): domain Bacteria; phylum Myxococcota_A; class Polyangia; order Palsa-1104; family JAEUJZ01; genus JAEUJZ01. The sequence continues at coordinate 24,084 of CAYWPR010000087.1, forward strand.
GGAGCTTACCGCACAGCCTG